>NZ_BLWJ01000001.1:0-925956 GCF_013374055.1 Cobetia sp. 5-11-6-3 | reverse complement strand
TGCCACCGTTTCGCCTGACGACCATAGCGAGCGTGAACCACCCGATCCCATGCCGAACTCGGAAGTGAAACCGCTTAGCGCCGATGGTAGTGTGGAGTTTCTCCATGTGAGAGTAGGTCATCGTCAGGCACTTATACTGAACCGCCCCTGCAGCCCAGCTGCAGGGGCGGTTCTCTTTGCGGGTCAAAAACCGGAAAGCCGGTACCCGTCAGCTGGCAGGCCCGGTGGGCCTGAGTAGCGGCTTCCTCGCTGAGTCAGTCATTGTCGCCATGCTTGTCGTGGACAGGAGCGAGGCGGTAGACTCCCCAGCCTTCCGTTATGGAGATGATGATGCAACCTCAAGAACTGTTGCTGTATTGCCGCCCGGGCTTCGAGGCCGACCTGGCCGCAGAAGTCTGTGAAAAGGCCGCTTATCTGGGCGCCCCGGGTTATCCGATTGCGGCACGCGACAGTGGCTTCGTGCGTTATGTGGTGACAGGTGATGAGCCCGCCAATAGCCTGCATCGTGACATGCCGCTTCAGGCGTTGGTCTTCGCTCGCCAGACACTGGTGGCATTGGAGCCATTGGTCGGCATGTCGCGGGAAAATCGCGTCTCACCGATTCTGCAGCAGGTGGTCGACGCTGGCTGGAGCTTCGAGGAGATCCGCCACGAGATGCCGGACACCAATGATGGCAAGGCGCTGTCGGGCCTTGGCAAGGCCGTCGGCCGCCCGTTGGAGTCTGCGCTCAAGAAGCGTGGTGCACTGCGTCGCAAGGCCGGTGGGCGGGCGCTGCACGTATTCTGGACGGATGGTGACGAAGTGCAGCTGGGCATGAGCTTTCCTGGCAACCGCAGCGAATATGCCAACGGCATCCGTCATCTGCGTTCGCCGAGCCGTGCCCCCAGTCGCTCCACACTCAAGCTGGAAGAGGCCTGGCATGAGTTCGTGCCGCGCGACCAGTGGGAGCGTCGCATCGCGGTTGGCATGCAGGCAGCGGATCTTGGGGCAGCGCCGGGTGGCTGGACCTTCCAGCTGGTCGAGAAGGGCATGTTCGTGTTTGCCATCGACAATGGCCCCATGAACAAGGATCTGATGGCGACAGGACAGGTAGAGCATCTCAAGGAAGATGGTTTTACCTGGGAGCCACCGCTGCGGCTGGACTGGCTGGTCTGTGACATCGTCGACAAGCCCATCCGCGTGACGGAGATGGTCGAGCGCTGGCTGAAGAAGCGCTGGTGCAATGAGGCGGTCTTCAATCTCAAGCTGCCGATGAAGCAACGCTGGAAGGAAGTCTCCCGCTGTCTCGATTATCTGGCGGCCAGCCTTGAGCGTTCCAATGTCGGTGCCGAGATCCGGTGTCGTCACTTGTACCATGACCGCGAAGAAGTCACCGTGCATGTGCGTATCACGCACTGAGCCACCGGGTTGTCTGGTGCGACCACAAGCCCCCACGGACCGAGCGGTCCGTGGGGGCTTGTCTGTGCGGTGCTGTCAGGTCGATGGACAGAGCCTCGCTGAGGGGTGCTGCGCTCGCGAGGCTTGAATCTCTCGCAGGTCAGGTGTGCTCAAGCAACACGATGCGTTCCGGTTGAGAAAGCATCGGCCCCAGACGCGCCATCATGCGTTCGCGCGCGTGACTGCTCGACCACTCCTGCCAGGCTCTTGCGTCTCGCCATGAAGTGATCAATATTCGGTGGCCGGGACGTCCGCTTTCCACCAGATTCTCGCCCGAGATGAAGCCCTGTGCATGCATGGCTTCACGCACGACCTCGCGTGAGGCCTGTTCGTAATCCTGTTCGAGTCCCGGCATGATATGCCGTTCGATCATTACCTTGATCATGCCCGCCTCCCGTCTTCATACATTCTGCCTTGTCAGTGGCAGGACCTCAGGAGTCATTGATGACCGATACCCCCCTGCCCGTTGCCGATGCAGAGCTGGATACCAGCGGTCTGTATTGCCCCGAACCCATCATGATGCTGCACAACAAGGTGCGTGAGCTCGCGAGCGGAGACCTGCTGCGTGTCGTGGCGACCGATCCGGCGACGACACGTGATGTGCCCAAGTTCTGTGCATTTCTTGGGCACACACTGGAGCGCAGTGACGAAACGCCGGATCACTTCCTTTATGACATTCGCATCAGTTGACGCCAGTCGTCTCAGGCTTCGCGGTCGTGCACTTCCACACTGACCTGATCACTCTCGCCGGTCATCATCAGCGCGAGAGCTTCCAGGGTGGCCGGGTCCTGCTCACGAATCTGGTTGGCGACGGCGCGCTGGAAGAAATAGACCACGTCATGACGACTGCGACCGGGGTAGAGGCAGTCATCTCCAGCCAGCACCGGTGTCTGGGTGACGCGTGTCTCATCGACCAGCAGTGCCTCGATGTTGCCATCGCTGTATAGACGCCAGCCGAACACCTGCTTGAGCTGCCACGCAGACTCGCCATTGGTCATGCACAGGGCATGAGTCCCGAGCGTATCCGGTAGCTGCTGCAGCAAGGTGGTCTTCTCCGACACCTCATAGTCGTAATAGGCCGCGGCATGCTCGAGCTCATAGACCTTGTGGTCCGGAGCCAGCATGAAGACCTCGTCGGTTTCCGGGTCTCGGTAGCCGACGAAGTGGCCCTGCTGCGGATCTTCCAGCTCATGGCAGGGCATCAGCCCCTCCATCCATGGCACCAGGCCGACCACTTCACCATCCTCGCGCAGACCCCAGGCCAACACGGGAAGGCTGTAGTAGCTCTCCGGGTCGCTTTCGAGCTGATAGAGCATTTCCAACCCATCGTGTTCCGGCGCAAGCCGGAGAATACGACGTCGTGCACGCATCCTGTCACGCATGACATTCAGGTCGATGACCTTGGCGGAGCGGGGGGAAGAAACTGGTACGCCCATGACGAACCCTCCTCAGCAGCTTGTCGATCGTCCTCGGCGTGTGCGGGTGTGCAAACAGCCGCCGCTTGCAAGATGGCGCACTGCATATTAATGCACTGCCTTGAATAACCATTAGCACAGCCTGAGCCCTGACGGTAACCCCTCCTTGGACGAAATGACCGTCCATGCGCAGATGAAGGATTAAACGCAAACGCCCCGCGACCGGGCAAAAGGCCGGTGGCGGGGCGTCTGAGGCGAGTGCTTGAGCGGGTGGGAAAAGGGATGGAACACAGGCCGCCGTCGGTATCACGAGCTCGCGGCCAGCGTTGGCAGGGGGCTTCGCTCAGCCGGGCAGGCTGCCCTCCTGAATGGCGCGGCGCGCGATGACCCACAGACGCCAGCCAAGCAGCAGAGCCGCCACGGTCAGGCCGGCCACCATGCCAATCCAGTAGCCATAGACACCCATGCTCTCGACAGCCCAGGGCCAGACAGGGAACTGCTCACTGCCCACCCCCAGCAGATGTCCGCCACCAAGACCGATGATCCAGTAGGCGAACATGGTAATCAACATGATGATGCGAGTGTCCTTGAAGCCGCGCAGAGCCCCTGCCATGGCAACCTGCAAGGAGTCGGAGACCTGATAGAGCATCGCCAGCGTGATCAGGGAAAGCGCCAGCGCCTGCACCTTGAGGTTGCTGGTGTAGAGCGCCACGGCAGGCTCTGCCAGTACCCAGATCACCAGATCATTGATCAGAGCGACCACCAGTGAGAAGGCCACGCCATTCCACGCCACGAAGCGCGCCTCGTTCATGTCACCACGGCCGATGGTATGCCCCACTCGTACGGTGAGTGCCATGGCCAGTGACAGGGGGAGCATGAACAGCAATGAGGTGAAGTTGAGCGCGACCTGGTGGGCTGCCACCTTGATCTCACCGAAGCTTGCCACGAACAGCGCGATGACGGTGAACAGCGTGACCTCGAAGAAGATGGCGATGCCGATCGGCAGACCGACCTTGAGCAGTTCCGAGATCTTCTTGAGCTGAGGCGCGCTGGGTTGGCACCAGAGGGCGACTGCCTGGTAGGCGCTGCTGCGACGGGTGTAGAGAAACATGCTCAGACACATGATCCACATGGCAAGCCCTGTCGCGATACCGCAGCCTGCAGCGCCCATGGCCGGGATATCGCCCAGCAGTCCCGGCAACGTGATCCCCAGCAAGTCATCCACGCCTGCAGAGCCATAGATCAGCAGGTAGTTGAGCGGAATGTTCGACAACAGGCCGATCAAGCTGATGATCAGCGCCGGACGAGTATGATTCATGCCATCGGAATACGCGCGTAGCACTTGATAGAAGGCGGCGCCCGGCATGCCCCAGGCAATGGCCATCAGATAAAGCGTGGCCTGTTCTGCCACCGCGCCGGGCACCTCCATCAGCGTGAAGATTGGCGCCGCCAGGAACCACAGTGCCAATCCTGACAGACTGCCGAGCACCAATGAGATCCACAGTGACTGGTGAACGTTGTCACGTACCTCACCGCTGCGGTTACCCCCCATCAGCTGTGCCACGACGGGTGTCAGCCCCATCAAGGTGCCAGCCATCAACAGCAGCAGAGGCACCCAGAGGCTGGACCCCACCGAGACGGCTGCCAGGTCCGTCGCGCTGGAGCGACCGGTCATCAGGACATCCACGGCGCTCATGCCTGCCTGAGCCAGCTGAGCACCGCAGATTGGCAGTGCCAGCGTGACCAGACGTGAGGTCTCGGCGCGTACCCGGCTGGCGAATGGCGCCTGAGAAGAGGCTGCAGGCGTGGAGGCGGATGAATGGGAGGGTTCGGCGGGGGGCACGGCAGGCTCCTGCTGGTAATCGAGAATCATTCTTGCTTGGCGCGCCATCCTAGCAGATAAGGCCTGCCTGCGGGGCGCAAGAGAGTGAATTATCAGCGCTTGGTACTCACCTGTCAGGTGGAATGACGTGATACGAACGAGCCACGTACAATGCTCGACATCGTCATGCAGTACCGTCCCTATCTCCGGGTACTGATATCGCTGCTGATTCACACGATCGTCGAGACTTGCCTGTGTTGCTTTCTTCAGAACTTTCCCGCGTGCCTCGCACCCTGTCATCACGTCATGAGGCGTGCAGCGCAGACGGCGATGCCATGCCTGATCATGCCCTGGCGGGGGGGCAGGCCCTGACGGATCAAGAGTCGATGGACCCTGAGCTGACGGCGTTGACTTCCCTCTTCGATAGACTGTTTGCCACGTCTTACAACACCTTGTTGCGGCGCGCCCCCCACGAACCTCTCTATCTGCCCGCCGGCATGACGACGGATGAGGTGCAGGATGGGGTCGCCAGCGGCGACTCTCCAGGCGATGAGCTCGGCTTTCATCGTCTCTATCTGGCGCGCGGCTTCTTCTCCAGCGCTCTGCACGAAGTCAGTCACTGGTGCATCGCGGGCCCTGAGCGACGCCTCAAGGAGGATTACGGTTACTGGTATGCACCGGACGGACGTGATGCACACCAGCAGAAGGCCTTTGAAAGTGTCGAGGTAGCCCCGCAGGCGCTGGAGCAATTGTTCCACCGTGCAGTCGCCAAGCCGTTTCATGTCAGCGTCGATAATCTGGAGCTTGAGGTGGATCGCGATGCCTTCGCACAGCGTGTCGACGAGCGGGCCGCTGAATACGAAAGGTGCGGCCTGCCAGCACGCGCCAATGCCTTCCGACATGCGCTGCACGCTGTCTGGCAGCGCAAGCTTTCACACACGCAAGCCATCCAGGAGGCGATGATGCTATTGCCTGCCGTCGGGGAGGATGGCCGCGTAGCCTGATGCGCCCGCCATGCCGGCGCAGGACATTGTCTGTTCCGCGCGCCTCGAGATATCCCGCCGTGGAATCGCCGGGTTTTCAGGCATGAACTGCTAGCACGGATTGCGAAAACTGCAAGTCAGCGTTGCACGAGCGTTGCGATCGGAAACCCTTTGTGATTAGAATGATTCGCATTGCTACGATCATTCTGCTTCCCCTGCACCAGCAGGCCAGAAGCGGGGACCTTCGAACAGGGGTATTCGATGACAGCTTCCACCAAGATTTCTGCATCCTCCGTCCGCAAGCTGCTGCTGGGCGCACTGGCTGGCGTTACCGCCGCCACGGCGCTGCCGGCTCAAGCCCAGGAAGAGGTCAACGTCTATTCCTATCGTCAGGCCTATCTGATCGAGCCGTTCCTCAAGGAGTTCACCGAGGAGACCGGCGTCAAGGTCAATGTGGTCTTCGCCAAGCAGGGCCTGGCCGAGCGTCTCAAGCGGGAAGGGCGCAACACTCCGGCTGACGTTCTGCTGACCGTGGATGTGGGACGTCTGCAGGAGCTGGTCGACGAGGAGCTGGTCAAGAGCGTCAATGATGAGGTCATCGAGGCCAATCTGCCCGAGCAGTACCACGGCCCCGACAATCAGTGGTTCGGCATCACCACGCGCGCACGGGTGCTCTACACCAGTGTCGAGCGTCTCGAGGCCGGTCAGGTGGCAAGCTATGACGACCTGGCGGATCCGAGCCTGAAGGGGCGCGTCTGCTCACGCGCCGGTGATCACCCCTACAACGTCGCGCTGATCGCCTCACGCATCGCGCACAACGGTGAAGAGGCCACGCGTGAGTGGCTGGAAGGCTTCAAGGCCAATCTGGCGCGCAAGCCTCAGGGTGGCGATCGTGATCAGATCAAGGCGATCCGCGACAACGTCTGTGATGTGGCCATCGGCAACAGCTATTACTACGGCAAGATGCTCGACAATGACGAGCAGCGCCCGTGGGCCGAGAAGGCACGTATCGAGTTCCCGGATCAGAACGGCGTCGGCACGCACATGAACATCTCCGGCATGGCGATGACCAAGTACGCGCCGCACGAAGAGAATGCCCTCAAGCTGATGCGCTTCCTCACCGAGAAGACCGCCCAGCACATGTATGCCGAGGTCAACTTCGAGTATCCGGCCAACCCGGAAGCCGAGAGCTCCGAGCTGCTGACCTCATGGGGCGAGTTCAAGCAGGATGACCTGCCGCTGACCGAAGTCGCCAAGCTTCGCAAGCGCGCCGCGCAGATGGTCAATGAAGTCGGCTTCAACCAGTAAGGGCACTCGCCGGAGCCAGAAGCTACCGAGCGAGCTGTCATGAACGAAGAGGGGCTGTCGCGATGCGACAGCCCCTCTTCGTTTGCGCAAAGCATGTAAAATAGACGCAATTGCAGTTGCGGGATAACGAGGACGTCAGATGACCCAGGGCAAGCGGCTGTTGGCTGAGCAAGGTGCGAGCTTTGAAGGAGAGGCGGTGGCCGCCATGAGCGGCACCGGGCGATCGCCGGCCGCCCAGGAAATGGCGCACTACGATGCAGCGGCCATCCGGCGTCGTCAGCGGCGTCTCGGAACCCACATGGGCTGGTTCGTCAGCGCCTGGGGCGTGGCCGCACTGGTGGTCATGCCGGTGCTGGCCGTCGTCTGGCTGGCTGTCTTCGGTGACGATGGCAGTGATCAGGCCGGGGAGGGCATCTGGCCGCATCTCGTCTCCACCGTGCTTCCCGATTACGTCATGACCAGTCTGGCGCTGGTGGCGGGAGTGGCGGTCCTCAGTGGCAGCATGGGGGTCGTCTCGGCCTGGTTGACCACCATGTATCAGTTTCCGCTGCGACGTACCTTCGAGTGGTCGCTGCTGTTGCCGTTCGCGATTCCCGCCAACGTCATCGCCTATATCTATACCGACGTCTTTGAGTATGCCGGCCCCTTCCAGGGCGCGCTGCGTGCCCTGTTTGGCTGGGATTCGCCCCAGGATTACTACTTCCCGGAGATCCGCAGCCTGGGGGGCGCCATCCTGATGCTGTCCCTGGTGCTGTTTCCCTATGTCTTCATGCTGGCACGCTCGGCATTTCTCGATCAGTCGCCCTCACTGCGCGATGCCAGCAGAACGCTGGGCTGCAACGGGTGGCAAAGCTTCTGGCGCGTGGCACTGCCCAGCGCCCGACCGGCGATTGCCGTCGGCCTTGCACTGGCGATGATGGAGGCGCTCAACGACTTCGGAACTGTGGACTACTTCGCGGTACGCTCGCTGACCGCCGGCATCTTCAATGTCTGGCTCAACATGGGCAGCCTGCGCGGTGCGGCGCAGATCGCGCTGTGCCTGATGATCTTCGTGGTCACGCTGATCTGGCTCGAGCGGCATGCTCGGCGTCGTCAGCGCCAGTTCGGCAAGGGCGATCGCTACCGTCGCTATCAACGTCCGACCCTGACGGGATGGCGGGCATCAGTGGCGTCACTGGCCTGTTTCCTGCCGCTGTTCTTCGGTTTCCTGCTGCCGGTGGGCTTGCTCACGCGGCACGCCATCCTGTATTTCGAGGAATCCTGGACACCGGACTTCGCAGGCTATGCCGTGAACAGCCTGATACTGGCGGTGAGCGCTGCGGTACTGACCCTGATCATCGGGGTGCTGCTGGCCTATGCCAAGCGGCTGGATCGCACCGCCAGCGTACAGCAGGCACTCAAGCTTTCGAGTCTGGGCTACGCCATGCCGGGGGCCGTGCTGGGGTTGGGCGTTCTGGTACCGCTATCCGGCTTCGACAATGCCCTGGACAGCTTCCTGCGGGCCAATTTCGGCATCTCCAGCGGATTGCTGCTGACGGGGACGATGGGCGCGATCATCATCGCCTATGTGGTGCGCTTCTTGGCGATTGCCGCGGGCTCCATCGAGTCGAGCCTCGACAAGGTCACGCCCTCGATGGACATGGCGGCACGCTCGCTGGGCGAGAACACCTTCTCGACCCTGCGTCGTGTGCATCTGCCGCTGATTCGTCCGGGGCTTCTGACCGCGGCGCTGGTGGTGTTCGTGGATGCCATGAAGGAGCTGCCGGCCACCTTGCTGCTGCGCCCCTTCAACTTCGATACGCTCGCCACTCACGTCTATCAGTACGCCTCCGATGAAATGCTCGAGCAGGCGGCGCTGCCGGCACTGGTGATCGTGCTGGTCGGTATCCTGCCGGTGATCGTGATCTCGCGCACCATCGTCGCCTCACGCAGCGAAGCGTGAACGAGCAAGAGAGACGAGAGCCGGCGTGCGTGACGGGAGTGACCGGTGCCGAGCGGGCATCAGCTTATTGCCATACGGTAGTTGTCCCTGCCCTTGAGATCGCCTAGGGTGCAGCGCTTGATGACGCAAGGACACTCCCGGAGACGACTCGCACGATGATCAAGCCTTATCTGACCAAGATGCGCGGAGGCCCGCTCAAGCGTGGCAAGCCGCATGTTGCCGATGCCCTGTGGTCCTGGCTGGGGGCCTTTCTCGGCATGGCGTTGATCGGCTGGATGTCATCACATTATCTGGCGGTCAGCACCTTGCTGCTGGTCGGCTCCTTTGGGGCGACCTCGGTACTGCTCTACGGTGCGCCGCATAGTCCGCTGGCGCAGCCGCGCAATGTACTGGGCGGCAACCTGTTGTCGGCGCTGGTCGGCGTGGCCTGCTATCACTGGCTGGGCGACGGCTGGCTGGCAGCCGCCATGGCAGTCTCGGTGGCACTGCTGGTGATGCAGCTGACGCATACCCTGCATCCGCCGGGCGGTGCCACGGCCTTGATCGCGGTGATCGGCGGTGAACCCCTGCATGCGCTCGGCTACTGGTATGCCTTGCTTCCCGTCGGTCTGGGGTGCCTGGCCATGCTGGTGCTGGCGGTATTGATCAACAACCTGGCGCGTCATCGTCGCTATCCGCTGCACTGGCATTGAGTCATCAGGTGCCACCACCGGGCGCGTGCTTCTGCAGTCGCCGGCGGAAGGTGATAGACTGGGGCATCGCCTGACGCGAGCGACTGGCAGCAGTCCGCCGAGGTCACCCAGACCAACGCCTTCTTCACTGTGCCTGATACGCCTCGCTCTCTCTCCCGGCACGTGCCCGGCCAGGCGCCATTCCTTAATGATCGACCAGCACGTGGCCGGTCAGCCGAAGAGATATTGATGACTGAGACTACTGCCAACTCCATCCCGGCTTTTGCCGCCCTGGGGCTGTCCGCTCCTGTTCTGAAAGCGATTGCCGAGATGGGCTATTCCACGCCGTCCCCGGTGCAGGCGGGTGCGATTCCTGCCGTGCTGGAAGGTCGTGACGTGATGGCTGCCGCGCGCACCGGTACCGGCAAGACTGCCGGTTTTGCCTTGCCGCTGGTCGAGCGCCTCTCAAACGGCGCCCCTGCAGGCGCCCGCAAGATCAAGGCCCTGATCGTCACGCCGACGCGTGAACTGGCCGCGCAGATCGACGAAAACGTCACTGCCTACTCCCGTCACCTGAAGCTGCGCAATGCCGTGGTGTTCGGTGGCGTGAAGATCAATCCGCAGATCAGCCGCCTGTCTTCCGGCGTCGAGATCCTGACCGCCACACCGGGTCGCCTGCTGGACCTGCACTCCCAGAAGGCCATCGATTTCTCGGATCTCGAGACGCTGGTGCTGGACGAAGCGGACCGCATGCTGGACATGGGCTTCATCCACGACATCCGCCGCCTGCTCAAGCTGCTGCCGACCAAGCGGCAGACGCTGCTGTTCTCCGCGACCTTCTCGGACGAGATTCGCGGCATGGCCAACAAGCTGCTCAATGATCCGGTCGCCGTGGAAGCCAGCCCGCGCAACACCACGGCCGAGAAGGTCGAGCAGCATATCCATACCGTGGAGAAGAGCCACAAGCCTTCGCTGCTCAAGCATCTGATCCTCAAGGAAAACTGGCATCAGGTGCTGGTCTTCACGCGTACCAAGCATGGGGCCAACCGTCTGGCGACCAAGCTCGAGAAGTCCGGCATCAGCGCCGCGGCGATTCATGGCAACAAGAGCCAGAATGCCCGTACCAAGGCATTGGCCGGTTTCAAGAACGGCGAAGTGCGCGTGCTGGTTGCCACCGATATCGCGGCACGTGGCCTGGATATCGAGCAGCTGCCGCAGGTCGTGAACTATGAACTGCCCAATGTCCCGGAAGACTACGTTCACCGGATCGGACGTACCGGTCGCGCCGGTGCCAGCGGGCGTGCCATCTCGCTGGTTTCCAGCGATGAGCGCAAGGAGCTCGGCGGTATCGAGCGCCTGCTCAAGGGCAAGCTCAAGCGTGTCGAAGTGGAAGGTTTCGTGCCGGAAGTCGACGTCGAGCCGGAACGTGAGCCGCGTCAGCCGCGTGGCGGCCAGCGCTCTGGCGGCCAGCGCACTGGCGGCCAGCGCACTGGCGGCAAGCCTGCCAGTGAAGGTCGTGGCAATGGTGGCCAGCGCACCGGTGGCGCTCGTTCGGATGGTCAGCGCACTGGTGGCAAGCCTGCCGGTGAAGGCCGTGGCAATGGCGGTCAGCGCTCTGACGGCCAGCGCACTGGCGGCCAGCGCACTGGCGGCCAGCGTACTGGCGGCCAGCGCCAGCAAGGTGGCGGTGCCAATCACGACGACGACAATCGCGGTAATCGTGCTCCCGCTCCGCGTGAGGTGGATGGCAACCGCGTCGCGCCGCGCCCGGAAGTGAACGGCAATCGCGCGCCGGAGGCACCGTCCAGTGAAGAGCGTCCGCGTCGTCGTTCACGTGGTGGCCGCAATCGCTCCAGCGGTGGCAATGGCGGTGGTGGCCGCTCCAACGGCTGAGCCTTGCGGGACAGACTGAAGTCGTGAACCAGAACGCCCCGACAACTACCGGTTGTCGGGGCGTTCTGCGTTTCAGAGATGGCGGAAGGAAATCAGACGTCTTCTTCCCAGTCGATCTCATAGTCCGGGCCTGTGCCCTGGATGTCTTCATCGCCACGCACACCGTCACCGCGCAGGCGGGTGTGGATGGCCAGCATCACCATCACCTCGTTGTCCGGTCGGAAGGGCTGCAGCCCCTGCTCGAACAGCATGTTGTTGCGCTCGCGTGCCCAGTCGCCGGGGGATAGTTCCGGATAGAGGCCCTCGGCAGGAGCAAACTCGATGAAGGGATCCATGTTGTAGGCATCGAACAGACGCGCCAGCGCCTGTTCGTCATCCATGACGCCGGTGGTATAGAGCGTGGTCTGGTAGTAGTCCTGCTCCAGCTCCTTGAGCACGTCGAGAGGGCTGACGCCGAAGCTTCTCAGGTCATCCAGGCTGTAGTCGCCCAGTTCCAGCATTTCCCCATCCAGCCATTCATCGTCAGGCTGAATCAAGACATGCTTCATCTGCCCATCGGGCAAGGCCCAGGCGATGGCCAGGGGCAGGCTTGAGTCCTCGCCTGTCTCGACGGCGATGAAGGCGGGGAAGTCGCCTGTTTCAGGTTCGTATTCGTGCATTGTCGTGTCCAGAGCAGGGAAGCGTGCAAAGAAGGGCGTGCAAGGGAAGGCGTGCCGTGTCAGGCCGCGGGCAGGCGGAAGAAGCGGGTGGCAGTCGCCGTGGTGGCCAGCGCCAGCGCTTCCATCTCCATGCCGCGCAGGGCAGCGACCTCGGCCAGAATCCAGACCAGCAGCGAGGGTTCGTGGCGGCGTCCCTTGAGCTTGGCGGGCAGATTGCGTGGCACCAGATAGGGGCAGTCGGTTTCCAGCATCAGGCGTTCCAGCGGAATCTCGCGACACAGGCTGCGCAGGTGCTCGCCGCGGCGTTCATCGCACAGCCAGCCGGTCAGCCCGATATGCAGGTCGAGATCCAGATAGCCATACAGTGTCTCACGCTCGCCGGTGAAGCAGTGCACGACCGCGTGGCTGATGTCGTCCCGCCAATGCTTGAGCATCTCGAGCATCTGACGGCCGGCGTCACGTTCATGCAGAAACAGTGGCAATCCTGTCTCGGCGGCAAGGGTCAGCTGGGCCTCGAAGGCGCGAGCCTGCTCGGCGGGCGTGGAAAAGTTGCGATTGAAATCCAGGCCACATTCGCCCACCGCGACCACTTCCGGCTGGGCCAGCAGCTCCCGGATACCGCGCTCGACACCATCGTTCCACTGGCTGGCATCATGCGGATGCACACCGGCGGTGGCAGAAAGGCCACGATAGCGCGCCGCCAGCGCCTGAGCCTCACGCGAGCCGTCCAGGCTGGTGCCGGTCAGGATCTGCTGGCTGACGCCCGCCGCGCGAGCTCGCAGCAAGGTGCCCTCGATGTCCTGAGCATAGCTTTCATGGGTCAGGTTGACGCCGATGTCGATCAGCGGCGTCGGGCTTGCGAAGCGCAGCGCCGGCACCAGCCGAGTCAGGGCCGTCTGGCGCTCGCTGTCATCGAGGGACAGGTCGGCGCACAGGTCGGCAAGCGAGGTCTCGCTCAGTTGCTCCGGGTCATAGCAGGGCAGCGCTGAGGGATCAGCATGGGGAGGAAGCGCGGACATCGAACACCCTTGAGTCACGGGGGAGGGAGAAGGAACACGGCAGTGAAAGGCGTACCAGGTCGTCTGCTGGCCTGGCACTCGAGAGTCCGGCACCGGGCGATCGGCTCGTTGGCAATGCCAGGCGCACGACGTGCTTTCAAGTGGTCGGCCATTCTACCCAAGCCGCCGATGTCTTTCAGCCCTTGCGGTGTCTTCCATCGCCTGTACGCTGCGCCTCGGGTAGAATGGCGTCATTCTCCGGCGCGCGTCGCTGGCGGCGGCCTGTCCGCCTGACTCCCACTTCCTCCGCGGCCTTCCCGGCCCCGGACCCGTCACGAGTTGCTGCTGCACATGGCATTGTTACGACTGGAAAATCTACAGCTGGCCTATGGCCATCACGTTCTGCTCAATGGGGCGGATCTTGTCGTCGAGCGCGGCGAGCGCCTGGCGCTCGTCGGCCGCAATGGTACCGGCAAGTCGACCCTGCTCAAGCTGATCACCGGCGAGTTCCAGGCCGATGCCGGTGAGCTGTGGAAGGCGCCGGGCCTCAAGATCGGCGTGCTCTCTCAGGACCTGCCGGCGGCGGAAGGTCGCACGATCTTCGATATCGTTGCCGAAGGCCTGCCGCAGGCAGGTGCGCTGCTGGCGGAATACCATCACCTGATCAGTGATCCGGAACCGGACCTCAAGCGTCTCGAGCACGTGCAGGTCGCGCTGGAAAGCGTCGATGGCTGGCAGTTCCAGCAGCGTATCGATACCGTGCTGACCCGCCTGGGCCTGCCGGAAGACACCATGATGGAAGATCTCTCCGGTGGCTGGCGTCGGCGTGTCGCGCTGGCGCGTGCGCTGGTATCCGACCCGGACCTGCTGCTGCTCGATGAGCCGACCAACCATCTGGATCTCGATACCATCGCCTGGCTGGAAGAGCAGGTTGCGGCCTTCTCCGGCGCCGTGCTGTTCATCACCCACGACAGGGCCTTCCTGAAGCGCCTGGCGACCCAGATTCTGGAGCTTGACCGTGGTCGCCTCGGCCGTTATCCGGGCGATTACGCGGCCTATCAGGCCCAGAAGCAGCACGAGATGGATGTCGAGGCCAAGGAAAACGCCGAATTCGACAAGAAACTGGCCCAGGAAGAGACCTGGATCCGCCAGGGCATCAAGGCGCGCCGCACCCGTAACGAAGGTCGCGTGCGCGCGCTGGAGAAGATGCGTGATGAGCGTGGACAGCGTCGTGAGGTGCAGGGCCGTGCGCGTATCGCCGTCGATTCTGCCGAGCGCAGCGGCAAGCGCGTCGTGGAGCTGGAAAATGTCAGCTATCGCTACGACGAGGCGCAGGACAAGTGGGTCATCCGTGACCTGAGCGTCGAGATCCAGCGCGGTGACAAGGTCGGCCTGCTGGGGCGCAACGGCGCGGGCAAGACGACGCTGCTGCATATTCTGCTGGGTCAGCTCGAGGCCAGTGAAGGCAAGCGCATCGAAGGCACCAAGCTGCAGATCGCCTACTTCGATCAGCTGCGCAAGGGCCTGGACATGGAAGCCACCGTCTACGACAACGTGGCGCGCGGCAGCGACCGTGTCACGGTCGGCGGGCGTGACATGCACGTGATGAGCTACCTGCAGAACTTCCTGTTCACGCCGGACCGCGCGCGTCAGCCGGTGCGTTCGCTGTCAGGGGGCGAGTCCAATCGCCTGCTGCTGGCGCGTCTGTTCACCATGCCGGCCAACGTGCTGGTGCTGGATGAGCCGACCAACGACCTGGATGTCGAGACGCTGGAGCTGCTCGAGGAGCTGCTGCTCGACTTCGACGGTACCGTGCTGCTGGTCTCCCACGACCGTGCCTTCATGGACAACGTGGTCACCAATATCCTGGCCTTTGAGGGCGACGGGATCGTCAAGCCGTATGTCGGGGGCTACAGCGATTGGATACGTCAGGGCGGGCATCTGCCGCCGGCACCGTGGGAAGTCGAGCGTGAGCGCGAGGAAAAGCACCGTCGTGAGGCGCAGGCCGAGGATGAGCGTCGCAAGCGTGAAGCCGCCCAGGCGCAGCAGGCCCCCAAGAAGGTCAAGCTGCCCTACAAGTTCCAGCGCGAGCTGGATCTGATTCCGGCGGCCATCGAGACGCTGGAAGCGGAGATCGCGACGCTGGAAGCCGAGATCGCGGCGCCCGAGTTCTACACGGGGGATGCCAAGGCCGTGAAGACGACGCTCGAGAAGCTCAGCCACAAGCAGCAGGTGCTGGAAGAGACGATGGAGCGCTGGATGGAGCTTGAGGCCATGCAGGAAGGCTGAGTCTCTTCTCGCGTCTCCCCGAGTGCGGAATGACACGAGGGCAGCCATTGGCTGCCCTCGTGTCATCTCGGCTCACTGACCGCCGGCGTCATTCTTCGCTGTCATCTGCCCCCACCCGGACGGCCAGTACATCACACTGGGCACCATGCAGGACACCAGTGGAAGTGGAGCCCAGCAGCAGGGCGAAGCCATGGCGACCATGTGAGCCGACCACGATCAGATCCACGTCATGTTCTGCGGCAAAGCGATGAATCTCGCTGTCCGGCATGCCGACCACGACATGCTGATCTTCAGGCGCGATACCGTGTGGCGTGGCGATGTCCCCCAGTCGCTCACGGGCATGGGAATCCAGCTGATCCTGAATGCTGGTCAGATCCATCGGGATGTCCCCGCCATAGGCAAAGCCCAGTGGCTCGAGGGTATGCATGATGGACACCTTGGCACCATTGCGCTTGGCGATGGGCAGTGCGCGTTCCAGTACCAGGTGGGAATCCTTGGTCAGATCGACAGCGACCAGTACATGCTTGTATTCGTTGCTCATCCTGAATTCCTCCCGTAGAGGTGGGCCATTCGAGTGGCGTCGTGCACCTGCTTCCATGCTAGGCTTGCCGCCCCCCGGAAGACAATGACTTGCATCAACGTATTGCCAGTGCGCCAGGCGCAACCCCCGTACGCGGTTGGATGGCTCGGGCTTTGGGCACGTTTCTGGTTGTCCGCACGGCGGCGTTTTCCGCAGTCGTTCGATGATGACGCGAATTTCTTACTGACACTTCCTGGCAGGACATTTCATGACGACAGCTCTGATCATCATTTTCGTGGTGCTGGCGATGTTGTCGCCGCTGACATGGTTACGCCCCAGCAAGCGTGAGACACGCACGTCACTGGTGCGCAAGGCCGTGATCGCGGACGGCATGCGGGTTGACCTGAAGGCAGCACCGCTTTCGGATGCCCCCAAGGGGATCGTCGGCTATCGTCGTCCCTGGCCCACCGAGCGCGATGTCACTCCCTTCATTCTCGTCCACGACGAGTGGGCCAGCGATGCACTGCGTGAGGCCGTGCCCGGATATCGTTGGCGTGAAGAGAGTCGCCTGGCGGAGGACCCCGACTTCGCGGCTGCTCTGGAACATCTCACGCGGGTGTTGCCGGAGGATGCCCTGATGCTGGAGTCCTCACTGTCCGGTTTGACGCTGTGGTGGGGGGAGAGCCTGGCACTGGAAGACTGCGAGGCGTGGCGCCGGGAGTTCGAGGCACTGCATGCCCTGTTGATCGCCAAGGCCCCCATTGCCCATCGCCGCCGTCCGTTGGTGGGGACAGAGCCCAGAATGCCGGGCGGGTGAGCGTGATATCTCGGGCCGCCCTCGGCCGCGAGCAGGGCCGGCGCGTGACCTGAGCTTGCCTTGAACGTCTTGCAAAAAAGCCCCCGTCGAGTCACTCGATGGGGGCTTTTTCCTTTCCCGCTGGCGTATCCGGACACGCTCGCTCAGGCGCTTTCCGGCACCTTCTCGGAGATTTCCAGGCCATTGCGTTCCATGACGCGCAGGCATTCGCAGAATTGGTCGACCTGCTCCGGTGTGAGCCCCTCGAGCATCTCGATGCGGGTCTGCTCGGCGATGGCATCGATCTTCTCGATCAGCGGCAGTGCCTTGTGTGTCAGGAAGATGCGCTTGGTGCGGCGGTCTTCCTCACAGGCGCGGCGTTCCACCAGCCCCTGTTCGCTGAGCTGATCAAGCGTGCGTACCAGAGACGGTGCCTCGATGCCGATGGAGCGTGCCAGATCACATTGTGGCTGGCCGTCTCCGAGTCGCCACAGGTGTACCAGCGTCATCCAGCGGGTTTGTGTCAGCCCAAGCGGGGACAGTCGCTGGTCCAGGATGGCGCGCCATAGGCGCGGCAGGCGGGAAAGCTTTAGCCCGATATCTTCATGCATGGGTATGTCGTCCACAGAGTGCAAAGGATGAGTGGGCTTTTATCCTGGCACCCCTCGGTGCCGCCCTTGTCTTCAGCATGCTAGGCAGCCTGGATAATTACAAGCCTGCGAACGAATTTTACGCCCAAGGTCGAGTAACCGAGGGTTCACGCTTCAGGGTCACTCACGTCGCGAAGCGTCACAGGCCCGGAATCAGGTTGGTGATCCGCCAGCCGGGGATGCCCGCCGGCCGTGCCAGGCTGCTGTCCGCGAAGGTGGCTACCTGCGGATCATCACTGACGAGGAAGCGCAGACTGCCGATGCGCTGCCCGTTCATGGTCTCGACATCGATTTCCCATTCCCCCTCGCTGCCCTTGGGGAAGGCCGTCTTGTGTGTCCATGCCCGATAACCTTCCTTGCGACCGCCGTTGATGTTCAAGGCGATGCGATCCACCACTTCCCCGTCATGTCGCCAGACGTGATAGACCTTCTCCGACAACCCGCGCGGGGCGCGAATGGCCGTGTAGGCGTAGAGGCCTCTAGCGGAGAGTTGTGCTGGGGTCAGATGCATCTCGCCTCGCGGTGTCCGCGCCGCGGTGTCGAAGTCCGGCGAGAGGCTGCTGGCGTTGATCCAGAGCGTGGCAGGCGGAATCCAGGCGCGTGCCCCCCATGCGCCCACCCCCAGCATCACGCTGATGCCGATCATCGCCAGGCCACCGACCAGCCCGCGGGCAATCCGCAGGTTGGCGACACTGGGCAGCGCGAACAGGCTCATCGCGGCACAGGCAGCCAACAGACTCTCGCCGGTGGTCAGTTCCAGCAGCAGGGGCAGGGTGACCAGTACCACGACGAATACGCACAGGGCGTGGAAGCCGAAGTACAGCCAGCGATGGCGCTCGGCCAGTCGGTAGTAGAAGGGGTCGAGTATCGACAGCAGAGTCGCGCCGCACAGCAGCAAGGTGAAGCCTGCCTGGCCACTGGCCCAGTCGGTCGTCGCCAGAAAGAACGGCAACGTGAAGCACAGGGTCTCCTGCTGGATCAGCTGTGCCACGAAGGTGGCCAGCTTGCGGGGCAGGGCATTCTGGCCGCGATGACGGCGCAGACGGCTCCACAGGCCTTCGGCGATCAGGATCAACCAGGCCAGCATCATGCCCAGCGCCAGCATGCCACCCAGCCATTGCTGACGATTGACGAGGAAGAAGCTGCAGATGCCCGCAGCGAAGCCGATGGGAGGCCATAGCCAGTGCCAGCGCTTGGTGCGTTCGACGATGCCGGTCAGGCGCAGATACAGGGCGGTGAGAGTGCTGCTCATGAAAGCATGATATCGGTGTGGCCTTTGAGAGCCTGCTGGAGGGCAAGGATATGCCGCTGCCAGCCTGCGTGACGGGAAAGCGCCAAGAGTAACGCGACTGCCTTTCCGGGTGTAGCGTCGATCTTTGCCCACACCCGCTGTCGATGTCAGGCGCCAGAGACAGGAACCGGCATGGAGACTGCCCCGGACCCCCGACCTTTCGCTAATGTCCGCAGGCTTGATCTTTGCCCGTCTCTGGCCCAAGCTGGCTGTATTCAAACGCTTGTATGAAGCGCTGTGGCGAGAGATGACTCTCCTGCGGCGCCTCTGGAAGCTTCGAGTCCGGCGAGGCCGGTTGCCAGCGCACCCATGGCAGAGACCATCCTGCGCCTGACAGCCCCTTCACCCCTTTCTCTTGTGGAGATCCGTGGATGATCTATTCAGGCAAAACGCTATCCGTCGAGGCCAATCAGGACGCCATCGCCCTGTTGACGCTCGACCTTGAAGGCGAATCGGTCAACAAGCTGGCCAGCTACGTACTCAAGGAGCTGGGGGAGGCGGTGGAGGCCATCAAGGCGACGGCCGACCTGAAGGGGCTGGTCATCCGCTCCGCCAAGGAAGCGTTCGTGGTCGGTGCCGATATCACCGAGTTCCATCAGATGTTCGAGAAGGATGAAGCCTTCCTCATCGACATGAACATGACCGTCCATGGCATCTTCAATGCCATCGAGGACCTGCCGTTCCCCACCGTCACCGCCATCAATGGGCTGGCGCTGGGCGGCGGCTGCGAGATCACCCTGACCACCGACTTCCGCGTCATGGCGGACAGCGCGAAGATCGGCCTGCCGGAGACCAAGCTCGGCATCATTCCGGGCTGGGCGGGCTGCGTACGTCTGCCGCGCCTGATCGGGGCGGACAATGCCATCGAATGGATCTGTGGGGGCACCGAGAATCGCGCCGACAAGGCCCTGGCAGTCGGCGCCGTCGATGCCGTGCTGCCGGTGGCCGAGCTGGACGCGGCGGCACTCGACATTCTGGCGCGCGCCAATGCGGGTGAGCTGGACTACATGGCACGGCGTCTCGAGAAGACCTCGCCGCTCAAGCTCAATGCCATCGAGCAGATGATGGCCTTCGAGACCGCCAAGGGCTTCGTGGCAGGCAAGGCCGGCCCGCACTATCCAGCGCCGGTGGAGGCCATCAAGGTCATCCAGAAGGGCGCGGGCGAATCGCGTGAGCGTGCCCAGGCCATCGAGGCCAAGACCTTCGCCCGGATGGCGCTGACCGACGTGGCCTTCAATCTGGTCGGCCTGTTCATGAGCGATCAGGTGGTCAAGAAGAAAGCCAAGGGATATGAAAAACAGGCGAGCAAGATCCAGCAGGCTGCCGTACTGGGTGCCGGCATCATGGGCGGTGGCATCGCCTATCAAAGCGCCAGCAAGGGCACGCCGATCCTGATGAAGGATATCAATGGCGAGGCCATCGAGCTTGGCCTGAAGGAAGCGCGCAAGCTGTTCGGCAAGGGCGTCGAGCGGGGCAAGCTGACCACCGAGAAGATGGCGCAGGGGCTGTCCAACATTCGCCCGACGCTGTCCTATGGCGATTTCGGCAACGTGGATCTGGTCGTCGAGGCGGTGGTCGAGAACCCCAAGGTCAAGGCGTCGGTGCTGGCCGAGCTCGAGGACAACGTGGCGGATACCACCATCCTGACGTCCAACACCTCGACCATTTCCATCACGCGTCTGGCCGAATCGCTCAAGCGTCCCGAGAACTTCTGCGGCATGCACTTCTTCAACCCGGTGCATCGCATGCCGCTGGTGGAAGTCATCCGTGGCGAGAAATCCAGCGACGCGGCGATCGCCGCGACCGTCGCCTACGCCCGTCAGATGGGCAAGACACCGATCGTCGTCAACGACTGCCCGGGGTTCCTGGTCAATCGCGTGCTGTTCCCCTACTTCGGTGGCTTCAGCCTGCTGGTCGAGAAGGGCGCCGACTATCAGCGCGTCGACAAGGTGATGGAGAAGTTCGGCTGGCCGATGGGCCCGGCCTACCTGCTGGATGTGGTCGGCATGGACACTGCAGTCCACGCCAATGCGGTGATGGCCGAAGGCTTCCCGGATCGCATGGCGCGTGAGGGCAAGACCGCCATTCAGGTGATGTACGACAACAAGCGACTGGGTCAGAAGAATGACCTGGGCTTCTATCGCTATGAGGAAGACCGCAAGGGCAAGCCGAAGAAGCTGCCTGATGAAGCGGCGCAGGCACTGGTCAGTGAAGTGGTCAGCGAGACGCGCGAATTCTCCGATGACGACATCATCGCGCGCATGATGGTGCCGCTGTGCATGGAAACCATCCGGTGTCTGGAAGATGACATTGTCGGTACGCCGGCCGAGGCGGACATGGCCTTGATCTACGGCATCGGTTTCCCGCCGTTCCGTGGTGGCGCACTGCGCTACGTCGATGCCATGGGCGTGGCAGAGTTCGTCGCGCTGGCCGACAGCCTGGCCGATGAGCTGGGGCCGCTGTATCGCCCGACCGAGGCACTGCGTGAGCGTGCCAAGCGCGGCGACGCCTTCTACGCCTGAGCCTTTGATTGCTGAGCACACCCAAGTGGGGCCAGCACTATCCGACCAGAATTTTCGGCTCTCGCGACAGCGAGGGCCATGAGGGAGCCAGACAATGAATCTGAATCCGAGAGATGTGGTAATCGTCGATGGCGTGCGCACTGCCATGGCCAAGGCCAAGAATGGGGCCTTCCGCCACGTGCGCGCCGAGAACCTGTCCGCCGCGGTGATGCAGGCGCTGTTCGACCGCAACCCCGGCCTGGTACCGGCAGAGGTCGATGACATCATCTGGGGCTGCGTCAACCAGACCCTGGAACAGGCCATGAACATCGCGCGCAATGCCGCCATCATGACCGGCATCCCGCGCAGCGTGCCGGCGCAGACAGTCAACCGCCTGTGTGGCTCCTCGATGAGCGCGCTGCATATCGCCACCGCCAACATCAAGGCCGGCATGGGCGACTTCTACATCATCGGGGGTGTCGAGCACATGGAGCACGTGCCGATGGCGCATGGGGTCGATGTCAACCCGGCGGCCAGCAAGCACGCGGCCAAGGCCGCGATGATGATGGGCCTGACCGCAGAACTGCTCGGCAAGATGCACGGCGTGAGTCGTGAGCAGCAGGATGAGTTCGGCGTGCGCTCTCACCAGCGTGCCCAGGCCGCCGCCGATGAAGGCCGTTTCGATGACGAGATCATCGGCGTCGAGGGCCATGATGCCGAGGGGCGTCGCGTGATGGTGACCCGTGATGAGGTCATCCGTGGCGATGCCAGCATGGAATCCATGGGCAACCTCAAGCCGGTGTTCGATCCCAAGGGCGGCACCGTGACGGCGGGCACCTCCTCCGCACTTTCCGTGGGTGCCTCGGGCATGGCGGTGATGAGCGCCGAGCGCGCCGAAGCGCTGGGTCTCAAGCCCATCGCCCGCGTACTGTCCACCGGTGTGGCCGGGTGCGATGCCTCCATCATGGGCTATGGCCCGGTGCCGGCCTCCAAGCAGGCACTCAAGGCAGCGGGGCTGACCATCGACGATATCCAGACCGTCGAGCTCAATGAGGCCTTCGCGGCGCAGTCGATTCCCGTGCTCAAGGACCTCGGCCTGCTGGAACGCGCCGACACGGCGGTCAACCTCAACGGCGGCGCCATCGCGCTGGGGCACCCGCTGGGCTGTTCCGGCTCGCGTATCTGCACCACCTTGCTCAACGTCATGAAGCAGCAGAACACGCGCCTGGGGCTGGCGACCATGTGCATCGGCATGGGGCAGGGGGTCGCGACGGTCTTCGAGCGTCTCGACTGACTGCGACTCGCCTGAGATGGCGATCACGCACCGGCAGAGTATCTTCAAGCGGCATGTCTTCGGACATGCCGCTTTTTCATATGCGTGCTTTTGTCTGGAAACGAGAGAGGGGGCGCAGTATCGTGACACAGGGCACTGAAACGCGAAGTCGCCCAGAGCTTGATGATCGAGGTTACGCGAGGGAGTCGCATCGATGGATTGGAACCATGTCGAGCAGGATCTGCCGTGTGCGGCACCGCCACGCCCCCTGCCGCATCCCCTGACGTTCCGGCTGCCTCCGGGCAGCATTGATTGCCATCTTCATGTGTTCGGCGATCCGGTGCGTTATCCGCTGGCGGAAGACAGGACCTACAACCCTGCCGAATTCGGGCTCAAGGACGCGCTGGAAATGCACCACGCGCTTGGCGCCCGTCATGGCGTCCTGATCCAGCCAAGTGTCTATGGCTATGACAATCGCCTGCTGTGCGACAGCCTCGAGAACTGTCGTGAGCGCGGGCTGGATTATCGTGGCATCGCCGTGGTCTCGCCCGAGATCAGTGATGCAGAGCTTGAGCGGCTCTCCAGGCTGGGCGTCTGCGGGGTGCGCCTCAATCTGATCTTCTCCGGCGGGCTGCGCTGGCGTGATGTCGTGCTGCTGGCGGACCGTCTGGCCCGCTTCGACTGGCATCTGGAATGCCTGATCGATGTCTCGACCTTCCGTGACATGGAGGCCCGGCTCGGCAGTCTGCCGGTGCCGGTGGTGATCGACCACATGGGCCACCTCGCGGCTTCACGGGGGCCGGAATGTCCCGGTTTCACCGCGCTGTGTCGGATGCTCAAGCAGGGACGTACCTGGGCCAAGCTGTCGGCGCCATATCGACTCACCACCCGGGGACGCCTGCCGTATTCCGATGTCACGGCACTGGCGCGGGCACTGGTTTCCGCCAATCCCGAACGCGTGGTGTGGGGCAGTGACTGGCCGCATCCGCATATCGGGGTCGAGATGCCGGAGGAGGACACGCTGGCGGAATTGATGCAGCGCTGGCTGCCGGAGCGCGAGATGCGCGAGAAGATCTTCCGCGACAATCCACGCAAGCTCTATGGGTATCCCGCCTTCGTGAAGTCGAAGGTCGAGGAGGCGCACTGAGCGCGGATCGAGCGCCCACGTGAGTCTCAGGAGCGTGCCGCAATGACAGAAGCCCCCGTCAGTGAACTGGCGGGGGCTTCCTGATATGGCTACAGCGTCTTGAACGCCACACGCGTGCCATGGGCCAGCAGGTTGGCATTGTCGACCGGAGTGGTGGGGAGGCCGATCATCTCATCCTGCACTTCCGCCCAGGTCTGCACGCCATGCGTCAGCCCAAGCGGCAGCAACAGGCGACTGACCCACTGCGTGCCGGTGAAGCGCAGGGACTGGCCGTCTCCATCGACCAGACGACTGATGCCGTCGGCATGATGCAGGCGCACCAGATACAGCCCCTGATCCAGCGTCTGGATTTCCACGGTCAGCGTGTTGCCTTCGGCGAGCCATCGACGCAGTGTCTCGACACTGACGCCTTCGCCAAGCAACGGGGGTGTCATCTGCATGGGATCTCCCTCGTGTCAGAGGCACGTCGGACCGTGCCAGGATCACCCCACCTTGTAGGCGTGAGGCAGTTCGGCCAGCGGGCCGCGTCCACCGGCGAGCGTCAGGGCGAGATCCACCATCCCGTCCCAGATAGGCAGCGTCATTCCGCCCTTGATCGCCATGTCGAGTCGCTGCGAGAACAGCAGCAGCTTGTGCAGACGCTTGTGGGGCAGACGATTGAGCGCCTGCTGATAGAAGGGACGCCGCTTGTCGAAGATCATCGGCTTCTGCGCCTTGCAGGCATGTTCGAAGCTCTGGCCTTGATCGAGGTGCTGGCGCAGCGAGAGCAGGGTGCGCAGCTCGCGCGTCAAGGCCCACAGGATCACCGGCGGCTCGACCCCTTCTCCCCGCAGACCCAGCACGATACGCCCGCTGCGCTCGATCTCGCCCTTCAGGCAGGCATCCGCCAGCGTGAAGACATCATAGCGGGCATTGTCCTCGACCCCCTGGGCGATGGCATTGCCATCCAGGCGTGCGCCCGGCGGGTGCAGCAGCGCCAGCTTCTGCAGCTCCTGATCCGCGGCCAGCAGATTGCCCTCGATGCGCTCGGCCAGCAGCCGGGCGGCGTCCTGATTCAGTTCCAGGCCATGCAGGCGGGCGCGATCACGAATCCAGAAGCCGAGACGGGAATGATCCACCGGCCAGACCGCGATGAACACTCCCACCTTCTCGAGCGCCTTGAACCACGCCGTCTGCTGCACCTTGCGGTCGAGGCGTGCGGCGGTGATCAGCAGGATGTCGCCATCCTTCTCGATGCGCTCGGCATAGGCCTTGAGCACCTTGCTGCCTTCCTGGCCGGCGCTCTGGGTGCCCAGCCGCAGCTCGATCAGCTTGCGCGAGGCGAACAGTGACATGCTGGCGGCGGATTCGGTCAGACGACCCCACTGGAAACCGTTCTCGACGTGAAGGACTTCCCGCTCCTCGACGCCGGCCGCACGCGCCGCGCGCCGGATGGCGTCGCAGCTTTCCTGATGGATCAGAGGCTCGTCGCCCGCCACGATATAGACCGGAGACAGGCGCTTGTTGAGTTGCTCTTCCAGCTTGTCGGGATAGACCTTCATGAGTGTCCTTCGATCCTGCACGGGAGAGGGCGGTGACGCTGGATGGCGGCAGACGCACACGGCTCCGCGGTGGTCGGTTGCCCGATAGCGCGGAGCCGTGATGGTGGTGCGGTCTACTGCTGAGCGTCTCGCCAGTTCAGAGAGTTCAGGGGGTGATGGCGCGCAGGCGGTCCATCAGCTGACGACTCAGCTCACGATCATTCTGCTCACCGGCACGTTCACGCACGTCATCGGTGTTGAGCAGGTTGTCGTCGTTGGTGTAGTAGTCGCTGCTGGCTTCCAGCTCCTGCTGGTTGGCCAGGTAGGCACCGTCCGACTTGCGTTGCAGCGAGTAGACGACACGATAGGTCAACTCGCGCTTGATGCTGCCTGCATCACCAAAGGTGATCTGATGGACGTCTTCATTCAGCTTGCCCAGATTCAGGCGCAGTGGTGCGTCATCGCTCAGGCGGATGTCGGCCTGCTTGAGCGCTTCGCGCAGCGCGTCGTGGGTATCGGTGTTCGGTGCCTGGACATCGAGTTCGGTGATGGCCATCGGCGTGGCGTCGTAATCGCGCAGCTGGAAGCCACAGCCGCTCAACGTCAGCGCGACGCCGATGCCAATGGCCGCCATCAGGCGGCGAGGAGCCGACCGGCGCGGGGCAGCTGACGCTGCGGTCTCGCCGGGGCTGCGTGATGCGTCCACTGATGCACTGTTGGAATTCGCCTGCGTCACCGTGACCTCCTGTCATGAACGAGTGTCATGAATGTCCTGCGAGAGCGCTGCATGCTCCGGAGATTCCCGCAAGTCATGCCGCGCACGAAATTTGGCTGCCAGCCATCCGCAAGAGGATGCGGATGGCTGGCAGGAGCCCGGCGCGCCAAGGCGCCGGGTGCGGGGCGTGCCCCGGTATCGCCTCAGTTGGCGACGATGTTGACCAGCTTGCCCGGTACCACGATGACCTTGCGCACCGTCTTGCCATCGGTGTGCTTGGTGACGTTGGCATCTGCCAGGGCAGCAGCCTCGATGGCATCACGGTCGGCATCGGCGGCGAAGGACAGACGCGCCCGCAGCTTGCCGTTGACCTGCACGACCAGCTCGATGCTGTCCTTCTTCATCGCATCCCTGTCCGCGACCGGCCAGCTGGCGTCGATCACGGCTTCCTCGTGGCCCAGTGTCGCCCACAGCGAGTGGCTAGCATGCGGGATGATCGGTGACAGCAGCAGCACGCAGGCCTCGACGGCTTCACGGCTGACGGCCAGGCCCTGCTCGGAGGCGTCCTCGAAGCGGCTGATGGCGTTGACCAGCTCCATCACGGCCGCGATGGCGGTGTTGAAGGTGGTACGGCGGCCGATGTCATCGCTGCACTTGGCGATGGTCTCGTGCGTCTTGCGACGCAGCGCCTTCTGGTCATCGTTCAGGCCTGCCACGTCCAACGCGGCCGGGGTGCCGGCAGCGACGTGCTCGTGAACCAGGCGCCAGACGCGCTTGACGAAGCGATGCGCGCCCTCGACACCGGAATCGGACCACTCCAGCGACTGCTCGGGCGGTGCGGCAAACATCATGAACAGACGCACGGTGTCGGCGCCGAAGCGGTCGATCATCGACTGCGGGTCCACGCCGTTGTTCTTGGACTTGGACATCTTCTCGGTGCCACCGATCTCCACCGGCAGGCCATCGGACTTCAGCACGGCCTTGATGGCACGGCCCTTGTCGTCGGTCTCGACGTCCACGTCCAGCGGGTTGAACCAGTCGCGGCCGCCTTTCTCGTTGATGCGGTAGTAGGTATCCGCGACCACCATGCCCTGGGTCAGCAGCTGCTTGAACGGCTCATCGCTGTCGACCAGGCCGAAGTCACGCATCAGCTTGTGGAAGAAGCGCGAGTAGAGCAGGTGCAGGATGGCGTGCTCGATGCCGCCGATGTAGTAGTCGACCGGCAGCCAGTAGTTGGCGCGCTCGTCCAGCATGGCCTCGGCATTGTCCGCGCAGCAGAAGCGCGCGTAGTACCAGGAGGACTCCATGAAGGTGTCGAAGGTGTCGGTCTCGCGCTGCCAGCCATCGCCCAGGTCACTGAAGGACGGCATCTTCTTGATCGGCGAGCCGCCGGAGGCGTCGAACTCGACTTCCAGTGGCAGCTCGACCGGCAGCTCGTCGTCGGTCAGCGGGATGGATTCGCCATTCGGACCATTCTTGACCGGAATCGGCGCGCCCCAGTAGCGCTGACGCGAGACGCCCCAGTCGCGCAGGCGGAAGTTGGTCTTGACCTCACCACGGCCCTGCTCGACCAGACGTGCGGCGATGGCATCGAAGGCGCTCTCGAAGTCGAGCCCATTGAAGTCGCCGGAGTTGATCAGCACGCCGTGCTCGGTGAAGGCGGCGTCGCTGACGTCAGGCGCGTTGCCGTCGGCATCGGCGATCACGGCTTCGATGGGCAGGCCGTACTTGGTGGCGAATTCGTGGTCGCGCTCGTCGTGGGCCGGCACGGCCATCACGGCACCGGTGCCGTATTCCATCAGCACGAAGTTGGCGACGTAGACCGGCACTTCACGGCCCGTCAGCGGATGGATGGCCTTGAAGCCGGTATCCATGCCGCGTTTTTCCATGGTCGCCATGTCGGCTTCGCTGGTGCCGCCACGCGCGCATTCGGCGTTGAACTCGGCAAGCTCGGCATTGTGCTCCGCCGCGGCCTTGGCCAGCGGGTGAGCGGCGGCGACACCGACGTAGGTCACGCCCATCAGGGTATCCGGACGCGTGGTGAAGACGGTCAGGGATTCCTGCACCTGGCTTGCCTTGGCATCGAGGCCGAAGCTCAGCTCGACACCGCGCGACTTGCCGATCCAGTTGCGCTGCATGGTCTTGACCTGTTCCGGCCACTCGACCTTGTCGAGGTCGGCCAGCAGCTCTTCGGCATAGTCGGTGATGCGCAGGAACCACTGCGGGATTTCCTTGCGCTCGATCAGCGCGCCGGAGCGCCAGCCACGGCCGTCGATGACCTGCTCATTGGCGAGCACGGTCTGGTCCGCCGGGTCCCAGTTGACGATGGAGCTCTTCTTGTAGACGACTCCCTTCTCGACCAGCTTGGCGAAGAACCATTGTTCCCAGCGGTAGTATTCGAGATCACAGGTCGCGAACTCACGGCTCCAGTCGTAGGCGAAGCCCAGCGCCTTGAGCTGATCGCGCATGTAGGCGATGTTCTCGTGGGTCCACTTGCCCGGCGCGACGTTGTTCTTCATCGCGGCATTTTCCGCCGGCAGTCCGAAGGCATCCCAGCCCATCGGCTGCATCACGTTCTTGCCCTGCATGCGCTGGAAGCGCGAGATCACGTCACCGATGGTGTAGTTACGCACGTGCCCCATGTGCAGCTTGCCGCTGGGGTAGGGGAACATCGACAGGCAGTAGAACTTCTCGCGGTTGGCATCTTCCACCGCCTTGAAGCACTGATTTTTCTCCCAGTACTGCTGGGCAGCCTGTTCGATCTGGTCGGGAGCGTACTGTTGAGACGTATCCTGTGAGTCCATCGGGTCCGTTGCTACCTTGGCGTTGGCCTGTACCTGTCCAAGCGGGCAGGCAGGGCGTGAAGAGATGGGCGGTCCGCTTGGCAAGGCCGCCACTGTCAGCGATGGGGTCAAGTCTACCCCAGACGCCAGGCCTCAGGTAGGGGAGGCGACTGCCATGGTCCGCCGTGAGACCGGTCTTGACAGGGTGACGCGATATCCTGACCTGCGTCACGTCCTGCAGGCGGCCACGAGTGGGTGTGGCTTGTGAAGCAACGCCAACACCACCATGCTTGAGAGAGCGCCCCATGCCTCCCGCAGACCGGGAGACGCTGATGATACAAGGAGAGTCCATGAGCCAACCACGTGAACCCCGTGATCCGCACGATCCCGCCAGTGCTACCACGTCCTCGCATGACAGCGGCTTTGAAGATACCCCGATGCCCTCCCGCCAGCCGCAGGGCGAAGGGGAAGGACGTCTCGGCGATGCCTATGGGCGAATCCTGACGCGTCTGGAAGACAGCAGCGGCGAGTTGTCCTGGGAAGGGCTCAAGGCCGAGCTGGATGAAGCGGTGAAGTTCGAGGCCGAGGTCGAGGAGTTCACCCGTGACGAGCTGGCGCTGCTGCGTGCCTGGGTCGAGCGGGACATGCAGGAATTCCGTCGCCACCTGGCGGCCGGTGGCGAAGGGGTCGCCAGCTGGCTGGGGATCGATCTCGACGTGCTGTCGCGCAGCGTCAGTTCCGCGCTGATGTCCATCGCGGATCGCACCGTGGTGGACCGCGCGCACTTCGAGGAAGACCTCGAGGCCGCTCGCGCCGACTACACCAGTGGAGAAGTCATCGCGCCGGGGCTGCTGCACTGCGTGCATTGCGAGGCCATCACGACCTTGACGCGCCCCAGCGTACTGGAGCCCTGCCATGCCTGTGGGCACCGTTTCTTCGCACGCGGGGCGCCGCAACCCGCGCCATCAACCGATGCGGACCCCCGGGACTGATGGCGACACCGCACGACTGGTTCCTGCCAGCGCATCAGGCGTGGACGGCAGGGCATCGCGCCCGAGCCGTCCAGTGCATGATCGCGCATTTCAATCAACAGGCTCGCCCGCGTGCCGCGGGCCTCTTCAAGCAGGTGTCCTACTACCTGTTCCTGCTGGGGGATTATCGCGCTGCCGGTCAGATACTCGGCCAGGGTTGTGATGAATGCCCCGAGGATGAAGAAATCTCCCTCAATCGGGTGGTATGCCTGTCGCGGGCGGGTGATGCGTCAGGGGCCATCGCCGCTGGGCAGAGGCTGGTCGATGGAGGAAGCCGCAATCCGGTACTGTTCGATGCATTGGCCTCCTGCTGTGCACGCCTGGGGCGCCATGCTCAGGCACGTGGCTTCGGCAGTCGCGCTTTGGAGCTCAAGGATGTCGCGTACGGAGACCAGCCGCTTGCCAAGGACTGGGCATTGCCCTCCAGAGCCCCATCGGCGGTGGCAGCCGGCAAGCGGCGAGTGCTGTCCTATGGTCTCTGGGGCCAGGGGCCGCGTTATCTGAATGGCATGTTGCATAACCTGTTGCTGGCACCGGTGCTCTACCCGGGCTGGCAGGTGCGGCTGTATCACGACGACAGTGTGCCAGAGGATTTTCTGGACATCGCCCGGCAGCTGGACGCCGAGCTGGTGGAACGTCCGAAGACCGACTCACTCAGACAGCGGCTGTGCTGGCGATTTGCGGTCGCGGATGATCCCGGCGTTGGCTATTTCCTGGTGCGGGACTGCGACAGTGTCATCAGTCTTCGCGAGGTACGAGCCGTGCAGATGTGGCTGACTTCCGGGCGCTTCTTCCATGTGATGCGCGATTGGTGGACGCATACCGATCTCGTGCTGGCGGGACTCTGGGGAGGTGTCGCCGGGGTGCTGCCCTTGATGGAGGGGATGCTGGCGGACTGGAGTCCCCGGCAGGTGGAAACCCCGAACATCGATCAATGGTTTCTCAAGGAGCGCGTCTGGCGCTATCTGCGTACCAGCCTCATGAGCCATGACCGCTGTTATTCGCTGAAGGTGAACTCGCGCGCCAGCCTGGCGTTTCCCGATGATGTGCTGGGTGAGCTTCCCGCGGGCAATGCCCATGTCGGATGCGATGAATGGACGCGGGACCCGGCTTTCCAGCGTCGCCAGCTGGGGCCCTGGCTCAGGCAGGCCAGCTGGATGCAGGAGGTCACCTGAGAGCGTGAGCGTGGCAGGGTGGCATTGATGACCAGAGACACGACGGGCTGCCCATGGGCAGCCCGTCGTGTCTCTGGTCGGGGGCCTCGATGCGTCTAGCGACCCACCAGCCAGCCGATCCACTCGTGCAGTGCCCAGCGTGACTGGGTCAGCGCGGAGCTGTTGGGAATCCAGGCATCGATTCCCAGCCCGGAGACGGTGGTGTATCCCACCGGGGCCGGAATGATGGTGCGGAAGCCCTGATTCTGGAAGTTGCGCATCGCGCGCGGCATGTGCCAGGCACTGGTGACCAGCACGATCTTGTTGATGTCGTCTTCCTTGAGCATCTCGCGAGTGTAGCGCGCATTCTGCTGGGTATTCTCGCTGCGGTTCTCAAGCCAGCGCGCCGGGTAATCGAATTCATCGATCAGCGAGCGCTGCATCAGTTCCGCCAGGGTGCCATCGTCCGATGACGAGACCTTGCCGCCGGTCAGCAGGATCGGCAGCTCGGCATTGCGCGCGACCCGCACGCCTTCGTCCAGCCGGCTGAGCGTCTCGCCGTTGATCCGGTCTCGTCCCTGCAGCTCCGGCGCATTGTAGTAACGGCCACCGGACAGCACGACCACCGCCTGAGCCTGAATCCATTCCGCCGGTGCACTGGGCTGAATGCGCTCAAGCCCGGCCATCAGGCGTGTGGAGACGACCGGTGACGCCAGGAGCCACATGCCAAGAATGGCCAGTGCCATCAACGCCCGCGCCAGAGTCGGCCAGCGCTTGAGGATCAGCATGGTCAGGATCAGCAGCAGCAGCGGGCCGCCGGGTGGCAGTATCAGGTCCTTGATGATGCCGAGAAACTCGGTGAAGCCCATGATGGTCTCGCTTGTTCAGAGGCGCTGCCGGGCATCTCCCGGCAGCGGATAGGGGGAGCAGCGTATCAGCTGGACGCCTTCATGCCACGGCGTGCCGCCAGACGTTCACCGATGCCCAGCATCAGGCTCGGTGCCAGCAGCAGGCCCACCAGAATCCATATCGGCAGCAGTCCGAAGCGCATCCAGGGCGTCATGCCCAGCTGCAGGCGGATGTCGCCGGTGACGGTCGCCTCCTCGAACTGCGGGGCGCGGGCAATGATCTCCCCCTGTGGCGAGATGATCGCCGTCACCCCGTTGCTGGTCGCGCGCAGCAGGAAACGCCCGTTTTCCAGTGCGCGAATCTGTGCCATCTGCAGGTGCTGGAGCGGGCCGATGGAGTGACCGAACCAGGTGTCATTGGACACGGTCAGCAGCACGGTCGAGCTCAGCGCCCGCTGGCGAACCAGCTCCGGATAGACGATCTCGTAGCAGATGGCGACCCCGATACGCAGCCCGCTCACGAACAGCGGTTCCTGCTGACTGTCGCCTGATTGCATGCTCGACATCGGCAGGTCTAAGAAGCCGATGATGCCACGCAACCAGCTCTCCAGCGGCACATATTCTCCGAAGGGCACCAGGTGTTCCTTGCGGTACTGGGCCGAAGGGTCATCGATGGGGATCACGCTGTTGTAGAAGCGGTTGTCGGCGTCGCGCTCGACGATGCCGGTGATCAGCCCGGTCTTGGGAGGCAGCGTCGCCTGGATGCGTTCCAGGAAGGGTTCGGCCTGATCGCGCAGCATCGGCAGTGCGGTTTCCGGCCACACGATCAGGTCGGCATCGTCCTGCACGGCCCGGGTCATCGCGGCATAGGTATTGGCCGCGCGCCGCTGGCCCTCGGCGCTCCACTTGATCAGCTGCGGCAGGTTGCCCTGCAGCAGCGCGACGCGTGCCGGCTCTCCGCCGGGATGCGTCCAGCTGGTCGGCAGCAGCAGACCCGCCCCCCACAGCACCACCAATGGCACGAGGGTCAGCCAGCGCCGCCTGAGCGCCAGGTTCCACAGCAACGCACCGGACAGCGCGATGATCAGCGAGACGCCGTAGACCCCGAGTATCGGCACCCAATTGGCCAGCGGCGACCCCACCGCACTGTTGCCCAGCAGCAGCCACGGGAAGCCGGTGAAGGCCCAGGTGCGAAACAGCTCACTGATGACGAAGACGGCAGCGAACGACAGCACGTCCAGCTGGCGTGAGCAGAAGCGTTGCCACAGCCCCATCCACAGCATCGGGAACAGCGCCATGGTGGCGACGAACAGCATCGTCAGCAGCACGGCCAGCGGCATGCCGGTATAGCCGTAGTCATGGATCGAGACATAGACCCAGCTGGCGCCACTGCCGAACAGACCGATGCCATACCACCAGGCGCGCAGGAAGCCACCGCTCGGCATGCGCAGGGCGCCGTAGAGCAGCCCCGCACCCACCGGGCCCAGCCACCATTGCTCGAAGGGGGCGAAACTCAGGGTGATCAAGACACCAGCGATCAGAGCCAGCAGGTGGCCCAGCGCATTGCTCAACGACGACGTGCCCCTGAAGGCCGCCGGGTGAGGTGATTCGGACATGCCGCTCTCCTTGTAAAATGCCAGACACACCGTCGGGCATGTCTGGCATTGTCCTCTATCGATTCAGCCTGGCATCAGCGCCATGCGTCACTCACCGCTGATGTGCGCGCGATGCTCAGCGGAGGGCGGGGCATCACCGGTGGCATCTTCCAGGCGGCAGACCTGCACCTGGCGAATGCGACGGTTGTCGGCATTGAGCACGGTGAAGCGCCAGCCGGCGAAGTCGGTCGACTCCTGGCGACGTGGCATGTGGCCGAAGCGCTGGATCATCAGACCGCCGATGGTATCGAACTCTTCATCCGGGAAGTCGGTGGCGAAGTGCTCGTTGAAGTCCTCGATGGTGGTCAGGGCGCTGACGGCGAACTGGCCGTCGCCCAGCTCACGGATATCCTCATCCTCATCGGTGTCGTGCTCATCCTCGATGTCGCCGACGATCTGCTCGAGAATGTCCTCGATGGTGATCAGGCCCGCGGTGCCGCCGTATTCATCGATGACCACCGCCATGTGATTGCGGGTCTCGCGGAATTCCTTGAGCAGGCTGTTGAGGCGCTTGGACTCCGGGATGAACATGGCCGGACGGATGGCTTCACGCAGATCGAAGCGCTTGCGCTCGCTGTCGTTCTGCAGGATCAGCGGCAGCAGGTCCTTGGCCAGCAGGATGCCGAGCACCTCGTCGAGGTTCTCGTCGATGACGGGATAGCGGGAATGCGCCGATTCGAGGATCAGCGGCAGGTACTCCTCAGGACGCTGATCGACCTGGATGGCCTGCATCTGGGAGCGGGGGATCATCACCTCGCGGACTTGCTGGTCACTGATTTCCAGCGCGCCCTCGATGATGGCAATCGCGTCCTGATCGAGATTGAGGCGTGGGCCTACCTCGGTCAGGAACTGAAGCAGCTCACTGCGGGAGCTGGGTTCGTCGGTGTCGCTTGAGAAGGCGCCGAACAGCTTATCGAGCCAGGATTTCGAATGGCTTCCCGATCGGTCTTCGCTCATGCGTTAGTTTCTCTTTTCCTCGGTGGCGATACCCCATCGTCGTGGGGGTATCGGGGCTGCCGGGTGACGCCTGGACGAACCAGGCATCACCCGACGGCGGGTGCTGCCGATGCGAAAGGGCATCGGCATCATTGATTCTCTTCCCGGTAGGGGTCGGCAATGCCCAGCCCTGCCAGCACGTCACGCTCGAGGGCTTCCATATGCTCGGCGTCATCGTCCTCGATATGGTCATAACCTAGCAAGTGCAAGGTGCCATGCACGAGCATATGGGCAAAATGGTCCTCGAGGGACTTGCCCTGGGCGGCCGCTTCCCGCGCCACGACGTGTACGCTGATGACGAGGTCGCCGAGAAAGCGCGAGGCGTCGTCCGCCTCATCCGCGGCCTCATCCTCAGCCGTCATCAGTTCCGGGGTCCGCGGCGCCTCAGCATCCCCCACGCCACCTGACTCCAGCATGACATCGTCGTCAGCGGCGTCGCCCTGAGGCTGGCCGTCGAGGCCGGCGTCTTCACCGTCATCGAATCCCGGAGCTTCCTCGGCGAAACGCTCCGCCAGTTCGGCCGGCAGGGCGAAGTCGTCGAGATCCAGTGGCTCATGCGGGAAGGACAGCACATTGGTGGAGGAATCCTTGCCGCGATAGTCGCGGTTGAGCCCGCGGCTTTCTTCCTCTTCCACCAGGCGCACGGTCAGCTCGTAGGGGGTGTCATCCACCTCGCCGTCGCTCTGCAGGGCGTCATCGGCCATGGCCCCTGCCAGCGCCGCGGCCACCCAGGCCTCGAGCTGATGGCTCGCCGGCAACGGCTGGCCATCGATCTCGCTCTCGGTGACAGCGAGTTGCAGGTCCACGACCACGGCAGGTGCCTGGCTCACTGAGCACCCCCATTGCCGGAGGGCCTGTCACTGGACGAGCTGTTCTCGAAGGGCGGCGTGCTGCCCTGGGCATTGAGTGCCGCCATGCGCGCTTCGCGCTCGGCCTGGCGCTTCTCGCGACGCTCGCCTTCCTGCTTCTCTTCCTCGGCCTCGAAGCTGTCGTAGGCCTCGACGATGCGCTGCACCAGCGGGTGACGCACCACGTCCTTGGCGAGGAAGCGGGTAATGCTGATCCCCGGGGTGTCCTTGAGCACTTCCAGCACGTGCGCAAGGCCCGACTGGGTACCACGCGGCAGGTCGACCTGCGAGACATCCCCGGTGATGACGGCGGTGGAGCCGAAACCGATGCGCGTCAGGAACATCTTCATCTGTTCGCGCGTGGTGTTCTGGGACTCATCGAGAATGATGTAGGCATTGTTGAGCGTCCGGCCACGCATGTAGGCCAGCGGGGCGATCTCGATGATCTGGCGCTCGATCATCTTGTTGACGTGCTCGAAGCCGAGCATCTCGTAGAGGGCGTCATAGAGCGGGCGCAGGTAGGGGTCGATCTTCTGGGCCAGATCGCCGGGCAGGAAGCCGAGCTTCTCGCCGGCCTCGACCGCCGGGCGCACCAGCAGGATACGGCGCACTTCCTGATTGTTGAGCGCTTCCACCGCAGCGGCGACGGCCAGATAGGTCTTGCCGGTACCGGCCGGGCCGATGCCGAAGTTGATGTCGTGGTTGCGCATCTCGGTGACGTAACCCTGCTGGTTGAAGCCGCGCGGGCGGACCAGCACCTTGGGAGTACGAATCACCACGTCGCCGTAGCTGACGTCCTGGTCTTCCGCGGCTTCCACCAGTGCCTCGACACCGGATTCCTGCAGGAAGAGATGGACGGTCTCGGCATCGACTTCCCCGGCACCGGTCTCGCGATAGAGGTGCTCCAGCACGTTGGCTGCGGCCTTGACGGCAGCCGAGGGGCCGGCGATCTGGAAGTCGTTGCCGCGGTTGCGCAGGGTGACACCGAGTCGGGATTCGATCAGCTTGAGGTGCTCGTCGCGCTGACCGGTCAGGCTGGCCAGACGCTGTGGGTCTGCCGGCTCGAGCGTCATGTTGAGAATGCGATTGGCTTGCTGGGGCTGGTGGCTCAAGGCGTCGAATGTCCTGATGCAGGTGAATGCGTGAGTCGCGGTGGGCAAGGAATTCACCTGAGTGAAACCCGGCTGCCACGTCGTTGAGAAGAGCTTAATGCGCGATGGCCGTACAGGGCAATTGTCCTGTACGGCCAACGTGGCTATCCGCTTGATAGTGGGGGCTGATGGCGCCTCGTCAATCCCCGGGGCGACGAGTGATCAATAGCGATAGGGAGAGGCGAGCTCGCCACGCAGCGAATTGGGATAGGCCTCGGTGATCTCGACATCCACCAGGTAGCCGATCAGCTCGGTCGGGTTGGCGGCGCGGAAGTTGACCACGCGATTGTTCTCGGTACGCCCGGACAGCAGGCCCGGATCACGCGGCGAGAACCCGGAGACCAGAATGCGCTGGGTGGTGCCGACCATCTTGCGCCCGATCTGCATCGCCTGCTGATTGATGCGCTCCTGCAGGATCATCAGGCGCTCCTTCTTCACCTCCTCGGGCGTATCATCCTCGAGGCTGGCCGCCGGGGTGCCGGGGCGCGCCGAGTAGATGAAGCTGAAGGAGTGATCGAAGCCGATCTGGCCGATCAGGTCCATGGTGTCCATGAAGTCCTGATCCGTCTCGCCCGGGAAGCCGACGATGAAGTCGGAAGAGAAGCTGATGTCCGGACGCAGTGCACGGATGCGCTCGAGCTTGTCGATGTAGAGATCACGCTCGTGGCCACGCTTCATCGCCGCCAGAATGCGGTTGGAGCCTGACTGCACCGGCAGGTGCAGGTGGCTGACCAGCTCGGGGATCTCGCCGAAGGCCTCGACCAGCGAGTCCTTGAACTCCAGCGGATGCGAGGTGGTGAAGCGGATGCGGTCGATCCCCTCGACCTGCGCCACGCAGCTGATCAGTTCGGCCAGGTCGATCTCCTCGCCCAGCAGGTTGAGGCCGGCGTAGGCATTGACGTTCTGGCCCAGCAGATTGATCTCGCGCACACCCTGGTCGGCCAGATGGATGACTTCATCCATCACCTTCTCGAAGGGGCGGGAGACTTCCTCACCACGGGTGTAGGGCACCACGCAGAAGGTGCAGTACTTGGAGCAGCCTTCCATCACCGAGACGAAGGCGCTGGCGCCGTCGCTCTTGGGCGCGGGCAGGTTGTCGAACTTCTCGATCTCCGGGAAGGTCACGTCGACCACGGAGATCTGCTTGAGGCTCTCGCGACGCGTATTGAGCATCTTCGGCACGCGGTGCAGGGTCTGCGGGCCGAAGACCATGTCCACATGTGGCGCGCGCTTGCGCAGGTTGTCGCCTTCCTGACTGGCCACGCAGCCGCCGACACCGATCACCAGGTCCGGATTCTTCTCCTTGAGCTTCTTCCAGCGTCCCAGCTGATGGAACACCTTCTCCTGCGCCTTCTCGCGGATGGAGCAGGTGTTGAGCAGGATGACGTCTGCCTCGGATTCGTCGCTGGTGACTTCCATCTGGTGCGATTCGCCGAGCAGATCCGCCATGCGCGCGGAGTCATACTCGTTCATCTGGCAGCCGTGGGTCTTGATGAAGAGTTTCTTCGCCATTGCCTTGTGTGAACGCTCTGAGCTGCGCGCCGAACCTTCGTTCACTCCCGGCTCTCGACACCTTGGGTGGCGGAGGGCTTGAGAAGCGGTCAGGAGAAGGGGCGCGACTTGTGATGAATGAGCCCCGAGGCCTGAGCCTGGCGGGAATCGAGGGCGTGGCAGCCTTGAGACGTGATGCTCAATGCGTGCCTGAGCCGAAATCAGGACGGCATAGTATAGGAGTCTGACGGGCATGCGGCCAGCCCTCAGACCGTCGCGGCCCCTGCAAGCTCTGGGGTTTCTCATGGAAATGTCGGGGGCGGGACGGGAGTGGCGAGAGGCTTGCACGCATGGCTTCAGGCTGAGGGTGGCTGTGGTATCCTCACGGGCAGATTGGCGACGTCCGCGTGTGATATCCGTCTCAAGCCCGTGTTGCAGGGCAAACAGGCAGCTGTCAATAGCTTGATTTATTGAGGTTTTCATGCCGACAGTGGCGGCACTGGTGCTGGTCAAAAAATAAACGATTTGTTGGCGAGGCAGGCATTTCGCCGTGCGCGGACCTTCCATCGTCACGTTGTCCCAAGACTTATCCACAGAAAGTGTGGATGTCTGATGACAGCGAAATATCTACTACGTCCCAGCGGTATAGTGATGTCAGGCAGGAAGCCTCGCGTCACGCAACCTGTCAGACAGCGCATGGGCAGATCAAGGCATGCCACGGCATGCCGACAAGCGGTCGACGGTGTTCGGCAGATGCGTTCGGAAGCCTCGATTCCGATGCCTGCTCGTCAGCGGCGACCACCGCCCTCAGACACCCATGAAGAACGCGACATGATGCGATCACTCACTCTCAGCACCTTTTCCCCTCGTTCACTCGGCAGCGTGAGCCTGCGCTCATTGCGCCGTGCCTTGCTTGGGCTTGGCGTCACCGGCAGCCTGATGCTGGGACTGTCTGCACCGCTGGCCAATGCCGCGAGCGAGCGTTGGGTCTCTGACAATCTCACCACCTTCGTGCGCAGCGGCCCCACCGATGGTTACCGTATCGTGGGCACGGTGGAGGCCGGGCAGCCGGTCGAGCTGCTCGACGTCCAGAATGACTACAGCAAGATCCGCACCGCCAGCGGTGACGTGGTCTGGCTGCCTTCCGCCGACCTTCAGGACACGCGCAGCGTCAATGCGCGTGTGCCGGCCCTCAGCAGCAAGGTCAAGGAGCTTACGGCCAGGCTCGATGGCATCAATGACGAGTGGGAAACCCGGGTCTCGGACATGAAGGCTGGCCTCGAGACGCGTCAGGCGCGCATCGAGGAGCTGGAAGCCTCCAGCAACAGCCAGTCCGCGGAGCTTGAGCAGGCCCGCAGCAAGATGCGCAAGATGCAGGCGCTGCTGGACACCCAGAAGCAGGACCTGCTGATGCGTTACTTCATGTATGGCGGTGGTGTGGCCGGTGCCGGACTGCTGGTCGGCCTGATCGTGCCGCACCTGCCGCGCCGCAAGAAGAAGCGTCACGGTTTCCTGTAATTCGTGAAGGTCTCCACTCGCCCGAGTGTCGCCGCACTCGGGCATCTCCAGATTCCAGGAGGGCTCTCCCATGTCAGCAGATGACCCCGTGTCAGCGTTGATGTCAGGCAATGCCCCGGCCAGTGACCCCTGGCTTGCGCGTTGGGCCGAAGGCCGGATCGGGTTTCATCTGCCGGCGCCTCATCCGGCGCTGGAGCGCTGGTGGCCGCGTCTCGACGTCGCGCCCCAGGCCAAGGTGCTGGTGCCGCTGTGTGGCAAGAGTCTGGACATGCGCTGGCTGGCGGCTCAGGGGCATCCGGTGCTGGGGATCGAGCTTGCGCGTCAGGCCTGTGAGGCCTTCGTGGCCGAGGGAGTCGGGGATGTCTCGCGCTATCGACTGGATCACTTCGAATGCTTCCGTCAGGGGCCGGTCGAGCTGTGGTGCGGAGACTTCTTCCACTTCCACATCGATCATGTCGATCATCTCGATGCCTTCTATGACCGCGCGGCGCTGATTGCACTGCCCGAGTCGACTCGTCAGCGTTATGCCTTCCATCTGGCTCAGCTGTTGCCGCCCGGCGCTCGCGGCCTGTTGATCAGTCTCGAGCGTGACACGGAGCGTGAACAAGGGCCGCCGTTTCATGTCTCGGAGGCGGAGATCCGGCGGCTGTTGGGCGCCAATTTCACGCTGGAGGTGCTGGAGCGCCGTGCGCCGGATGATCGTGGTCTGCGCGAGACGGTCTGGGCGCTGGTGCGCAAGGGGCCCAGAGAGTGATTGACTGATCCACCTCGCCGCGATACCTGGCGGGTCTGCCTCATCTCGTGAAACGCCACCGCCGCCCATTGGGCGGCGGTGGCGTTTTCGTTGGACGAGCAGGTGGTGCGGGGCTGCTGGACGCGTCTCCCGAGTGGACTTACTGGTCCAGCTGGCGGATCAGGGTGGTGTCCTGGAAGGCGCGTGTCAGGGCATCCCCGATCACCAGAGAGACCAGTTCGGTATTCTTCTCCTGGCTGGGCTTGAGGGCGTAGCCCTGATCACGCGTGGCGGTATAGCTGCCGGTGTAGCGCTGCTTGCCGGAGACCGCGACCGCCTGGATCACTCCGTTGAGTGCCGCGGTGTCGGTGAGCAGACCGCCGCGCTTCACGCCATAGGCCAGCTCGGTCAGCGAGAGGGTCAGTTCGGTGGCACCGGCATTGGCCTGCTCGGCGGTCACCGGCACGAAGCCCATGCGGCGCAGGGCGCTGATGGCCTGTGCCTCCAGCTTGGGCGTCAGATCGCCGGTCGGGACCACCAGATAGCTGGAGGCGTTGGTGGCACCATCACGGGTGCCAATGCGCTCAGAGGGTCGCTCGTCGCGCACTTCCACCACCACCTGCTGGCCATGGCCGACCACCCCCATCTCGCCAACCTGCGGGTTGACGTACAGGCGTTGCGGGCTGGTGCCGCAGGCGCTGAGTAGCGCGGTCGTGGCTATCAAGGCCACGCTCATGCAGGTAATACGCAGGTGTCGCATCATCGTTCGGGCTCCCGGGCCGGTGGCCGGTCAACAGTGGAAGGATCACGAGAGCCGGCTGAATGGCAGGCTCCTGGATTGATGGGCGCGAGTATAGGGTCAGATCGCGCCGGGTGAGTAGTGGAAATTCTGGCTCATGGCTGTTCCCGTTCGGCGACGCTCACTGGCCGGGCGGCACGCGGCGCGTCAATGCCAGCAGCCCCAGCAAGGGGCCGGGCAGAATGCTCAGCAGCAACAGGCTGCCCTGTGCGGCGATCAGCGGGGTCAGCAGGGCGATCGAGACCAGTGACAGGCTGAAACCGATGGCATTCATCAAGGCCAGCGCACTGGCCTGCAGCTCGACGGGCGTGCCGCCGGCCGCCAGCGCGGAGAATTGCGGGGAATCGATCACGGCCATCAGACTCCAGAGCGCCAGCAGGCCCAGCAGCAGGCCATAGCCGGCCTCAAGTTGCATGGCACCGACGAACAGCAGGGTGAGGATCACCGAGCCCGCCAATCCCAGGCGCGCGACCCACAGACTCCCGCGGGTGCGCGACAGCCAGCCTCCGACCACGCAACCGGGCCCGCCCACCGCGATCACCATGAAGCTGTGCAGTGCCAGTTGCGTGGCCGAGAGTGAGAGGCCGTTGAGTCTGGCCATGGTCGTCAGCAATAGCGGCACCAATGCCCACAGCGTATAGAGCTCCCACATGTGGCCGAAGTAGCCCAGCGCGCCGCGCACGAAACCGGGATGACGCCAGGCGGCCAGCCCTCGTGTCGCGCGGGCAAGCAAGGACGTCTGCGTCGAGGCATGCGCTGGTGCGGGCGGGGCGACAGCGGGTAGCAAGGCCACCAGTCCGGCCCCGGCCACGGCCAGCAGCGAGGCCATGCCGATCGCCGCCCCCCAGGGAAGCGAGAAGCTGCCACTGAGTTGCAGGGCAGCCAGGCCATGTGGCAGCGAGGTGCCCAGCACCAGCATGCCGACCAGCCAGGCCAGTGCAGCTCCGGCGCGGTCCGGGGCCGTCTGTACCATCAGCTTGAGCCCGATGGGATAGATGCCGGCCAGCGCCAGGCCGGTCAGCACGCGCAGCGCCGAGGCACTCAACAGCCCCGGCGCGAGGATGAGCGCCAGGTTGGTCAGCGCCCCCAGCAGGCACGAAGCCATGAACAGGTGGCGTGCCGCGAAGCGGTCTGCCAGTCCCGCCAGCCCCAGGGTCAGGGTGCCGACGATGAAGCCGCCCTGTACCGAGGAGGTCAGTTGCCCCAGGGCGCCAGCGCTCTCGCCGGCAAAGTTCCAGCTCGCCAGCATTGGCGTCAGCACGGCATTGGGCGTGAACCACAGGCTGGTGCCGAACAGCTGAGCCAGCGCGATGAGGGCGACGGGGTAACGGCTGGCCAGTTGCCGCCAACGGGCATCGGCCGAGGAAACAGACTTTGAGGAGGACAAGAGAGCACCTGGTTGAGCGCGAGCGACATGAAAACGGGCGACACCGTGGAGTGTCGCCCGTATCGCAGGTCCTGACCAGTCAGGCAGATGACGCATCGCTCAGAGCGTCAGGCGCAGCGCGAGTGGCCTCGCTCAAAGCCCCATGGCCGAGGAGGTGGAGCGGCGCGGGTCGGCACCGCCATAGAAGGTGCCGTCCTGGATCATCACGGACTGGATGGCCCCCATGGCGTCCTTGGTGACGACCTTGTGGCCCATCGCCTCGAGCAGGCGGATGGTGTCCTGACTGATGCCCGCCTCGATGCGGATCTCATCCGGCAGCCACTGGTGGTGGATGCGCGGAGCGCTGACCGCCGACTGGATGTTCATGCCGTGATCGATCACGTTCATCAGCACCTGAAGCGTGGTGGTGATGATGCGCGAGCCGCCGGGGCTGCCGGTGACGAGGAAGTTCTTGCCATCCTTCATCACGATGGTCGGGCTCATGGAGGACAGCATGCGCTTGCCCGGCTCGATCTTGTTGGCGACGCCACCGATCAGGCCATAGGCATTCGGCACGCCCGGCTTGGCCGAGAAGTCATCCATCTCGTTGTTGAGCAGGAAACCTGCGCCATCCACCACGATGCCGGAGCCGTAGCTGAAGTTGATGGTGTAGGTATTGGAAACGGCCAGACCATTGCCATCGGCGATCGAGAAGTGGGTGGTCTGGTTGGATTCATAGGGCTGCGGCTTGCCGGGCTTGATCTCGCTGGACGGCGTGGCCTGGTTCATGTCGAACTGGCCGCGCAGCTCCTTGGCGTAGTCCTTGGAGGTGATGCCGGCCAGCGGCACATCGACGAAGTCGGTGTCGCCCAGATACTCGGAGCGATCGGCGTAGGCACGGCGCATCGCCTCGGCCATCACGTGGATGGTGGCGGCGGAATTGAAGCCCATCGCCTGGATGTCGTCACCCTCGAGCATGTTGAGAATCTGGACGATGTGCGCCCCGCCGGAGGAGGGCGGGCTCATCGAGAAGATGTCGTAGCCACGATAGGTGCCATGGACCGGCTCACGGATTTCCGGCTCGTAGGCCTTCAGGTCATCCATCGTCATGATGCCGTCATGGCGATCCATCTCGGCGACGATCAGCTTGGCGGTCTCACCCTCGTAGAACTCGCGCGGGCCATTGGCGGCGATACGCTTGAGCGTCGCGGCCAGCTCCGGTTGCTTGAACAGCTCACCCGCCTCGTAATTGCTGCCGTCTGCCTTGTAGAACACCTTGGCGGTGCTGTCCCACTTGGCGAGGCGGTCCTTGGCATCGCTCAGCCCCTTGGCGAAGCGGGTCGGGATGACGAAACCGTCTTCTGCCAGCTTGATGGCCGGAGCCAGTGCCTGCTCGAGCGTCAGGGTGCCGTAGTCCTCCAGTGCCTTGGCAAGACCGGCCACGGTGCCGGGCACGCCCGCAGCGCGATGCGTGAAGCGAGACCACTCGGCCACGGCTTCGCCATTCTCGTCCTGGAACATCGTCTCGCTGGCCGCGGCCGGAGCTTTCTCACGGTAATCGATGGCGACCACCTTGCCGGTCTTCTCATCGGACACCAGCATGAAACCGCCGCCACCGATGTTGCCGGAGCGGGGTTGGGTCACGGCCAGCGCGAAGCCGGCCACCACGGCGGCATCGACGGCATTGCCGCCTTCCGCCAGGACATCACGTGCGACCTGTGAGGCCAGGTAATGGCTGGTGGCGACCATGCCATGCTTGCCTTCCACCGGATGGAAACGCTCGCCTTCCAGAATCGCGCTGCTGTCCGCGAAGGCGGCCGGCATCGCGGTGGGCAGCAGACCTGCCAGAGGCAGCAGTGCCGCCGCGGCGAAGGTCTTCAGACGCTTGCGTGCTGCACAAGGGGTGTCGAACATGAGTGATAGTCCCTTTATCGTTATTGGAGTTGCTGCATGGCGTCGGTGACGCGCGCGCCACGTGCTGTCGTGAGTCGCATCGGGAGTGGCTACCCAGACGAACCGTTTTACTATCAGATGCTAATGCACCAATTTCAACCTCGATGACGACGGCGTCCGTCGCGCAGAGGGGAACGCAAGCGCTGGTGCCGGAACGGCCTGACGCTTCACACAGTGCCTGTCTTTTGTGAGAGGGTGACGTAAAATGCCTCTTCCACTTGCTGATGGCGCCTGATGACATGTCTGATCTACTGCCGAATGATTTCAAGATTGCCCCGTCGATCCTGTCTGCCGACTTCGCCCGCCTGGGGCAGGAAGTCGAGGATGTGCTGGCGTCCGGTGCGGATATCGTGCACTTCGACGTGATGGACAATCATTACGTGCCCAACCTCACCATCGGTCCGATGGTGTGCAAGGCGCTGCGTGACTATGGCATCACGGCAGAGATCGATGCGCACCTGATGGTCACCCCGGTGGATCGCATGATCGGTGACTTCGCCGAGGCAGGCGCCAGCTTCATCACCTTCCATCCGGAAGCCTCCGATCACGTCGATCGCTCGCTGCAACTGATCCGTGACGCGGGCTGCAAGTCCGGCCTGGTGTTCAATCCGGCCACGCCGCTGTCCTATCTCGATTACGTGATGGACAAGGTCGACATGATCCTTCTGATGAGCGTCAATCCGGGCTTCGGCGGGCAGTCCTTCATCCCCGGAACGCTGGACAAGCTGCGTGAAGCGCGCCGGCGCATCGATGCCTCCGGCTACAACATCCGTCTCGAGATCGATGGTGGCGTGAAGGTCGACAACATCGCCGAGATCGCGCGTGCCGGGGCTGACACCTTCGTCGCGGGTTCCGCCATCTTCAATGCGCGCAGCGACAGCGATGCCAACCGCTATGACAGCGTGCTGGCGAAACTGCGTGCCGAGCTTGCCAGCGTGCGTGGCTGATCCGGCCATGCCGGAAGCGACTGTGCCGGAAGCGACTGTGCCGGGAGAACCGTGTGTCGCGGACGCGGCGGCGCAGACGGGCGAGACGTCATCCGAGTGGTGGCTGTATGTCCTCGAGACGGCCCAGGGGCGCCTCTATACCGGCATCAGTACCGATGTGACGCGTCGCCTGAGCGAGCATGCCGGCGGCAAGCGGGGCGCGCGTGCCCTGCGTGGCAAGGGGCCCTTGACGTTGTGTTATCAACAGGCGGTCGGGGATCGCTCGCGGGCGCTCAAGCTCGAGTACCGCGTCAAGCAGCTGAGTGTCTCCGCCAAGCGGCGCCTGATTGCCGGCGAACTGACGCTGGAGAGCCTGCTCGGGTAAGTGCCTGAACGCACAAGTGCCTGAATGAAAACGCCCCCGACGGAGACCGTCGAGGGCGTTTTTCGTTCTGAGCGGGTGATCAGTGCAGCTTCATCTTCGGACGCAGGTAGCGATTCAGGCCATCCACGATGACGGTCATGCCGGTCTTGATCACGCCGTGGATCGCCATCTGGTGCATGCGATACAGCGAGGCGTAGAAGAACTTGGCTAGGCGGCCTTCGATGAACAACGAGCGCGCGGAGGCGCCGCGCATCAGCGAGCCGACGGCATCGAAGTGCGCCAGCGAGATCAGCGAGCCGTGATCCTTGAACACGAATTCCTTCAGCGGCTTGTTGTCCATTGCCGCACGCAGATTCTTGACCATCAGACTGGCCTGCTGGTGAGCGGCCTGGGCGCGTGGCGGCACGCGCTTGTCATCCGGCTGTGGGCAGCTGGCGCAATCGCCGAGCGCGAAGATGGCGTCATCGTCGATGCTCTGCATGGTCTGGTGGACCTTGACCTGGTGGTTGCGCTCGGTGGACAGGCCCAGCTCCGACAGGAAGGACGGCGCTCGGATACCGGCGGCCCATACGCTCAGATCCGCCTCGATCAGAGTGCCATCGGCCGTGGTGATGCCGCGTTCGTCGGCACAGGTCACGCGGGTGTCAGTGTGGATGTCCACACCGAGCCGGGTCAGCTCCTTGGCGACCGGCTTGCCGATGCGCTCCGGCAGGGCCGGCAGGATGCGGGGAGCGGCCTCGATCAGATGCACCTTGACCTGACGATCCTCCAGCGAGGAGAAGCCATAGCTGTGCAGCATCTTTGAGGCATCGAACAGCTCGGCGGACAGTTCGACCCCGGTCGCGCCGGCGCCGATGATGGCGACGTTGAGCTGCTGGCGCTCACACTTGTCGCCATTGGCGCTGAAGCGCAGGAAGGTGTCGAGCATGTCGCGACGGAACTTCTCGGCCTGCTGCGGGCTGTCCAGGAAGTGACAGTGCTCGGCGACGCCCTGGGTACCGAAGTCGTTGGACACGCTGCCCAGCGACAGCACCAGATAGTCATAGCTCAGGGTGCGCGAGGGCAGCAGTACGGTGCCGTTGGCATCGTGGATGGCCGCCAGTGTCAGCTGCTTCTCTTCGCGCTCCAGGCTTTCGAGAGTCCCGCGTTGGAACTTGTAGCCGTGGGCCTTGGAATGGCCCTGGTAGGACACCTCATCAAGACCGGAATCCAGCACGCCGGTGGCCACTTCGTGCAGCAGAGGCTTCCAGATATGCGTGGAATTGCGATCGATGAGGATGATTTCGGCTTTCTTCTTGCGACCCAGCTTGTGGCCAAGCTTGGTGACAAGTTCCAGACCGCCGGCGCCACCGCCGACAACCACGATGCGGGGAATAGCCATGGAGAGCTCCTGAGAGTGACAAGATCGAAAAGGACAAGCAGAAACTGGCTGTCGCCGGAGCGTCGGGTTGCGCGTTTTTTCGTTGTCACTGGCGCCACACCCGGAGGGACGGTCGACTGAATGGCGCTATGGTAACGTGACCGCTGGCGTGCTAATAGTGGCAGGGTGAAGGAATGTAATTTTTTTACGGATTTTTCCAACAAAACAGATGAAACCATGCGTTGCGTGGATGAATGGCGGACGATTCTCGTCCCGTGACAGCCGGATTCAGCGAGTGATCTCAGGAGGCCAGGTGAGCGAAAAGACGGTAATGCAGACTTCCGGCGAGGCGTCTGTCCAGACCGCGTCTCATTCCACTTCCACGCCCTGCGATACCGCGCGTGGCGGGGACGCTCTCGGGCCCCGACCCGAGCAGGTACAGAGCCTCGATCACGGGCTGGCGCATCCGGCATTGCGGGGCATCAAGATGGTGGCCTTCGATCTGGATGGCACCCTGATCGACTCGGTGCCGGATCTTGCCAACGCGATCGACAGGATGCTGGTCGATGAAGGCTTGTCGGCACTCGGGGAAGAGCGCGTGCGCGACTTCGTCGGCAATGGCGCGCGGGTGCTGGTGGAGCGAGCGCTTGAGGCGCATGGTCTGGCGACGGATGATCTGACGCGGGTCGAGCGCGCGCATCAGTGCTTCCTGGCGCATTACGCCGCGGACCCCAGCTCGCGTACACGGCTATATCCCGGTGCGCGTGACTGTCTGGAGGGGTTGCATCAGGCCGGTGTGGTCGTGGTGCTGATCACCAACAAGCCGGAAACCTTCATCGAACCGCTGCTCTCGCATTTCTCGCTGGCGGAACACTTCGCGCTGGCGTTGGGCGGCGACAGTCTGCCGACGCGCAAGCCGGACCCCGCGCCGTTGCTGTTCGCGGCCGAGCGCCTGGGGGTCGCGCCGCGGGAGGCGTTGATGGTCGGGGATTCACGTCACGATATCGCGGCAGGTCGCGCCGCCGGTTTCCGGACGCTGGCGGTGCCCTACGGCTACAACCACGGTGAGCCGATCGCGCGCAGTCATCCGGATCACATCGTCGAGTCCCTTGCCGAGCTGGTCGTCGCAGGCTGAGCCTGCCAGACAGCGCTGCCGCCACCGGCACGCGATGATAGACTGACGCCAGACAAGCCGGTCGCGTACCGGCAACGCCCCCTCCGTGGAAGGAACTGCAGGTCATGATGACCCCACAACACTTCGCTGAACTGGCCGAGGCAGGCTACAACCGCATTCCCGTTACTCGTGACGTGCTGGCGGACCTCGACACACCGCTGTCCACCTATCTCAAGCTGGCTGACATGCCGTGGACCTTCCTGCTGGAGTCCGTGCAGGGTGGCGAGAAGTGGGGGCGCTATTCGATCATCGGCTTGCCGTGCCGTGAGCGCATCGAGGTGCGTGGGCAGGTCGTGGCGCATCTGGTCAATGGCGAGCAGACCGGCATGACCGAGGTGGAAGATCCGCTCGAGTGGATCGAGCAGTTCCAGACGCGCTTCCGGGTGCCGGTCATCGAGGGCGCACCGCGCTTCAATGGCGGGCTGGTCGGCTACTTCGGCTATGACACCGTGCGCTACATCGAACCGCGCCTGCGGGGCGTCGAGAAGCCGGACCCGCTGGGCGTGCCGGATATCCTGTTGATGGTGGCCGACGAGCTGGTGATCTTCGACAATCTCTCTGGCCGCCTGACGTTGCTGACCCATGCCGACCCCGAGACACCCAATGCCTTCGAGGCAGCCTGCGAGCGTCTCGAGCGCCTCGAGATTCAGCTGCGCAGCGCCACGCTGAATACCGTCAGCCCCGGCACCGGCGGTGATCCGGTCCAGGAGACCGATTTCACTTCCGGCTTCACCGAGGAAGGCTTCAAGGGCGCGGTCGAGAAGATCAAGGAATACGTGCTGGCCGGTGATGTCATGCAGTGCGTGCCGTCCCAGCGCATGTCGATTCCCTACCGTGCCGCGCCGTTGGATCTCTATCGTGCGCTGCGCAGTCTGAATCCCTCGCCGTACATGTTCTTCTTCAATCTGGATGACCATCACGTCATCGGCTCGTCGCCCGAGATTCTCTCGCGTCTCGAGGATGGTGAAGTCGCGGTGCGTCCCATTGCCGGAACGCGCGTACGCGGTGCCACCGAAGAGGAGGATCTGGCGCTCGAGAAGGATCTGCTCTCGGACCCCAAGGAAATCGCCGAGCACCTGATGCTGATCGACCTGGGCCGCAACGATGCCGGGCGCATCAGTCAGACCGGTAGCGTCAAGGTGACGGACCAGATGGTGGTGGAGCGCTACTCCCACGTCATGCACATCGTCTCCAACGTCACCGGCAAGCTGAAGGAAGGGCTGGGGCCGATGGACGTGCTGCGTGCCACCTTCCCGGCGGGCACGCTGTCCGGCGCGCCGAAGATTCGTGCCATGGAGATCATCGACGAGCTGGAGCCGGTCAAGCGTGGCATCTACTCGGGTGCGGTGGGCTATCTCTCCTGGCACGGCAACATGGATACCGCGATCGCGATCCGTACCGCCGTGCTCAAGGATCAGGTGCTCCACGTCCAGGCCGGTGCCGGGGTGGTCGCGGATTCCGTCCCGCAGTCCGAGTGGGACGAGACCCTCAACAAGGGGCGCGCACTGTTCCGTGCCGTGGCGATGGCGGAGCGGGGCCTGGACAACCTGGACTGATTGCCGCGCCATGCACGACAGGGAGTGGCCCGGCGGCCTTGCGGGGCCGCTCCCTGCAATGTCGCATGTGATTGACACTCCCAACGGCTCAACGCACTATTGACCCATGACGCTACGTAACCCGCACGACCTCAACCAGCAGTGGTGGCGCTCCTGACAACGGGGCGGCTTTCGCATGTCTGAAGTTCGAGGACGTACGACCAGAAGAATGCCGCCGACCAGGGCGGCATTTTTGTTGCTGGACGGCGGGAACGACACCAAAGGAGGGCGGGCAGGCCGGTGAATCACGGCACGGATCCGCTCCCGAGAATGGACACTGACCATGCAGGCATTCACTTCGCAGGACGCCAGCGCGCCACGCGTGCTGATGATCGACAACTTTGACAGCTTCACCTACAACATCGTCCAGTATCTGAGCGAGCTTGGGGCCGAAGTGCTGACCGTGCGCAATGACGCCATCACGCTCGAGCAGATCGAGGCGCTCGGTGCCACGCATCTGGTGCTGGGGCCGGGGCCATGCACGCCCAATGAGGCCGGGATTACCCTGGACGTCATCCGTCACTTTGCCGGCAAGCTGCCGATCCTGGGGGTCTGTCTCGGCCATCAGGCCATCGGTCAGGTCTACGGTGGCAAGGTGGTGCGTGCCCCTCAGGTGATGCATGGCAAGACCTCCGCCGTCCATCACGACAACAGTGGCGTCTTCGCCGCGTTGGCCGAGCCGCTGGAAGTCACGCGTTATCACTCGCTGGTCGTCGAGCGCGACAGCCTGCCTGAGTGTCTTGTCGTCACCAGCTGGACGGGAGACGACGATGTCACCCCGCAGCTGATCATGGGACTGCGTCACCGCGAGCTTGATGTCGAGGGTGTGCAGTTCCACCCCGAGTCGATCCTCACATTGCAGGGTCATGAGCTTCTGGCTAACTTCCTGCGTCGCGGCGAGGTCGAGAAAGCCGCTTGAGCGGATGTAGATCGCAAGAGTCATATTTCATTTTCATGCGTCAGCCGCCGAGGCTGGCGTCTGCGGAGACACAACATGCAGATGCGTGAGGCGATTGGCGCCGTGATGCGCCGCCAGCACCTGAGCTACGACGACACTCATGCGGTCATGACGGCCATCATGACCGGCGAGGCAACCCAGGCGCAGATAGGGGCACTGTTGATGGCCCTGTCGATGAAAGGCGAGACTGTCGATGAGCTGGCCGCTGCCGCGCAGGTGATGCGTGAATTGATGACGCGAGTCACGGTGCGCGCCACCGATGCGGTGGACATCGTGGGTACCGGCGGAGATGGGGCCAATCTGTTCAATGTCTCCACTGCCGCAAGTTTCGTCGTGGCCGCGGCCGGTGGGCATGTGGCCAAGCATGGCAACCGCAGTGTCTCCTCGTCGTCCGGCAGTGCGGATCTGCTCGAATCGGCTGGCATCCATCTGGCGCTGAATGCCGAACAGGTCGCGCGCTGCATCGATGATATCGGGGTCGGCTTCATGTTCGCGCCCAATCATCATGCTGCCATGAAGCATGTGATCGGTCCGCGTCGCGAGATGGGGGTGCGCACCATGTTCAACATCCTGGGGCCGCTGACCAATCCGGCTGGCGCTACCCGTCAGGTGCTCGGCGTGTATGACCCCGCGCTGGTGCCGCTGATGGCCGAAGTGCTCAAGCGTCTCGGGGCCGAGCATGTGCTGGTGGTGCACAGCGATGACGGTCTGGACGAGATCTCGCTGGCGGCGCCGACCCTGGTCAATGAGCTCAAGGATGGCGAGATCCGCGAATACCGCATCGCGCCGGAAGACTTCGGTATCGCGCGCCAGTCGCTGGATTCGCTGGCAGTCGCGACGTCTGCCGACAGCTTGAAGCTGGTGCAGCAGGCGCTGCGCGGAGACGAGGGGCCGGCCAGCGATATCGTGGCGCTCAATGCCGGTGCGGCCCTGTACGTGGCCGGTATCGCGGACAGTCTCAAGGAAGGCGTCAATATTGCCGAGGACGTGCAGGCCAGCAAGCTGCCCTTCGAGAAGATGAAGGAGCTTGCCGATTTCACCCGTGTCTACGCCCAGGTCAATGATGAAGGAGCGACCCGCTGATGAGTACCGAGCAACAGACGACTGACAAGGCGCTGCCGACCATCCTGGCCAGAATTCTGGCGCGCAAGGAAGAGGAGATCGCCGAGCGCAGTGCGGCGGTGGGCGAGGCGGATCTTCAGACGCTGATCGAGAAGCAGAGCGCGCCGCGTGGTTTCATCAAGGCGCTGACATCTCGTATCGATCGCGGTGAGCCGGCCATCATCGCCGAGGTGAAGAAGGCCTCTCCCTCCAAGGGCGTGATCCGTGAAGACTTCGCGCCGGCCGAGATCGCCGTGGCATATGAGCAGGCCGGCGCTGCCTGCCTGTCGGTGCTGACCGATGCCGACTTCTTCCAGGGGCATGAGGACTTCATGATCGAGGCGCGCGACGCCGTCTCGATCCCGGTGATCCGCAAGGACTTCATCATTCATCCCTATCAGGTGCTCGAGGCGCGTGCCATCGGTGCCGACTGCATTCTGCTGATCGTCGCGGCACTGGACGATGCACGCCTGAGTGCTCTGCATGATCAGGCGCGAGAGCTGGGCATGGATGTGCTGGTCGAGGTGCATGATGGCGAGGAGCTCAAGCGTGCGCTGGCGCTGGGGATCGAGCTGGTCGGAATCAACAACCGTGATCTGCGTAGCTTCGAGACCTCACTGGAGACGACGCTGGACCTGTTGACCGACATGCCATCGGGAGTGCGCGTCGTGACCGAATCAGGTATCCATACCCGTGAGGATGTGGCGAAGATGCGTGACCGTGGTGTCCACGGCTTCCTGGTGGGCGAGGCCTTCATGCGCTTCGAAGACCCGGGTGAAGGCTTGCGTGGGCTGTTCTTTTCACAGTAGATAGTCTGTTCTTTGTTGATATTGTTATCTTTAAGATAACAAAAGCCCGTCTCGGAATGCCGAGACGGGCTTTTTCATGTCGTCAGGTCAAGCTTGGTGAGCTCAGTCCGACGGGCACAGTTCGACGGGCTCAGCTCGAAGGACTCGGTCTGGCAGGCTCAGTACGACAAGTGCAGCCGCTCGGCAGTCTCAGTGTCCGCTGTCGATGGTCGCATGTGACCCGAGCAGGGCATCGGCGATTTCCTCGACCCCGGCGCCATGACCGTGGCGGGTCAGCCAGGCGGGCTCCCAGCCCAGCGCTGCACGATGCTTGAGGATATTGGCGACGCCCACGGTATGCCGGAAGGTAGCGAACATCGGCGCGTCATTGGGGGCATCGCCGACGTACATCACCTCCTGTTCCAGTTGCATGCGGTCCAGTCCGAAGGTCTCGGTCAGGACACGCACGGCCATGCGTGCCTTGTCGAAGTCACCCTGCCAGGCATTGATATGGATGGAGCTGGCACGCGCCTGAATGCCGGCGGCCGTGAAGCCGGCGATGATGGCGTGGATCTGTGCCTGCGACAGCGGGCTGACGGCCTGACAGTGGTCCACCGCGACATCCGCGTAGCGGAAGGGCTGGTCCTGGGCCAGTGCGGCCTGGGGGTGATTGAGCAGCAGCTGGCGCGCCACCGTCATCACATGGCGTTGACGCGCGCGCAGACGTGCTTCGTCCTCCCACCAGGTCGTGAGTATCCGCTGCCCCTGGCGCTGAAAGGCGAAGGCGCCGTTCTCCCCGATCACGGCGGCCACTGGCCAGGCCCTGGCGATATGATCGCACCAGCCGGCACAGCCGCCCGTGACCGGAATGACCTTGATGCCGGCTGCTTCCAGACGCTCGAGTGCCGCCAATGTCGAGGCATCGAGTCGCCCTTCCCGGGTGAGGGTGTCATCGATGTCGGTCAGCAGGTAGCGAATGCCAGATAGGGTGGTGGCTGGGCAGTGAGCGAAGGCTTGCATGGTGATTCCGATCATCCTCGTGAGCAGTGGGCCACAGGGGCGGGGGCTGAGTGATTCATTGGCGGTACATCACCTGCAGTGAGTGAGCCTCCGCCTCGGTCAACGCCATCTGGTGCTCGCTGGCGTGTGGGGGGCTGTCGGTGATCAGCAGATCGATATCGGTGAGCGGGCCGATCCGGCACATGGCGGCACGCCCCCACTTGCTGGCATCGGTGACCAGGATGCGGCGTCTGGCATGCCTGAGCAGGGCGCGACTGACGGCGGCCTCTTCAGGGTCGAAATCCAGCAGCCCCTCAGCATCCAGCCCGCCACATCCCAGCACGGCGATGTCCACCTGATGCCGGGTGAAGAAGGCCACGGTGGCGCTGCCGACCACATCGAGATCCCGAGGGCGAAGCTGGCCCTCGGCAAGCTGCACGCTGACATCCGGGTGGCTGGAAAGCGCTTGTGCCACCTGCAGGTTGTTGGTGATCACGCGCAGGCCGCGCCGGGCTATCAGTGCCTCGGCGACAGCCACCACGCTGGTGCCGATTCCCAGTGCCAGCGAGGCGCCATCGGGTATCTCGGCGACGACCTGGGCCGCCATGGCCTGCTTGGCCGGTCTCGCCAGCATGCTGCGCTGGGTGTGGCCCAGATTGTGTCCACCCAGCGGACGTTCGATGCCGCCATGACGCCGTCGCGCCAGTCCGAGATCACACAGCACGCCGAGATCGCGGCGTATGGTCTGCGGTGTGACCTCGAAGTCCACGGCCAGCGGCTCGACGCTCAACTGGCCGTCCCGCGCCAGGCGCTCGAGAATGCGCAGCTGGCGCGGGCTCAATGTCTCCAGTGACTGGCTCATGGCGATCTCACGACAAGGTGCGTTCGGTACAGGGAGACTGCGCAAGGTCCTGCTCGGAGAAGATACCGGGGTCATCGCTGATGACGGCACTGACCCCCCAGGCCCAGCGAGGGGAGAAGGCCGCGGCATCGTTGGGCGTGTAGCAGAGCAGCTTGCGCTGGGTGGCCGTGACGCGACTCGCCGCGACACGTGTCAGTGCACGCCAGTCCGCATGTACGGTGACTGCCTTCACGTCCTCGGCCAATGCCTCCCAGTCGTCAGGAATGGCGTCGTAGAGCAGCCCGATCAGCACCTTGCCGTCACGTTCCCGGCTCATGCGCAGGGCTTGCGGGTCGAATGACGAGAGAATCAGCCGCCCGACGGGCAGCGCCCCGACCGCCATGGGCACGACTTTCTCGACCAGTGCTCGAGTGTCGTGCCCCGGACTCAGCTTGAGCTCGAGATTGAGCCCCATGCCCAGCGAGTCGATCAATGCCAGGGCTTCCTCGAGTGTCGCCATGCGTTCCCCGGCAAAGCGGGCACTGAACCAGCTGCCCACATCCAGCGCCCGGGCCGCTGCCAGATCCAGGTTTCTCAGCCGCCCACGCCCATCGGAGCAACGATTGACGCTGGCATCGTGCCAGATGACAGGAGTGCCATCCTTGAGCAGCTGGACATCCAGCTCCACCCATTGGTGGCCGGCCTCGTGGGCGGCGCGAATGGCGCTGAGCGTGTTTTCCGGCGCATAGGCGGACAACCCGCGGTGAGCGATGGCCATTGGCAATGCAAGCGATGTGCCGTGGGAGAAAGATGATGACATCGATGAACCTCGTTGGTGGATGGTGTCAGGCTCGACGCGTCAGGACGAGCACCCGGCGTGTCCTTGTTACCATCCGATGATGACGCTACGGGGGCAATCACTTTTGTGTGCATGTGCCTTTCGCGACAGGTTCCGCTCCAGGTCCTGCTGCAGGTTTCGCTGTGGCGGCTCGTGCGCAGGCCAGGTGCTCCATCACTCGTGAGTTGTCAGGCGCTTGCCATCCGCACCGAACAGATGCGCGCGTGCAGGCGGAATGGCCAGGCGCAGGCATTGCTCCTCGGCGACGGCATGCTCGCCGTCCAGTCTCACCACCAGCGGCTCCGCCTGGCCGTCCAGTCGGCAGTACGCCAGGGTGTCCGCGCCCAGTGGCTCGACCAGCTCGATGCGGGCCACAAGCTCCGCGGCACCCGGTGGCAGCGGGCTGTCCGGCTGCAGAACCTCGAGATGTTCCGGGCGGATGCCCAACGTCAGTGCGGCGTCCATGGGAGTCGCCTCGTGTTCCCTGGCCGCCGGTCGCAATGCCAGGCGCGCGCCGCAGGGCAGCGAGAGGCCTGCCTCCGTACGGGTGGCGCTCAGGAAGTTCATGGCTGGCGAGCCGATGAAGCCGGCGACGAACTGGCTGGCGGGTCGGTCATAGAGCGCCATCGGCGTGCCGAATTGTTCGACGTGGCCGCCATTCATCACCACCAGGCGGTCTGCCAGGGTCATGGCCTCGGTCTGGTCATGGGTGACATAGACGGAGGTGACCTTGAGGCGCTTCTGCAGGCGGCGGATCTCGAGGCGCATCTGCACGCGCAGCTTGGCATCGAGATTCGAGAGCGGCTCATCGAACAGGAAGACCTGCGGCTTGCGCACGATGGCGCGCCCCATGGCGACGCGCTGACGCTGGCCGCCGGAGAGCTGCTTGGGACGACGGTCGAGCAGCTCGGTCAGGCCCAGCAGTTCGGCGGCCTCGCTGACGCGATGCTGGATCTCGTCCTTGGGCGTGTGACGGTTCCTGAGGCCGTAGGCCATGTTGTCGAACACACTCATGTGCGGGTAGAGCGCATAGTTCTGGAACACCATCGCGATATCGCGCTCGGCGGGCTCCAGGTCATTGACGCGCTTGCCGTTGATCTCCAGATCGCCTTCGGAGATATCCTCGAGCCCCGCCAGGGTGCGCAGCAGAGTGGATTTGCCGCACCCGGAAGGGCCGACGATGACGATCAGCTCGCCCTCACCGAACTCCAGGTCGATGCCGTGCAGGGCCTGGTAGCCATTGGGGTACTGCTTCTTGAGCTGCTTGAGTGTCAGTGTTGCCATGAGATGAATATCCAAAGCGGTGCCGTGACAGGCGTGAGAGCGGCCCATCACGGCGGAACGGAATCAGGTGGCCGGGCGCAAGGCGTCAGGTAAAAGGGGCGCGAATCACGAGGTGCCGGGGCGAGAGGAGGTCACTTCTCGCTGTCCACCAGCCCCTTGATGAAGTAACGCTGCATGAACAGGATCACCAGCACCGGCGGCCCCATGGCCAGCAGCGTGGTGGCGGTGACGTCCTGCCACGGCACCAGGCCGTCACCGGTGGTCAGCATGCGCTTGAGGCTGACGACGATGGTCAGGTAGTCGGCATCGGTGGTGATCAGCAGCGGCCACAGGTACTGATTCCAGCCGTAGATGAACATGATCACGAACAGTGCCGCGATGTTGGTCTTCGACAGCGGCAGCAGAATGTCCTTGAGGAAGCGCCACGGCCCGGCGCCATCGATGCGTGCCGCCTCGACCAGTTCCGCCGGGATGGTCAGATAGAACTGGCGCAGCAGGAAGGTCGCGGTAGCGCTGGCGATCAGCGGCAGGATCAGGCCTGCATAGCTGTCCAACATGTTGAGGTCGGCCACCACCTTGAAGGTCGGCAGGATGCGCACCTCCACCGGCAACATCAGGGTGATGAAGATCAGCCAGAAGCACAGCTTGCGGAAGCGGAACTCGAAGAACACGATCGCATAGGCCGCCAGTACCGAGATGATGATCTTGCCGATGGCGATGCCCAGTGCCATCAGCATCGAATTGAACAGCAAGGTCATCACGTCGGCGCCGAGACTGCTGACGGGGTCTTCCAGCAGGTGGCGGTAGTTGTCGAATCCTGCCTCGCCTATCCAGACGGGGGCGACGTTGGAGTAAAGATCGCCCATCTCGTGGGTGCTGGCGCTGAAGGCGATCCACACCGGCAGGAAGAACAGCGCGCAGCCGACGATCAAGAGCGCATGGCTTGCGATATCAAGCCCGGGACGGTTGTAGCGCATCAGTACTGCACCTTCTTCTCGACATACTTGAACTGGATCAGCGTCAGCACGCCGACGATGACCATCAACAACACCGACTGGGCGGCACTCGACCCCAGATCCTGACCGACGAAACCGTCTTCATACACCTTGTAGACCAGGGTGCGCGTCGAGCCGCCCGGACCACCCGAGGTGGTGGCATCGATGGTGCCGAAGGTCTCGAAGAAGGCGTAGACCACGTTCATCACCAGCAGAAAGAAACTGGTCGGGGAGAGCAGCGGGAAGGTGATGGTCCAGAAACGTCGCCAGGGGCCGGCGCGATCCATGGCGGCCGCTTCCAGCAGGCTCTTGGGGATGGCCTGGAGACCTGCGAGGAAGAACACGAAGTTGTAGCTCATCTGTTTCCAGATCGAGGCCAGTACCACCAGCAGCATGGCCTGATTGCCGTTGAGGTTGTGATTCCAGTCGATGCCGATGGCGGACAGCAGTTCCGGCAGGATGCCGAGCGTCGGGTCGAACAGGAACAGCCACAGGACGCCGGCCACGGCAGGCGCGACGGCATAGGGCCAGATGAGGAAGGTCTTGTAGGTGCTGGCGCCACGCAGCACGCGGTCTGCCAGCACGGCCAGCCCAAGGGCGAGTGCCATGGCGCCGAAGGCGACGGCAAACGAGAAGTAGACCGTCGTCCACAGGGTCTCCAGATATTCCGCTTCGCCGAGGACCGCGAGGAAGTTGGCAAGTCCGGCAAATTCACGTGAAAGCCCGAAGGCATCCTCGATATAGAAAGCCTGTTCGATGGCCTGGAGGGCCGGCCAGAAGAAGAACACGCCGACGATGATCAGCTGGGGGGCCAGCAGGATCCACGGCGTGAAGGGATGTCGATTGAAATGGGCCATGCAGCAGAGGTCTCGCAAGGAAGAGGGACTGATCACGTCAGTCGTGTGCGCATGGTCGGCGCGGATTCGGCCGACCATGCGCCATCAAGCCGGGAGAGAAGGGAAAGGGCACCGGTATCGGGTGCGCTTTCCGCTCTCTGGCATCCAGGCATGGTGGGCCGCCCAGGCGGCCCACCATGGTGTGGCGGTGTTCAGCCGTTGGCGCGCTCGAACTTCTCCAGCAGTTTGTTGCCGCGCTCGACAGCCTGATCGAGACCGTCCTGCACGCTTTCCTTGCCAGCGAAGATCTTCTCGAGCTCTTCGTTGATCACGTCACGTATCTGCACCATGTTGCCCAGACGCAGGCCCTTGGAGTTCTCGGTCGGGGTCACGGAGGTCATCTGGGTGATGGCGACGTCAGTGCCCGGATTCTCGGCGTAGAAGCCCTGCTCACGTGTCAGCTCTGCCGCGGCGGTGGTGATCGGCAGGTAGCCGGTGAACTGGTGCCAGTCGGCCTGGACTTCGGGCCTGGAGAGGTACTGGAAGAACTTGGCGACGCCCTGGTATTCCTCATCGCTGTGGCCGGACAGCACCCACAGTGACGCGCCGCCGATGATGGAGTTCTGCGGCGTCTCGATCGCGTCGCTGTCGTAGGGCAGCGGTGCCACGCCGAACTCGAAGCCCTTGGCGCTTTCCTTGACGCCGGCATAGCTGGCGGAGGAGCCCATCATCATCGCGCACTCACCGGAGTAGAACTTCGGCGCCGCGTCATCGAAGCGACCGCCGAACACGAAGCGCTTGTCGGCCTGCCAGTCATCGAGGCGCTGGATGTGGTCGACCACGGCGGTCTTGTTGAATTCAAGGCGGGTATCGGTGCCGGCGAAGCCATTGGCCTGGCTGGCGAAGGGCACGTCATTGCGTGCCGAGAAGTTCTCCAGCATCACCCAGGACGGCCAGGTGGTCGTCAGGCCACAGCTGCCCGCGCCGGAATCGACGACCTTCTTGAGGGCATCACCCAGCTCCTGCCAGGTGGCCGGCACGGATTCGACACCGGCCTTGGCCAGCATGTCCTTGTTGTAATAGGTGACCGGGGTGGAGGAGTTGAACGGCATCGACAGCATCTTGCCTTCGGTGTCGGTGTAGTAGCCAGTGACGGAAGACAGGTAGGCCTTCGGATCGAAACTCGCGCCTTCTGACGGTGCATAGTCCGCCATCAGCTGATGGACCGGCATGATGGCACCCTTGGCGCTCATCATGGTGGCGGTGCCGACCTCGAAGATCTGCACGATGTCCGGGCCCTTGCCGGCCCGGAAGGCGGCAATGGCGGACGTCATGGTCTCGGAGTAGTTGCCCTTGAAGACCGGCTTGACGACGAATTCATCCTGACTTGCATTGAAGTCGGCCGCGATCTCGTCGACCTTCTTGCCAAGTCCGCCCCCCATGGCGTGCCACCACTCGACTTCGGTGGCGGCCAGGGCACTGGCGGAAGCGGTCGCGAAACCGACTGCCAGCGCGAGGCTGGCAAGATGACGGGTGCCACGGGTGTTGAGCATTGCGTGATGGGTAGGGCGGCGCATGGTCGAGCTCCTGAGAGGGTCCCTGGTCAGCCTTGTGGGAGTCGCGCAGGCTGACTGCTGTCGATCGATGGCGAACGATCAAGCGAACATTTTTTTTGTTCTTATGATGATCGTCCGAAAAGCGTAGACGACTCTAGAAGGCTTTCGTTACAACTTTATGACGGTTGGATGTTCATGTGCGGGTAACTACCGTCGGCCCTGCACGGGGCGCGGTGGATCAGGCGATCATCCGGCGAGTGTGCTAGTCTTGCGCGCTGAAAATGCCTGTGGCGGAGAATGCGATGAAAGTGGTGGAAGTGAGTGCCGGTGCCCGGCGCGATGCGTGTCTGGCGATGCTGTGTGCCGAAGTGCATGGCCGCGAGGGGGGGCTGGATGCGCTGGTGAGCTATGCCGGTGTCCGAGGTGTCTGGTTCGAGAACGAGACCGCTCGCCTGTTCGCGCTGGTGGACGATGCCGAGCGCATCCACTCCGCCGCCCTGTTGGTGCTCGACGAGAATGCGCGCGGGCTGAATCTTGCCCTGTGGGCGACGCCGCCGGTCCATCGTGGCCATGACCACGGCATCGCGCTGGTGTCACAGCTGGCGGATCACGGTCGTCTGCAGGTGCGTCTCACCGACGGCTCGCTGGTCAGCGTGCTGCGTCGCGCCGGGATCAACGACTGGCTGGAGGCCGAGGCCGAAGGCGATCGCCCGCGTGAGCTGGTCGGCATGAATCCGGCGGCGCGTGTCGGCACTCTCGCGGCGCTGGACGAGCCGCTGCGTCTGGATCGCGAGCGTATCAAGCGCACCTTCAAGGCGCGCCCGAAGGACTTCGAGACCTACAAGAATGCCTTCGTGCGTGATCTCGAGCACTTCGCGCGTCATATCTGAGATCGAGATGACGCGAAGCATGGCGCCTCCTGCCAATAAAAAGGCCCCGCTCACTGAGCGGGGCCTTTTTGGTTCTGCGATCAGCGATCAGGTCTTGCATCGCTCACGCGGGCGTCGGCCGGTGATCAGGCGGCGTCCTGCTGTGGGTTGGAGGCTGTGCCGTCACTCGCCATCGGCTTGCGCACGAAGGCGTCGAAATCGAAGTGGTCGACGGTCAGCATGTCGAGTACCTCGGCTTCGAAGACGCGCATGAAGTCGCCATCCTCAGCGGACAGGATACCGGCCTCGACCGCCGCTTCGATGCGCGCTTCCGGTGACAGGGCGTCGGCCGGGATCTCGCCCTTGTGGTAGGCCTTGGCCAGCGTCTTGTAGATCGGCTCCGCACGCGGGTAATCCTTGAGCAGCGCGTTGTAGCGGGCGAGAGCATTGTCCTTCTGGCCTTCGTCCTGAGCGTCCCAGGTGTTGTCGGTCAGCTTGGTACGCAGTGCACTGTCGGTGGAGACGGCACGTGCGATCTCGCGGGTCAGGCTGTCCCTGGGCATGGCGAACTGACGACCACGCGGCAGCGTGACGACGCGCAATGTCGTGGCCAGGGCACGGTTGGGCAGGTTGGCGAGCAGTTCGTCGAGTGCCTTCTCGGTGCGATGCAGCAACCATTGCATGCTGTAGTGGAACAGCGCTTCCTCGTGCTCACAGGCGTCCGATTCGTGCCACTGCTTGAGCGTCAGGGACGCCAGGTAGAGGTTGGAGAGCACGTCACCCAGACGAGCCGACAGCATCTCGCGTGCCTTGAGGCTGGAGCCGAGGCTGGCCATGGCCGCATCGGCGGACAGCGAGAAGGCGGCGCTGAAGCGGTTGATGTGGTTGGCATAGGGCGTGGCGACGGCGTCGAAGCCGGTGGTCTTGCCGCCGATGCCGAAGCTCTGGCTGAAGGCGCGGGCCGCGTTGCCGAAGATGAGGCCTGCATGGCGGAAGAAGGCCTTGTCGAAGGCGTTCAGGTCATCGGCATCCTTGGCGGCCAGCTCTTCCAGCACGTACGGATGGCAGCGGATGGCCCCCTGACCGAAGATCATCAGGTTGCGGGTCATGATGTTGGCGCCTTCCACCGTGATCGAGACCGGGGTGCCGGCATATGCCACGCCGATGTAGTTGCGCGGGCCGAGCGTCACGCCGCGTCCGCCGTGGATATCCATGCCATCAGTCAGCAGCGTGCGGGCCATCTCGGTCAGCTGACTCTTGAGGATGGCGGAGGGCACGGCCGGCTTGTGGCCGTTGTCGATCATGTTGGCGGTATGCAGTACGGCGGCCTGGCTGATGTAGTTCATCGCGGCCATGCGAGCCAGCGGCTCCTGCACGCCTTCCATCTCGGCCACCGGCAGGTTGAACTGGCGGCGAATGCGCGCGAAACCGGCGCTCCAGCCCAGTGCGTAGCGAGAGATGCCCGCGGAGCCGGACGGCAGGGTGATGCAGCGACCCACCGACAGACACTCGACCAGCATCTTCCAGCCCTGGCCGGCCATCTGCTCGCCACCGATCAGATAGCTGAGCGGGATGAAGACGTCCTTGCCGAAGATCGGGCCATTCATGAACGGCGCGCCGATCGGGTGATGGCGACGGCCGATGTCCATGCCGTCGGTATCACGCGGAATCAGGGCGCAGGTGATGCCGATGTCTTCCACGTCCCCCAGCAGGTGCTCGGGGTCGAACATGCGGAAGGCCAGGCCGACCACGGTGGCGACCGGCGCCAGGGTGATCCAGCGCTTCTCGAAGTTGAGGCGGATACCGACGACTTCCTCGCCGTCATGCATGCCGCGACACACGATACCGGTGTCCGGAATGGAGGTCGCGTCACTGCCGGCACGCGGGCCGGTCAGGCCGAAGCAGGGGATCTCGCGGCCATCCGCCAGGCGCGGCAGGTAATAATCCTTCTGTTCCTCGCTGCCGTACTTGAGCAGCAGCTCACCCGGGCCGAGGGAGTTGGGCACGCCGACGGTGACCATCAGCGTCTCGTTGACCGCCAGCTTCTGCAGTACCAGTGACTGCGCCTTGGCCGAGAAGCCGAGGCCGCCGTACTGCTTGGGAATGATCATGCCGAAGAACTTCTCGCGCTTGAGAAATTCCCACAGTTCCTCGGGAAGATCCGCACGCTCGCGAGCGATTTCCCAGCTGTTGGTCATGCCACAGGCGATGGAGCACTGCGTATCGATGAAGGCCTGCTCCTCGCTGGAGATGCCCTCATTGCGCTGTGCGGTCAGGGTGTCCCATTGCGGCTTGCCGGAGAACAATTCGGCGTCCCAGAACACGGTACCGGCTTCCAGGGCTACCTTCTCGGTCGCCGAGACCTTGGGCGACACCTTCTTGAACATCGCGAACAGCCGCGGGCTGAGCCACTTGGTGCGCAGCGCCGGCAGGCCGCAGACGGCGACCAGTGCCGCGCCGATCAACAGCAGGACACCAAGCACCGGGGTGTCGATGCCCAAGCCGATGAGGCCGGTGACCGCCAGCACGCCGATGGCGGCCAGTGCACCGGATTCACGTGCCATGACGGTCAGCAGACCGGCAAGGGCGACGAGGATGAGGATGAGCTGCGTCATGGCAGGATCTCCAGGTTGCGTTGCGGGAGCTCTAGCGAATGGCCTTCCACTTCAGCATAGCAGCCATGCGTTTAGAACAGTTGTTTGAATTATTGTCAGCCTATCCCAACTCGACTCACTCCGCCAGTCCACCCAAGGTCGAAGGTATGAAAGGTGAAGCGATGGAAGAGGCGTCGCGGGGAAAGCAATGGTGGCTGTGCAAGGCGTATGGGCAGCGAAAGGGGCCTTGGATACAGGGAGAGGCACTGGCCCCGGTCGGGACGTCATCGGAGCTGCTGATGCCATGAGACGGGATGAGGCGGTGCGGGCGGGATGAAGCGATGCGGGCGGGGAGAAACGGGGAGGTGGGCTGCCACGACGGAAGTGATGGCCAGGAAGCGAGACATGCCAGACATAAAAAAGGCCCCGCAGTGCGGGGCCTCGAACGATCGATGGTGCTTCCATGCCTGCCGTCAGCATAACGGAGGCTTACGTTGATCGCGCGGGATCAGCCGTTGATCGGCGCGGAATCGATCTGGCGCTTGGCGGGCTGCTTGGCCGGTGTGCCCGGCTCGACCACGAAGTAGTCGGCGTCGGACGGTGGCAGCGGAGCACGGCCCCGAATCTTGTCGGCCATCTTCTCCGCCAGCATGATCGTCGGTGCGTTCAGGTTGCCGGTGGGGATGACCGGGAACAGCGAGGCGTCCACGACGCGCAGGTTGTCGAGACCATGCACGCGACCGGCGCCATCGACCACGGAGGTCTCGTCACTGCCCATGCGACAGCTGCCGCACGGGTGGTAGGCCGTCTCGGCATGATTGCGTACGTACTCGTCGAGCTGCTCGTCCGTCTGGACGTCAGCGCCCGGCGCCAGTTCGCGGCCACGGTAATCGTCCAGTGCCGGCTGAGCGATGATCTCGCGAGTCAGGCGAATGGCGGCGCGGAACTCTTCCCAGTCACGCTCCTCGGCCATGTAGTTGAAGAAGATCGAGGGCGCGGCCTTGGGGTCCAGTGAGGTCAGTCGGACACGACCCTTGCTCTGGGAGCGCATGGAACCGACGTGTGCCTGGAAACCGTGGCCCTGCACCGCACTCTTGCCGTTGTAGCTGATCGCGATCGGCAGGAAGTGATACTGCAGGTTCGGCCAGGCCTCGTTGGCATCGCTGCGAATGAAGCCGGCAGCCTCGAACTGGTTGCTGGCACCCACACCGGTCCCCTTGAGCATCCACTCCAGGCCGATGGGCGGCTGGTTGTACCACTTGAGGGACGGGTAGAGCGAGATCGGCTTGGTGCACTCGTACTGGATGTAGAGCTCGAGGTGATCCTGCAGGTTCTCCCCCACGCCCGGCAGGTGGTGCACCATCTTCACGCCCAGCGGCTCGAGGTGCTCACGGTTGCCGACGCCGGAGCGCTGAAGGATCTGCGGCGAGGCGATGGCGCCAGCACACAGCAACACTTCCTTGCGTGCGCGTACGCGGTGGTCCTGTCCCTTGCGCTCATATTTCACGCCGACCGCTGTCTTGCTCTCGAACAGGATGACATCGGTGGTGGCGCGCGTCTCGATGGTCACGTTGGCGCGCTTCTTGGCGGTATCCAGATAGCCGCGGGCGGTGGAGGCGCGACGGCCTTCCTTGGTCACGAAGCGGTCCATCGGGCCGAAGCCTTCCTGCTGATAGCCGTTGACGTCTTCGGTGGCCGGATAGCCCGCCTCGATGCCTGCCGCGATGAAGGCGTGATAGAGCTCGTTGTTGCCTTCCTTGGGAGTCGTGACCGAGACCGGCCCATCGCCGCCGTGGTAGTCGTTGGGGCCGATATCGCGCGTCTCGCACTTGCGGAAGTAGGGCAGGCACTCACGATAGTTCCAGTCAGCCAGGATGGGATCCTTGGCCCAGTTGTCGTAATCCAGCGCATTGCCACGGATGTAGCACATGCCATTGATCAACGAGGAGCCTCCCAGTCCCTTGCCGCGGCCACATTCCATGCGGCGATTGTTCATGTGCGGCTCGGGGTCGGTCTTGAAGTCCCAGTTGTAGCGCTGGCCCTGCAGGGGATACGCCAGTGCGGCAGGCATCTGGGTACGGAAATCGAAACGATGGTCACGGCCGCCCGCTTCCAGCAGCAGGACACTGACGTCAGCGTCTTCGCTGAGGCGAGTGGCCAGCACGTTGCCGGCGCTGCCGGCACCGATGATGACGTAGTCGTATTCACGCTCGAATTGGCTCATGAAATCTCCTTTCGTATCAGATGCCACATGCGGGCGCAGGACGCCCCGTCGACGACGAGGGGTGGCCACTGCCGGGCGGATGGATACGGTGATGTGTCTGTGAGGAGCCGTCGGGGCAGCGCATGGCAAGTGGTATGCCATCACTGTCAGCGACTCGTCGGGATTCGTGCACTGCCAGCGCCGAAGTCATGAGTGGCGTGGCGTGCTGGCCGGCACGACGAGGGGTCGTCATGCCGGCGGGTGGGGCATCTGGCGCTATCTTCAGTGCATCAACTCACTGCAGCGGATCAGTGGATCAAGTGACCTGATCCCGCATCCTGCGCCAGACGATGCTGCTGTCGTCGATTCAGGCCTCATGGCCTCAGGTGGCTCAGAAGGCGGACTCGAACGGCCCCATCTCGATCAGCACGGACTTGGTCTGAGTGTAGTGGGACAGCGTCTCGACACCATTCTCGCGACCGATGCCTGACTGCTTGTAGCCGCCGACCGGCATCTCGGACGGGGACTCGCCCCAGGTGTTGACCCAGCAGATGCCGGCTTCGAGCTGGTGGATCACGCGGTGCGCGCGGTTCAGGTTCTCGGTGAACAGGCCAGCCGCCAGGCCATAGGTGGTGTCGTTGGCGCGGCGGATGACTTCCTCTTCGCTGTCGAAGGACAGGATGGACATCACCGGACCGAAGATCTCTTCCTGCACGATGCGCATGTCATCGCTGCAGTCGGTGTAGACGGTCGGCGCGACCCAGGCGCCCTTGGCGAAGTCGCCTTCGCTCATGCGCTCGCCGCCAACCAGCAGACGTGCGCCGTCCTGCTTGGCGATCTCCAGGTAGGAGACGACCTTTTCCAGGTGCTCGAAGCTGACCAGCGGACCGAAGGTGGTGGCGTGATCCTGCGGGTCACCGGCCTTGATGCGTGCGACGCGCTCGACGATCTTGGCCTCGAAGGCGTCCTTGACGCTGGCTTCGACGAAGACGCGGGTGCCGTTGGTGCACACCTGACCGGAGCTGTAGAAGTTGGCCATCATGGCGCCGTCGGCAGCACGGTCGAGGTCGGAATCCGCGAACACCAGCAGCGGGGACTTGCCGCCCAGCTCCATGGTGACTTCCTTGAGGCTGGAAGAGGCGGACGCGGACATGACCTTCTTGCCGGTGCCGGCTTCGCCGGTGAAGGAGATCTTGGCGATATCCGGGTGCTCGGTGAGCATCACGCCGACGCGGGCATCGCCCTGCACGACGTTGAACACGCCGTCCGGCAGGCCGGCTTCGGTGAAGATCTCGGCAAGCTTCAGTGCGCTCAGCGGCGTGACTTCGCTGGGCTTGAAGACCATGGCGTTGCCAGCGGCGAGTGCCGGGGCAGACTTCCAGCAGGCGATCTGGATCGGGTAGTTCCAGGCACCGATGGCACCGATGACACCCAGCGGTTCCTTGCGGGTGTAGACGAAGGCTTCCTGGCGCAGCGGCACCTGGGTGCCTTCGATGGCCGGCGCGAGGCCTGCATAGTATTCCAGTGCATCGGCACCGGTGACGATGTCGACCACTTCGGTCTCGGACAGCGGCTTGCCGGTGTCCAATGTCTCGAGCAGTGCCAGCTCGTCATTGCGCTCGCGCAGCAGGTCGACGGCGCGACGCAGGATGCGCGAACGCTCCATGCCGCTCATCGCGGCCCACACCTTCTGGCCCTGCAGGGCGCTTTCGACGGCGGCATCCACGTCCGCGCCGCTGGCCTGCTGTACCTGGGCGATGACGTCGCCGGTGGCCGGGTTGACGGTCTCGAAGGTTTCGCCAGAGGTCGCGTCAACGCGACGACCATTGATGTACAGGGTCTGGGTCGGGAAGCTTGCGTTGCTGTTGGCCATGCTTGCGCTCCTGTCAGGGATCAGAAAAGGGGGAGAGTCGGAGAGTACCGGTGGGTTCAAGCGTCCGAGCGGGGGAGGCTGTTGCGCTCAGGCATGCTCGGCAGGCACCGGGTGCGTCATGTCAGACGCTTGTGCATCTGCTGCTGGCGTGGAGACGTCAGCGGCGTGTTGCGCCAGCTGGTATTCCACATATTCATAGGCCAGACGCCGGGCTCGCTCGACGTCCAGTCCCTCGGGGTCCAGCGCGCCACGCAACCACAGGCCGTCGATCAAGGCGGCGAGCCCTGCCGCCGCATCGCGTGCCTCCACCAGCGGCATCACGCGACGGAAGATGGCCGACAGATTGGAGACCAGACGACGGTCATTGACCTTCTGCAGGCGCTCCAGCGGTGTGCGATGCATGCTGGAGGCCCAGAAGGCCAACCAGGTCTTGGAGACGCTCTGACTGACCTGGCTGCGATCGAAGTTGCCATCGATCACGGCGTGCAGGTGACTGCGGACGTCGTTCGAGGCGATCTTGGCGCGTCGCTCACTGACGGCTCTGCGCAGGTCGGTGAGGATCTGGCGCATCGTGGCCTCCATCAGGCCATCCTTACCGCCGAAGTAGTGACTGATGATGCCGGCGGAGACGCCCGCATGCCGTGCGATCCGTGCAACGGTGGCGTCGGCCAGTCCTGCCTCATCGATGGCTTGCATGGTGGCCAGAATCAATTGGCGGCGACGAATGGGCTCCATTCCCACTTTCGGCATCAGCTTGCTCTCCCGTCAGGTGGCGTATCGGTGAAACTCGCGTAATCTTGGTACTGGTAGACGCCAAGGATACGCGGTTGTCACCGCATTGCTGAATCCGGCGTTCAATCGGGATTCGGCTCGATCTTGTCGTGACTCGAGTTTTATTGAACGTTCAATTAATAAAAAGTGTAGAGACAGAAAGGTGATGCGTCAAGTTGCATAATTCGTGGTTATTGAAAGCCAGGCTTGGTAGAACTATAGAGAACGCCAGAGGGCACAAGGCGTCCTTGCAAGGGCTGTGAAGGTGCTCACGAGGTGCCTCGTACGTCTGGCCCAGCAGCTCGTCAGAGACTGGCAGCTTCTCAACGACAGCATGGGAGCTTGTCGTGATGAGAGCGTGTCATGAGTGGCGCCTCCCGCGGGCTGTCACTTGTCGCCGGGCCGGGTGGGGATCAATGTCACGTGTGACTGACGGACATGTACTGCTCATATAACAAAGAGAAGGGACAAGCATGAAATCATCATCAGGTTTTGCCGCATTGCCGCTGGGACTGGCCATGGGGATGCTGCTGGCACCCCAGGCGCACGCCGAGGTATCAGAGGAGTGCAGTACGGTGCGCTTCGCTGAGGTGGGATGGACGGACATCACTGCCACCACGGCGCTGACGCGCAGTGTCCTGGAAGGTTTGGGGTACGAGACGACCTCCGACACGATCTCCGTGCCAATCGCCTATGCCGGCATGAAGAACGATGACTTCGATGTCTTCCTGGGGAACTGGATGCCGTCGATGGCTTCCATCAGTGACCCCTATATCGACAAGGGGCAGGTAGAGCGACCGCGTGCGAATCTGCAAGGGGCCAAGTACACCCTGGCGGTGCCCCAGTACGTGCTGGATGCCGGCGTGACCTCGGTGGCGGATCTTGCCGACAACCTCGAGAAGTTCGATGGGCGCATCTACGGCATCGAGGCAGGCAATGATGGCAACATGATCATCGCCGACATGATCGATGACGATGCCTTCGGTCTGGGCGCCTTCGAGATGATCGATTCTTCCGAAGCCGGCATGCTGGCGGAAGTGAAGTCGAAGATCGCGGCCAAGGAGTGGGTCGTCTTCCTCGGCTGGGAGCCGCACCCCATGAACACTCGCTTCGAGATGGGATATCTGGAAGGCGCGGATGACTACTTCGGGCCGAACCTGGGCGGAGCGACGGTCTACACCAATACCCGCGCGGGATATAGTGAGGCGTGTTCCAATGTCGGTGCGCTGCTGGCCAATCTCGAGTTCAGCCTGGAGATGGAAAATCAGATCATGGGCGAGATCATGGATGAGGGTGCCGATCCGGACGAGGCAGCAGCAGACTGGCTCAAGCAGAACCCCAGCGTGCTGGAGGCATGGCTTGAAGGTGTCGAGACCACCCAGGGAGAACCTGGCCTGCCTGCCGTCAAGGCCTCGCTGGGCATCTGAGCATCCCGCTGACTCACTTTGACGGGCAATTGCAAAAAAGTGCTTGCAATTCAGCAGCCTGACCTGCAATATACGCCTCGTCGTGTGGCTACATAGCTCAGCTGGTTAGAGCACATCACTCATAATGATGGGGTCCCCTGTTCAAATCAGGGTGTAGCCACCAGTGATTCCAAGGCCTGCATCCGTGCGGGCCTTGTCACATCTGGATGTCGCCATGTGCGCTTTCGGAGGTGGATTCGGCAGAAGGAATCGAGCGAGTTCTGCGGCAGGTTGAATGCCCGAAGGTGGTTGACGCCATTGAGTATTTCCGTATAATTCGTCGCGTGTTCAAGGTTGTTCCTCGATAGCTCAGTTGGTAGAGCAAATGACTGTTAATCATTGGGTCACAGGTTCGAGTCCTGTTCGAGGAGCCAATAGCACACGCAGCATGCTTGAAATGTCAGTCTGACAGCATCCATGATGATGTCGCTGGCAGATGGATTTCCGGTCGTTCCTCGATAGCTCAGTTGGTAGAGCAAATGACTGTTAATCATTGGGTCACAGGTTCGAGTCCTGTTCGAGGAGCCAATCCCAGGCTTCCTGCCAATGCCGGAAATGACGCTGGTAGATGAGCATCTCATCGTCAGCTTCGATATCGCCCTGATATCGATCGATATTTCGTTGTTCCTCGATAGCTCAGTTGGTAGAGCAAATGACTGTTAATCATTGGGTCACAGGTTCGAGTCCTGTTCGAGGAGCCAATATCACATCCCGTATCTCCCCCTCTTGCCAGTCGATCGTTCGAGATCCCGCCTGCCTCTCGTCAGAATGACGTGATTCTGCGCTGATGATGTCTCACTCCTGCAGTCTTCGCTGCCGCTTTTCTGTGTCTGCCTGCTTTCCTGTGTCCGCCCGCTTCCTTGCTGGTCGATCTCTCTGCTATTCGTTTCAGCTTGCCCTCGCGTGCCGAGCGCCGGTGCTGTCGATTCGCCGGTGCGTGTCGGTGACGCCTGCATCAGGCATGAAAAAGCCCCTGCACTCGGATCTGACATGAGGGCAGGGGCCTTGCAACCGCGATGTGCCGGCGCGTCAGCGACGACGTGAGAGTTCAGCGATCGCCATTGAGGTGGGCGTAATCGAGCAGGATCTCGGCGCTTTCCTGGAGCTGAGCCTGATCGATGGGATCCTCGGCTGGATCGTCGGTGCTGTCCTGCGTCTCGATCTCCTGCTGCAGGTCACTTTCTGCCGATGCGATGTGATCGCTGGCGGCATCAAGTTCGGCGAAGCTCGACAGCGGCTCCATGCCCAGTGCTCGGCGGCGCTTGTTTTCCAGTGCCAGTTGCTCGGCTTCCTGGGCATCCATCTCGCGCTTGCGCTGCTCACGATTGAGGCTGATGCTGGTCTGCTGGGCGCGCAGTGCCTTTGACAGCGCGACTTCGCTCTGCAGGTAGACGAAGTTGGGCTCCTGTTCGACACGGCTCTCATGGCGGGCACGCAGGGCCGCCAGGTAGCGGGCCGGTTCCCCATAGCGACGATACTTCACCGGGCGAACCTGGTCCCATGGCAGGGCGTAGTCGAGGCTCGATTCGCCGATTTCCTTCGGGTCGATGATGCTGGGGAAGGCGATGTCCGGCTTGACGCCCTTGTTCTGGGTGGAGTCACCGGAGATGCGATAGAACTTGGCGCGGGTCAGCTTGATTTCACCTTGTGTCAGCGAGGAGATCGTCTGCACGGTGCCCTTGCCGAAGGTCTGGCTGCCGATGACCGGGCCGCGGCCATAATCCTGGATGGCGCCGGCAAAGATCTCGGAGGCCGAGGCCGAAAGGCGGTTGACCAGGACGGCCAGCGGACCATCGTAGTGGGTGCCGGCATCGGTATCGCCATACAGGCTGATGCGTCCGCGGGCATCACGTACCTGCACGGTGGGGCCGCGGTCGATGAACAGGCCGATCATCGAATTGGCCTCCTGCAGGGCGCCGCCGCCATTGTTGCGCAGATCTAGAATGATGCCTTCCACCTGCTTGGCCTTCAGCTCATCGATGAGGCGCGCCACGTCACGTGTGGTGCTGCGATAGTCATCTTCGCCGGCCTGCCAGGCATCGAAGTCGACATAGAAGGCAGGGACGTGAATCACGCCGATCCTGTGCACGCCATCATCGCGCTTGACGTCGACGACCTTGGCGTTGGCAGCCTGGTCTTCCAGCTTGACGGTGTCGCGGGTGATGTCCACTTCCCGTGTCTTGGTGACATCCAGGGACTGGGCCGGGATGACTTCAAGGCGCACGACGGAGCCCTTGGGGCCGCGGATCAGGTCCACGACATCGTCAAGGCGCATGCCGACCACGTTGGTCCATTCGCCATCCCCCTGACCAACGGCCACGATGCGGTCCGCCGGCTTGAGCTCCCCGTCCTTCTCGGCCGGGCCGCCCGGTACCAGGCTTGAGACCTTGACGTACTCGCCTTCGGATTGAAGCAGGGCGCCGATGCCATCGAGTGACAGCTTCATCTGGATATCGAAGGATTCGCCCTGGCGTGGGGAGAAGTATTCGCTGTGCGGATCGATGCTGCCGGTGACGGCGTGCATGATCAGGGTCAGGATGTCTTCGTCGTTGGTCTGCTCGATGCGCTTGAGCTGGTTGGCATAGCGCTCGCTGAGCGTCTTGGCGATGTCCTCGTCGCTCTTGTCGGACAGTGACATCGACAGCCAGGCGTTCTTGAGTCGCTTGCGCCACAGCTCATCAAGCTCCTGCTCGCTGTCGGCCCAGGGGCTTTCCGCACGATCGAGTGCGAGTCGATCATCGCGGGTGAAATCGAAGCTCGGCTTGCCGTCCAGCGTCTTCACCAGCCATTCGAGGCGTGAGGTGAGGCGCTGCTGGTAGCGGGCATGCAGGGCATAGAGGCGCTCGAGATCACCGTCGAGCATGGCGTCATCGAAGGCGTGGCGAAGATCACTGAACTCGGTGATATCCGAGTCCAGCAGATAGGCTTTCTGGGGGTCGAGTGTCTTGAGATATTGCGTGAATGCCTGGGTAGCCCATTGGTCATCCAGCGTGACATCTTCGTAATGCCCGTAACGCAATGATTCGGCAACTTCGCGAGCAGCCTGTGCATCGGCGTCAGTAGGGGTGACCGCGGCGCTGGCGGGGCCGGCCATGGCGAGACACAAGGCAAGGCATGCCGTGCGCCGGACGTTTGCAAACAGGCTCATCAATGAAGCACTCCCGATTCATGTACACTCTGCTCCCTGAGCGACCTCTCCGCGGAGAGGTCGAGCGGGCATTGTAGCAGCCTCCCGCGTCCGCGACAGTTGCCTGTCGTTGATCGGCGGGGCTTGCGGTATGGCGTGTCAGCGCTGCCTGGCGTGATCGGTCCTGCGGGACCTGCGCGGCTGACGAGAGCTGGCGGGTCGATCACCACCGCAAGGGAGGAGTCGTTTCGCTCTATCCATCATGTTTCTTCTTATACAGTGCCTTGCATTCATCTTCGAGGACTTGACGCTATCATGACTTACGCGATTGCGGATTCCCGCGTTCCAGCACTGCTTGAATTCCTGAATGTCTCTCCGACTCCCTGGCATGCCACGGCGACCATGGCGGCTCGTCTGGAGCGCGAAGGCTATCGCCGACTCGAGGAGACCGAAAGCTGGAAGTTGTCGCCCGGTGAACGGGCTTTCGTGACGCGCAATGATTCCTCGCTGATCGCCTTTCAGCTTCCTCGGGGTAATACGCAGCTCGAGGCAATACGGATGATCGGCGCGCACACGGATTCTCCTTGCCTGCGCCTGAAGCCCAATCCAGCCCAGCTCAGTCAGGGCTGGTTGACCCTGGGGATCGAAACCTACGGTGGCGTGCTGCTGAATACCTGGTTCGATCGCGATCTCGGGCTTGCAGGCCGTGTTCAGGTGCGTCACCAGGATGGCCGTCGCGAGAGTCTGCTGCTGACGGTGATGCGGCCGGTGGCCTGTGTTCCGAGCCTGGCGATTCACCTGGATCGTGACGTCAACAATGGGCGCGCCATCAATGCCCAGACGCAGATGTCCGCCGTGGTCATGCAGCTGGGCGAGGAGGCTGGCACCCCGGCTGAGGCCTTCCATGCGCTGTTGATCGAGCTGCTGGAAGAGCAGCACGGCGTGCGTGTCGCGGAGGTCATCGACTTCGAACTCGGGCTGCATGATCTGCAGCCGGCGGCCCAGGCCGGGCTCAAGGGCGAGCTGGTCGCCAGTGCACGCCTGGACAATCTGCTGTCCTGCTTCGTCGGCCTGGAAGCGTTGCTGGGGGCCGATGGCAGCCAGGGCGCGCTGTTCGTCGCCACGGATCACGAGGAAGTCGGCAGTGCCAGCGCCTGCGGTGCCCAGGGGCCTTTCCTGGCGGATGTGCTCAAGCGCATCAATCACTATGTGGGCTTGGACAACGAAGAAGGTTATCAGTGCCTCGTGCAGCGCTCCTTGATGATCTCCTGTGACAATGCGCATGCCGTCCACCCCAACTTCCCGGACAAGCATGATGCGGGTCATGGCCCGAAACTGAATGCAGGGCCGGTGATCAAGGTCAACGCCAATCAGCGTTATGCCACCAACAGCACCACGGCGGGTCTGTTCCGGGAGCTGTGCCGTGAGCAGGAGGTGCCGGTTCAGACGTTCGTCAGCCGTGCCGACATGGGTTGCGGCAGCACCATCGGGCCGATCACCGCCAGTGAAGTGGGGGTGCCGACCTTGGATGTCGGGCTGCCGCAGTGGGGCATGCACTCGATTCGTGAGACGTCCGGCAGTGCCGATGTGGCGATGCTGATCAAGGTGCTGGTGGCATTCTGCAATCGCGAGCGTCTGGACTGAGCAGAGTTGAACTGACAAGCACGGTGAAACATTGAAAAATTGAAACATTGAAAGAGGCGGCCTGCGGGCTGCCTCTTTCGGCTCCGGTTTCGGTTTCGGTTCCGGTTCCGGTGTCGATTGTCGGCGGGAGTCACGAGCATGAGCGCAGGCGATGCGAGGGAATGTGAATCCGACGCAACAAAAAAGGCCTGACTGCAAGCAGTCAGGCCTTTCGAATCTTGGTTGGTGGCTACACCCTGATTTGAACAGGGGACCCCATCATTATGAGTGATGTGCTCTAACCAGCTGAGCTATGTAGCCGTCCAACGGAGGCGAATATTACGGATTATCCGTGATGTTGTCAACGCATCAGCCTGAAAAAGTGGCAGGGAATTCATCAGGCTAGCAGCCGAGCTGCTCTGCGAGGTGGTCGGGGAGGGTATCGAGGAGCGTGCCGGGACGGGTCTCGTGCGAGATGGCGCGTGCGATGAGGTCGCCACTGGCGCAGGCCAGCGTGAAGCCCAGGCTGCCATGTCCGACGTTCAGCCACAGGTTGTCCGGTCTGCCCGCTTGCTGGGGGCGGCCCAGGATCGGAGGGCCCTTCGGCGTGCTGGGGCGCAGCCCGGCCCACGGAGTGGCTTGCGAGAAATCGCCGGCGTCGGGGAAGGTCTCACTAGCCAGCTGACGCAGGGCGGCAATGCGCTTCTCGTCCAGCGCAGGATGAAAGCTGTCAGATTCGCGGCGGCCGATATCCACCATGGCCGCGACGCGCAGCTGGCGGGACTTGCGCGTGTCCAGATCGGCGTAGACCACCTTGCGCGCGGCATCCGTCACGCTGATGCGCGGGGCAGCTGTCTTTGGGGTGTCAGCTGGCAGTGGCAGCGTGAGGCTGTAGCCCTTGAGCGGTTGCAGAGGCAGGCAGATGCCCAGCGGGCGGACCAGTTCGGTGGCGTGATTGCCGGCCGCGATGATCAGCGTATCGACGGCGTGGCGTTCGCGGCGGCCATCGGCGCGGGTGAGTTCGAGGTGCGCGATGCGTCCGTCGTGCGCGCTCAGTGGAGCGACGCGGGTGCTGGCGAGGCGTGTATAGCGACCAGAGGCCTGCAGCTTGCGCTCCAGCGCCTGACAGAAGGCATGGCAATCCGCCGTCTCGTCCGAGGCGCTGAAGATTCCGCCCGACAGATGAGGCTGCTGGTGGATAAGTGAGGGCTCCAGTGCGATGCATTGACGTGCATCGAGCACCTGTTGGTCCTGAGGTGCGACGCGTGCGGCGGCGGCCTTGTCGAGCGCTGCGGAGTCGCGATGGATCACCAGCTTGCCGCGTTGCTGCCAGGCGAACTCCTCGAGTGCATCCTGAACTCGCCACTGAGTCATGATCTGTTGGCTGTGCAGTGCCAGGGCGAGCATCTGCGCTGCGCTTGCTCGATGCGTGCGCTGATTGCAGGCGGCCAGAAACTGCGTCATCCAGCGCCATTGCGAGGGGGCAAGCCGCGGGCGCAGCCGCAGCGGTGCCTCATTGCCTGCCAGCAACCACTTGATGGCCTGGAGGGGCACGCCGCTGTCAGCCAGTGGCGCCACATAGCGGTAGCTCAACTGGCCGCCATTGGCGTGGCTGGTCTCGCGGGCGACCTCGACATGGGCATCGATCAGGGTCACGCAGTGTCCCGCTCGGACCAGTGCATGAGCGCTGCTCAGGCCGATCACGCCGCCTCCGATGATGGTCACATGACGTTGCATGGCAGGCTCCTGACGGTATGGGGGAGGCAGATGAGCATGCCTGTCCCGGGGCCGAGCGGCGAATGAAAGATCCTCGCCACGTCATAACCCTCGGTTATGGGGTAGGCTGTCGGCTGGACGTTGAGACAACACGACAGAATGTGGAGATCTTGCATGCGGCTCAGGGATCTGGAGGTCTTTCATGCGGTGTTGCAGGCCGGCAGCGTGACCGGCGCCGCTCGGCTGTTGCATGTTTCCCAGCCGGCCGCGAGCAAGGCGTTGCAGCAGGTGGAGCGGCAGTGGGGGATCGCGCTGTTCACCCGTAGCGCCGGACAGCTGGTGCCCACGGAGGAGGCGCGCAAGCTGGAGGCGGCAAGCCAGGGGATGCTGGGGCAGCTGGATGACGTCAAGCGGCTGGTAGAAGGCTTGCGTTCAGGTGAGGCGCAGTCTCTCAAGGTAGTGGCGACGCCGGCGATCGCCCAGAAGCTGTTGCCGCAGGCGCTGGGGCAATGGCGCCGGCGACATGCTCGAGTCAATTGCGAGCTGGCCACCCAGCACACCCGCGAGATCATCGATGCCCTGCTGCTGCATGAAGTCGATATCGCCTTCACCTTGAGTGCGCCGACGCATCCGGCACTGATGACTCGCGCACTTGCCCGCATGCCCCTGAAGGTATTGGCGCCAGCAGGGTACTGGGCACAGGAGTGTCAGCAGGCACCGATGACGGTGGCGGAGCTTGCCGGTCAGCGTCTGATCGCGCTGGGGGCGCATGATCCGCTGGCGCGACGTCTCGATGGCCTGCTGGCGAGCGAGATGCCGTCACCGTCTGAATCAGGTAACTCGAAAGCACCGTCATCTCCTCGCATCGTGACGCGCGTACAGACCTATCCGCTGGCAGCGGCACTGGTGCAGGCAGGGGAGGGGCTGGCCGTGGTCGATGCCTTGACGGCGCATACCGCCTGTCGGGAGCGTGGCCTGGACGCGCGGACATTGCCTCAGGCCGGCGAGCTGATGCTGAGTGCCGTGTGGCGTCGAGAGGCGGGGAGGGGGCGTCTGGCGCAGTCACTGGCGGACCAGTTGGCGACGCTGGCGGCACAATGGCTGCAGGGCTGTGCTCTTGATGATGGGGCATGACCCATGATGCAGAACGCCCCTGACCTCGTGGGAGATCAGGGGCGTTCCCTGCAGCATCAGGCGCTTTCAGGCTGGCTCACCAGGTACTGACTGCGCCCGAGGCCTCAGACATTGAAGCGGTAGTGCACCACGTCGCCATCCTTGAGGATGTAGTCCTTGCCTTCCAGGCGCCACTTGCCGGCATCCTTGGCGCCTTGCTCGCCCTTGTAGGCGATGAAGTCGTCATAGGAGATGACTTCGGCGCGGATGAAGCCCTTCTGGAAGTCGGTGTGGATGACGCCAGCGCCTTCCGGAGCGGTAGCGCCGATCTTGACGGTCCAGGCACGCACTTCCTTCACGCCAGCGGTGAAGTAGGTCTGCAGGCCCAGCAGTTCATAACCGGCGCGGATCACGCGATCCAGGCCCGGCTCTTCCATGCCCAGCTCGTCGAGGAACATCTCGCGCTCCTCTTCCTCCAGCTCGGCGATCTCGGCTTCGATCTTGTTGCACACCGGCACCACGCTGGCACCTTCATTGGCGGCGATGTCGCGCACGATGTCGAGGTAGGGGTTGTTCTCGAAGCCTTCCTCGCTGACGTTGGCGATGTACATGGTCGGCTTGAGGGTCAGGAAGCCGAAGCCACGCAGGATCTTGAGGTCGTCATCGCTGAGACCGAAGCTGCGCAGCGGCTGGCCTTCGGCCAGGTGCGGCTGGATACGCTCCAGCACCGCCTTGGTGGCGATGGCTTCCTTGTCGCCGCCCTTGGCGACACGGGCCAGGCGCTGGATGCTGCGCTCGACGCTGTCGAGGTCGGCCAGGGCCAGCTCGATGTTGATGGTCTCGATATCGGCGGCCGGGTCAACGTGGTTGGCGACGTGGATGACGTTGTCATCCTCGAAGCAGCGCACCACGTGGGCAATGGCATCGGTCTCGCGGATGTTGGCCAGGAACTTGTTGCCCAGGCCTTCGCCCTTGGAGGCGCCGGCGACCAGACCTGCGATGTCGACGAATTCCATGGTGGTCGGAATCACCTTCTCCGGCTTGACGATCTCGGCCAGCGCATTCAGGCGAGGGTCAGGCATCGGCACGATACCGGTATTCGGCTCGATGGTGCAGAAGGGGAAGTTCTCGGCGTCAATGCCCGACTTGGTCAGTGCATTGAAGAGAGTGGACTTGCCGACGTTCGGCAGGCCGACGATGCCGCAATTGAAACCCATGGCGCTAGATCCTGGTGTGACGTGTCGAATGGGGCGTGGCACTGATGACCGTCTCGACCGGCAGGCCCGGAGTGCGAGGGCACGGGCCATGCGAGGAGACGAGGGGACAGGCACGGTGTGAAGTCAGGCGGGAAGTGTAAGGCCTCATGCCGCCGAGGTCATCCATTGGGCGCATGTCGCGCGACAAATGATGCCTTTTGCTGCTGATCGCGTGGCGAGACGCGCGCACGCAAGCGAGGTGATGCGCTGAGCGAATCACCGAAATTCGGAGAGGAGTGATGCCGGGTGATGCAGAGGTTCAGTGCTTGAAGGAGTGCAGGCGATTCATGGCCCGTGCCCATTCGCCGCTGAGGGCATCCGGGAGGGTCATGACCACTTCGTCGATGGCGTCATCGATGGCCAGGCGTTCAGCCTTGCCGGGACGCCCGAGCACGAAGTTGGTCACCAGCTTGGCATTGCCGGGGTGGCCGATGCCGATGCGGGCACGATGGAACGACTTGTCGTTGCCCAGTGCGCTGATGATGTCGCGAAGCCCGTTGTGCCCCCCGTGGCCGCCACCCTGCTTGTAGCGGGCGGTGCCGGGGTCGATGTCCAGTTCGTCGTGGGCGACGAGCAGTTCATCCGGGGCGAGCTTGTAGAAGTTGCACAATGCGGCCACGGCCTGACCGCTGCGATTCATGAACGTCGATGGGAACAGCAGATGCAGATCCTGACCTGCGAAGATGATCTTCGCGTACTGGCCATGGAACTTGCGTTCCGGACGCAACGTGGTGTGACCGTGGCGCGCAAGAGCGTCAAGGAGCCAGACGCCGGCGTTGTGACGGGTGTCTTCGTATTCGCTCCCCGGATTACCGAGGCCGATGATCGCTTTCACTCGTGACATGCGTGTCTGGCTCCCTGATCAGAAGGCTGCGTTATTCTGCAGCGGCTTCTTCGCCTTCAGCAGTATCTTCTGCGTCAGCAGAGATGTTCGGACGAGTGACGTTGACCACAGCGGTGTCGTGATCGGCACCGTGAGACAGGGCAACGGACTCGGCGCCTTCCGGCAGAGCGATGTCGGACAGGTGCAGGGTGTGGCCAACTTCCAGCTTGGACACGTCCAGCTCCAGGTATTCCGGCAGGGCTTCCGGCAGGCAGCTGATTTCGACGTCAGTTGCCAGGATGTGCAGGACGCCGTCCTGATCCTTGACGCCGACACAGGCTTCCTGACCAGTGATGTGCAGCGGCACGTTCATGGTCAGTTTGTGGGTCGGGTCGATGCGCAGGAAGTCGATGTGAGTCAGCAGCGGCTTGAACGGGTGACGCTGCAGGTCACGGATGACGACTTTCTCGGCCTTGCCAGCAACATTCAGGGTGATGATGGAGGAGTAGAACGCCTCATCGTCAACCGCCTTGTACAGGCTCGGCTTGTCGACCATGACCGGAGTCGGGGCCTTGTCGGCGCCGTAGACGATTCCCGGCACGAAGTCGTTCGTACGACGCAGGCGGCGGCTCGCACCTTTCCCCAGGTCTTCACGAACTTCAGCATTCAGTTTGAACAGTTTCATTTTGCAGATACCTCAAGGGTCTAATGAGAATCCGGCAGCCCCCGCGACCAGAGCGCTACCGGATCCATGAGGCCGGCCCGGAGATTTCCGGGCCGGCCGCTTGTCGGCAGATGACGGATCATCTGCCGGTGTCAGTGCCTCTTCCCCGAGCAGCGGCGAGCAGGGCCCGCCGACAGGACTCAGTGGAACATGGCGCTGACGGATTCTTCATTGCTGACGCGACGGATCGCCTCGGCGATCAGGCCAGCGACTGTCAGCTGGCGGATCTTGCCGGAACGACGTGCGGTGTCGGACAGCGGGATGGTGTCGGCCACCACCACTTCGTCGAGGACGGAGTTGGTGATGTTGTCGACCGCCGGGCCGGACAGGATCGCGTGGGATGCATAGGCCACGACGCGGTTGGCGCCATGATCCTTGAGTGCCTCGCCCGCCTTGCACAGGGTGCCGGCGGTGTCGATCATGTCATCGACCAGCACGCAGGTGCGGTCCTTGATATCACCGATGATGTTCATCACCTGGGCCTGGTTGGCCTGGGGACGACGCTTGTCGATGATGGCCAGCTCGCAGTTGAGCTGCTTGGCGATGGCACGGGCACGCACCACGCCGCCCACATCCGGGGAGACGACGATCAGGTTGTCATAGTTCTGACGTTCGATGTCGTCGAGCAGGATCGGGGAGCCGTAGACGTTGTCCACCGGCACATCGAAGAAGCCCTGGATCTGGTCGGCATGCAGGTCCATGGTCATGACGCGATTCACGCCAGCCTTGACCATCATGTCCGCGACCACCTTTGCCGAGATCGGCACGCGAGCGGAGCGCACGCGGCGATCCTGACGGGCATAGCCGAAGTACGGCACGACCGCCGTGATGCGCGCCGCTGACGCACGACGCAACGCATCCACCATCAGGATCAGCTCCATCAGGTTGTCGTTGGTCGGTGCGCAGGTGGACTGCATGATGAAGACGTCCTTGCCGCGGACGTTTTCGTTGATTTCTACCGCAATCTCGCCATCGCTGAACTGACCGACGGTTGCGTGGCCCAGGCGGGTATCGAGGGCTTCAGCTACCTTGCGGGCGAGAGCGGGATTGGCATTCCCCGCGAATACCATCAGTTTTGACACGCGCAGCCACCTTTGGAGTCTTGTGGGATCTCGGGAGTGGAGAATTCCGGGTTGACCGGGAACGGCCAGGATTGGCTGGGGTACCAGGATTCGAACCTGGGAATGTCGGTACCAGAAACCGGTGCCTTACCACTTGGCGATACCCCAGCAACGTTCGCTTCAACCAGTTGCTGTGCTCAGGCCGAAGCCAGAGCGGCATGAAGAGGGGAAAGATTGCAACCACGTGCCATGAAGGCGTGCCACGTCGGGCGCTCGGATTCGAGTCGGCCCAGCACCTTGCTGGCCTGTCGTGCGTCATCGAACGCACAGAACACACAGGCGCCGGTGCCCGTCAGTCTGGCGGTGCCGAACTGGTCCAGCCAGTCCAGGGCGTCGGCGACTGCCGGGTACAAAGTGCGCACCACGACTTCGCAGTCGTTGCGGCCCCCCTGCAGTGCGCGCGCCATACTAATCGCGGGACTGGAACGTGTCAATTGCGGGTGGCCAAACACGGCGGGGGTCGCGACCTCGATGCCCGGGTGGATCACCACGAACCACGGGGTGTCCAGCGGGGCAGGTTCCAGTCGCTCACCGATGCCTTCGGCCCAGGCCGAAAAGCCGCGAACGAAGACCGGTACATCGGCCCCCAGAGCCAGTCCGAGCTCGGCCAGGGTGTCCAGGTCGAGCTCAAGTTTCCAGAGGTGGTCCAGCGCCAGCAGCGTGGTGGCCGCATCACTGCTGCCACCGCCCAGGCCACCGCCCATCGGCAGCACCTTCTTCAGTCGGATATCGACACCGGGCAAGTCATTCGGGCTCGCGACCTGGCCGCGTGCGACGGCCGCTTCTCTCAGCAGGCGAGCAGCACGCATGATCAGATTGGACTCCGCGGGCACGCCTTCGATGGCCGGGGCGAGGTGAATGGCAGCGTCATCACGCAGCGTGAAGTCCAGTCGGTCACCGTGATCCAGAAACTGGAACAGTGTCTGCAGTTCATGATAGCCATCGGCGCGCTGACCGGTGATATGCAGCATGCGATTGAGCTTGGCCGGTGCCGGCAGAGAAAGTGTCGCGGTCATCGTGTCCGTCATGGATGAGCTGGCCGGAATGCTGGCCGTGGAGAAAGAAGAGAGCGTCGGGGGCACGCTTAGAGTGCCTGCCACTGGTTGACGATCAGGGTGGCGGTCAGATCGCCGTAGTAGAGTTTCATCTTGCGCGGCAGCCACAGTCCTTCGGCGCGGGTCCAATCCTGATAGTCCACCTCCCAGCCATCCTGATAAAGGGTGTCGGGGAAGCCGAGGGCGTCACTCTTCAGGTCGTGCTCGCCCTTGGCTGCCACTCCGCGGACCCAGTCATCCAGAGCCCCCAGCGGCAAGGACCAGCCCAGCTGCGAGAGCATCAGGCTTTCGGCGTCCGGTGCCTGGAAGTCGCCGTCGGACGAGGAGAGGCGCACGCCCTCGGCATCACGCACCAGGGTCGTGCGGCCAGCACCCAGTGGGCCGGTGATCAGCATGTGGTAGTCATCGCCCTCCTGCTGCCAGTCAAGATTGGCGCTGTGACCTTCCTCCGGCGTGCGAATGCCGACCTTGCCTGTCAGTTGCCAGTGCGTGAGCGAATCGATCCTGTCGCTCTGCTGCTGCCAGTCACCTTCATTGCGGGTCAGGTCACCGGCGTTGTCGCTGGCCATCTGACTGGCACAGCCGCTCAGGCCCAATGTCATGGCCAGCAGGACTGGCCCCACCAGACGGCGCAACATGGCGAGGGAAAGGTGGCGTGTCCGGGGAGAGGAGAATGATGATAGGGGGAAAGAAGAGGAGGTCATGACGCGAAAGCCTTCCGGATGGCGGAATGAGAGTCGATGGGCAACCGATGGCGCCATCGGCGAGTCAGGATAATGGACTCGCCGATGGACAGAAAGTGCCGGGCTGTCCTGTCAGGGCGCATCCACGACCGGTCGCAGAGCCGGGATGCGCTGGAACAGGGCTTCCAGCTCGCTGGCCTCCTCGAAACGCTCACTGAGCTCGATGGCCAGGCTGCGTGCTTCATCCTGCTGCTCGAGTGACCACAGCACCTCGATGAGGTGTGCGCCTATCTCGGCATCCTGTTGCTGTGCCCAGGCCGCTTCCAGCGGGGGCAATGCCTGGGCGGCATCCCCGGTGAGGAAATACCCCCAGCCGAGGCTGTCGAGGATGGCAGGGTCATTCGGCTTCAGCGCATGGGCGCGCTGAACCAGTTCGAGCGCTTCGGCGCGGCGGTCCGCATCCTCTACCAGCAGGGTGTAGCCCAGAGCGTTGTAGGCGCTGGCATTCTCGGGCTCCAGTGCAATGACCTGACGCAGGTCCTGCTCCATCTCCTCGAGACGCCCGTCATCGAGACGACGAATGCCGCGCAGGAACAGCAGGCTGGCCAGTTCGTTCTCCGTCACGGCAGCGCTTTCGCCGTCACCTTCGCTGCGTGCCCTGGTGAGTGTCTTCTGGCGAGCCTTGATGCTGCCGTCGAGCAGCTCGTCGGCGGCGGCGTAGTGTTCCTGGGCATCCAGCAGGTCGATCTCGAAGCTGAGCAATGTCATGGCGTGACGCGGATGACGCAGGCGCTCGACGGCAAGGAACTGGCGTGCCTCCTCGCTGCGATCATGCTCCACCAGCAGCTGCGCGGCGCGCGCGCGACTTGAGACGTAGCGCTCCCCATCCGGTACCTGTCGGTAATAGAGGATGGCGTTGTCGATCTCACCGCTGGCCTCTGCCGCCAGCCCGAGCAGGGCATAGGCGGCATCCGGGACCGGCGTGTCATCAAGCAACGGCAGCAGCAGACGACGAGCGTCCTCGGGAGAGTCGGCGTCCAGATAGAGGCTGGCCAGTGCCAGACGCAGGCGCGGTGCATTGGCATGGCGGCTGACAAGGTCATCAATCCGCAGGCGCGCGGCCTCGATGTCACCACCGGCAAGCTCGGTCTGGGCGGCGCTCAGGATCAAGCGACTGTCATTCGGGGCGATGGCCAGGCCACGCTCGGCCGCCTGACGTGAGGCGCTCAGGCGGCCTGCGTCGCGCTCTATCTCGCTGCGTGCCAGCCACACTTCGGCCAGTTCGGGGAACTCGCCTTCCATCGCCATCAGGCGCCTGCGAGCGTCGGACTCATTTCCAAGCGCCGCTTCATAGAGCGCGGCGGCAATTCGCGGGCCCGGTTGCGCGGGATATTGCGCGACATGCTCCAGCAGCCGTGACAGCAGTGATTCCAGATCCGCGCCGGCATCGATGGACTGCTCCGCCAAGGTGGTCACGTTGCCGGTGCCGCCGGCGGTCTCTACCGCGAGGCGCTGCTCGAGCGCCGTCATCCAGTCGCCGCGCTCCACGGCCAGGCGGGCGCGGATGATGCCCGGCTCGGTCGCGGAATCATCCAGTTGTTGCCAGCGCTGGGCGGCACGCTCCAGCAGGGCAGGATTGTCGGCGTAGCGAGCGGCCAGCACGGCGCGTCGGGCCAGTTCCGGGTCATCGAAACGGCGGCTGGCGGCCAGGTACCCATCGGCGGCGCTGGGGTAGTCGCCACGCTGGCCGGCAAGCTCCGCGCCCAGCAGCTGATTGAGGCTGTTGGCATCCAGACCACTGGTGATGGGCGGGGCGGTATCCAGCGGGTCCGGCTGAGAGGCGAAGGGAGCCTGCGTGGCCGGCGACTGGCAGCCGGCCAGACCCAGCAGCACACTGGCCAGCAGGCAGCGTGTCCAGCGGCTGTCAGCCAGCCGTGCCGTGCCCGTCAGGCGCTCGGAAGGGCTCGCGTGGGCCGCCCCGCGAGGGGAGTGTTCAGCGGCAGTCGATACGTGCATGCAACCTCGCAGTCAGCGGTGGAAGGATCTCGGCCAGTCGGCACGTTCCGGCCGGAGTCGCGCCCACGCCGTCATGAAACCCGTAAAAGGTGGCCTGGCAGCGTGTGCCTGCTGGAAATTCCGGCCCGACCTGCGCTCGGCCTCAGCAGCACACCCTGGGGATATTGATCGCTCCAGCATAACGGCTGAAGGCGGACGGGGATAGCATCGGCGGTGCCTGTCATGGAGGCAAGGGCAGCGCCTGTCCGCTCGGCGTTTTCCTGAATCAACATGGCGGACGGGAGGTGATAGCATCAGACTGCCAAGCCCATGGAAATTCCTCATCGCTGGCCGCGCCCTGCAGGCTCGCGTGATGTAGGCGCTGTGGTAGAATGAGCACGCTAATTTTACGATTTCAGCCGCTTTGACAAACGAGATCTGCAAGCAGGTGGCCAGGTGCCGGCCCCTTCATTGCGGAGGTTTTCCAAGCGACAGCCGCCTGTCCTCGATGCGAGCCCTGCCGGCCAGACCCTGACGACTGACTGACTCCATGACCCTTCTTGCCCTTGGCATCAATCATCGCACCGCCGCCGTCGATGTCCGCGAGCGCGTTGCCTTCACGCCGACACAGCTCGAGGCTGCGCTGGCCGAGCTGAAGCGTCTGCCGGAAGTTTCCGAGGCGGCGGTGCTCTCGACCTGCAATCGCACGGAACTCTACTGTGTGACCGAGGACGGTGCGCGCTCGGTTCTCGCATGGTTGAGCCGATACCATGGCCTGCCGGCTGAAGAGCTTGAGCGCTGCAGCTATCAACATCTCGGTGAGGAGGCGGTCCGCCACCTGATTCGCGTGGCGGTCGGCCTGGACTCCATGGTGCTGGGCGAGCCGCAGATTCTCGGTCAGCTCAAGGATGCCTATCAGTTCGCCCGCGGTACCGTCGGTCTCGGGGGGGAACTGGAGCAGCTCTTCCAGCATATCTTCCAGGTCGCCAAGCAGGTGCGTACCGAGACGGGAATCGGTGAGAACCCCGTCTCGGTGGCCTATGCCGCGGTCAGCATGGCGAGTCATATCTTCGATGACTTCTCGCGAGCCAATGCGCTGCTCATCGGGGCGGGAGACACCATCGAGCTGGTGGCGCGCCACCTCAAGGAAGCGGGCATCGCCAACCTGTGCATCGCCAACCGTACCGTGTCGCGCGCCCAGTCGCTGGCCGATGAGCTGGGCGGGACCGCCATCGGCTTGGAAGGCATTCCGCATGCCCTCGAGAATGCCGATATCGTGATAGCCTCCACCGCCGCTCAGCTGCCGATCCTCGGCAAGGGCATGGTGGAGCGTGCGCTCAAGAAACGCCGTTACAAGCCGGTCTTCATGGTCGATATCGCCGTGCCGCGCGATATCGAACCGCAGGTCGGGGATCTCGATGATGTCTTCCTTTATACCGTGGATGATCTGCAGGAAGTCATCGAGGAGAACCGTCGTCATCGCCAGCTGGCGGCTGCCCAGGCCGAAGAGCTGATCCGGCAGGGTGTCAGTGCCTGGCAGCACCGCAAGCGTGTGCGCAGTGGCGGAGAAGTCATCAAGCGTTATCGTAGCCACGGCGAGCAACTGCGTGCAGAGTGCGAGGCACAGGCGCTGGCCGAGCTTGATCAGGGCCGTGACCCGCAGGAAGTCGTGGCGCAACTGGCCCGTCAGTTGGCCAACCGCTTCATGCATCACCCGACCCTGGCGCTGCGTCAGGCGTCAGGCGACGATCGACAGGATATTCTTCAGACGGCGCAGGAGCTGCTGCTCGCGCCGGTTGATTCATCACAGGACCCTTCATGAAAGACAGCCTCATCACCAAGCTCGACACCTTCCATGACCGCTTCGAGGAGATCTCCGCCTTGCTGTCGGAGCCTGAAGTGATCGGGGATCAGGCCCGCTTCCGTGACCTGTCGCGGGAGTATGCCGAGCTTGAGCCATTGATCGAGGCATGGCAGCGCCATCGCGCCTTGAAGGAAGATCGCGAGGCCGCCCTCGGCATGTGCGATGACAGCGACGCCGAGATGCGCGAGATGGCGCGCGAGGAAGTTCGCGAGAGCGATGCGGCGCTTGACGTGCTGGAGGCAGAGATCACCCAGCTGTTGATCCCGCGGGACCCGGATGATGGGGCCAACGTCTTCCTTGAAGTGCGTGCCGGCACCGGCGGTGATGAGGCAGCGCTGTTCGCGGGGGACCTGTTCAAGATGTATTCCCGCTACGCCGAGCTCAAGGGCTGGAAGGTCGAGACCGTCAGCGCAAGCCACGGTGAGCATGGTGGCTTCAAGGAAGTCATCGCCCGCGTCAAGGGCGAGGGGGTCTACTCGCGCCTCAAGTTCGAATCCGGTGCGCACCGCGTGCAGCGCGTGCCTGCCACGGAATCCCAGGGCCGCATCCATACGTCCGCCTGTACCGTGGCGGTGATGCCTGAGGCCGATGAGGTCGGGGACATCGACATCAATCCGGCCGACCTGCGAGTGGATACCTACCGCAGTTCCGGGGCCGGGGGGCAGCACGTCAACACCACCGATTCGGCGATTCGCATCACCCACCTGCCCACCGGTGTGGTCGTGGAGTGCCAGGACGAGCGCAGTCAGCACAAGAACCGTGCGCGCGCCATGTCGTTGCTGGCAGCGCGACTCAAGCAGGCCGCGGTGGACAGCCAGGCACAGGCGACTTCCGATGCCCGTCGCAAGCTGGTGGGCTCCGGTGATCGCTCCGAGCGCATCCGCACCTACAACTTCCCCCAGGGGCGTCTGACCGATCACCGTATCAACCTGACGCTCTACAAGCTCAATGAAGTGATCGCCGGCCAGCTGGACGAGGTGATCGAGCCGCTGGTCGTCGAATATCAGGCAGACCAGCTGACGGCACTGCAGGAGCAATGAGGTGAGAATCGATGTCACGTTGGCAGCCGCAGCTGCCCGTCTGAGTGAGTCGGGCAGCGAGTCTCCGCGTCTGGATGCCGAGCTGCTGCTGGGAGAGGTGATGGGGCGCGATCGCACCTGGTTCTATACCTGGGGGGATCGCGATCTCGAGACGGAAGCAGGCGCCGAGGGCGTGGCTCGCTTCGAGGCGCTTCTGGCACGCCGAGCCGAAGGACACCCCGTCGCCCACCTGCTGGGCCGCCGTGAGTTCTATGGCCTGATGCTGCGCTGCTCTCCTGCCACCTTGATTCCGCGCCCGGATACCGAAGTGATGGTGGAGTGCGCGCTGGAGCTGGCCGAGGCGTCCGAAGGTACGCTGCTGGATCTCGGCACCGGCACCGGCGCCATCGCGCTGGCCTTCGCTCGTCATCGTCCGCAGTGGCAGGTGCTGGGGGTCGATCTCATCGAGGAGGCCGTGCAGCTTGCGCGTGACAATGCCGAGCATCTCGCGATTCCCAACGTCGAATTCCGGCGCAGTGACTGGTTCTCCGCCGTTCCCGAGACCGGCTTTGCGCTGGTGACCGCCAATCCGCCTTACCTGGCCGATGATGACCCGCACCTGGCACTGGGTGACGTGCGTTTCGAGCCGCGCTCGGCACTGGTGGCGCGCCAGCAGGGGCTGGCAGACTTCCTGCATCTGATCGAGGCCGCGCCCCGCCATCTGGCCGCGGGCGGTCATCTGATGCTCGAGCATGGCCTGGCCCAGGGCAAGGAAGTGCGCGAGGCGCTGCGCGCCGGTGGTTTTCTGGAAGTGGAAACGCTGGAAGACCTCGGTGGGCGAGAGCGCATCACGCTGGGGCGCATTGGCTGACGCCTCCCCGGCGGGCGGGAATGCAGGCCGGCCCGGACTTGCCAGAGGAAACCCCTGCTTTCAGTGGAGCCTGCGTGGAATCCTCGTCGCAGGCCTGCCTGTGCGGGCGTATCTCCTGTCGGGCGGGTATGGTAGTAATAAGCGATGCATGACTGGAAAGGTCGCCTGATTACCCCCGCGTTCTCGGGTTGCCTGACTGCACGAAAGACAGGAGTAAGGATGATCCTGCTGCAAGTCACCCTGCTGGGAAAACTATTATAATGAAAGCGAAATCACGTTCTCTGGACCGCATTGACCTCAAGATCCTGCGCTGCCTGCAAGAAAATGCGCGCATTTCCTATGTCGACCTCGCCTCCGAGGTGGGACTCTCCACCACTCCCTGTCTGGAGCGAGTCAAACGCCTCGAGCGTGCCGGCATCATCCGTGGCTACAAGGCCGTGCTGGACCCCAAGGCGCTCAAGGCCAATCTGCTGGTCTTCGTCGAGATCAGCCTCGAGACCCAGTCACCCTCCGTCTTCGATGAATTCCGCCGTGCCGTCTCCAAGCTGCCGCAGATCCAGGAGTGTCATCTGGTCTCGGGGCAGTTTGATTACATCCTCAAGTGCCGGATTCCGGAAATGTCCGCCTATCGGCAGTTGCTCGGGGATGTGGTGCTGACGCTGCCCGGGGTCAAGGAATCCAAGAGCTATGTGGTGATGGAAGAGGTCAAGGAGCAGTTCTCGCTGCATGTGCCGGACATCGAGGATCTCGACGCCAAGTGACGAGCCCCTGATGCCAGCGGCAGGGCTCAGGGTTTAGAGCTCAGGCCCAGGCCCGGCGGCCGGCCAAAGCATTCACTTCATTCACAGACAGACGGCTCACCTTCCATGCAAGATTCGCAACTGCTGCGCTATTCGCGTCAGATATTGCTCCCTCAGGTCGATATCGCGGGTCAGCAACGATTGCTGGCCGCGCGGGTGCTGGTGATCGGGGCTGGCGGTCTGGGGTGCCCGGCGGCGCTCTATCTGGCGGCAGCCGGTGTCGGCACGCTGGTGCTGGCCGATGATGACCATGTCGAGCTCTCCAATCTGCAACGTCAGATCGCCCACGGAGAGGCGGACATCGACCAGCCCAAGGCGCGCTCGCTCGCCAGCTCGGTGTCGGCGATCAATCCCGACACCGAGGTGATCGCCCTGTCCGAACGCCTTCAGGGCGAGGCGCTGGCCGAGCAGGTCGCCGCCGCGGACGTGGTGCTCGATTGTACTGACCGTTTCAGTTCGCGCTTCCCGATCAACGCCGCCTGCGTGGCGGCAGGCACGCCGCTGGTGTCGGGTGCCGCGATTCGTTTCTCCGGTCAGTTGGCGGTATTTGATCGCCGTGAGGCAGATGCGCCGTGTTACGGCTGCCTGTATTCGCCGGAAGAGCAGGGCGATGAAGAGCTGACCTGTGCCGAGAGCGGGGTCATCGCGCCGTTGGTCGGCATCATCGGGGCCTTCCAGGCGCTGGAAGCGCTCAAGCTGATCAGTGGTGCCGGGCATGTGCATCGAGGGCTCGCCACCTTCGATGGCCTGACCGGTGAGTGGCGACGCATGGGGCTCAAGCGTGACCCCGCCTGTCCGGTATGTCGTCGCTCGACATGACATGAGTGGATCACTCCCCGAGCCCCCTTCACGCCAATGCGTGGAGGGTCTGTCACCAAGCCCCGCAGCCTCTCAGGCTGCGGGGCTTTTGCTTTTCTGATCTCAAAAGTCTGACGCTGATGACCTCAGGGGCGTGCGCCATTGTGGGGCGTCAAAAGGGGGCAAGGCGGTACGTGTTGAAAATTTATACCTCGCGGGGCAATCAATATGCAGTATTTGCCGGTGACGTGTGGTAAATAACGCAAATATTCCCCGGGTCGGTGAATAAACTCAACAGTGGCGGGTAAGGAGGGGCATGGTCGGCTGCAGATCAGGCGCGACAGACGAGCCGCGGCGAGACCGCCAGGAAGCGCAGCGTGGGCGTGATGACATCCGCTCCTACTACCAGGCCAGTCAGCGTGTGACGCTTGCACCCTGTCCACCGTTGGCCGGGGAACGGCGCGCTGATGTCTGCGTGATCGGCGGCGGTATCACCGGCTGCTCAGCGGCTCTGCATCTCGCTGAGCGTGGCTATTCGGTCATCCTGCTGGAGGCGCGCGGCATCGGCTTCGGGGCTTCGGGACGCAGTGGCGGTCAGATCCTGCCGGGGCTTGGTACCGACATCGCCACGGTCGAGAAGGCTCTCGGCCGTGAGCAGGCGCATGCCATCTGGGAGATGAGTCGCGAGTCGGTTCGTCTCACCACCGCACTGATCGAGAAGCACCGGATCCCCTGTGATTATACCCGCGGCTATCTGCATGCTGCCGTCAAGCCGCGACATGTGCGCGAATTGCAGGAATTTCAGGCGCGCATGGCACGCGATCATGACTACCATGCATTGCAGTGGTTGCAGGGGGATGCCCTGCGAGCGCGAGTCGTTACCGATGCCTATCCCGGGGCGCTGCATGATGGAGAGGGTGGCCATCTGCATCCGCTGAATTACACCCTCGGGCTTGCTCGTGCTGCCCAGCGGGCAGGGGTCACGATCTGTGAACAGAGTCCTGTGCTCAAGCTCGAGCATGGCCGAAGTGGCAGTGGCATCGTCGCCAATGGCTCCGGTGGGCAGGCAGGGCGTGCGCGTGTGCATACCGCGCAGGGCAGCGTGAGTGCCGAGTTCGTGGTGGTGGCGACCAACGCCTATCTCGATGGCCTGGTCCCGCGGCTGGATGAGCGCATCATGCGCGTCGCCAATTACATCGTGGCCACCGAACCGCTCAGTGAAGCACAGGTTGCGCAGGTGTTGCCGGGCAATGACGCCCTTTCCGATGCCAACTTCGTGCTCGACTACTACCGTCTCTCTGCTGACAGGCGCCTGCTCTACGGGGGGGAGGTGAGCTATACCGGGCGAGAGCCGCGCCACCTCAAGACGCGCATGGACGGCAAGATTCGCCGTCTGTTTCCGGCGCTTGACGGGGTGGGGATCGATTACCGCTGGGGCGGTGACGTGGCCATCACCATGAATCGGGCACCGGACTTCGGGCGTCTTGCCCCGAATGTCTATTACGCCCAGGGGTACTCGGGACATGGCATGTCGCTTGCAGGGCTGGCGGGCAAATTGATCGCCGAGACGATTGCCGGCCAGGCGGAACGTTTCGATGTCTTTGCCGCCATGCCCCACCGCGCCTTCCCGGGTGGACACTGGTTGCGAACTCCTCTGCTGGTCCTGGCGACCAGCTTCTACACGCTGCGTGATCGGCTCTAGGCCGAAGCCATGATGAAGGTGCTGCACATTTGACATCGTTGATCATCCCGACAGCCCATGAGCGGGACACGACTGGTGAGTAATCGCAAGGGAGGCGCGATGAGCGCAGTGGACAGCAACGAGGGTATGGCGCCTGAGCGAGACACGAGAGAGTCGTCGGAGGCTGGCCAGCCCCGGTTCCAGTGCCGTGCCGCGTCATCCATTCAGCTCAAGGGGCTGCACAAGCGCTTCGGCAACGAGGTGGCGGCGCTTGATGGTGTGGATCTCGCCATTCAGCCCGGCGAGTTCTTCACGCTATTGGGGCCCTCCGGGTGTGGCAAGACGACGCTTCTGCGCATTCTGGCGGGACTGGAGGCCTTGGATGAGGGACAGGTGGTGATCGGCGGGCGCGATGTCACCGACGTGCCGCCGCATCAGCGCAGCGTCAATACGGTCTTCCAGTCCTATGCGTTGTTCCCGCATCTCAGCGTGCGCGACAACCTCGCCTTCGGTCTGCGCATGCAGGGCATGCCGAGTGGCGAGCGCGAGGCAAAGGTCGCCGAGATGGCCGAGTTCATCAAGCTGGGGAGTCTGGTCGATCGCCGGGTCGACCAGCTCTCAGGTGGTCAGCGCCAACGTATCGCGCTGGCGCGGGCGCTGGTCTGCGAGCCGGATGTGCTGCTGCTGGATGAACCGCTGTCGGCGCTGGATGCCGGGCTGCGCAGTCAGATCCAGATCGAGCTGCTGCGTCTGCAGAAGCGCCTTGGCATGACATTCGTGTTCGTCACCCATGATCAGCAGGAAGCGATGGTGATGTCGGACCGCATCGCGGTGCTCGACAGCGGCAGCATCCAGCAGGTGGGGACGCCGCGCGAGATCTATGAATGCCCGGTCAATGCCTTCGTGGCGCGTTTCATGGGGCATGCCAATCTGTTCGAGATCACGGCTCGCGATGACAGCCGCGATGACGCCGTCCGGCTGACCACGCCGCTGGGCATGCTAACGGCGCAGGCACCGGGCAGCGGCGGGTTGCTGCTGCTGCGCCCCGAGACGCTGGATCTGCGGCGGCGTCCCGCCAGCGAATTCGAACGCTACGACGTGCTGGAAAATCATCTGCCGGGCCGAGTACAGGAGCGACTGTACCGCGGTAGCCATGCCGAATATCGCGTGGAGGTGGCGGGTGTCACCTTGCAGGTGGTGGTCAACAATCGGGGCGGCCAGTTGCCGGACGTGGGAGACCACGTCGATGTGGTGGTGGCCGCGCAAGACCTGATCACGCTGGAGGCATGACGATGGCCTATCACGGGAGCTTGCCCACGGCACGCAGTCGCGCGGTGGTGGCCGAGTCACGCCACCTGCTGTTGACGGTCGCCCCCGGCGCGCTGTGGATCATCATCTTCCTGGTGCTGCCCAGTCTCTATCTGATGAGCGTGGCCTTCATGAGCAATGGCCCCTATGGCTTGCCGGAGATGCCCTTGTCGCTGACCTCGTTTACGCAGCTGGCGGGTCAGGGCTTTCTCGGCTGGAGCCCGGGCAACCTCATGACGCTGGGGCGTTCGCTGTGGCAGACCGTGCTTTCCACCGTGCTGGTGGTGCTGGTGGCGTATCCGATCGCCTATCACATCTCGCAGGCAGACCAGCGCTGGCGGCCGATCATGCTGCTGGCGGTAGTCGTGCCGTCCTGGACCAATCAGGTCATCCGCACCTTCGGCTGGATGAACCTGCTGGCGCCGGGCACGCCGTTGGCGGAGCTGGCCGAGGCCATGGGCATGATCGCGCCCAACATGGGGCTCTATCCGTCCAATTTCGCGGTCACGCTGGGGCTGGTCTACAACTTCCTGCCCTTCATGGTACTGCCGCTGTATGCCGCTTTCGAGAAGCTCAATCTCTCGCTGGTGGAAGCGGCGCAGGATCTCTACGCCTCGCCGCTCAAGGCCTTCTGGCATGCGGTATTCCCCCAGACGTTGCCGGGGTTGCTGGCGGGGGTGGTGCTGGTGGCGATCCCGGCGTTCGGCATGTACGTGATTCCGGAACTGCTCGGCGGTGGCAAGGGCATGATGCTGGGCAATCTGGTCGCCAATCAGTTCTCCGGCAGTGCCAACTGGCCACTGGGGGCGGCGGGAGCGATCCTGATGTTGATCGCGACCTTCATCGGACTCTATGCCATGCGTCGCATCGGCAGGCGCCTGGGTGGCGGTGAAGAGGTGGTGATATGACGCGCGGCGGACTTCACAAGGGTTTGCGGGGCTTCTGGTGGCTGACGCTCGGTTTTCTGTATCTGCCGCTGATCGTGGTGATGCTGTTCTCCTTCAATGCCTCCAACAGTGCCGCCAGCTTCACCGGCGTGTCACTGCGCTGGTATCGGCGCCTGCTGGGCAATGACGCGATTCTGTCGGCGCTGGGCAATTCGCTGCTGCTGGCAGTGGTGTCGTCATTGCTGGCGCTGATGATCGGCACGCTGATCGGGTATGGCATGTATCGCCACCGTCATCGCAAGCTGGGCTGGCTGATCGTGCTGATCTATCTGCCCATCGTGCTGCCGGACATCGTGTTCGGGATCTCGGAAATGACCTTCTTCGTCAAGATCAATGAGTTGACCGGTCTGCTGTCGCCGGGGCTGGGCACCATGATCATCGCGCATGTCACCTTCCAGATTCCCTTCGTGGCGCTGATCGTCTATTCACGCTTCGTCGGTCTGGATCCGACATTGTTCGAGGCGGCCAAGGACCTCTATGCCACGCCGCGCCAGCGCGTGCAGTTCTTCATGTTGCCGACCCTTAAGCCGGCGTTGATCTCGGGCTTCCTGCTGTCCTTCACGCTGTCGTTGGATGACTTCGTGATCAGCTTCTTTACCGCCGGACCGGAGAGCGCCACCTTGCCCATCTACATCTGGAGCGCGATACGCAAGGGTGTGACACCGGAGATCAATGCCATCGCCACCCTGATGATGGCGGTGGTCGCCCTGGCGGCGATCGTGAGTCTTGCGCTGGCACGCCGGCGCAGCGCTTCATGATTTCGCTGGAGGGTCACTCGTCGTACCCCGCCCCTGACCAGGCAGGCATGCCGGTATCGGGGCGGGCATTCACCACCTCTCTCATCGACTGAACGGAGCATCACAATGACAACTCACACGCTGCGTCTCGCGGTCGCCATCGGCAGTCTGCTGCTGGCAGGCGCCGCCCAGGCTGAAGACAGGAAGCTGTATCTCTTCAACTGGACCCAGTACATGGACCCGGAGATCATCACCGCCTTTGAAGAGGCTTTCGATGTCGAGGTGGTCGAGAATTATTACAACTCCCTGCCGGAAATGCTGGCCAAGCTGAATGCCGGCGGGGTGTCCCAATACGACATCATCGTGCCGTCCAATTACTACGTGCCGCGCCTGATCAACACCGGCCTGGTCCAGAAGATCGACAAGGCGAAAGTGCCCAACCTGGCCAATGTCGATGTGCAGTTCATGGACCCGAGCTTTGACCCGGGAGCCAACTACACCGTCCCGTATCAGTGGGGAGTCACCGGGCTGGTCTACAACGCCAGCACGTTCAAGGATGCCCCCAAGAGCTGGTCACTGCTGTTTGATCCTGCCGTCAATGCCTCATATCCGTTCAGCCTGATGGGCGATGGCCAGGTCAGCATGGGGGCGGCCTGTGCCTATCTCGGTCATGGCTATGACTGTACCGGCATGGATGCCTGGCGTGAGGCGGCCAGATTGCTGATCGAGACCAAGCATCGCGACAACTTCAGCGGCTTCTCCGATGGCACGCCGGCCCTGCAACAGCTGGCACGCAAGGTCACGCATGGTGCGCTGTCCTACAACGGCGACTATCTGTTCTATCTGGACGAGAATCCGGAGTCCTTCGCCGATATCAAGTACATGATTCCGGATGAAGGTGCCGAGAAGTGGGTCGATTCGATGATGATTCCCGCCAAGGCGCCGCACCCTGAGCTGGCACACGCCTTCATCAACTTCCTTCTGGACGCCAAGGTCGGTGCGCAGTTGTCCAACTACAACTACTACGCCAGCCCCAATGCCGCCGCCAGGCCGTATCTGGATGAGGTGCTGACCCAGCCACCGATCCAGCCCTCCGAGGACGACATGGCGCGTCTGGATTTCTCGCCGAGTCTCTCCGGTGAGCAGTTGCAGATCTTCCAGCAGTTATGGTCGGAAGTGCAGGCCCGTTGAGTCGGCGTCTCGTCGATCGCGGGCATCTCGTCATTGACCGCAGGCGCTGCCTGCGGTGTTCAAGGAAGGTGTTATGAGTGTCAATCACGTGGGTCACGAGCAGCCGGGTCATGAAGATGATGACGCGATCCTGCAGGAATGGTTCGCCGCTCACGGTATCACCGAGGTGGAATGTCTGGTCACGGATCTGACCGGCATTCTCAAGGGCAAGATCATGCCTGCGCGCAAGTACCTCAATGGCGGGCGGCCACGCCTGCCGGATTCGCTGTTCATCCAGACCGTCACGGGAGGCTATCCGGATGATGAAGACAGCCGCTTCTGGAATCCGGCCGAACAGGACATGCAGCTGATTCCGGACGTGAACGCGCTCTATCTGGTGCCGTGGGCGGAAGACCCCACCGCACAGGTCATCCACGATTGCTATTACCTGAATGGTGAGCCGGTCGAGCTGTCGCCACGCTATGTGCTCAAACGGATACTGGCATTGTATGCCGAACAGGGCTGGCAGCCGGTGGTGGCACCGGAGGCCGAGTTCTATCTGGTCAAGACCAATACCGACTCCGATTATCCGCTGGAACCGCCCATCGGCCGCAGCGGTCGGCAGGAGAGCAGCCGTCAGTCCTTCTCCATCGATGCGGTCAATGAATTCGATCCGCTGTTCGAGGAGATGTATGACTACTGCGAGGCGATGGGGCTGGATCTCGACACCCTGATCCATGAAGAGGGAGCGGGGCAGATGGAGGTCAATTTCGAGCATGGGGATGCTCTTTCTCTCGCCGACCAGGTGGTGATGTTCAAGCGCACTCTGCGGGAGACGGCGCTGCGACATGGCATGTACGGGACCTTCATGGCCAAGCCGATGGCCTATCAGCCGGGCAGTTCGATGCATATTCACCAGAGCCTGGTGGATGTCGAGTCAGGCAATAACCTGTTTGCCGATGCGTCGGGTCAGCCGAGCACGCTGTTCCGTCACTTCATCGGGGGCCTGCAGACCTATCTGCCCGCCGCGATGCCGTTCTTCGCCCCCAACGTCAATTCCTATCGGCGTCTGATGCGCAATGACACCAGCGGCTCCGCACCCATCAATGTCGAGTGGGGCCTGGACAACCGCACCGTGGGCCTGCGGGTGCCGGTGTCGGACGCGGCAGGTACGCGGGTCGAGAATCGTCTGGCGGGCGCCGATGCCAATCCCTATCTGGTGATGGCGGCTTCGCTGGCGTGTGGTTATCTGGGAATGATGGAGCGGATCGAGCCGCGCCCTCCGGTGGTCGGCTCGGCCTGGGAGGGCGGCAATACCCTGCCGGACGATATCGGCCCGGCACTCGATGCTCTGCATGCCTGTACGCCGTTGGCCAACATCCTCGGCGAGCGCTTCGTGAAGAGTTATCTGGCCGTCAAGCGTGCCGAGCATGGGGAATACTTCCAGGTCATCAGCTCCTGGGAGCGTGAGCACCTGCTGCTGCGTGTCTAGACCCCCTGCGGTACGCCAACGGATACCGGGAGGCCACGACATCCGTCGTGGCCTCCCGAGGTTCAGGGGAAGAGGCGGGCGGAAGAAGGGTTGTCGTCAGTGAGAGGCATGACGCGTCAGTCCGGCGCTCATGGTGTGTATCTGCAAGATGTCTTGTTCGCAGGTTGATCTGGTCTACCACAAGGATGCTGTCATGAGTGCCACTACCCCCCTGGAGCCTGCCGCCTCCTGGTATGCCGCTTCCGCCAATGTCGCCCCCGAGCGCCCGCCGTTGTCCGGTGAGGTCAGCTGCGATGTCTGCGTGGTCGGCGCTGGCTTCACGGGAATCTCGGCGGCACTGCACCTGGCCGAGCAGGGGCTCAAGGTGATGGTGCTGGAGGCCGCCTGCGTGGGATATGGGGCCTCGGGTCGCAATGGCGGGCAGATCGTCAACAGTTACAGTCGCGACATGGACGTGATCGAGGCGCGCTTCGGCGCACGGACGGCGCAGGCATTGGGCGACATGGCCTTTGAGGGCAATCGCATCATTCGGGACCGCATCGCTGACTATGCCATCGACTGCGATCTGCGCGACGGCAATCTCTTTGCCGCCTGCAACGCGCGTCAGCTCAAGGGGCTCAAGGAGCACAAGGCCCTCTGGGAGCACTATGGCAATACCAGTCTCGAATTGCTGGAAGGGGATGCCTACCAGCGTGAAGTGAGCGCCGAAGGGTATACGGGCGCCCTGGTCGACCACTCCGGCGGCCATCTTCATCCGCTCAATCTGGTGCTGGGCGAGGCCGCGGCCTTCGAGTCCCTCGGCGGGGTGATCTTCGAACATAGCCCGTTGGTGAGTCTCGAGCATGGCAGTCCGGTCGTGCTCAGGACGGCCGCTGGCGCCATCCGGGCCGAGCGTGTGGTGATGGCGGGCAATGCCTATCTTCACGGCGTGCTGCCGGAGCTCGAGGGCAAGTCGATGCCCTGCGGCACGCAGATCATCGCCACCGAGCCGTTGGCGGATGACGTGGCGCACGGGCTGCTGCCCAATGGCATGGCGGTGGAGGACTGCAACTATCTGCTGGATTACTACCGCCTGACTCGCGACAACCGTCTTCTCTTCGGGGGCGGTGTCAACTACGGCGGTGAAGACCCCGCCGATATCAAGGCCCTGATTCGGCCCAAGCTGCTCAAGGTCTTCCCGCAGCTGGCCAGCGTCAGGATCGACTATGCCTGGAGCGGAACCTTCCTGATGACGCTCAATCGACTGCCGCAGTTCGGCGTGCTCAATGACAATGTCTATTACGCCCAGGGGTATTCCGGGCATGGCGTGACCTGCAGTCACCTCGCCGGACGACTGATCAGCGAGGTGATGAGGGGGCGTGAGGGTCGCTTCGATGCCTTCGCGAACCTGCCGCATCTGCCGTTCCCCGGGGGACGACTGTTGCGAGTGCCGCTGTCTGCCGTGGGAGCCTGGTACTACCAGACACGCGACAGGCTCGGCCTCTGACGCACTCGAAGCGGGAGGTCAGGGCCAGTGGGCGCGCTCCGGCCGGAATGCCCACTGGGCAAGCGTGTCCGGGGTGAGGCGCCTCAGATGCTGCGCAGGTACCAGTCGTATTCCAGACGGCTGATGATCTGCATCGCGGCCTCGCGCTCCGCCCGGCGACCGGCAATGAAGACATTCAGGAAGCGCTCGCTGAAAGCGGCCGTGAGGGGGGCGCTTTCCTCCAGCAGCGTCAGGGCCTCGGGCCAGCTGTTGGTCAGGCTGGGCTCGAACTGATCATAGGCATTGCCGGTCACCGGCTCACCCGGGGAGATCCGATGGGTGATGCCATGGATGATGGAGGCCAGCAGCGTCGCCAGCAGCAGGTAGGGATTGACGTCAGCCCCGGCGACCCGATGCTCCAGCCGACGCGCCTCATTGGGGCCGGAGGGAATGCGGATGGCGACCGAGCGGTTGTCGAATCCCCAGGTGGGCGCCATCGGTACGTACAGGCCCTGCTGGAAACGGCGGTAGGAATTCAGGTTGGGGGCAAACAGCGCCATGGAGGCGGGCATGAGTTCCAGCAGGCCACCGATGGCGTGACGCAGGGTCTCGGTGCCCAGAGGATTCTCGCCGGGGTCTGCGAAGACATTGTGTCCATCGCGGTCCATCAGGCTCAGGTGCGCATGCATGCCATTGCCGGCTTCATCACCGTACGGCTTGGCCATGAACGTCGCGTCGAAGCCATGACGCAGGGCGACACCCTTGATCAGGCGTTTGAGCAGGACGGCGCTGTCACAGGCCTTCATGACGTCGTCGAGATGAATCAGGTTGATCTCGAACTGACCCGGGGCGCACTCCTTGAGCGCGGTATCCAGCGGCAGCTGTTGGATGCGTGCGGCATTCTGGATCTCTTCCAGAAAGTCGGCATATTCATCCAGCTCTCCGATGGAGTAGAGCTGGCTTTCCGTGGCGCGCTCACCCGTGAGCGGAGAGCAGGGTGGCTGCACCATGCCCAGGTCATCGCGCTCACGATCCACGAGATAGAACTCCAGTTCCAGCGCGACGACGGCGGTCAGCCCCATCCCGGCCAGAATATCGACCTGTTTCTGCAGCTGATTGCGGGGGTCCGCGAAGAAGGGACCGTCCCTGTCATCGCGCATGTTCATCAACAGCTGGCCTTGCTTGCCGCCGCGCAGCCAGGGGGCTGGCATCAAGGTGCCGGGGATCGGGCGGCAGACCTGATCCCCATCCCCGGTCTCCAGGCCCAGGCCGGTCTCTTCGATGGTGTTGCCGGCGATATCGATCGCGAAGACGGAGCCTGGCAGGTTGATGCCCTGCTCGTAGGCCTTTTCCAGATTCTCGCGCGGGATACGCTTGCCGCGCTGGATGCCGCTGATATCACTGATCAGCAGGTCGATGCTCTCGATTTCCGGATGGCGGTCCAGAAACTCTCTGGCCTCATCGACGTAAAGGCTGTTCATGGGGGGTCCTGTGAGCGGGTGGTGGCACATCATATATCGCCACGCCATCCCGTGTTGTCAAATAATTCACAGCGCTTACCCGCTGCACCCTCGAGGCAGTATCATCAGCTGAGGCGCTTTCTTTCGATCTCTGTCCCGTGGTTTCCCCTTGCTTGAGATTGCCTTCGTGCCTGATTGGCAAGGATGTCAGTTCAATCGATGTTGAATAAAACATACCAAATGACCGGGGTGCATGAGCGGCCCCTGAAGGAGAACCCATGACGTCTCGCCCTCTGGTGGGTGTGATCGCCTGCCGTCGCACGATTGAAGGCCATCCGGCGCACATGGTGACTGACAAGTACGTCAGTGCCCTGCGCGAATTCGGACTGGAGCCACTGGTGATCCCGGTATGGGAAGACGTCATGGCTGACTCGGCCAGAGCGCTGCTGGCGCGACTGGATGGTTTGCTGCTGACGGGCAGCTATTCCAACGTGCATCCGGCGCGGTATGGCGAGGCCATCGCGCCGGAGAATACCTATGAAGACACGGCACGAGATGCGTCAGCCATGGCCTGGGTACCGCTGGCGCTCGAGTTGCAACTGCCGTTGCTGGGTATCTGTCGCGGCTTTCAGGAGCTGAACGTCGCCTTCGGTGGCAGCTTGCATCAGGCGGTGCAGAACGTGCCCGGCTTGAGGGATCATCGTGAGCCCGAGGGCGATCTCGACGTGCAGTTCGCCCCCTCCCACGGCATCAGCATCCTGCCGGGCGGACGGCTGGCCGAGTTGTACGCCGCGCCTGAGGCGCGGGTCAATTCCGTGCATCAGCAGGGGATCGCGCGGCTGGGCGAGGGGCTGCGTGTCGAAGCGGTCGCTCCGGATGGTCTGGTGGAGGCGATCTCGATCATCGCAGCGGGAGCCTTCACGCTGGCGGTGCAATGGCATCCCGAATGGAAGCCACGTCAGCATCCGCTGTATCAGGCGATTCTGGAAGGATTTGCCGCAGCCTGTCGGGACAGGTCCAGGCAAGCATCATCCGTTCAGGAGACACCTCGTCAGCCATCGTGAAGATGACGACGAAGCCGTGTCCCGCGCGCCTGCAGACGCTGCAGGATGACACGGCGCTGGCTGCCTCTCCCGCGTTCTCGTGTGACCTGCCCCCCTCTTACCTGACTTCGGAATCCTGATCATGAGCCGTCCCCGGACATTGACCGATTGGCAGGCGCTCGCCGCCCGTCTGACGCCGCAACTGCAAGGCAATGCCTTCATCAATGATGACTTCGTGCCGGCGGTCAGCGGCGAGACCTTCGAGTGCCTCAATCCGGCCACTGGGGAACGATTGGCGAAGGTGGCCAGCTGTGACGGCGCCGATGCCGAGATCGCCGTCCGGCATGCGCGCGCCGCCTTCAAGAGGGGGGGCTGGTCGCGCATGGCGCCTGTCGAGCGCAAGGGCGTGCTGCTCAGGCTGGCGGACCTGATGGAGAGACACCAGGATGAGCTGGCGCTGCTGGATACCCTCGACATGGGCAAGCCGATCACCAGCGCGCTGGATGATGTGGCGGGAGCGATCGGCTCGATGCGCCATCAGGCCGAGTCCATCGACAAGCTGTACGGCGAGGTCGCGCCGACCGGCGAGCAGGTGCTGGGGCTGGTGCTGCGCGAGCCGCTGGGGGTGGTGGCCTCCATCGTGCCGTGGAACTTCCCGCTGATGATGACGGCCTGGAAGATCGCGCCGGCGCTGGCCGCGGGCAACAGTGTCATCCTCAAGCCGTCGGAGAAGTCACCGCTGTCAGCGCTGCGTCTGGCGGCACTCGCACGTGAGGCAGGTCTCCCGAGTGGCGTCTTCCAGGTGTTGCCGGGCTTCGGGCATACCGTCGGGCGTGCGCTGGCCCTGTCGATGGACGTCGAGTGTCTGGCCTTCACCGGTTCCACCGCCGTCGGCAAGCAGCTGATGCAGTATGCCGGACAGTCGAACCTGAAGCGCGTCTTCCTGGAGTGCGGTGGCAAGAGCCCCAACATCGTGTTCGCCGATTGCGCGGATCTGGATCGCGTGGCGGAGAGTGCCGCTGCCGCCATCTTCTACAACCAGGGCGAGGTCTGCATCGCCGGTTCCCGCCTGCTGGTGGAAAACTCGATCCGCGACGTCTTCGTCGCCAAGGTGGTGGCGGCTGCCGAGCGCATGCAGCCGGGCGACCCGCTGGACCCGACAAGCTTCATGGGGGCGATGGTCGACAGCACCCAGCATGAGCGCGTGATGGGCTACATCCGCAAGGGGATCGAGGAGGGGGCGGTGCTGCGTGCCGGCGGCGAAGACGTTGCCGGGCCGGGGCTGTTCATCCGTCCGGTGGTCTTCGATGGCGTCACGCCCGAGATGGTGATCGGCCGTGAGGAAATCTTCGGGCCGGTGCTGTCGGTCTTCGGTTTCGAGACCGAAGAGGAGGCGCTGGCGCTGGCCAATGACAGTGATTTCGGACTGGCGGCGGGGCTCTGGAGCCAGGACATCGGCCGCATCATGCGCATGACCCATCGTCTCGAATCCGGCCAGGTCTTCGTCAACAACTGGGCGGGGGGCGATCAGAGCATGCCCTTCGGCGGCGTGAAACAGTCCGGCAACGGGCGCGACAAGTCCCATCACTCGCTGGCGGAATACACCCAGCTCAAGAGTGTCTGGATCGCGCTGGACTGAGCTAGGCTGAACTGGGCTGGGCTGGGCTGGGCTGGGCTGGGCTGTACTGAAACCGGGCCGAACCGGGCTGTCACGCGTTGGCGGAAACACCGTGCAGCACGAAAAGAGGCCACGCGATCGCGTGGCCTCTTTTCTGTTGTCATCTGCCGCAAGTGTTTGCCACAAGGTCTAGAACATGCGGGCTGGCGTCGCGCAGCTGACCAGACGACACTCGACATCACCGATGTTGCGGAAGCGATGCGGCACGTTGGTATCGAAGTAGTAGGCTTCGCCTGCTTTCAATACTCGCGTGTCGCCGCCGATGGTGATCTCGATCTCGCCCTCGATGATCACTCCGGCCTCTTCACCCTGGTGAGTGATCATCTCGCGGCCGGTATCACTGATCGGTGGGTAGGTCTCGATCATGAAGGACAGGGCGCGGTCACGACGCTTGGCGCCCACCAGCTTGAAGATCACCTCACCACTTCCGACATTGGTGAGTTCATCCGCGTCGTAGAAGACCTTGCCGGTGTTCTCGAGCTCCATGGTGAAGAAGTCGCCGACGCTCATGGGAATGGCGGCGAGTATCTTCGACAGTGAGCTTACCGACGGGCTGACCTTGCCCTGTTCGATCAGAGACAGGCTGGAGTGGGTCACGCCGCAGCGCTTGGCCAGCTCGCGTTGCGAGATGCCCCGCAGCGTACGCAGCGCCCGCAGGCGCGCACCGACATCATCTGCCATCAGAACTTCCTTCGCGAAGCGACGATTGACTGGAAATGCCTTGAGTCCTTGAGCGACAACGGCCAGCCTCGGGATGTCCGTGACTGGCCGTTGCATGCAGCGACAGGATGACTCAGAGGCGCAGGATCAGCTGAGGCTGTCCAGCTTTTCCTTGAGCACCTTGTTGACCTGTTGCGGGTTGGCGGTGCCGCGTGAGGCCTTCATCACCTGACCGACGAAGAAGCCGATCATCTTGCCACGCTTGTCCGGTTCGGCTTCCTGATACTGGGTCACCTGAGCCGGATTGTCGGCGATCACCTGGTCGACCACTGCCTCGATGGCACCGGTGTCCGTGACCTGCTTGAGGCCACGTGACTCGATGATCTCGTCGGCGCTCTCGCCTTCGCCATCCCACAGCGCGGCGAACACCTGCTTGGCGGCCTTGCCGTTGATGGTCTCATCGACGATACGCTTGATCAGGCCCCCCAGCTGGGCTGCCGAGACCGGGCTCACGGTGATGTCGAGATTTTCCTTGTTGAGACGCCCGGCCAGTTCGCCCTGCACCCAGTTGGCGGCTTGCTTGGCGTCGCCGCAGACATCCTTCACTTCCTCGAAGAAGTCGGCCATCTCACGGCTGGCGGACAGCACGCTGGCATCATAGGCGGACAGCCCCAGTTCGCCCTCGAAGCGTGCGCGCTTCTCGGCCGGCAGCTCCGGCAGAGTCTGGCGCAGGTGTTCGATGTAGGCGTCGTCGACTTCCACCGGCAGCAGGTCCGGGCACGGGAAGTAGCGGTAGTCGTTGGCTTCTTCCTTGGTGCGCATGCTGCGCGTCTCGTCGGCATCCGGATCATACAGGCGGGTTTCCTGCACGACCTTGCCGCCGTCCTCGATCAGCTCGATCTGACGCTCCACCTCGAAGTGGATGGCGCGCTCGATGAAGCGGAAGGAGTTGACGTTCTTGATCTCCGCGCGAGTGCCGAAGGCTTCCTGCCCCTTGGGGCGCACCGAGACGTTGACGTCGCAACGCAGGGAACCTTCGGCCATGTTGCCGTCGGAGATGCCGAGGTACGTCACGATGGCGTGGATCGCCTTCACGTAGGCCACCGCTTCCTTGGCGGAGCGCATGTCCGGCTCGGAGACGATTTCCAGCAGCGGTGTGCCGGCACGGTTCAGGTCGATGCCGGTCATGCCCTGGAAGTCTTCGTGCAGTGACTTGCCGGCGTCTTCCTCGAGATGGGCATGGTGGATGCGGATCGACTTGCGCGTGCCATCCTCGAGCAGGATCTCGAGTTCACCCGGCCCGACGATGGGCTGATCCATCTGGCTGGTCTGGTAGCCCTTGGGCAGATCCGGGTAGAAGTAGTTCTTGCGCTCGAACACCGAACGGCCGGCCACGGCGGCATTGACGGCGAGGCCGAAGCGCACGGCCATGGCCACGGCCTGCTCGTTGAGCACCGGCAGGGTGCCCGGCAGGCCGAGATCGACGGCGCTGGCCTGGGTGTTGGGCTCGGCACCGTAGGTGGTGGACGAGCCGGAGAAGATCTTTGACTGGGTGGCGAGCTGAGCGTGAACCTCAAGCCCGATTACGACTTCCCATTGCATCAGGCTTGCTCCTGTCCGAATTCCGGGCGCTGGCGGTGCCAGTCGGTGATTTGCTGGAACTGGTGCGCGACGCCCAGCAGGGTCTGCTCACCGAAGTGCGGGCCGAGAATCTGCAGACCCACCGGGCGCTTGCCAGCCAGACCGGCCGGCACGCTGATGCCCGGAATGCCCGCCAGGTTGATGGCGATGGTGTAGAGATCCTGCAGGTACATGGACAGCGGGTCCTTGTGCGCGCCGAGATCGAACGCCGGGGTCGGTGCCGCCGGCCCCATCAGCACATCGACCTGGTCGAAGGCATCGAGGAAGTCCTGGCGGATCAGGCGACGCACCTTCTGGGCCTTGATGTAGTAGGCATCGAAGAAGCCTTCGGACAGGGTGTGCGTGCCGATCAGGATGCGGCGCTTCACCTCGTCGCCGAAGCCTTCCTCGCGAGTGCGCTTGTAGAGGTCTTCCAGGTCCTGCGGGTCCGCGCAGCGGTGGCCGAAACGCACGCCGTCGTAACGCGACAGGTTGGAGGAGGCCTCGGCCGGTGCGATCACGTAGTAGGTCGGGATGGCCAGGTGGGTATGCGGCAGGGAGATTTCCTGCACGCTGGCACCGGCATCCTCGAAGACCTTGATCGCGGCACGCACGGAGGCTTCGACCTCCGCTGACAGGCCGTCGCCGAAGTATTCCTTCGGCAGGCCGATCTTCAGGCCCTTGAGGTCATAGTCCAGGCCTTCGACGTAGTCCGGCACGCCACGTACCACGCTGGTGGAGTCACGCGGGTCGGCGCCGGCGATCACGTTCATCAGGCGCGCGCAGTCCTCGGCGGAGCGTGCCATCGGGCCACCCTGATCGAGACTGGAGGCGTAGGCGATCATGCCGTAGCGGGAGACGCGGCCGTAGGTCGGCTTGAGGCCGGTGATGCCACAGAAGGCGGCCGGCTGGCGGATGGAGCCACCGGTATCGGTGCCCAGTGCCGCCGGGGCGAGGCCTGCGGCGACGGCAGCGGCGCTGCCGCCGGAGCTGCCACCCGGGACGGCGGACAGGTCCCACGGGTTCTTGACCGGACCGTAGTAACTGTTCTCGTTCGAGGAACCCATCGCGAACTCATCGAGGTTGGTCTTGCCCAGCATCACCACGCCTTCCGCCTTGAGCTTCTCGATCACGGTGGCGTCGTAGGGGGAGATGAAGTTGTCGAGCATCTTCGAGCCGCAGCTGGTGCGCACACCCTCGGTGCAGAAGATGTCCTTGATGGCCATCGGCACGCCGGTCAGCGGTGCGGCATTGCCGGCGGCACGCCTGGCGTCCGCGGCATCGGCCTCGCGCAGCGCCTCTTCACGGCACAGGGTGATGTAGCTGTTGAGCTCGCCGTCGAGGCGTTCGATACGGGCCAGGAAGGCTTCCGTCAGCTCGCGACTGGTGTACTCGCCGGCCTCGAGGCCTTGCGCCAGCTCACTGAGCGTCTTGTCATGTAGTGCAATGGACGATGACATGTTCGATTCCATCTGTGCACACGATGCAAAGGGCATCGCACGCGGAAATTCCGGGGGCGGACGGGGCGTGCCGCGTGGCGTGGTATCAGGTCTGGCGGTCTCTCACCTCACGTGAGGGATCGGCCAGGCGTGATCACTCGACGACGCGCGGTACCAGATACAGCCCCTGTTCTGTGGCCGGAGCCACCTGCTGAAAACGCTCGCGCTGATTTGACTCGGTGACTTCGTCGGCACGCAGGCGTTGCGTGGCTTCCAGCGGGTGCGCCAGGGGAGCGACGCCGTCGGTGTCGACCTGTTGCAGCTGGTCGACCATGGCGAGAATCCGATCAAGATCCGCGACATAGGCTTCGGCATCCTGCGAGGCAAGACCCAGGCGTGCGAGGTGAGCGGCACGCAGCACATCTGAATGTTCAAGGGCCATGGAAGTTTCCCTGTCTTGGCTTCGTGAGGCTTGAGGTAACGGCGAGTGCAGTCTGCTCGGTGACCTGGCGTTGGCCAGCGGTGAGGCAACTGCTCGCCCGTTGCGCTGTCACAGTGTGATTCGGCGTGAAATGTACCACATCTGCGGCGCGCTGGCAGGCGTGTCAGCTTGCCGCCATGGGGTGGCAATGGTACCGTTCGCGTCTGCACAGGGTTCCGGTCTGGACTAGGTGATCAACTTCCATGTTTAAACGTTTACGTGGGCTGTTCTCGAGCGATCTGTCGATCGATCTGGGTACCGCCAACACGCTCATTTATGTGCGCGGTCGCGGTATCGTGCTCGACGAGCCCTCCGTCGTTGCCATTCGCCAATCCGGGAATGCCCGCAGCGTCGCGGCTGTCGGTGCCGATGCCAAGCGCATGCTGGGGCGTACCCCCGGCAATATCACGGCCATCCGCCCGATGAAGGACGGCGTCATCGCCGACTTCACCGTCACCGAACAGATGCTCCAGCATTTCATCCGCAAGGTGCATCAGAGCACCTTCCTGACGCCCAGTCCTCGCGTTCTGGTGTGCGTGCCGTGCATGTCGACCCAGGTCGAACGCCGCGCCATCAAGGAATCGGCCGAAGGGGCCGGTGCGCGTGAGGTCTACCTGATCGAGGAGCCCATGGCGGCCGCGATCGGTGCTGGTCTTCCCGTCGAGGAAGCCATGGGCTCCATGGTGGTCGACATCGGTGGTGGTACTACCGAGATCGCCATCATCTCGCTCAACGGCGTGGTCTACTCCGAGTCGGTACGCATCGGCGGCGACCGCTTCGACGAAGCCATCACCTCCTACGTGCGTCGCCATTATGGCAGCCTGATCGGTGAAGCGACGGCCGAGCGCATCAAGGAAGAGATCGGTTGTGCCTACCCGGGCGGCGAGCTGCGCGAGATCGACGTGCGCGGTCGCAATCTGGCCGAAGGCATTCCACGCTCCTTCACGCTCAACTCCCACGAGATTCTCGATGCGCTGCAGGAGCCGCTGGCGGCCATCGTCTCGGTGGTCAAGAGCGCGCTCGAGCAGTCTCCACCGGAGCTGGCATCCGACATCGCCGAGCGCGGCCTGGTGCTGACCGGTGGTGGTGCGCTATTGCGTGACATCGACAAGCTGATCGCGGAAGAGACGGGCCTGCCGGTGATCATCGCCGAAGACCCGCTGACCTGCGTGGCGCGTGGCGGTGGCAAGGCGCTGGAAATGATCGATCAGCACACCTTCGAGCTGCTGTCGAGCGATTGACCTCGTCCGGGGCCGGGCATGCTGTGTGCTGTACGGCTGGTCCCGGCCTGTCGGAGGAAGTGCTATCAAACCCCTGTTCACGCGTGGCCCCGTGCCCGGCTATCGCATGCTGTTGTGTGCGGTGCTGTCCTTCGCGCTGATGTTTGCCGAAGATCGCTTCAGCTGGATGGTCGACGTGCGTGCCAGCATGGCGACACTGGTTTCCCCTGTGCAATGGGTGGTCAGTCTGCCTACAGAGGGCCTCAGCTGGGGCGCACTGGTGTTTGCCGACCAGCAGAAGCTCGCCGATGAAAACCGGGCACTGCGTGAGCAGCTGCTCAATCTGTCCAGCCGTGTGCAACGCATGGCGAGCCTGTCTGCCGAGAATTCCCGTCTGCGCGAATTGCTCAATGCCGGTCAGCGCAGCGATATCCCCTACATCACGTCCCAGTTGCTGACGCTTGATGCTGATCCGTTCTCCCATCGCATGGTGGTGGATCGCGGTGAGCAGGATGGCGTGCGCATCGGCCTGCCGGTTCTGGATGCCTACGGGCTGGTCGGTCAGGTCATCTCCACGTCGGCCTACAACAGTCGCGTGCTGATGATCAGTGATGCCAGTCATGCCGTGCCGGTGGAGGTCAATCGCAATGGCCTGCGCTTCATTGCCCAGGGCAGCGGCAAGATCGATCAGGTGGATGTGCTGCACGTGCCGGACACCGCGGATATCCGTGTCGGGGACCTGCTGGTGACCTCAGGGCTCGCGCTGCGCTTTCCGCGTGGCCTGCCGGTGGCACGTGTCACCGAGGTCTATCATGACCCCGGCAAGCCCTTCGCTCGCGTCAGTGCCGAACCCATTGCCCAGCTTGAGCGTTCGCGCAACTTCCTGATCCAGATGCCACCCGCCGTCGACGTGGAGAGCCTCTACGTGGATGACAGTCTTGACGAGCTGCCCAAGGACAACCTCGCCGCGCCCGCTTCGGACGCGGATGAGGAGGACGCGGCGGATGCCGAGGCGCAGCAGAGCGCCAATGCGCCAGGGGAGAACAACTGATGGCCTTTCGTCCCCAGACCACCTTGCTGTGCTGGTTCTCGTTGCTGCTGGCCCTGTGTCTTCAGGTCATGCCCTTGCCGGATGTGTGGTTGATCTGGCGTCCACAGTGGCTCGGCCTGATGCTGGTCTACTGGTGCATCGTCTCGCCGCAGAGTGTCGGTGTCTTCCATGGCTTCCTGTTCGGCCTGGCGCTGGATGTCCTGCAGGGGGCACCCTTGGGTCACAATGCGCTGGTGCTCTCGCTGACCGCCTTCATGGGCGTGTTGCTCTACCAGCGCATCCGCGCCTACTCACTGCTGCAGCAGGCCTTGCTGGTGATCGTGGTGCTGGGCATCGCGCAGCTGGTGGACCAGTGGTTGCGCAGTATCTTCGGTGCCGGGCCAGTGAGTCTGTCCTTCCTGCTGTCGGCGGTGATCGGTGGTGCGCTGTGGCCCTGGCTCTACACCCTGCTGCAGATGCTGCGTCGTCGACTGACGGCGTGAGCCTGTGGCATGTCGTATGTATGAGAGCCGCCCCTTCGGGCGGCTTTCTGCTGTCTCATGATCAAGAAACCTGCCCAGGAGGGAGACATGTCAGCGTCGTCGTCCATTGTCGCAACCCCCGCAGCGCCCGAGATTTCCGGACGTTCGCCACGTCTTGTCCTGGCGTCCGGCTCGCCGCGTCGGCGTGAGCTGCTGGCCAGTATCGGTGTCAAGTGTGAGGTGGCCCCGGTCGACATCGATGAAACACCTCGTCCCGATGAGTCGCCGGAGCACTACGTCATGCGCATGGCGCGTGAGAAGGCACAGGCCGGATTCAGGCGATTGGACAAGGGGAAGGCTGAGGCGGTGGTGCTCGGAGCCGATACCGCCCTGGCGCTGGATGGCCGGATTCTGGGCAAGCCTCGCGATGAAGCGGATGCCCGCGAGATGCTGATGGCGCTTTCCGGTCGTCGTCATCAGGTCCTGAGCGCGGTGACGCTCTGCCATCGTCAGCAGGCGTCCGCCTCGAACGAGCCGTCACCATCCCTGTGCTGCGAGAGCGAGCTGGTCGAGAGCCGCGTGACATTTCGCGCCATCCATCGTGAGGAGGCCGCGCGGTACTGGGCCACGGGAGAACCCGCGGACAAGGCCGGCGGCTACGCGATCCAAGGGCTGGGCGCCATCTTCGTCAGCCATCTTGAAGGCAGTTACAGCGCGGTGGTCGGGCTGCCATTGCACGAGACGTCCCGCTTGCTCATGGCCAGGGGCATTGCCTGCTGGCAGTCGTGACGGTGGGCGGGCGGGCAGGGGGCCGCCGAGGGGATTGTGGAAAATCAGCCGCCGGTGACATCGTTAGTCGATAGACCACAGCCGGGGGCTGCCTTGCTATGTCATAATCGCAAGCAACGACTTTACAAGGACTTGCGCTATGAGTGGCGAGGTATTGATCAACCTGACACCGATGGAGACCCGCGTTGCGGTCGTCGAGAACGGTGTTCTGCAGGAAGCGTTCATCGAACGCAGCGGTCGGCGCGGTATCGTCGGCAATATCTATCGCGGCAAGGTGGTGCGCGTGTTGCCCGGCATGCAGGCGGCCTTCGTGGACATCGGTCTCGAACGTGCCGCTTTCATCCATGCGCAGGAGGTGATGCCCGCGCATACCCCGCATGATGAGCAGCTGTCGATCCGCGAGCTGCTCAGCGAAGGTCAGCCGCTGGTGGTGCAGGTAACCAAGGACCCCATCGGCACCAAGGGCGCGCGTCTGACCACGCATCTGTCGGTGCCATCCCGCTATCTGGTCTACATGCCCGACTCTCCCCACACCGGGGTGTCGCAGCGTATCGAGAGCGATGTCGAGCGTGAGCGGCTCAAGGAGATGACCGAGCGCTGCCTGACCGAGCTTGACCCGGACGCTCCGGGGGGCTTCATCCTGCGCACGGCCGCCGAGGGCATCAGCGAGGCGGAGCTCAAGCAGGACATGCATTTCCTGCTGCGGCTGTGGCGCAAGGTCAGCGAGCGGCGTCTGACTGCCGCCGTGCCCAGCGTGATCTATGACGATCTGCCACTGTTCATGCGTACCCTGCGTGACGTGATGCGAGACGAGATCGAGCGTGTGCGCATCGATTCCCGCGAGAACTATCTGCGCTTGAAGGAGTTCTCCAGCGAATTCATGCCGGACATGGAAGGGCGCATCGAATATTACCCCGGCGAGCGGCCGATCTTCGATCTGTTCAGCGTCGAGGATGAGCTTCACAAGGCGATGGGGCGCAAGGTCCAGCTCAAGAGCGGCGGCTATCTGGTGATCGACCAGACCGAGGCGATGACCACCATCGACGTCAATACCGGTGGCTTCGTCGGGCATCGCAATCTTGAAGAGACCATCTTCAAGACCAATCTCGAGGCGGCCACGGCGATAGCCCGCCAGCTGCGTCTGCGCAACCTGGGTGGCATCATCATCATCGACTTCATCGACATGGAAGAGGCCGAGCATCAGCGTCAGGTGCTCAGAGTGCTCGAGAAGTCGCTGGAGCGGGACCACGCCAAGAACAAGATGACCGGCGTGACCGAACTGGGGCTGGTGCAGCTGACCCGCAAGCGTACCCGCGAGAGTCTGGAGCAGGTGCTGTGCGAAGCCTGTCCGACCTGCCAGGGGCGCGGCACCCTCAAGACGCCGGAGACGGTCTGCTACGAGATCTTCCGTGAGATCATGCGCGAAGAGCGTGCCTACAGTCCGGATACCTACATGGTGCTGGCCTCCCAGAACGTGGTGGACCGTCTGCTGGATGAAGAGTCGGCCTCGGTGGCGGACCTCGAGAGTTTCATCGGCAAGACCATCCGTTTCCAGGTCGAGGCGCATTATACTCAGGAGCAATATGACATCGTTCTCATGTAAGGTGCCCGCCATCTGTGTTCCCGCCGGTGGAGTCTCGCCATCGGTGCATTGATACACTCGTTCCCCCTGCTGGCACAGCAGGGCGATGCATGGCCCTCGAGGTCGGGTGCCTCCCTCCTGCGTAGGCGTGAGGTAGCGTGTCATCATGTTTGCTCGGAGATCCGCGTGTGACCTCTTCCTCGGATGAGCCGCAAGTGCCGCCCGCTGAGTCAGACAGGCTGACAGCGGGGGATGGACCGACGGAGTCGGCCGCCACGGCCGGTGATGCTCCGTCATCTCATCAAGCCTCGTCTCCCATCCCTTCGCCTTCACGGCGGCGGCGCTGGGGGCGAAGGCTCTTGATGGCGCTGGCGGTGCTGCTGGCGGTGCTGGCGATCGTGATCGGTGGCCTGCGCTGGTGGCTGACGACGCTGGAATCTCGCCGTGACGCGATCAGCGACTTCATCGCCACCCAGACCCACTCCAATGTCGGGATGTCATCGCTTGACGGGCGAATGGACTATCTCGACCCGGCCATCAAGCTCTCCGGTCTGAACCTCTTTCGGCCCGACGAGATGGAGGCGGCCCCGCTGTTGAGCGTGGAGCATCTCGAATCGCGGCTTGATGTGCTGTCCTCCCTGCGCCATCTGGCGCCCGTGTTTGACCGTGCGACCGCCACTGGCGTCATCGTTCACCTCTATCAGCATGACGATGGCAGCTGGGGCTGGCCGGGGCCGCCGCGCCCGCCTGAAGCCCTCGAGCCCAAGGGGCAGATGAGCCTGGAACAGCTCGAGCAGGGCCTGGCACTGCTGGCGCGTCAGCGCGTGAGGCTCGAGGATGTACGTCTCGTGCTGCATGGACGCAACGATACGCTCAATCTGAACGCGGCCGAGTTGTTGCTGGCCGGTGATGGTGAACGTGCTCATCTGGAGGGGCAGCTGCGCGTAGGGGAGTCGCCCCAGGCCGGCGTGAGTGCCGTGCTGGAGGTGCTGCCCGGCGACGCGGGGCTCGCCGATTATTCCGCGCAGCTGCAGGTGGAGCTGGATGCCGGTGCACTGGCCAGTGTCGGGCGCCTGATCGGTGAGCGCGACAGCCTGATGCTGCGTGACGCTGATGGCAACGCCACGCTGTGGGCGCGCTGGCGAGAGGCACGGCTGGAAGATGCTCGCCTGCGTCTCGATCTCAATCGTCTGACGCTGGATCACGATGGCGCCATGCTGGCCCTCAAGGACATCCATGCGCGGGGACAGTGGCTGCGGGATCTGTCGGGCGGGGATCGCTGGCAGGCGTGGCTCAATCAGCTCTCGGTGGGGGCTTCGCAGCTCGATGACGCCGTCGTGAGTGACGGTGAGGCACAGGCGGCCCAGCGCTCAGATGCTCCATCGGATTCAGATTCCGCTTCACAGGAGCCGCCTGCTCGATTGCAGGCCGCGCTTGCCAGCCTCCCTGAGCGTATCTCCCTGTCGGGGGATCTCGCCGATGGCAGTGTCTCGCTTGTGACCGGCCGCTTCGATCTGGCGCGGGTGGCGCGCTGGCGCAACGTGCTGGAGCTGGGCGAGCTGGGCGAGATACTTGAGTCACTCGATCCGCGTGGCACCGCCACCGGACTGTCCCTGTCACTGGCCAATATCGGCCTTGAAGCCCCGCTGAGCATGACGCTGGCGCTTGGCCTGACGGATACCGAGGTGGAACCCTGGGAGGGCGCTCCGGGGCTCGGGCCGCTGGCGGCGTGGGTCACGGCGCGGAGTCGTGATGAAGGGGGCATGCAGGGCAGTGTCACCTTCCAGGGAGCCCCCGGCATGCGATTCCATTTCCCGGAGGTCTTCGGTGACAGCTGGTCACTTGAGTCCGCGCAGGGGGTGGTGGACTGGCAGGTGGATGATGCCGGCAGCCAGATCAGCGGGCGTGATCTGGATATCTCGCGTCATGGCGCCAGGGTGACGGGACGCTTCGGGTTGCAGATCCCCACGGATGATGCGGACCGCTTCCAGCTGGATCTGGACATGCAGGATGTGGATGCTCGCAGCATCCCGCTGGCGGACTGGCTGCCGCTCAAGGTACTGGACCCCTCCCTGCGTGAATGGCTGACGCGTGATGTGGCAGGTGTCGTGCCAGAGGGTTCTCTGCATCTGGAGCAGGTCTGGGATGAGGACAATGGCGAGAATGGCTACGGCCCCGGGGACGCGATGGATCTCGAGCTTGCCATCGAGAACGGGCGGCTCGGCTATGTCGAGGGCTGGCCCGCGCTTGACGGCGTGAAGGGCAATCTCGAGCTGCATGACAATGATCTCACGGCCAGCGTCGAGTCGGCGTACTCACGGCCGGTCGCGCTGGGTAGCGCGCAGCGTCTGTCGGTGGATCAGGCCAAGGTCGACATGCACGATGACACCCTGGATATCCAGGGGGATGTCACGGGCAGTGTCGAGGCGCTGTTCGATCTGCTCTCGCATGCACCGCTCGAGGACACCGCGGAGCTGCTGGCCGAGTGGCAGGGCAAGGGCTCCGTGGCGGCGGCCATGAAGATTCGCGTACCGCTTGAAGATGCCGAGCAGGCGCGGGTGGAGGTGACGGGCAAGGTCGGGGAGAGACAGGCGGCAAGCCTGGCCTTCCCCGGGCCGGGCATCGAGATCGCCGGCATTCGCGGCCCGCTGACATTCGTGCATGACCCCACGCGTCCTGAAGGACAGCGCGAGCAATTGACCGGCGACCTGTCAGGGCAGCTGTTCGGTGGCGCGGTCAAGGCGGCACTCACTATCGGTCAGGCGGATTCGGCCAGCAAGGGGGCGGTGACCTTCAGTGGCCAGGCGCCGCTGGCACCGGTGCTGAGCTGGCTGGGGGCTCCCGAGACGCTGCTCGGTGATGCGGCGCAGGATAGCCGTGCGGCACTGAATCAGGGAGATAGCCCGCGTGCGCTGGGCGGCACGTTCGATTATCAGGCGCGTCTGATGCTGCCTGAGGAGGGAGCCAGCCTGCAGCTGTCGAGTGATCTCAAGGGCGCGGCCATCAATCTGCCGGCCCCCTTCGGCAAGGCGCGTGACGAAGACGCGGCGTTGTCGGTAGAGGTCGGGCTCGCCGAGGGCGGTGGCGATGTCGTGCTCGCCAATCGTGCCCGCGCTCGCTGGCAAGGCGGCAATACGCGTGATGATGGCAGCAAGGTGCCGATGACCGGCCAGCTGTGGCTGGAACGTTGGCCGAGCGACCCGCAATGGCCGTCCCGTACGGGGTGGGATATCGCCTGGCGGACGCCGACGCTGGCACCTGAGCTCTGGTCATCATGGGGCGGGGCGCTATCCGGCGCGAGTGGCGATGATGGAGCCAGTGGCAGCGGTGGCGATGCACTCAGCGAGCTGTCGCGGCTGCGCGTTGCCACCGATTGTCTGATGATCCAGGATCGGTGTACCGGCCCGATGACGCTTGAGGCAGCGCCTCGTCAGAGCTCTCAACAGCAAGCGCTGGGGCTGGCGGCCACTCTGGAGGGCAGGCTCGCCAGTGGGGAGCTCGTCTGGCAGTCCGGGGCCGCGCGGCCGTTGATTCTGGATCTCGATCATCTTGATCTCGACGCGCTGTGGCCGCCACAGACCCGGGAAATCCCCGAGCCTGCGCCAAGCAACTTCACCGAGGCCGTGGCCACCGGGGTCGAGCCGACTCCCTACCCAGCGGCGCTGGCCGAGCTGCCGGCAGGCAGCCTGCGCCTGGCACGTCTCATCTGGCGCGAGCAGCAGCTGGGGCCCATCAGTGCAGAGTGGCAGTCGGATCAACAGCGGCTGGTGGTGTCCCCCCTCGCCATTACCGTGGGCGACATGACGGCCCAGGGCAACATCACCTGGGAGGATGCCGGTGCCAACAGTCTGACGCGCGCTCGTCTTTCCGCGGATGGCAGCGATCTGGGCGGGCTGCTGGAGCGGTTGTCCCAGCCACGCGGCATCGAGGCCGAGCGCGCACGCGCCGAGGCCAAGCTGGCCTGGCCGGGGGCGCCGCAGGACTTTGCGCTGTCGCGCTCCAACGGGCGGCTCGAGGTCAAGCTGGACGACGGACGTTTCCTGAATCTCGGCTCGGCGTCCGCGCGGCTATTGGGATTGGTCAACGTCGACAATCTGCTGCGTCGTCTGTCGCTGGATTTCTCGGATGTGACCGACAAGGGCACGGCCTTCGACAAGGTGCGGGGCGCCGCGACTCTCTTTGCGGGACGTCTGGAAAGCGATGGCCCCTTGCGTATCGAGGCGCCGTCCACCACCGTGACGCTCAACGGGCAGGTTGACCTGCTTCGCGGTACCCTTGATCAACACATGGCCATCACGGTGCCGGTCAGTCAGAACCTGCCGTTGGCCGCCGTGCTGGCCGGCGCCCCCGCCGTGGGCGGTGCGCTGTTCGTGGCCGACAAGATCTTCGGTCGCTTCATCGACAAGGTGACGCAAATTCACTATCGGGTATCAGGCCCCTGGGGCGACCCGAACATTACTCTGGAAAGTGCCGAATGACGCAAAATGCGAGTTCCGGTCGCGTGCTCGACGATGCCGCGGCCCTGTTGCTGACCCCGGGCGGACTCAGCCTGGATGATCTGGATGCCGGTCTGGCACATGCCATGGGTCCGGGTACCGACTATGCCGACCTCTACTTCCAGCGTATCTGGCAGGAGAGCTGGGTGCTGGAAGATGGTGTCGTCAAGGACGCCAGCTATAACATCGATGGTGGCGTCGGCGTGCGCTCACTGGCGGGAGAGAAGACAGGCTTCGCCTATTCCAATCAGATCGATGCCGCCGCGCTTGCCGACACCGGTCGCACTGCCGCCGGCATCTCACGCAGTGGCAGCAATGGCACGGTCGCCCGTTCGATCATCACCGAGGCACCGTCCTTCTATTCCGGCATCGACCCGCTCAATGGCCTGAGTGCCGAGGACAAGGTCGCGTTGCTCAAGGAAGCGGACCGCATCGCCCGCGGCCTTGACCCTTCCATCAGTCAGGTCTCGGCCTCGCTGTCGGCGCTTTACGAGGTGGTGATGGTGCGTGCCAGTGATGGCACCCTGGCCGCGGACCTGCGTCCGCTGGTGCGCTTCAACATCAGCGTGATCGCGGTGCGCAATGGCCGTCGTGAGCGTGGCAGTGCCGGTGGCGGCGGACGCTTCCCGCTGACCCGTCTGCGTGACGACAACGTCGCCGAGCGCTACGCGCGGGAAGCCGTGCGTCAGGCACTGGTCAATCTCGAGGCCGTCGATGCGCCCGCCGGGCAGATGCCGGTGGTGCTGGGCAATGGCTGGCCGGGCGTGCTGCTGCACGAAGCGGTCGGTCATGGTCTGGAAGGGGATTTCAACCGCAAGGGCAGCTCCGCCTTCGCGGGGCGCATGGGCGAACAGGTCGCGGCGCGCGGCGTCACCGTGGTCGACGATGCGACGCTGGCGGACCGCCGTGGCTCGCTGTCGGTGGACGATGAAGGCACGCCGGGTCAGTACACGCCGCTGATCGAGGATGGCATCCTCACCGGTTACATGCAGGACAAGCTGAATGCCCGCCTGATGGGCATGGCGCCGACGGGCAATGCGCGTCGCGAGTCCTTTGCGCACCTGCCGATGCCCCGCATGACCAACACCTACATGCTGGGTGGCGATCGTGACCCGCAGGAGATCATCAAGAGCGTCAAGCGCGGCCTCTATGCGGTCAGCTTCGGCGGTGGCCAGGTGGACATCACCTCCGGGCGCTTCGTGTTCTCCGCAAGCGAAGCCTATCTGATCGAGGACGGCAAGGTGACCACACCGGTCAAGGGTGCGACCCTGATCGGCAACGGCCCGGAAGCCATGGGTCGCGTCTCGATGATCGGCAATGATCTCGAGCTGGATACCGGGGTCGGGGTCTGTGGCAAGGACGGTCAGTCGGTGCCGGTCGGGGTCGGCCAGCCGACGCTGAAGCTCGATGAGCTGACGGTCGGTGGCACCCAGTCATGAACCGGTGCGCTTGATCAGCAGAGAAGCGATATGACGACGCCGCCGTGGCAGGGCCGCGGCGGCGTCGATGAAGCGTGAGGTGTCAGAATTACAGATCGAGCTCGGCACGCAGCAGCCTGAAGAGCTTCTTGGCGCTGTTGGGCTGCTTGCCGGCATCACGCTCGGCGCGTGAATTGCGGATCAGCTGACGCAGTGCCTGGCGGTCCACCTCCGGGTAGTCCTCGACGAAGATCACGAAGGCTTCGTCGTCCTCGATCAGGCGATCGCGCCAGCGCTCCAGGCGCTGGAAGGAGGCATCCCGACGGATGCTCTGCTGCTCCATGCTCTGGAAGACGGCGTTGATGGCCTCGAGGTCTTCCTTGCGCATCAGCTTGCCGACGTACTGCATGTGACGGCGCAGGCCTTCATGACTGCGAATGCGTCCGCACTCATCGATGGCGGCCAGCATGTCATCGGAGAGCGGGAACTTGGCGCGCTGACCGGCCGGCATGTCGATGATCTTCTTGCCGAGGGCCTGAAGCTCGATCATTTCACGCTTCATCTGGGATTTGCTGGGACGCTCGACGAGCTCCTCAGGTCTTTCTTTACGCATGCCAATTCCAACGAGTCGGGGAAATTTGCGGCAGTATAGCACTGCCAGCGCCCCGTCTCCTCAGAAGGAGAACAACATGAGCCAGGCCTTTGATGCCGTTGCTCAGCAACAACTGCTGGAGCGCCGCGTCAGCGAAGCGCTCGAGCTGGCCCGCAGTCTGGGAGCCGATGCCTGTGAGGTGGGCGCCAGCGTCGATCAGGGCGTCAGCATCTCGGTGCGTGACGGAGAAGTCGAAACCGTCGAACTGTCGCGTGATCAGGGGATCGGCGTGACCGTGTATCTGGGCAATCGCAAGGGCAGCGCGACCTCTTCCGACGCCGGTAGCGACTCGATTCGTGCCGCGGTCGAGAAAGCGGTCTCCATCGCTCATTACACCGGCGAGGACAGCTTTGCCGGATTGGCGCCGGCCGAACTGATGGCCACCGATTTCCCGGACCTTCAGGCGCATCACCCCTGGGCGATCAGCGTCGATGACGCGACGGATCTGGCGCTGGCGTGTGAGCGTGCCGGACTGGAAGTGGAAGGCATCGCGCAATCCGAAGGTGCCAGCTTCTCCAGTGGGGAAGGTGTGCAGGTCTACGGCAACAGCCACGGTTTCCTGGCCAGTCAGTGCGGCAGCCGACACTCGATGTCCTGCATGTTGATCGCCAGGGATGAACAGGGCATGCAGCGTGACTATGACTACACCAGCGTGCGCAACCCGGCCGACCTGCGCTCCCCGGAGGATGTGGGGCGCGAGGCTGCACGCCGCACGCTGGCACGCCTCAACGCGCGCAAGGTGGCGACGGGGCGCATGCCGGTCATGTTCGACCCGCAGATGTCGGCAGGCCTGGTAGGGCACTATCTGTCCGCGATCGCGGGTGGTTCGCTGTATCGTGAGTCCAGCTTCCTGTGCGACAGCCTGGGTCAGCCGCTGTTCCCTGACTGGTTCACCCTCGGCGAGAAGCCGCGTGAGGTGGGTGGCATGTCGAGTGCCGCCTTCGACAACGACGGTGTCGCCACGCGTGACAATGTCTACTTTGCCGACGGCAAGGTGCAGAGTTACATGCTGAGCGCCTACAGTGCTCGTCGCCTGGGCATGCAGACCACCGGCAACGCGGGCGGTGCGCGCAACGTGCGCATCACCGCGCCGCTGACCTCACGTGACAAGATGCTCAAGCAGATGGGCACCGGCGTGCTGGTGACCGAGTTGATGGGGCAGGGCGTCAACGGCGTGACCGGTGACTACTCGCGTGGCGCTTCGGGCTTCTGGGTCGAGAATGGCGAGATCCAGCACGCGGTCGAGGAGTTCACGATCGCCGGCAATCTGCGTGACATGGCCGCCAATCTGCTGGCGGTCGGTGATGATGTCGATACCCGGGGCAGCATCCACTCTGGCAGCTGGCTGATCGGTGGCATGACCGTCGCGGGCATGTCGGAAGGTGAGGAAGACGCGCTGGAAGATTGAGCTAGAGATCATCCTTCGTGAAAAGACAGACGGCCGCTCCTGGGGGAGCGGCCGTCTTCGTTTCTGCAGGCTGCCGGATGATGCGTGACTCTCCTGGCGTGATTACAGATAGAGCCAGGTCGCCAGGCCCAGGAAGGCCATGAAGCCGATCACGTCGGTTACGGTGGTCAAGATCACGCTGCCGGAGAGGGCCGGGTCGATATTGAGCTTCTTGAGCAGTATCGGCAGCAATGTCCCGGTCACGGCCGCGATCAACAGATTGATCATGATGGCGGCACCGATGATGGCCCCCAGCTGGACATCACCGAACCAGACGATGGCGATCCCGGCGACCACCACCGCCCACAGCAGGCCATTGAGCCCCGCGACGATGATTTCGCGCTTGAGAAGCCAGCGCACGTTGCCACTCTTGACGTGTCCCAGTGCGATGCCGCGAATCAGTACCGTCAGTGCCTATGAGCCGGCAATGCCGCCCATGCTGGCGACGATGGGCATCAGTACCGCCAGCGCAGTGATCTTCTGGATGGTGCCCTCGAACATCCCGATCACGGCGGACGCCATGAAGGCGGTCAGCAGGTTGATGCCAAGCCAGATGGCGCGACGCCAGGAGGTGCGCATCACCGGGGAGAAGGTATCTTCATCCTCGTCCATCCCCGCCATCGACATGACCTGGTGCTCGGCATCGCCGCGGATGACGTCGACCACGTCATCGATGGTGATGCGCCCGAGCAGGTTGCCATCACCGCCGACGACAGGCGCCGAGATCAGGTCATGCTTCTCGAACAGCGAGGCGACCTCGCTCTCCGGCATCAATGCCGGAATCACCACGCTGTCGGTATCCATCACCTCGCGCACCGTGACACCGGGGTCAGAGACCAGCAGGCGGTTGATGGGCAGGGCGCCGATGAATTCATCGCGGCGCGAGACGACCAGCAGAGTGTCGGTGGAATCGGGAAGTCGCTCGTGACGGCGGATGTAACGCAACACGACATCCAGGGTGATGTCCGGACGGATGGTGATGGTGTCCGTGTTCATCAAGCCGCCGGCAGTGTCCTCGGGGTAGGACAGCACCGTCTCGACCCGCTGGCGTTCCTGCGCCTCCATGGAGTCGAGGACTTCGAGAATCACGGCATTCGGAAGCCGCTGGAGGATGTCGGCGACATCATCCGGTTCCAGATTCTCGGTGGCGGCCAGGACGTCCTCGGCATCCATGTCCTTGAGGAAGTCGCTCTGGATATCCTCGCCAAGGTATTGGAGCACATCGCCCTGAAGTTCGGCGTCGACCAGCTCCCAGAGCAGGTTGCGCTCCTTGGGGGGGGAGGATTCCAGCAAGTGGGCCACGTCCACCGGTGCCAGGCCGCGATTCAGCATGCGCCTTGCCTGATCCAGCTCGCCACTTTCCAGTGCCTGTGACAGGCGATCAAGTCTTGGCTTGAGTTTGCGTGACGTCTTGCTCATCTGTCGGCTTCCCCTGTCGACATGAAGGACAGCGTTGATTCTACCATTGGCGCAGGGGGGCGCGTCGACAAAAGAAAACACTGTTTCTTATCGATAGGGCAATCAGCGCGGAAAAAGTGGCAGAAAGCCGGCGGGCGGGGGATGTCAGACGGGGTGCGGCGGCGTCATTCTTCCTCTTCGAAGCGCGCCTCGAACAGGGACTCGATCGCAGACAGGGCCTCATCTGCCTGTTCGCCCTCGACATCGATGATCAGCGCCGTGCCACACGGGGCTGCCAGCATCAGCAGCGCCATGACGTTGGCCGCGTTGGCGCGTCGCTCACCGTGACTGACCATGACCGTGGCCTCGAAGGGCGCACAGCAGTTGACCAGCTTGGTGGCAGCGCGAGCATGCAGCCCGCGCTTGTTGGTCAGAACCAGTTCACGACTGGGCATCGTGTGACTCCTGACGGGTATCGCCGATCGCCAGGGCCGTATGGATCCCCAGTTCCCGGTGGCGTAGACGCACTTCCGGAAGCTGCTTGGCGAAATGTTCGGCCAGCTGCTCGCAGAGATAGACGCTGCGATGCTGGCCGCCGGTACAGCCCACCGAAACGGTCAGGTAGCTGCGATTGCTGGCCTGATAGGCGGGCAGCCAGCGTTCCAGCCAGCCGGCGATGTCATCCTGCATTGCCTTGACGTCCGGGTAGCGCTGCAGGAATTCCGCCACGCTGTCATCACGACCGGTATCGCTGCGCAGATTGATGTCCCAGTAGGGGTTGGGCAGGCAGCGGGCATCGAACACCATGTCGGCATCGGTCGGCACGCCATGCTTGAAGCCGAAGGACTCGAAGGTGAGTGTCAGATGACGAGAGCTATGCTGCGCGACCTGTTCGGTGATGCGCGAGCGCAGGTCATGCACGCTGAGGTTGGTCGAGTCGATGACCAGATCCGCCTTCTGACGAATCGGGGCCAGTGTCTGCTGCTCGATCTCGATGGCCTCGGCCAGCGTGCGGTCATTGTCGCGGGTCAGCGGATGACGGCGGCGGGTCGCGGAATAGCGTTCGAGCAGGACACGGGAGTCCGTGGTCAGGTAGACGACCTGCACATCCATGCCGCTCTGACGAACGCTGTCGAGCAGTTCGGGGAAGCGACTCAGGGCATCGGGGAGGTTGCGCGCGTCAATGGAGACCGCGATGCGCCGGCGGGTGGGGCTGTCCTTTTCCAGCTGCTCGACCAATGGTGCCAGCAGCATGCCGGGCAGATTGTCGATGGCATAGTAGCCAATGTCTTCCAGCGCCTGGAGGGCAATCGATTTGCCGGAACCGGAGCGACCACTGATGATCACGATCTTCATGGAGTGCTCTCCCAGGGCGAGGTCAGCATGAGGTGAAAGCGGAGGGTGCCTGAGGCCAGTCAGCGACAAGCCCGGAGCGAGTCCGGGCTTGCAGGTTCAGCGCGCCGGCAATTCGGCGATGGCCGAGGTCAGGGCATCGAACAATGCTCGCTGACTGTCTGCCTGGCGCAATGCTGCCCGGTTGGTGGGCGAGTTGAGCAGTTCCGCCACCTGGCCGAGCAGAGTGAGATGGGTGTCATCTGCCTCCTCGGGGACCAGCAGCACGAACAGCAGATCGATGGGTTCGCCATCGATGGCGTCAAAGTCGATGGGGTCACCGAGCTTCATGAACGCCGCGATGGGGGTCTTGCAGTGTGGACTGCGTGCATGTGGCACGGCCACGCCGTGGCCGATGCCCGTCGAACCCAGTCTCTCGCGCCCGATCAGGCGCGAGAAGACTTCCTGGCTGTCCAGGCTGGGAATGTTCTGAGCAATGAAGGTGCTGAAGAATTCCAGCACCCGCTTCTTGCTCCCCCCGGGGACGCCGTAGAGCGTGCGCTCGGGGGGAAGGATCTGATCAAGTGTCATGGCAGAAGGTCAACGGGTCCCGGTGCCCTGAGAGCGAGCCTGGGACTTTTCCTTGTGTTTGACCAGCTGGCGGTCCAGCTTGTCGGCGAGCGCGTCGATGGCAGCGTACATGTTGGGGTCTTCTGCCAGGGCATGGAGGTCGGCGCCAGCGGCGTGCAGGGTGCAGGCAGCCTGTTGGCGTTCCTTCTCGATCGACAGTGTCACCTGAACATTGGTGATGTTGTCGTAATGCCGTTCGAGGCGAGCGAGCTTCTCGTTGACATAATCGCGGAGAGGATCGGTGAGTTCCACATGATGCCCGGTGATATTCACTTGCATGGACACGCTCCTTTATCCAGCGGGTTGCCTTTGAATTGTAACCCTTTTTGACTGCGAGCAAACCCTGATTGAACGCGCGGCCACTTTCTGACTCCGGCCATGGTCTCGTGGCGATCATCTGCTGGCGAGAGCGGCGGTGCCGGTGTACCGAGCGTCTACCCCGACAATGCCCAAGCTTTGAACAAAGATCAACGCTGCGCTGCATCGTGGGGCAAGGCTTGTCTTCAACCCAGCGAGGGATATCAGCAGGTTCTTCATGAGCATCGCCTCGCATCACGGACGGAATGGGGCTCGAGAAACCGGCCGTTTGTGGCCAATGTCAGCATTTACGTCGACGTTCGTGTGGCAGGAGTCGGTGGGGACACCTGGCTATCTGTCCGTGGGATGTGAGAGAAAAAGAAAGCACTCTGGAGAAAAGTGGCTGGAAAAATAGGCAATTGGGGGCGTGAAGTCACTCACGCAGTCGCAAGGACAGGCATTGCCAACCGGTATTCAGACGACCGATTGGCAGATGATGCCAGGATGGCAGGTGCAAGGGGGCGAGCTTCAGCGCTCCGACGTGTGGAGCCCGCTGGCCTGCGGGTATCCGTTGTCGAGACTCACGCCAAGCGCTTGCGCTCGCTGGAGGAGGGGATGCCCATGGCCTCGCGATACTTGGCGACCGTCCGGCGCGCTACCTCGATGCCATCACTGGCCAGCAGATCCACCAGGCGTGAGTCGGACAATGGCTTGCGCGCCGGTTCTTCCGAGATCAGCTTGCGAATGCGCGCACGGATCGCGGTGCTGGAGTGCGCGTCACCGTTGCCGCTGCCACCCACCTGGCTCGAGAAGAAGAACTTGAGTTCGAACACGCCTCTCGGGGTGTGGATATATTTCTGGGTGGTCACCCGCGAGATGGTGGATTCGTGCATCTCGACCACTTCCGCGATGTTGGCAAGGATCAGCGGTTTCATGCCTTCTTCCCCCTGCTCGAGGAAGTCGATCTGGCGCGCCATGATCTCGCGGCCCACCTTGAGCAGGGTGTCGTTGCGTGAGGACAGGCTCTTCATCAGCCAGCGGGCTTCCTGAAGATTGTCCTTGAGGAAGGTGTTGTCCGCGGACTTGTCGGCCCGCTTGATGAGGGCGGCATATTCCGGCTGGATACGCAGCTTGGGCAGCGCTTCCGGGTTGAGCTCGACCTGCCAGCCGTGACGCGTATGACGGACCAGCAGGTCCGGGATGACGTAATCACTGGCAGGCTCGCCCCAGGCGGACGCCGGGCGCGGGTCGAGCGCCCGTACCAGACGAATGACGTGATCCAGCTCATCATCATCCAGGCTCAGGCGACGCTTGAGCAGCTTGCGATCGTCATTGCCCAGTGCCTCGAGGAATTGCCGCACCAGACGGCGGGCCTGGGCCAGCAATGGCAGATCGTCCGGCAGCAGGGCCAGCTGCAGCAGCAGGCATTCGCGCAGGTCTCGAGCGAACACACCGGTGGGATCGAACTGCTGAAGGCGCAGCAGGACCTGCTCGAGTTCCGACGCCTTGAGGCCGGGCAGTCCCTGACCTCGCAGGCCATCGACCAGTTCGTCCAGGCTCATGCTCAGGTAGCCGGCCCCATCCACCGCATCGATCAGACTCTCCGCCATCTGCCGTTCACGCGCATCGAGGTCCGTCATCGCCAGCTGCCAGCGCAGATGGTCCTGCAGGCTTTCGACACTGGTGTTGCGATCGAAGTCCGGCCCGTCCTCGCTCGAGCTTCCGCTGCCGGAACTGGTCAGGCTGCCTGCGTGGTCCTGGTAGAGGTCCGACCAGTCACTGTCGAGAGGGTATTCTTCAGGAATCTCGCTGTTGGTCTCGGAGGTGGAGATCTCGCTCTTGTCCTGTGTCTCCGCGACATCCAGCGACTCGTATTCCTCGTCAAGCTCCAGCATGGGGTTTGACTCGAGCGCCTGCTGTATCTCCTGACGCAGGTCCAGCGTCGACAACTGCAGCAGCTGGATCGCTTGCTGAAGTTGCGGGGTCATGGTCAGGGAAGTGCCGAGTCGAAGCTGCAAGGTGGGTTTCATGGGGTCTGTCATTCACGGCAAAGGAACGTGCATCTACGCTATACCGTGGGTCGGGGCACTGACAAGGGGCAGTCGAGAATATTCAAGCAACTTGCATGCCATGTTGCCACCAAGGTGGTATGGACGTCATGCATTCGAGTGAGGTGTGGCAGAGCAGGAGGGTTCACGGGGAGATTACGCAAGCGCATGTCGAGGCGCTTGCGTGAGGGGGCGGGGAACGAGGCCCCGACAGTGAAGCAGGAAGTGGCGGGTGGTGGAGGGTGCTGGTGAGAGCAGAAGAGGTCGGACGGCACTCACCAGGCTGACGGCACTCTCGGGCTAGAGCTTGAACTCATGGCCCAGGTAGACATCACGCACCTGCTGGTTGGCGAGGATGGTGTCGGCGTCGCCATGCGCGATGATCTGACCATCGCCCACGATGTAGGCGGTATCGCAGATGTCGAGTGTCTCGCGCACGTTGTGGTCGGTGATCAGCACCCCGATGCCGCGGTCGCGCAGCTGGCGCACGATGCTCTTGATCTCGCCCACCGAGATGGGGTCCACGCCGGCAAACGGCTCATCGAGCAGCACGAAGTCCGGCTCGGTGGCCAGTGCGCGAGCGATCTCCACGCGGCGGCGCTCCCCGCCGGAAAGGCTCATGCCGGCACTGTCACGAATATGCGTGATGCTGAACTCGTTGAGCAGCTCCTCCAGGCGTGCCTTGCGTCCGTTGCGATCCAGGTCCTTGCGCGTCTCGAGGATCGCCATGATGTTGTCGGACACCGAGAGCTTGCGGAAGATCGAGGCTTCCTGGGGCAGATAGCCGATGCCGGCGCGAGCCCGCTGATGCATGGCGGCGCCGGACAGGTCGTGGTCATCGATGGTCACGCTACCGGCATCCGAGCGCACGAGGCCGACGATCATGTAGAACGAGGTCGTCTTGCCGGCCCCGTTGGGGCCCAGCAGGCCTACGATGTCACCTTGGCGGATTTCCAGCGAGATGTCCTTGACGACCTTGCGACCCTTGTAGGCCTTGGCCAGATGACGAGCGCTGAGGGTACGTGGGCTGGCAGCAGTCATGCTCATTGGTCCTTGCTGGCATTGGCGCCACGTGGCGTCAGGGTCATGTGGACGCGTGACCCCTCGGAGGATGAGGCATCGGTGCCATTGCTGGCATTGACCTGGCGCTTGTCCAGGAAGTATTCCACGTAGCCGCCTTCGAAGGTGTCGTCGCCTTTCTCCAGACGGGCATCGCCGACCAGTTCCACCCGGCGCTCCAGCGCGTGGTAGCGAATGGTATTCGCCCAGCCCTTGACCAGTCGCTCGTCGGTATCGGGTTTCTGCTCCATGTAGGCGCGCTGGCCGGTGGCCTTGACCAGGGAGATCTCGCCGCTGTCGGCGCGACTGATGTCAACGCGCGCGGCATCCAGCTTCATGCTGCCCTGGCGCATTTCCACGCGACCGGTATAGGTGGCCGTGCCGGCCTTGTCATCCAGTGACAGTGAGTCGGCGGCAATGTTGATCGGCTGGTTGGCATCGCTGTCCAGCGCCAGTGCGGTCGGGGAAAGCGTCGTCATGCCAAGTGCCAGGCCAAGGGCCATGACACCGGGTCTGAGTGTCTGGCGCCAGACCGTCAAGGGCGTGAGAGTCGTTGAAGTCATGGAGTGCTCCTTGGCAGAACTGGTAAGGCTTCACGATCACTCAGGCCATCGTGAAGCGGAAATCGGGGAGAGAGGATTCGGCGCATGCAGGGGCGCGCTCACTGATCCTGGGCCGGTGCGGCATCGAAGGTGCTGGAGACGCGGCCATCATCGTCACGGGTGGTGTCATTGCCGGTGTCGAGAGTCTCGGCTTCCCGGGCGGCATCGCTCTTGCCCTTGCCGGGTTGCAGGGTACTGCGGACGCGGCCTTCCAGCTGGGCGGAATCCTGAGAGAGGTCAGCGCTGAATCGGTCACTCTCGACGCGTTGACCATTCTGGGTGATCACCACCGGCACGTCACTCCAGGCACGGTTCTGCTCACGACTGTAATGCAGCACGTCGGTGTCCAGTGTCCAGGCATCCGAAGGCTGGCGCAGTCTGGCACTGCCCTCGAGGGTGAAGGTGTCGCCGCCGGCGCTCAACACGCCACTGTCACCCGTGGCGTACCAGCGACGGTCTTCGCTGTCGTTGGTACGGATCTTCGGTGCCTGCGCACGCGTCACGTCATCGCCTGGCGTGTGTTCGATGTGCGGGGAGGTCATCGACTGGATCGACACTCCCCGCGCATCGAAGCGCGTCATGTCAGCCCCCTCGAGATAGTAATCCGGCTCATCACTGCTGGCGTCGACATCCACTGTCGACTCCAGACTGTTGCGCTGCTCGATCAGGGCCATGACGCCGCCGACCAGCAGGAGCAGCAGCATCAGCCACAGGCGCGGAGAGGGACGGGGCAGACGTGGCATCAGGCGCGCGACTCCTGCAGATAGGTATCCAGCACCGAGGCCCAGTGGCCCTGTGCCTTGAGCAGCAGATCACAGATCTCGCGCACGGCACCATCACCGCCCTGACGAGTGGTCACCCAATTGGCTTCGCTCATCACATAGGGCATGGCGTTGGGAACGCTGACCCCCAGGCCGACGCGACGGATGGCTTCGCGATCCGGCAGGTCATCTCCGCAGTAGGCCACGTCATCCAGCGCGATATCGTGCTCGCGACACAGGTTGGTCAGCGCGACCAGCTTGTCCTCGCGGCCCTGAATGACGTCCTGGATACCCAGCTCCTTGGCGCGACGTTCCACCATCGGCGAGCTGCGACCCGTGATCAAGGCGACCCGGATACCGCTGCGCAGGATCAGCTTGAGGCCGTGGCCATCCTGGACATGGAAGCTCTTGGTTTCCACGCCATTGGCATCGTAGTGCAGCCGGTTGTCCGTCAGCACGCCGTCCACATCCAGCGCCAGCAGGCGCACGCGACGTGAGCGGTCGATGATGTCCTGGGGGTAGCCCTCCGCCAGGGAAGTGATGTCATTCATGGTCTTTCTCCTCGCATTCCGTGCATGCGTGACGCATTCCTGTAGGCGACGACCGCCAACGGCTGCGTGCTGCCCTCGCCAGACTCACGGGACTGTCGTGCAGAGACAGCAATCCCGCGGGGGAGTTCAGATCACGCCGCTGGCCAGCAGGCCGTGCATGTGGATGGCGCCGATCGGGTGCTCATCCTCGTCACAGACTACCAGAACGCTGATGCGGTTTTCTTCCATGATGCGCACCGCTTCGGCGGCCAGCATGCTGGAGCGGATGGTCTTGCCACCGCGCGTCATGACGTCATCGACCTTGAGCGCACGCAGATCGCCGTGCTGATCCAGGGTGCGGCGCAGATCCCCGTCGGTATAGACGCCGACCAGATGCTCGTCCTCGTCGATCACGCAGGTGAACCCCATGCCCTGGCGGGTGATCTCGAGCAGCGCATCGCGCAGCGGGCTGCCCAGCGCCACGCGTGGCAGGGCATCGCCTTGATGCATGACGTCCTGGACGCGCAGCAGCAGTCGCCGCCCAAGGCTGCCACCGGGATGAGAGAGTGCGAACTCCTCGGCGGTGAAGCCGCGGGCTTCCAGTAGTGCCACGGCCAGCGCATCCCCCATCACCAGTGCGGCGGTCGTGGAGGCCGTCGGTGCCAGATTCAGCGGACAGGCCTCCTGGGCGACGCTGGTGTCCAGGTGTGCGTCTGCATCACGCGCGAGCGTCGAGCCGGGCTTGCCGGTCATCGAGACCAGCGGCGTCCCCATGCGCTTGAGCAGTGGCAGCAGGGCGGTGACTTCGGCGGTTTCACCGGAATTGGACAGTGCCAGCACCGTGTCCGACGAGGTGATCATGCCGAGATCCCCATGGCTGGCTTCGCCGGGATGCACGAAGAACGCCGGCGTGCCGGTGCTGGCCAGAGTCGCCGCGATCTTGCTGGCGATATGGCCGGATTTCCCCATGCCGGTGACGATCACCCGGCCCTTGGTCGCCATCATCAGCTGGCAGGCACGATCGAACTCTGCATCCAGCTGGTGCTCCAGTGCCGCGATGGCGGCGCCCTCGATCGCGAAGGTGCGTCGGGCGCTGGCGCGGAAATCCGCCTGCATGGCGGCGTGATCGCGGCCGCTGGAGGGCGAATCATCGGCAGTGGAAGACATGTCGGAGGTGGCGGGCTGGATTCTGGAGGACTTGGTCATGTTCAGATTGTTGCCTGTGTGTGGCCAGGACTCAAGGTACGTGAGAGAGGCGTCACTCACGCGCTGCAACGGCTCGGGCGTGATGCTGACACGGGGCGGATGGCCTGATCGTTCCGGCCTGTCCGCCCACAGGCGTCAGCGAGTCAGGCTGATGGCAAGCCAGGCCGTGTAGCCGAGGTAGCAGGCCAGCAGCACCAGCCCCGGACCACGGCCGATGCGCCCGCGACGCTGCCAGATGAGCAGGGCGGCCAGCATCAGGGTCAGACCGAGCATCACCGGGTAGTCGCGACTGATGGCGCTGCCATCCACCGGCCCCGGTGCCAGCAGGCCCGGTACCGGCAGGACGGCCAGGATGTTGAAGAGGTTGGAGCCGATGACGTTGCCGATGGCGATGTCGTGATGGCGCTTGAGTGCGCTGGCCACGCTGGCCGCGAGCTCCGGCAGGCTGGTGCCGATGGCGATGACGGTCAGGCCGATGATCAGTTCGGGGACGCCGAGTGCCTGGGCGATATCGGTGGCGCCCCAGACCAGCGCGCGTGAGCTGGCGATCAACACCGCCAGACCGAAGAGCAGCCAGAAGATGGCGCGTCCGGCGCTCATCTCAGGGACGTCATCCTGACTCTCGGCGTCACTCGGCGAGTCGACCTTGAACAGCCAGACAAGCGTGAACACCAGCAGTGCCAGCAGCAGGAGGCCATCCAGGCGCTCGAGCCCGCTGTTGGAGAGGGCATAGCCCCCCAGTGCCGTCGCGGCCAGCAGCAGCGGCAGTTCACGGCGCACCAGGCCGAAATGCACCGGGATGGGAGCGATGAGCGCCGTGACGCCCAGCACCAGACCGATGTTGGCGATGTTGGACCCCAGAGCATTGCCGGTGGCGATGTCGGGGGTGCCGTCAAGCGAGGCCATGATCGAGACCACGATCTCCGGCGCCGAAGTGCCGATGGAGACGATGGTCATTCCGATGAGCAGCTTGCTCATGCCAGCTCGCCATGCGGTAGCGGCGGCGCCTTCGACGAAGCGATCGGCGCTCCAGACAAGACCTATCAGGCCAAGGATGACAGCGAGGATGGGATATAGCATCGGAACTCTCGGGGCAGGAGGCAGGGCAGCGGCTTGTCGCCAGTGACCGCGCCATTAAACGCATCCCCCCAAGGCATTGCAAGGCAAGGGATCGCATCTGCGGGATGCGATGGACCCTGCAACGGACTGGTAGTGAGGGGGCGGGTTCGGATACGATGTTCGCTAACTAACTTGATTCCCGAATGACGTGATCCATGAACTCCAAGATTCGGACTCGCGGCACAGTGCCAGGCGACGGATTGCCCATGGCCAGTGTCGTGACTCCCTCACAGCGGATGCTTCTATGACTGAATTACCCGGTCAGGCTGCTACAGCGACCGCTGCGGCCGGCGCTGATGCATCGCCATCCTCTCGCCGTGGCTCCGCTGACATCGACCTCGACGACGCATTGATTCGTGTCGAAGGCCTGCGCTTCACCCGTGGAGAGCGCGAGATCTTCTCCGGGATAGACCTGAAGATTCCGCGTGGCAAGATCACCGCCATCATGGGGCCCTCCGGTACCGGCAAGACGACGCTGCTCAAGCTGATCGGGGGGCAGTTGACCCCGTCCGCCGGGCGTGTGGATATCGCCGGTCACCATGTGCATGCCCTGTCGCGGCGCGAACTGTTCCGCATGCGTCGTCGCATGGGCATGCTGTTCCAGAGTGGTGCGCTGTTCTCGGATCTCAGCGTGTTCGAGAACGTGGCCTTCCCGTTGCGAGTCCATACCAATCTCCCCGAGGCGATGATCCGCGACATCGTGCTGATCAAGCTCGAGTCCGTCGGGCTGCGTGGGGCGCGTGAACTGATGCCCGCCGAACTCTCCGGTGGCATGACGCGGCGTGTCGCGCTGGCACGCGCCATCGCACTGGATCCGGACCTGATCATGTACGACGAGCCCTTCGCCGGTCAGGACCCCATCTCGATGGGCGTGCTGGTCAATCTGATCCGTCGCCTCAACGATGCGCTGGGCATGACGGCGGTGGTGGTCTCCCACGATATCAAGGAGACGCTGACCATCGCCGATTACGTCTATGTGATCGCCGATGGCAAGGTCATGGCCCAGGGCACGCCACAAGCCTTGAACGCCGAGGCGGACCCGCGCGTGGCCCAGTTCATCCACGGCAAGCCGGATGGACCGGTGCCGTTCCACTATCCCGCGCCGGATTTCGCCGGCGACATTCTCGATGGCAGAGAAGCGGCCAGTGGCACTTCACAGAGAGGGCAATCAGCATGAGCGGTCTGAATCGTGGCCCGCTGGGGGCCATCACCTCGCTGGGGCGCAGCACCATCGAGGTGATCTCTGCCATCGGACGCGCCGGCATGCTGCTGGCGCAGGCGGGCGTCGGCCTGCCATCCCGTGAGGGGTTCTCCCTCTGGGTGCGTCAGATGCACTTCGTCGGCGTGCTGTCACTGGCGATCGTGCTGGTGTCGGGGTTGTTCATCGGCATGGTGCTGGCCCTGCAGGGCTATACCATTCTGGTCGGGTTCGGTGCTGAGGAGGCGCTTGGCCAGATGGTGTCGCTGTCGCTGCTGCGCGAGCTGGCCCCGGTCGTGGCGGCGCTGCTGTTCGCCGGGCGCGCCGGCTCTGCCCTCACGGCCGAGATCGGCCTGATGAAGGCGACCGAGCAGCTCACCAGCATGGAAATGATCGGCGTGGATCCCCTCAAGCGGATCGTCGCTCCGCGGCTGTGGGCCGGTTTCGTGTCCCTGCCGCTGTTGACCATCGGCTTCAGCGTCGTGGGGATTCTGGGTGGCAAGCTCGTGGGTGTCGATTGGCTCGGCATCTACGAAGGGGCCTACTGGAGCAGCATGCAATCGAATGTCGACTTCGTCGGGGATGTCATGAACGGCGTCGTCAAGTCACTGGTCTTCGGGCTGGTGGTGAGCTGGATCGCTGTCTTCCAGGGGTATGACCTGATCCCGACCTCGGAAGGCATTTCACGCGCGACCACACGTACTGTGGTTTATTCATCGCTGGCGGTGCTGGGACTCGATTTCGTCCTCACAGCCGTCATGTTTGGAGATATTGGATGAAACGTACCCGCATGGTCGAGTTCGGCGTGGGCCTGTTCGTACTTGCCGGTTTTCTGGGCATGGTGTTTCTCGGGCTGCGCGTCAGTGGCGTCACCTTCCAGCAGGCGGATGACACCTTCGTGCTCAATGCCAACTTTTCAGGGATAGGAAGCCTCAAGCCGCGGTCCAAGGTGACCATGGCGGGCGTGGCGATCGGCAGTGTCGAGAAGATCGAGCTGGATCCCAAGTGGTTTGATGCCCGTGTCACGATGAAGCTGGATAGCAGCCTCAAGGGCAAGTTGAGCAAGGACACCACGGCTGCCATCCTGACCTCCGGTCTGCTGGGCGAGCAATATGTCGGCCTGACCACCGGGGGGGATCCGGAAACGCTGGAGGATGGCGACACCATCCGGGATACCCAGTCGGCACTGGTACTGGAAGAGTTGATTCAGCAGTTCGTCTCCAATTTCTCGAAGAGCTGACGCAGGCCTGACTCGGCGTTGGCGCGATGCACATTTCAAGGAGCAAATCCGATGACCCATATCCTCAAGCAGCTGATTCGTCCACTGAGCGTATTGAGCCTGTCTGCCATGATGGCGATGAGCCCGCTGGCCTCTGCCGCTTCCCAGGAACCGGACGTGCTGCTGCGTGATACCGTCGAAGGCCTGACCACCAAGATCGATAGCCGCGAAAGCTATTACAAGGATCACGTCGACGAGCTGGAAGCGCTGGTCGACAACTCCCTCGAGCCGGTCGTGGATTACCGCTACATCGCGGCAAGCGTGATGGGCAAGTACTTCAAGGGTGCCTCTCCGGAACAGCGTACCGAATTCTCCAAGGTCTTCCATGACACCCTGATCGGTACCTACGCGAAGGGCCTGGTGAGCTTTGACTACGCCAAGCTCGAAGTGAAGGACAGTGAAGGCGAGCGTCGTTATGAAGATCAGGACACCGTCTACATGGACGTGATCGACACCAAGGGCAAGGTGTACCCGGTGGCCTATTCCATGCGTCTGCGCAATGACGAGTGGAAAGTGGTCAACGTGATCGTCAATGGCGTCAATCTGGGCCTGACCTTCCGCAATCAGTTCGACCAGGCCATGCGTGACAATGGCCGTGATATCGATGCCGTCATCAAGGGCTGGCAGCCGGATGTCGACCTGGAAAAGGACAGCGGGGAGAGCGCGGGCGACAGCGACAGCTGAGCCTGACCACTGGCGATATGACCATGAAAACACTCTTCGATGATGATGACGTGACCCTGAGCGCCGGCGATGGCTGCCTGACGCTGAGCGGTCAGCCGGATTTCGATCACGCCTCCGAGCTCGCCGAAGTGGGCTGCAAGTGGCTCGGGCAGCATGCAGAGGGCATCGAGATCGATCTCTGTGGCGTCGGTGGCGCAAGCACCGCCACGTTGAGTGTCCTGCTGGAGTGGCAGCGTCATCTGGCGCGCCATTCGGGGCATGTCACGCATCTGCGTCTATCGCCTGCGCTCAAGCGTCTGGCCTCCGTCTCTGGCCTCGATGTCCTGTTGCCGGGACTGGAGGTCACGGATCAGGCGTCGGATTCGGCGCCTCGCCCTGAGGTCGATGCTGTCTGATCGTGCTCCGGCCGGGCTGCCCAGCCGCTCGATCACCACCACTGCGCGCGGGAACGTGGGAGGCAGGAGGCTGCCGCCAATCGCGTTCCCGCGCGCTTTTGATTACCATGTGCGGTCATATCGCCCAGGTCGAAGCGCAGCGTAATGTGCCTGGCCCGGACATGTACCGCGAAGGAGTCATCGCCCGTCATGCAACCGAATGATGTCAAGGCCCTGCTCGAGGCTCGAATCGAGAACGTCGATTTTCATATCCAGGGTGAAGGATGCAACTTCCAGGTCGTCGCCGTGGGCGAGGTCTTCGCTGACCTCAGTCGCGTCAAGGCCCAGCAGTTGGTCTACGCCGCACTCAATGACGAGATTCGCTCTGGCGCGCTTCACGCCATCAGCATTCGTACCTATACCCCGGCGCAGTACGATGCTGCCGTCGGCAACGCCCAGAGCTGATCGGAACATTTCATGGACAAGCTGATTATCACCGGCAACGGGCCGGTCAACGGGGAAGTCTGGGCCAGTGGTGCCAAGAATTCGGCCCTGCCCATCCTGGCAGCGACACTGCTGTCCGAAGGTCCCGTGACCATCAGCAATCTGCCGCACCTGCAAGACATCACCACCAGCCTGGAATTGCTCGGGCGCATGGGAGTCGAGCCGGTGATGGGCGACAACATGACCGTGCAGCTGGACGGCTCCAAGGTCGAGCACTGTCATGCGCCCTACGAGCTGGTCAAGAAGATGCGCGCCTCGATCCTGGTGCTGGGCCCGCTGCTGGCTCACTTCGGCAGTGCCGAAGTCTCGTTGCCGGGCGGTTGCGCCATCGGCTCGCGCCCGGTGGATCTGCACATCCGCGGCCTGGAAGCCATGGGCGCGGAGATCTCGGTCGAGAACGGCTACATCCGTGCCAAGGCGCCGGGTGGCCGCCTCAAGGGCGCTCGCATCGTCTTTGACGTGGTGACCGTCACGGGTACCGAGAATCTGCTGATGGCCGCGACGTTGGCCGATGGGCGTACCGTGCTCGAGAACGCGGCACGCGAGCCGGAAGTCGTCGATCTGGCCGAATGCCTGATCGCCATGGGCGCCAGGATCACCGGCCACGGCACCGATACCATCGTCATCGAAGGGGTCGAGAGACTGCACGGTTGCGAATACTCCGTGATGCCTGATCGCATCGAGACCGGTACCTTCCTGGTCGCGGCAGCGGCCTCGCGTGGCAAGGTGCGCGTCACCCGCACGCGCGCCGATACCCTCGATGCGGTGCTTGCCAAGCTGGAAGAAGCCGGTGCCACCATCACCACGGGGGATGACTGGATCGAGCTGGACATGCAGGGCAAGCGTCCGAAGGCGGTCAATATCCGTACTGCGCCGTATCCGGCATTCCCCACGGACATGCAGGCCCAGTTCGTGGCGCTGAATGCCGTGGCCGAAGGCACCGGTACCGTGATCGAGACCATCTTCGAGAACCGCTTCATGCACGTGCAGGAGCTCAACCGCATGGGCGCGCACATCGCCCTGGAAGGCAACACGGCGGTGGTGACCGGTACCGAGCGCCTGTCGGGCGCCCCGGTGATGGCCACGGACCTGCGTGCCTCGGCCTCGCTGGTGATCGCGGCCATCGTCGCCGATGGCGAAACCATGGTGGATCGCATCTACCACATCGATCGTGGTTATGAATGCATCGAGGAGAAGCTCTCCGGGCTGGGCGTGATCATCCGCCGCTCCGCCGGTTGAGCCGAGTCCTGCCTCCATGCGCTGCCGGCCATCGCAGGTCGGCAGCGTCTGCTGAATTCTTACGCACAAGCACGGGCGAATACCCCATGAGCAAGCAACTGGTCGTCGCCCTTTCCAAGGGGCGCATCCTCAAGGAAACCCTGCCGCTGCTGGCGGATGCCGGCATCGAACCGCTGGAAGATCTGGACAAGAGTCGCAAGCTGCTCTTCGATACCAATCTGCCTGACGTCAAGCTGGTCATCATTCGCGCCACCGATGTGCCGACCTATGTGCAGCTGGGAGCGGCTGATCTGGGCATCGCCGGCAAGGACGTGCTGCTCGAGCATGGCGCCGAAGGTCTCTATGAGCCCCTGGATCTGGAGATCGCGGCCTGCCGTCTGATGACGGCCGGGGTCGTCGGTCAGCAGCAGCAGGGCGCGCGACGTCGCGTCGCCACCAAGTTCGTCGATGTCGCGCGTCGCTACTACGCGGAACAGGGCATCCAGGCCGAAGTCATCAAGCTGTATGGCGCGATGGAGCTGGCCCCGTTGATGAATCTGGCCGATGAGATCGTCGATATCGTCGATACCGGCAATACCCTGCGTGCCAATGGCATGGAGCCGCGTGAGCTGATCACCGACATCAGCACGCGTCTGGTGGTCAACAAGGCCGCCATGACCATGAAGCATGACCGCCTCAAGCCGTTGATCGACCGCCTGCGTCAGGCGGTGGAAGCACGTCGCGACGCATGAATGACCAGGTCCCGGCCTCGTGTCACGCGGCGGGACTCGTCAGCAACGACATCACTCAAGATCGCAGAGACGATCTGGCAGCAGCGCCCGTCCGGCTCAGCCCTCACTGCCAATGACATGACAAGAGGTTCGCATGGATACCCTGATCAACCGGCTCGATAGCCGCGATACCGATTTCACTGCCCGCCTGGATGCATTGCTGGCCTGGGAGGGGGTGTCCGATGCCGAGGTACAGCATCGTGTCACCGACATCCTTTCGCGCGTCAAGCAGGAAGGCGATGCCGCGCTGGTGGAGTTTTCCAATCGCTTCGACCGTCTGAGTGTCTCCAGCATGTCGGAGCTGGTGATCGACGCCGAACGTCTGGCAAAGGCCTACGCCGATCTGCCGGCGGATCAGCGCGAGGCACTGGCGGTCGCGGCGGAGCGTGTGCGCGTCTATCACGAGCATCAGAAGCCGGAAAGCTGGTCCTTCAAGGATGAGCATGGCAGCTTGCTGGGGCAGAAGGTCACGCCGCTGGATCGCGCTGGCATCTATGTCCCGGGAGGCAAGGCCGCCTATCCCTCTTCCGTGCTGATGAACGCGATCCCCGCGCATGTCGCCGGTGTGCGCGAGATCATCATGGTCGTGCCGACCCCCGATGGCGTGGTCAATGAACTGGTGCTGGCCGCGGCTCACCTGGCGGGTATCGATCGGGTCTTCACCATCGGCGGCGCCCAGGCCGTCGCGGCACTGGCCTATGGCACCGAGACGGTGCCGCGCGTCGACAAGATCGTCGGTCCCGGCAACATCTATGTGGCCACTGCCAAGCGGGCGGTGTTCGGTCAGGTCGGCATCGACATGATCGCCGGACCGTCCGAGATTCTGGTGGTCAGCGATGGCGTGACCGATCCGGACTGGCTGGCGATGGACCTGTTCTCGCAGGCCGAGCATGACGAGGATGCCCAGGCGATCCTGATCAGCTGGGATGATGAGCACCTCGCTGCGGTCGAGGCGTCAATCGAACGTCTCGCGCCGACCATGGAGCGTGCCGAGATCATCAAGACCTCGCTGCGCGAGCGTGGCGCCCTGATTCGCGTCAGCGGGCCGGAGCAGGCGCTGGAACTGACCAACCGTATCGCGCCGGAGCACCTGGAGCTGTCGGTGGCGGATCCGGAAGCGTGGGTCGAAGGTGTCCGCCATGCGGGCGCCATCTTCATGGGCTCCCACACCTCCGAGGCACTGGGCGATTACTGTGCCGGCCCGAATCATGTGCTGCCGACGTCTGGTACCGCGCGCTTCTCCTCGCCGCTGGGGGTCTATGACTTCCAGAAGCGCTCCTCGCTGATCCAGTGCTCGGCCGAAGGTGCCTCCATCCTCGGGCGTACCGCATCGGTGCTGGCGCGGGGTGAGTCGCTGACCGCTCACGCCCGTAGTGCCGAGAATCGCATCATCGAGTGAGCATGGTGAAGTTCATGAGCATGGTGTAGTTCATGAGCATGAAAAGCCCGCCACGGTTTCCGTGGCGGGCTTTTCTGGTTCTGGTTCTGGTTCTGGTTCTGGTTCTGGTTCTGGCTCTGGTTCTTGCGTGAAAGCCGTTGGCCAGTCCGGCGGCCATTGTCAGCCGGGGGATGAGACGCCCGGAGCTGCAGCGGCAGGAGAGGGCGTGCTATCGGGAATCGGCCGCTCACCGACCTTGACGCTGACCTCCATGGGCTTGCCATCCCGCAACAGATTGAGTTGCAGGGTGTCGCCCGGCTTGACTGCGGCGATGTCGGCCATGGCAAGGCGTGCATCGATCAGGCGCTTGCCGGCGACTGCCGTCAGGATGTCACCGGGACGCAGGCCGGCCTGCGCCGCGGGGCCATCACGCAGCACGGCGGCGACCACCACGCCTTGCGGAGCGCTCAAGCCGAAGGAGTGCGCCAGCGACGGCGTCAGCTCCTGGACTTCCAGGCCCAGCCAGCCGCGAATCACCCGGCCGTGATCGACCAGTGATTCGAGGATGTCACGTGCCAGGTTGGCGGGGATGGCGAAACCGATGCCCTGCGAGCCACCGGAGCGGGAGTAGATGGCAGTATTGATGCCGACCAGTGAGCCATCGGTATTGATCAACGCTCCACCGGAGTTGCCGGGATTGATCGCGGCATCGGTCTGGATGAAGTCCTCGTAGGCATTCAGGCCAAGATGGTTGCGTCCGGTGGCCGAGATGATGCCCATGGTGACGGTCTGACCGACGCCGAAGGGGTTGCCGATGGCCAGCGAGACATCCCCGACGTGGACCTGGGTCGAGTCGGCGATCGCCACCGTCGGCAGATCTTCAAGATCGATCTTCAGCGCCGCGAGATCGGACTCGGGGTCGACCCCGACCACCTTGGCCAGTGTCTCGCGGCCATCACGCAGGGCGACCTGTATCTGATCCGCACCCTGAATGACATGGTTGTTGGTCAGGATATAGCCGTCGCTCGAGAGAATGACGCCGGAGCCCAGGCTCGACAGCATGCGCTGGCTGCGCAAGGCATTTTCCCCGTAGAACTGGTTGAAGAAGGGGTCGGACATCAGCGGGTGCTTGCTGTCGTCCTCGATCTTGCGCGAGGAGTAGATGTTGACGACGGCGGGGGCGGCGGCGTCCACGGCGGTCTGGTAGCTGGCCGGCCCGCTGTTGCGCTGCAGTGGTGGCGCCTCGCGCAGTACCGGATTGGCGGATTCCTCGCGCTGTTCGGCGGAGAGGGTCAAGGCGGGAGATGGCAGCACCTGCTGATCTCGAGAGACGATCGCGCTGCCCTGTTGGCCGCCCTGTTGGCCAACCTCGGGCGCCGGCTCGGAATGTCCAAGTTCAGGGAAGCGATCCAGCACCACGATGGCAAGCAATACCCCGGTGACCACTGGCCAGAGAAGGGGGAGCAATGAACTGCGAAGGGGGCGTCGCGTCTGAGGCATCAGGAGTCCTGGTGAATGATCCGTGGTCCTGCCGGGCCGTCAGCTTTCCTGAGGGCAACCGCCGTGGGGCGGTCGCCATCCGCAGGGTTGCTGCTGGCAGGCGGAGGGTGAAGAGGAAGATTGATGACGTGCTCAAGACGTGTCACCCATGTCTCGGTACCCGACGAAGCTGCCATGCGCTTACATGGTGAGGCTGCGCCGTTACAATGGCAGCCAGTGTAACACTCGATGAATCTGACTGCTGGAGGCTCAATGGCTGATCGTGACGTGCTGGTCGAGGCGCTGGATGGCTGTCTGGAGGCGCAGGCCTTCAAGGATTACACCGTCAATGGACTTCAGGTCGAGGGGCGGCGCGAGGTCCGCAGAGTGCTGACGGGCGTTACCGCCAATCAGGCGCTGCTGGATGAAGCCGTGGCATGGCAGGCGGATATGGTGCTGGTGCATCACGGCTATTTCTGGAAGAACGAACCCGCTCGGATCACGGGCATGAAGCGCCGTCGTCTCAAGACACTGCTGGCGAACGACATCAATCTGGCGGCGTATCACCTGCCGCTGGATGCCCATCCGACGCTGGGCAACAATGTCCAGCTGGCCGAGCGCCTGGGGTTGGTCAGTGAAGGATGCCTGGATGGCGTCCCCGGGCGTGGACTGGTGCATGTCGGGCGTCTCGCAGATGAGCTTGCGGCAAGCGGTGAGCTGGACAGTGCGGCGTTGGGGGCCGAGTTCAGTCGTCGTCTGGGGCGAGAGGTGCTCGTGATCGCCGGGCATGATCGGCCGATCAAGCGCATTGCCTGGTGCACGGGAGGGGCGCAGGACTATATCGGTCTGGCCATCGAGGCGGGAGTCGATGCCTTCCTCTCCGGTGAGATCTCGGAGCGGACCACGCACAGTGCGCGGGAAGAGGGGGTGACCTACCTGGCGGCAGGGCATCATGCGACCGAGCGCGATGGGGTTCGGGCGCTGGGCGAGTGGCTGGCGGCCGAGCATGGCGTCGAGCATCGCTTCGTGGATATCGACAACCCTGCTTGAGTCAGCTCATGGTCGCCCTGTGACGGCCTGAGTGATCCTTGCCAACGACAACGGCCACCCCTGGAAGGTGGCCGTTGTCGTGTCCAATGGCCGTGAGGGAACTCACGGCAGGCGGAGGTTGCTCAGATGCGCGGCGGGTTGGCGCTCTGCGCTTCGCCTTCCGCGGGTTGTGGCTTGAGACCGAAATCCTCTGACAGCGTGCCGCGATTGTCGGCATAGTCACGTGGCAGGTCGACCTTCTCGCCCATGTCTTCTTCAAGCGTGGTGTCAGTATCCAGCAGGCGGCGCTTGAGCTGGCTGTCATCGCACAGTGAAGAGGCACCGCTGGCCAGGTGCTGGCGCAGCTCGTTGCCGGCACGTTGGATCTGATCCGTCAGATCACTGGCCTTGGAGAAATGATCATTCAGGGCGTCACGGAACTGGGTCAGTTCCAGCTCACGCTCCGCCAGCTTCTGGCGGGTCTTCTGATTGCGGGCCACGTTGGCATTCAGGAGGTGGTAGCACAAGGCGCCGATACCGATGCCAGCCAGAAAACAGGCGATGGCCAGGATCCAGTCAATATTGCTCTCGTTCACGTCGCTCTCCTTGTGTCACGACTGCGGTGATCTTCACCGCCGGGGCAGGCCATCACGATGATGTGCTGCCAATGTCCAGACTCTTGCAGTGTGTCCAGCGACGCTGGCCATGAGGCAAAGAGTGCCTGTATTTCAAAAGCGTACGCACTCCATTATATCGATGGGTTGGCGCGTCACGTCAATTCGTCATGAGAGAGACCTTGGTCGCCCCGAAGCAAGGGCGCCATTCGCCATCGAGGCGCGTCATGGCACTGAAGGGCCTGGGAAGCAGGACTTCCCGTCGGGTGTGGTGGGTAAAGTTGCACTCAGGGCGTATAATGCCGCGCAATTTCGTTCTTGCCTGATTGTCAGCCATGCTGGCGCAGGCGTGACCTCGTTTCACTTCGCGCCAGATGCAGCCCAGTGCTGAATCTGGCCTGCACCGGGTTTCTCCATGCCAGCACCTACGCCCCTCGAGAAGTACCAGGCAGACCTCAAGCGTGATGACTTTGCCTACGATGCCGCCCAGGAAGATGCCGTTCGTCACCTGCAGCGCCTTTATGACGATCTGGTGCGTACTCCGCGCCAGACGCCTGACAAGGTCGAGGATGTCACGGGCAATGGCGGGCTTGGCTCCAAGGTGCGTCGATTGTTCGGCAAGCCGTCGCGGCCGGCCGCCGTCGACAGGACCCCGGACATCATGGGGCTGTATTTCTGGGGTGGCGTGGGGCGCGGCAAGACCTATCTCGTCGATACCTTCTACGAGAGCCTGCCCTTCGCGGACAAGATGCGGACGCACTTCCACCGCTTCATGCAGCGCGTCCACAACGAGCTTGGCCATTACAAGGGCGAGAAGAACCCGCTGACGCTGGTGGCGGCCAAGTTTGCCGTGGAAGCGCGCGTGATCTGCTTTGACGAATTCTTCGTCAAGGACATCACCGATGCCATGATTCTCGCCACCCTGTTCGAGGAGCTGTTCAAGCAGGGCGTGGTACTGGTCGCGACCTCCAACATCGTGCCGGATGATCTCTACAAGGATGGCCTGCAGCGTGCGCGCTTCCTGCCGGCTATCGACCTGGTCAAGCGCCATTGCACCGTGGTCAATGTGGATTCGGGTATCGATTATCGCCTGCGCGCTCTGGAGCATGCCGAGCTGTTCCACAGTCCGCTGGGTGACGAGAGCGGTGCCAGACTGGCGCGTGAGTTCCGCTCCATTGCCGGAGCCGAAGGTCATGCCGATGAAGGCTTGAGCATCAATCACCGCGTGCTGCATGCCTTGCGTCGCCACGAGGATGTGGTGTGGTTCCATTTCGATGAGCTGTGCGATGGCCCGCGCAGCCAGAATGACTACATCGAGCTTGCGCGCGAGTTCCACACCGTGCTGGTGTCGGAGGTGCCGCAGATGGGGCGTGACAGCGATGATCAGGTGCGCCGCTTCATCAATATGGTCGATGAGTTCTATGACCGTGGCGTCAAGCTGCTGATGAGTGCCGAGACACCGGTCGAGCAGCTCTACACCGGCGGCAACCTCGACTTCGAATTCGAGCGCACCCTGTCACGCCTGCAGGAAATGCAGTCGCGTGAATACCTGGCGCTGCCTCACAAGCCATGAGGCGATGTCGGAAGACGAAATAGCCTTTGTGGTGCGGGCGTCTGGCATGTACAATGCGCGCTCGCTCGAATTGTTGTCCGGTCCACGAGTCGTCCTGGGTCAATCACCCTTGATGGGCGTGGGCAGTCTGGAGTCGAGTCGGCGGTGACCGCGCAAGCGGCCTCCCACTGACTGCCAGGCGTCGGACAACCAAGAAAAATAGGGATTGGTCGCGCACTCAAGTGCAAGACCCGACTATAGGTGATTCATCCATGAAGACGTTTACTGCCAAGCCGCAGTCCGTCCAGCGTGACTGGTTCGTCGTCGACGCAGCCGGCAAGACGCTGGGCCGTATGGCTACCGAAATTGCTCGTCGCCTGCGCGGCAAGCATAAAGCCGAGTACACTCCGCACGTTGACACTGGCGACTACATCGTCGTCATCAACGCCGAGAAAGTCGCTGTGACTGGTCGCAAGGCAGAAGCCAAGACCTACTACCGTCACACCGGTTACCCGGGCGGCCTGCGCTCCATGAACTTCAACCAGATGATCGAGCACAAGCCTGAGCGCGTGATCGAGCTGGCGGTGAAGGGCATGCTGCCGAAGGGCCCGCTGGGTCGTGCCATGCAGTCCAAGCTGAAAGTCTATGCTGGCGCCGAGCATCCGCACGCTGCGCAGCAGCCGCAAGAACTGAACATCTGAGGGAAGCATCGCCATGACACAGCAGCACTACGGTACCGGGCGCCGCAAGACTTCTACCGCGCGCGTCTTCCTGAAGCCGGGCACCGGCAAAATCACCGTCAACCAGCGTGACCTGAACGACTACTTCGGTCGTGTGACAGGTCGCATGGTTGTTCGCCAGCCGCTCGAGCTGACCGAAACCACCGAACAGTTCGACGTCTACGTCACTGTCGCCGGTGGTGGTGGTTCCGCTCAAGCTGGCGCCATCCGTCACGGCATCACTCGTGCCCTGATGGCTTACAACGAGGACTTCCGTCCGGCACTGCGTGCCGCCGGCTACGTCACTCGTGATGCTCGTGAAGTCGAGCGTAAGAAAGTCGGCCTGCGCAAGGCCCGTCGTCGTCCGCAGTTCTCCAAGCGTTAAGAGAACAGGCGTCGACCACAAGAACGTCCAGTACCCGAAAGGGTACTGGGCGTTTTTTTTGCGATCTTGATAGGGGCGTCAAGCGCATGGTGCGAGCGCAATTGAAGAAAGCCGCTTCTGGTAAAGTGATTTTCTTGAGTTGTGAGCGGTGGGTTCTTGCCCTTTAATACAGTCAAGCGTCAAGTGCCCGGCAAGGGAATGGTCTGGCAGCATGCGGTGGTGTTCGGGAGACAATAACAATATGGCTAATCGAGGTGTGAATCGAGGGCGGCGCCGCTTCCTCGTCAGTGCGACCAGTGTCGTGGGGGCGATAGGCGCCGTTGGCATCGCGACGCCCTTTCTGGCTTCCTGGCAGCCGAGCGCACGGGCAAGAGCGGCAGGTGCACCTGTCACGGCGGATATCTCGCGCCTGGCACCGGGTCAGCAGATGACCATCGAGTGGCGCGGCAAGCCGGTATGGGTGGTGCGTCGCACCCCCGAGATGATTGATGACATCCGGGCCATCCCGCACGCCGAGTTGCAGGACCCCGAATCACGCCGTCCCCAGCAGCCAGCCTATGTGGATGCTGTCCTGCGCTCCATCAAGCCTGAGTACGTGGTACTGGTGGGAATCTGCACCCATCTGGGCTGCTCGCCGGGTTATCGACCCGAGATGGGTGCCGCGGATCTTGGCGCTGACTGGCCGGGTGGCTATCTGTGTGCCTGTCATGGCTCGAAATTCGACCTCGCGGGTCGCGTGTTCACCGGAGTGCCGGCGCCCTCGAATCTCGAGGTGCCGCCGCATCATTATGAAAGCGAGCAGGTGCTGGTGATCGGCGTCGATGAGGAGGCTGTGTGATGGGGAATCCAGAACGTGCCAAGGCGTCGCGAGGCATCATGCGCTGGATCGATGATCGCTTTCCGGCCACCCAGATGCTGCAGGACCATCTGACAGGCTACTACGCGCCCAGAAACTTCAATTTCTTCTATTTCTTCGGCTCGCTGGCGCTGCTGGTGCTGGTCAATCAGATCATTACCGGTATCTGGTTGACCATGAGCTATACCCCGACCGCCGAAGGGGCCTTCGCCTCGATCGAATACATCATGCGCGATGTGGAATATGGCTGGCTGATCCGTTACATGCATTCCACGGGGGCGTCCGCATTCTTTGTCGTCATCTATCTGCACATGTTCCGGGGGCTGATCTATGGCTCCTACCGAGCGCCGCGTGAGCTGGTGTGGATCTTCGGCATGTGCATCTATCTGGCGCTGATGGCCGAGGCCTTCATGGGGTATCTGCTGCCCTGGGGGCAGATGTCCTACTGGGGGGCGCAGGTGATCATCTCGCTGTTCACGGCGATCCCGGTCATCGGAGCGGATCTGGCGCAGATGATCCGTGGCGACTATCTGGTGTCCGGCATTACCTTGAATCGCTTCTTTGCCCTGCATGTCATTGCCTTGCCACTGGTCATCGTCGGGCTGGTGGTGCTGCATCTGGTGGCGCTGCATGAGGTGGGGTCGAACAATCCGGATGGCATCGAGATCAAGGACAGGAAGGATGAGGCGGGCCAGCCGTTGGATGGCATTCCGTTCCATCCCTACTACACGGTGAAGGACCTGGTGGGTGTCGGTGTGTTCCTGTTCGTGTTCTGTGCCGTGATCTTCTACTTCCCGGAAGGGGGCGGCTACTTCCTCGAGACGCCCAATTTCGAACCGGCCAACTCGTTGAAGACACCTGAGCATATTGCCCCTGTCTGGTACTTCACGCCGTTCTACGCGATGTTGCGGGCCGTGAACTATCCCTTGTTCGGGGTCGATGCCAAGTTCTGGGGTGTGGTGGTGATGGGGTTGGCGATCGCCATCCTGTTCGTGTTGCCATGGCTTGATCGTTCTCCTGTGCGCTCCATTCGTTACAAGGGCTGGCTGTCGCGTATCGCGATACTCGTGTTCGTGGTCAGCTTCGTGACCTTGGGGGTGCTTGGCGTGATGCCGCCGACGTTCGAGCGCACGATCATCGCGCAGATCGCGACGGTGGCGTACTTCGCCTTCTTCATACTGATGCCGCTGTATACGCGATTCGAGAAGACGCGAGCGGTGCCGGACAGGGTGACAGGCCGATGAGCGGGCAAAAGGGTGGGTCAAGGGACTGGCTGAAGCATGTACTGGCTGCAGGCGTGGTGGTGGCCGGACTGCTGGGGGCGGGAGCTGTCAGCGCGGCAGGGGGCGAGGCAGTGCGTGAGTCGATGCAGCCGGATCTGCATGACAAGCCCTCGTTGCAGCGCGGCATGCAGCTCTACACCAATTATTGCCTCGGCTGTCACAGCCTGCAGTATCAGCGCTATTCGCGTGCCGCAGAGGACCTGGAGATGCCCGAGGATCTGGTCGAGCGATATCTGATTTTCTCGCCAGAACTCAAGATCAATGACACCATGCGCATCGGGATGAAGGCTGAGGACGCCGCGAGCTGGTTCGGTACGCCGCCACCGGATCTGTCTCTCGAGGCGCGTCTGCGCGGGACGGACTGGATCTACTCCTACCTGAAGAGCTTCTATCGCGATCCCGAGCGCCCCTGGGGTGTCAACAATGCTGTCTATCCGCTGGTGGCGATGCCCAATGTGCTGGAGACATTGCAGGGCGTTCAGGAAAAGGTCTGTGCCCAGAGCGACCTGGTGCCTCCGGGAGCGGAGTTGAACCCGGCAACGGGGCACTATGACTCCTGCGACGTGCTGGAGATCACCTCGCCGGGCAGCATGACAGCAGAGGAATTCGACCAGGCCGTGTGGGATCTGACCAACTTTCTGGCCTATGTGGGCGAACCATCGCGACTCAAGGCTGAGAGCATGGCCCCCAAGGTGTTAATATTCATCCTGATCTTTACTCTGCTGGCATATCTTCTCAAGAAGGAATACTGGCGCGACATTCATTGATGGCTCCCGGAGTGGCGCTCATTGATAATGGCGTGCAGGCAGTGACGGGCGCACGGCTGATCGGTCGTGCGCCCGCTTGCGTCGCTTGCGGGTGACGCAAGGTTGACCCTCTGGGCGCGTCACGCAGTTGATGAGGCGCCCAGAGGAAACTTATTCCCGTTCGTCAGGCCAAAAGCTGACGCGGGCATGGCTCGAACAGATGCGAGGACAGTTTCATGGGTGTTGTGGCCAAGCGTTCATCGATGACCTTCTACTCCGGTGGTGACGACCACTTCAGCCACCGTGTACGGATCGTGCTGGCCGAGAAGGGTGTAGCAGTCGATGTCATTGATGTAGATGATGACAACCGTCCGGCCGAGCTGGCTGATCTGAACCCGTACAACAGTGTGCCGACGTTGCTGGACCGTGACCTGGTCCTCTACGAGTCCAAGGTGATGATGGAGTACCTGGACGAGCGCTTCCCGCATCCGCCGCTGTTGCCGGTGTATCCGGTGGCGCGCGCCCAGAGCCGTCTGTGGATGCACCGCATCGAGCGCGAGTGGGTGCCGATGATGGAAACCATCCAGAACGGCACCAAGAAGGAAGCCGACAAGGCGCGCAAGGAATTGCGCGAGAGCCTGATCGGAATCGCGCCGATCTTCGATGACATGCCGTTCTTCATGAGCGACGAGTTCTCTCTGGTCGACACGTGCATCGCCCCGATTCTGTGGCGTCTGCCGACATTGAACATCGAGCTGCCGGAGAAGCAGGTCAAGCCGCTGCTGAACTACATGGAGCGTCTGTTCGATCGTGATGCCTTCAAGGCGTCTCTCTCCGAGGCAGAGCGCGAGATGCGTATCTGATTCGCTTGAGCAATCCCGAAAGGGGTGCTTGAGTCGCTGGAACCCACCCCGGGGTGGGTTCCGGGCTCGGATCATGAGGCGGGGAGGGGCCGAGGTCAGGTGTCTCGACCGTCACGTGGTGTCAGTGCCCGCAAGCTGTAGCTCGGCGTCGCAGGACGTCGGTCATCGTGACATCCATTGCAGTTCAAGAGGTTCTCTCATGCTTTCCAGTCGCCCTTATCTGGCACGTGCGCTCTACGAGTGGCTGCTGGATAACGACAATACGCCGTACATCGTGGTGGATGCCGAGCAGGATGGCGTTCAGGTGCCGCGTCAACACGTGCAGAATGGCCAGATCGTGCTGAACATCGCGCCGGGTGCCGTGCGTGATCTGCTCATCGCCAATGAGGGTGTCAGCTTCAATGCCCGCTTCGGTGGTCAGCCGATGCACGTCAGCGTGCCGACACCGGCGCTGGTGGCGCTGTACTCTCGCGAGAATGGCGTTGGCATGGTGTTCGGGCATGAGCCTGTCATGCCGGGTGCGGATGACCTGGCCTTCGGTGAGGCAGCCTCGGATGAGGCGACCTCCGGTGAGGAGGCTCAGGCGCCTTCACGTCCGACTCTGGCCAGTGTCGGTGGTGCCAGCAGCGCTGCTGATGATGAGCAGGGTGAGGAGGCGTCACGGGGTGATGCGGCGGCCGATGAGGTCGCGAGTGCCGAGGAGCAGGAGGGCGGCAGCATCTCCTCTTCCGATGAGGATGGCGGCGATGATCAGCCGAAGCCTCCCCGCAAGGGGCGTCCGTCGCTGCGAGTCATCAAGTAAGCGGACACTCCTCTTCAGTCCTCTTGGGCTGGTAACGACGACGCCCCACAGGCCAGGCCTGTGGGGCGTCGTCGTTTTCCCCCATACGTCAGGGAGTGCGGTCGACGTCAATCAAGATACTCGAAGACCTTGGCGATACGCTGGATGCCACCGACTTCCGAGACCTTGCTGACGATCTGGTCGGCCTCCGAGCGGGTCACGATGCCCATCAGGTAGACGCTGGCATTCTCGGTCAGCACCATGATGCGCCCGGAATCGATGTTGGCATCGGCCGCGAGAGTCGCCTTGACGCGGGTGGTCAGCCAGGTGTCCTGGACGCGCTGGCTGGTAGGCGCATTGGCGCTGACTTCCAGGGCGTTGTGTACCTGGCGTACGCGACGGACATCCTTGGCGACTTCCGCGGCGCGTTGCTTGAGCTCATCGCTGGGCACTTGCCCGGTCAGCAGGACCATGCCGTTGTAGGCATTCACGTTGACATGGGCGTCATTGAAGCGCGCATCGATCTTGCCGAGATTGACTTCGATCTTGGTCTCGATGCTCTCGTCTTCCACTTGAGCGCCCAGAGTGCGATCACCGTAGTCCTCGTCAATGGGACCACTGTGAGTCAGGTCGGCCACGGTGGTACAGCCCGCAAGGGATAGAAAGCCGGCGGTGGCCATGAGGGAAAGCAGGTACTTTGGCGTCATGCCGTAATCTCCTGGTGAGCGCCGTGTGTCGCAAGGCGTTATTCGTTGCTGCCGAACAGCTGGTGATCGATCAGATCACACAGGCAATGAATGGCCAGCAGATGGACTTCTTGAATGCGCGCGGTGGAGGTCGCCGGTACGCGGATCTCGCAATCTTCGCTGCCCAGCAGGGAAGCCATGTCGCCACCGTCACGACCGGTCAGTGCCACCACGCGCATGTCGCGGTCATGGGCCGCCTGGATGGCCTGTACCACGTTGGCGGAGTTGCCGCTGGTGGAAATGGCCAGCAGGATGTCGCCGGGCTGGCCCAGGGCGCGAATCTGCTTGGAGAACACCTCGTTGTAGCTGTAATCGTTGGCGATGGACGTCAACGTCGAGGTGTCGGTGGTCAGGGCGATGGCCGGCAGGCTCGGGCGTTCACGCTCGAAGCGATTGAGCAGCTCTGACGAGAAGTGCTGGCTGTCACCGGCGCTGCCGCCGTTGCCGCAGGCCAGAATCTTGCCGTCATTGACCAGGCTCTGGACCATCATCTGACTCGCCGCTTCGATGAAGGGCGGCAGCACTTCACTGGCGTATGTCTTGGTGTCGATGCTGGCGTTGAAGTGGCCGAGAATACGAGATTGGAAATCCATGATGGCTCTTGGTCGTTGGCTTCAGAACGCTTCGAATGCGTGGCGTATCCAGTGAATGGCGAGAGGGGGAGGACCCTCCACGCCGACCACGTCGAAGCGGCAGGAACATGATAGCCCGTGATGGGCCAGATAAAAACGCGCGGCCTTGATCAGCCGGCGTTGCTTGGTGGCGGTCACGCTTTCCAGTGCGCTGCCGAACCGGGAGCTGGCGCGGTAACGCACTTCGATGAACACCAGGGTGTCACCATCACGCATGATCAAGTCGATCTCGCCGCCCTTGGCATGCGAATTGCGCGTGACAGGCACGAGACCTCTGGCTGACAGCCATTTCTCGACCTCGGCTTCGATCACGGCGCCGCGCGCTCTCGCGCGACGCTGTGGTGGCTCCTGCCCGGTCGTTCCAGGGCGCGCCATGTCAGGGCGTGTAGGCTTCGACGGTGCGGCTGCTGGCGCCTTTCAGCGGCGGGCGTGGTACGCCGCCTCTGAACTCCGCCCACGGCAGCGTGCGTTCGATGCGTCCATCATGACGCGGGAATAGACTGCCGGTCGCTCCGAAGAGTTCCCCGCCGGCACCGGCCAGCATCAGCGGAACGCGCTGTGCCAGGCGATAGGCATCGACGCCCATGGCATTGAGCTTGAGCATGCGCGGAGAGGCATCCGACAGGGCGCGATAGGTATCGGCTTCCGGCAGAGTGGCCTTGCCGCCGGAGGAGGCCTGCGGCACTTCCCAGGGGATGTCGACGAAATTGACGCCATTGAGGTCGCCATCCTGAGCGGGCTGGGGGGAGCCTTCATAAAGGTGTGAGGTGCCGTAGATCGGCAGGTTGCCCGCGTAGTAGAAGTCCAGCATCGGCGGCACCTGACGAGCGTAGCTTGGCAGCGCCAGCAGGAAGATCATGTCGATGTTGCCGGAGTGGGCGCGGCCATACTTGCTGCCGGATTTCTTGGCGGATTTCATGCGCGCCTGATCCTGGCTGGAGACGGAAAGCAGATCCTTGACCGCTTCACTGACCGGGCCCTTGGGGTTGTAGCGCTCGATGGAAACGATGTCGCCACCTTCCTGCTCGAAGCGATCACGGAAGGCGCTGTAGACGCGCTGACCCCAGGCATTGTCGGGAATCATGGCCGCGGCACCACGATGACCGTCAAGTGAGGCGCGCAGGGCGACCTGGCGCGCTTCGTCTTCGGCGGACAGGCCGTACTGGAAGAGGTTGTCGGCCTGATTGCGCTCATGGGTGCCGTAATTGAGGGCCAGGGTCGGCAGCGGCAGGCTGTTCTGGGTCTCGAGCTGGCTGACCAGCTGCTTGTCCAGCGGGCCTAGCACGACCTGAGCTCCCTCCATGGTCGCGCGGGCATACAATGTCTTGAGATCGGCGCTTGAGGTATCGAAGAAGCTCAGCTGCGGCGTGGCTTCGGCATTGTCGATGGCGCTGCGATGGCGTGCCTCGATGCCCTCACGAATTGCCTGCGCGATACGCTTTAATGGGCCGGACTGCGGAAGGAAGACCGCGATCTTGCGGACTTCCTGGCCGGAGAGCTCGCGCAGATCGAGGATGCCCTGCGGCATCTGGCGTGCGGCCGGATGCTGCGGATTGGCATCCGCCCAGTCGTTGATGGCGGAAAACATCTGGTCGATGTTGCCGCCGAAGCGCCGCTGCAGACGCAGCAGGTCCGTCCAGCCGCTGGCAATGGCGTTGGCGCTGGCCAGCTCGCCAAGCTGGCTGGGAGACAGGCGCGTGAGCTGTTCCCACAGGGTGTCATTGATGCTGAGGTCATCAGTGTCCGCCTGTAGGGCAATCAGCGTCTGGGCACTGGCCAGAGGTTCGCCGACCATGCCGAGCGCCAGGCCGCGACGCTTGCGCAGCGTGCGCTGATCGTCGCTGGACATCGTGATGTCGTCTTCCAGCACGGACGTGGCGAGTATCGTGTTCCAGCCATCCTGCTGCTCGAGGGCGATGCGCGACAGCAACAGGGCCCATTGCACGCGTTGCTGGGGTTCCAGACTCGCGGGGTCGATGTCCGAGGTGATGGTGATCGCCTGCGCGTTGTCGCCGCTGCGTGCTAGGATATCGGCGGCCTGCAGTCGGGTGCCGGCGGCCTGTTGGCCCTGTTGTTGCTCCGCTTGAGCCAGCAGCGCGTCCGCCCCCGGTCCGCTGGGACGGGAGGACTGCCCGGCACACCCGGCCAGCAGCAGTGCCGCGATGGCCATGCCGGCCAGTCCGCGCAGGCTGGTGCGTGGGAGGCGCAAGCTCTTGTGCCGAATGGTTGACGCAGTGCGCAGCACGTTGTCAGGCGCACGATTCCATGTCTGGCCCATGTACGACGGTCCCTTGGCTGATGGGCGAGGAGGCCGTGGCCCGCGTCGCCGCTGCTGTAATGACGGATGAATACTGCAATGACGAATGAGACGGGTCTCGGAGTGGCTGCTCGTGCGGGCATGTCTGCCGCAGGTGGTCAGGCCACTCGGCTGTCTCTGACGTCCATATCTACCACTGAGTTCAACGAGTCGAAGCATTGAATGTCTGAGTCTTCTGAAGGCGTATTGTACGTGGTCGCCACGCCGATTGGTAACCTCGATGACCTCAGCCCACGTGCCGCGCGGGTGCTGGGCGAAGTGGATCTGATCGCGGCTGAGGACACCCGCCACAGTGCCCGTCTGCTGCGCCATCTGGGGCTGGAAGTCCCCATGATGTCACTGCATGACCACAATGAGCGCGGGCGGGTCGATCAGCTGTGCGAGGCCCTGGAGGCGGGGCGGCGTGTCGCGCTGGTCTCCGACGCCGGGACGCCGCTGATCTCCGATCCCGGCTTCATCGTGGTGCGGGCGCTGCGGGAGCGCGGCTTCAAGGTAGTCCCGCTTCCCGGCCCCTGCGCGTTGATTACCGCGCTCAGCGCTGCTGGCCTGCCGACGGATCGCTTCACCTTCGAGGGGTTTCTCGCTCACAAGGGTGGACCACGTCAGGCGCGCCTCACGGCACTGCGTGAGGATGGCGCGACGCATGTGCTTTATGAGTCGCCTCACCGTATCCAGGCGTTGTTGAAGGATATCCACGACGTTCTCGGGGCGCGCCGAGTCGTGTTGGCACGTGAGCTGACCAAGACCTTCGAGACCTTCCTGGACGGGACGGCTGCTGAGCTGCTGGCGATGATGGAGGCGGATGGCGATCAGACGCGCGGTGAATTCGTGGTCATGATCGAAGGGGCTCCGGCACGTGAGGGCGACGAGGCTGCCAGCGTCGAGGGTGATGCGCTTCTCAAGGTGCTGTGGGAAGAGGGGGTCGGCGTCAAGCAGATGGCGGCGATCGCCACTCGTCTGGTCGGCGGGCGCAAGAAGGCCTGGTATGCCAAGGCACAAGCCATGAAGGATGCGGCGGAACCACGAGAAGCGTAAGCGAGAGGTGTTTTCCAAGTGCTTGGCATGTCTGGTTTTTCGGCGTTCCTCCGGGCCAGGTGCACTGCAGCGCCAGCTTGTGGAAACGATGTGACACTGATAGTCTTGCGCGCTTGGGAGATGGCCAGACAGTCGCCGCCAGCGTGAGCTGGGGGAGGAAAGTCCGGGCTCCATAGGGCAAGGTGCCAGATAACGTCTGGGCGGCGTGAGCCGACGGCAAGTGCAGCAGAGAGAAGACCGCCTACGTCAGCTTCGGCTGGCCGGTAAGGGTGAAAGGGTGCGGTAAGAGCGCACCGCGCGTCTGGTAACAGTTCGCGGCGAGGTAAACCCCACCTGGAGCAAGACCAAATAGGCCCCCTATGCTGCTGCCCGCAGTGGGGGCGGGTTGGTTGCTTGAGCCCTGAAGTGATTCAGGGCCTAGATGAATGACTGTCCACGACAAGACCCGGCTTATCGGCCGTCTCCCGCCTAATATTGAAGATGTCAGCCCTGTGATGCGAAACGCGCAGTTCAGGGCTGACATGTGACACCGCATGACCGGCGCCGTCCGCTCCGTGCTCCGTGGCTGGCCATTTGCAATGGCGGCGGACATGAAGTCGTGACCGGCGCCGGTTGTCGATTGTGCCATCGATAATCATGCGAATGTCTCTGCTTTCCTGCGGTCTACCGCCAGACGACTGGCGTCCGCCTTTACTGCCCGCAACGCGTGCCAAGGTCCCGAATTTCGTCATGTCCAAGCCCAGCGCTCCCTCCGTTCCCGAATCAGCCGCTGCCATGTCAGCCGCCGAATCCGAAGCTGCGGATCGCTTCGCGCATGTCAGTGTCATGCTCGATGGCGCGGTGGATGGGCTGATTCAGGACGTCTCCGGTGTCTATTTCGACGGTACTTTCGGGCGCGGCGGTCACTCACGCCTGATCCTGTCGCGTCTCGATGACGGTGGACGTCTGATCGCCTGTGATCGCGACCCCCAGGCATTGGCGGAAGCCGCCACCATCGAGGATTCCCGTTTTTCCATTCACGCCGGTGAATTTGCCCGCCTGGGCGAATATGCCGAGCGGGAAGGCGTGCATGGTCAGCTCGATGGCATTCTGCTGGATATCGGCGTGTCCTCGCCGCAGCTGGATGATGCCGAGCGTGGCTTCAGCTTCATGAATGATGGTCCGCTGGACATGCGCATGGACCCCACCAGTGGCGAGAGTGCCGCTGAGTGGTTGTCACGTGCCAGTGCCGAGGACATGGCGTGGGTCTTCAAGACCTATGGTGAGGAGCGCTATGCCAAGCGTCTTGCACGTGCGGTGGTCGAGCGTCGCGCCGAGCGTCCCATCACGCGGACCGGTGACTTCGCCAGCCTGATCAAGGACGCGCATCCCAACTGGGAGAAGCACAAGCACCCGGCGACGCGTGTCTTCCAGGCGATCCGCATCCATGTCAACGGCGAGCTGGATGAACTGACCCGCGCGCTGGATGCGGGCCTGGAAGCCCTGAAGCCGGGGGGAAGGCTGGTGGTGATCAGCTTCCATTCGCTGGAAGACCGTATCGTCAAACGCTTCATGCGCGACAAGGCGCGTGGCGATCAGGCGCCGCGTGGCATGCCCATTCGCGAAGATCAGCTCAACAAGCGCCTCAAGCTGGTCGGCAAGGCTCAGAAGGCCTCCGAAAGCGAGGTGCAGGCGAACGTACGCTCACGCAGCGCCGTGATGCGCATCGCCGAGAAGCTGAAATAACGCCCGGTTCGTGGCGTGTATCGTGGTCATCCCAGCGCCTGCCTTTTGGCAGGCGCGCTCGCAAGGGGACGTAGTGTTGTGCGACATGTGTGTCGGTGCCTCGCAACGCTTAACGACCAACGCCACAAGCTGACATAATGCGCCGGTCGTCGCCTGATGGTACCGCTGGTCATCACGAGTGATGTGTGGCCGGCATGTTGCGGCGATGAACAGGACAAGCCGTCAGCCATCGGGTGTTGCATGCCTGACATGCATGGATTGACGGGTCGTCCCGCAGGGATAAATCGTGGTGCAGATCACCGCGTTCAGAGTGATAAGGGAGTCAGCATGGCGGGACGCAAGCAGCAGGGCAGCTGGAGAGGGAACTGGCCGATCAGGTTCCAGATGCGTTGGCGTCATCTGTGCTTCGTGGTGCTGATGATCTGCCTGCTGGGATCCGCCGCTGCTGTCGTCGTAAGCTCCCATCTCTCGCGCGGCCAATACGCGCAACTCCAGAAGCTCGAGGCGGCGCGTGATGATGCGCGTGCTCGCTGGGGACGCCTGCTGCTTGAGGAAAGTGCCTGGTCCGCCCCTGCGCGTATCGAGAGCATCAGTACCGAGCGTCTCGAGATGCGCGTACCGGATGTCCACGATGTCGAGGTCATTCGCTGATGGCTACACGTCGACCTCCTTCCTCGGACCCCAAGGCCCCTCGCTCCCGCGGCGCACGCACTGCGCCACCCGGCGCGGCCAGTCGCGGCAAGACGGCTGGTTCTGCCGCCGCCGGGGCACGCAAGAGTGCGCGTGGGCCCATGGGGTCCGCCCGCTATCGCATCATGCTGGGTATCGTGTTCGCAGGGCTCCTGGCCCTGGTGGGGCGTATCGGCTATCTGCAGCTCTTCGATCAGCAGTTCCTTCAGGATCAAGGGGATGCGCGCACCCTGCGCGTCGACAGCATCAACGCGCACCGTGGCATGATCACCGATCGCAGTGGCGAGCCGCTGGCCATCTCGACGCCGGTCATCACGCTGTGGGCGGACCCGCGTCTGGTGCCGGATGATCCGGTGCGCCTGTCACTGCTGGCACGCGCGCTCGGCCAGCAGCCTGACGACCTGATCCGCCGTGTGCGCCAATATCGTGATGCCGGCAAGGGCTTCATGTACATCAAGCGTCAGATGACCCCTCCTCAGGCGCAACCCGCCATCGACCTGGATGTTCCGGGTGTCCACCACAAGCAGGAATACAAGCGTTACTACCCCTCGGGCGAGGTCTCCGCACAGCTGGTCGGCGTGACCAATGTCGATGACAAGGGCCAGGAGGGGCTTGAGCTTGCCTACAATTCCTACCTCTCCGGTACGCCGGGCAAGCGTCGCGTGCTCAAGGACCGCAAGGGGCGCCTGGTGCGTGACCTGCACCTGATCAGCGAAGCCAAGCCTGGTGGTGATTTGACCCTCTCCATCGACCTGCGTCTTCAGTACATGGCCTACCGTGAGCTGAAGGCCGCCGTGGCCGAGCACCGTGCCGACGGTGGCACCCTGGTGATGATGGACGCGCGCACGGGAGAAGTGCTGGCGATGGTCAATCAGAAGTCCTACAACCCCAACAATCGTGCGGGGCTTGACCCTGCCGGTCTGCGCAACCGTGCGATCACCGATGCCTTTGAGCCGGGCTCGGTCATGAAGCCTCTGGCGATGAGTGCAGGTCTGGCCTCCGGCAAGTATCAGCCGGACTCGGTGATCGACACCACGCCGGGTTACATGCGGGTCGACCGCTTCACGATTCGCGATTTCCGCAATTACGGCAAGCTCGACATGGCCGGCATTCTCTATCACTCCTCCAACATCGGCATGAGCCGCATGGCGCTGAGCCTCGAGGATGACGCGGTATGGAATCGCTATTATGAGCTGGGTCTGGGGCAGGCACCGGGCACCGGCTTCCCGGGCGAGACGACGGGCGTTCTGCCGGCCCCGACCAACTGGTCGCGCAGCAAGCGGGCCTCCATGTCCTACGGGTACGGGATCAGTGTCTCGGCCTTGCAGCTGGCCAGCGCCTATACCGCGCTGGCCAATGATGGTCGCCGGCTGGCGCCGTCGCTGCTCAAGGTGAATACCCCGCCGGTGGGGGATCAGATCATCTCGCCCGAGAATTCCCATGCCCTGCTCGGGATGATGGAGAAGATCGTCCAGCCCAATGGTCCTGCCAAGCGTGCCGTGGTCGAGGGCTACCGTATCGCGGGCAAGACGGGTACGGTGCGTAAGGTGACCTCCGGTGGCTATCAGAAGACGGCCTATCGCTCCTTGTTCGCCGGCATTGCGCCGGTGTCCGACCCGCGCATCGTGACCGTGGTGATGATCGAGAATCCCAAGGGCGAGGAATACTACGGGGGCCTAGTCGCGGCGCCGGTGTTCGGTCGCGTGGTCGGCAAGGCGCTGCGTCTTCTGGATGTGCCACCTGACAGCGCCGTCGGCGAGTGAGCGGTGACATCTGCCGCCATGCATGCCGGAGACGGCGCGTGACATCCATTTCTTTCGTGTAGCGAATACGTCCCAGCTTCAGCAACAAGGAAGGTCTTCCAGCATGACTTCATCGCAAGATCTGGCCGAGCAGGCCTCGGCAGAGCCGCTGGGCGAATTTCTGGCACGGCCACTGGCGACAGCCAGCGAGCTGCTTGGCGCGCTCATGGCGCTGTGGCCCGGCGTGTTCAGCGATAGTCGCCTGACCGCACTCGTGATGGCGCAAGACGACTGGCATCTGACGATCGACAGTCGCCACGTGACTCCGGGGTCGCTGTTCATCGCGGTACCCGGTATCGGCAGCGATGGTCGCGATTACATTGCCTCCGCCCTCGAGAAGGGCGCGGCGCTGGTAGTGGCACAGCAGTCTTCCGAGGGGGAAGGTCCGCCTGAGTCTCACGCAGACGAGCGTGTCGTCTGGCTCGAGGGGCTCGGTGCGCAGCTCGGCGAGCTGGGACGACAGGCCTTTGGCGTGCCGGAGTCACTGACGCTGGTCGGCGTGACCGGCACCAACGGCAAGTCCTCCGTGACCCATTACATTGCCGAGTTTGCCGAGGCGCTCGGCATCCCCTCCGGCATGATCGGCACGCTGGGGATCGGCCGCCCTGGCGCGCTGGTCGCCGGCGAGCGCACCACGCCGGATGCACTCGCCGTCCAAGCGGCGCTCAAGGGCCTGAGCATGGCCGGTGCGGAACTGGTCGCGATGGAAGTCTCTTCCCATGCGCTGGACCAGGACCGTGTCAACGGCTGCCGCTTCACGGTGGCGGGCTATACCAATCTGTCGCGTGATCATCTGGATTACCACGGCAGCATGGCGGCATATGCCGCGGCCAAGGCCAAGCTCTTCAAGCGACCGGAACTCAAGCTTGCGGTGCTCAATGCCGATGATGCGCTGGCGCGTCTGATGCTGGCCGGCATGCAGCGCGGTGTGCGCGTGTTGGCGATGGGGCGTGACGAGGTGGCCACCCTGCGCGTGCTGGACGTCTTCCCCGAGCCGCTGGGGCAGGTGGCCGTGATCGCGACGCCTGACGGTGAGCGTGAGCTCGGCCTCAATCTGATGGGGCGCTTCAACCTCGACAATGCCCTGCTGGCGATGCTGATCCTGCATGGTCTCGGCCATTCGCTGGCGGACCTGTTCGCGGCGGCACCGCGTCTGACGCCGGTGCCGGGACGCATGCAGCGCCTGACCCGCGAGGGCGCGCCCGTGGTGGTGGTGGACTATGCCCACACCCCGGAGGCGGTCGAGACCGCGCTGACGGCACTGCGTGCCCATCTGCCGGCGCGTGATGATGCGCGCCTGTGGTGCGTGCTCGGCTGTGGCGGTGATCGCGATACCGGCAAGCGCCCGCTGATGGCGACGGCCGCCGAGCAGGGCGCCGATCGCGTCGTCATTACCGATGACAATCCGCGCAGTGAAGAGGCCGCTGTCATTCGTCAGCAGATGATGGATGGCATCCAGGCCCGGGAGCGCGCCCGGGAAATCGCCGGGCGCGCCGAGGCCATTGCCCAGGTCATCCGTGATGCAGGCGAACATGACGTGATTCTCATCGCCGGCAAGGGCCACGAGGATTACCAGGAAGTGGCGGGCGAGCGTCTGCCGTTCTCGGATGTCGCACATGCGGTGGCGGCGCTCGAGCGTCGTGCGCTCTCCACTCAGGAAGGTCTGGAGAGCGACGCATGAGTGCGTCAGTGCAGTCTCCTGGCCTGGAGTGCTTCGATGAGGTGGCTCAGCTGCTCTCGGCTCGGCTGCCTTCGGCGCTGGTCGGCCGGGCATTGAGGGCCATCGAGACGGATACCCGCAAGCTGTCCAGCCAGCGGTCGCCGCTTTTCGTGGCGCTGAAGGGCGAGCGTTTCGATGCCCATGACTTCCTGGCTCAGGCTCGTGACAATGGCGCGATCGCGGCGCTGGTCGAGCATCCGGTGGATGACCCGTTGCCACAGATCGTGGTGCCTGACACGCGGCTCGCCTTCGGTCTGCTGGCGGCGGCACGTCGGCGAGCCTGGGGGCGGCCGTTGATCGCCGTGACCGGCAACAGCGGCAAGACCAGCGTCAAGGGACTGGTGCATGCCATCCTGGTGCGTGATGCCGCGCGCTTCGACGCCGAGAGCCTTGCCACACAGGGCAACCTCAACAATGACTATGGTCTGCCGATGACGCTGCTGCGCCTGAACGATGCGCATCAGCATGGCGTCGTCGAGCTGGGCGCCAATCATCTCGGTGAGATCGCCTGGACCACCGCGCTGGCACGTCCACAGGTGGCGGTCATCACCAATGTCACCGGTGCTCACGTCGGGGAATTCGGTGGCATGGGGCAGATCGCCCAGGCCAAGGGCGAGATTCTTGCCGGACTCAGTCCGCTGGGGGGGCGCCGTCCGGTGGCGGTACTCAATCGTGATGATGTCTATTTCACGCTCTGGCAGGCGCTGGCAGTGACGGGGCAGGCGGTGGATATCATCGACTTCAGCGTCGCGGACCTGGCGGAGAGTTCGGCACGCCTGCAGGCACGCAAGCTAGGCGCGGATGAGCTCGGGCGTTATGCTTTCGAACTGACGTTTGACGGCCACTCGCTGGGGCGGGTCCAGCTTGCCCTGCTGGGACGGCACAATGTCGCCAATGCGTTGGCGGCAGCTGCTGCCTGTCTGGCGCTGGGCGTGGACAGCCAGCTGGTCATCGAGGGACTCGAGAGCGCCGAGAGCGTTCCGGGTCGCCTGGGGGTCGTGGAAGGGCACAATGGGGCTCGTCTGCTCGATGACAGCTACAACGCCAACCCCGGGGCCATGCTGGCCGCGCTGGAGCTGTTGGCGAGTCTTCCTGCTCCGCGCTGGTGCCTGATGGGCGCCATGGGCGAGCTGGGCGAGGACGCCGAGCGGCTGCACGCCGAGGTGGGCGCCTACGCCCGCAAGCTCGGTATCGATTTCGTTGCCACCTGTGGTGAAAAGGCCAGAGCGACTGCCGAGGCCTTCGGCGCAGGTGGCATGCATTTCAAGGAGCGGGCGGAGCTTGAAGCTTACGCCCGTACCCATCTACCCACCGGGGCCAGTGTTCTGGTCAAGGGGTCTCGTAGCGCAGGCATGGAACATGTCGTTGCCGCGCTCAAGGTCGACGCATCAAGGTGAATGTGAGTCATGCTGCTGCTGCTTGCTGAGTTTCTGGCCCAATTCAATGGCGCCTTTACGGTTTTCAATTATCTGACCCTGCGTGTGGTGCTGGCCACGCTGACGGCCTTGTTGCTGTGCCTGTGGCTCGGCCCCTGGGTCATCCGCAAGCTGGTGGATGGCCAGATCGGCCAGGCCGTGCGTGATGATGGCCCTCAGTCCCACCTGTCCAAGGCCGGTACGCCGACCATGGGCGGCGTGATGATCCTGCTGTCGATGGCCGTCTCGACCCTGCTGTGGGGCGACCTGACCAATCTGTACGTCTGGGTGGTGCTGGCGGTCACATTGGGCTTCGGTGCGGTCGGCTGGGTGGATGACTACCGCAAGGTGGTGGAGAAGAATCCCCGTGGCCTGCCGGCGCGCTGGAAGTATTTCTGGCAGTCGGTGGTGGGCATCGGGGCGGCCGTGGTGCTGTACCTGACGGCTTCCACGCCTGCCGAGACAGCACTGCTGGTGCCGTTCTTCAAGGATGTCGTCGTCCCGCTGGGCATCTTCTACATGGTGCTGACCTATTTCGTGATCGTCGGCAGCTCCAATGCCGTCAATCTGACCGATGGCCTCGATGGGCTGGCGATCATGCCGACCGTGCTGGTGGCCATGGGGCTTGCGATCTTCGCCTACGCCTCGGGCAACCTGAAGTTCGCGGAATATCTGCACATTCCGTTCATCGCCGGTTCCGGCGAGCTGGCGGTGTTCTGTGCCACTATCGCGGGCGCCGGCCTGGGCTTTCTGTGGTTCAACACCTATCCCGCCCAGGTCTTCATGGGCGATGTGGGCGCCTTGGCTCTCGGTGCGGCACTGGGCGTGGTCGCGGTCATCGTGCGTCAGGAAATCGTGCTGTTCATCATGGGGGGCGTCTTCGTGATGGAGACCGTCTCGGTCATCCTGCAGGTCGGCTCCTACAAGCTGACCGGACGACGCATCTTCCGCATGGCGCCGCTGCATCACCACTTCGAACTCAAGGGCTGGCCGGAGCCGCGCGTCATCGTGCGCTTCTGGATCATCACCGTCGTGCTGGTGCTGCTTGGCCTGGCCACACTCAAGGTTCGCTGAGGACGCTTTCGCGATGACCCTCTCTGTCACCTCCCACGCACCGGCCCCGCCGGTGCCTGCCGAAGGACCGACCCTGGTGGTCGGTCTTGGTGTCTCCGGACAGGCGATCGCTCGCCATCTGAGTGATCGTGGCATCGATTTTGCCGTCGCCGATACCCGCAGTGCACCGCCGGGGCTCGAGAATCTGCGCGAGCATGCACCGCAGGCCGAGGTCCATCTCGGGCCGCTGGAAGCGCTGGATCTGTCACGCTTTGGTGAGGTGGTGCTCAGTCCGGGCATCGACCCGCGTCAGGCCGTATTTGACCCGGTACGCGAGCGCCTGGTCGGCGAGATCGCGCTGTTCGTGCGGGCACTCGATGAACGCCAGGCCCGAGATGCGCAGGGCAGGCGGCCGACGCTGATCGCCATCACCGGTTCAAACGCCAAGTCCACTGTCACCACGCTGGTGGCGAGGATGGCCGAGCGGGCAGGCCGTGACGTGGCGGTCGGTGGCAATCTGGGCACCGCCGCGCTGACGCTGCTGCGCGAGCAGCCCGATGCCGAACTGTATGTGCTGGAACTGTCATCCTTTCAGCTCGAGACCACGCCCGAGCTCAAGGCAGATGTCGCCTGCTTCCTGAACCTCTCCGAAGACCATCTCGATCGCCATGACGGCATGCGCGGCTATCAGGCCGCCAAGCGTGCCATCTTCCGCGGGGCGGGCCTGGCGGTCATCAATGCCGACGATGCCTGGAGCTGGCCGGCCGAGGAGGATGCAGTGGCGCGCGCCAGCTTCAGCGTATGCCTGGATGAGGGCGACTCTGGTGATGACAGCGAGGAGTTGAGTGAAGGGGCTGAATGGCGTCTGGCGGAGCAGAACGGCACGCTCATGCTGTGTCACGTGGCATCCGAAGGCCTGCATGGCGTGATGCCTGCCGCACAGGTGCGTCTGGCCGGGCGTCACAATCAGGCCAACGCGCTGGCGGCGCTGGCGATGGGCACGGCGATCGGTCTCGCGCAGGAGGCCATGGTGGCCGAACTCGAGCACTTCGCGGGGCTGCCGCACCGGGGCGAGCTGATCGCTGACGTGGCAGGCGTGCGCTGGATCAACGATTCCAAGGGCACCAACGTCGGCGCGACGCTGGCGGCGATCGCCGGTCTCGGTCCGACACTCGATGGCAAGCTGATTCTGCTGGCCGGTGGGCAGGGCAAGGGCGCGGACTTCACGCCGTTGGCCGCGCCGCTGGCACGCTTTGCGCGTGAGGCGGTGCTTTTCGGACAGGATGCAGAACGCCTGTCGCTGGCGCTGGAGGATAGCCTTCGCGTCAGCCGGGTCGCGACGCTGGCGGAAGGCATGGCGCATGCTCAGCGAGTCGCGCGGCAGGGAGATTGCGTGCTGCTGTCACCTGCCTGCGCCAGTCTCGATCAGTTCCCCAATTACATGGTGCGCGGCGATGCGTTTCGTGACTGGGTGTCGGAGCATGTGATGGACGCGGGCAACGAGGGCGAAGCGGATGGGTGACAAGGCCAGTCGAGTGCGTCAGGCGATGAGTACCGAGCAGCAGCCAGTGGATGGCTGGCTGGTCTTCGCGGCATTGGCGATTCTGTGTATCGGCTGGGTGATGGTCACCTCGGCTTCCAGCGAGATCTCCAGCGAGCGCTTTGACGGCAACGCCTTCTACTACAGCATGCGTCACGGCATCTTCATTCTGATCGGGCTGGTGGCGGCCTATTGCACGCTGCGCATACCGATGTCGGCCTGGCAGCAACGCAGTTTCGCGATGCTGATGCTGGGGTTCGTGTTGCTGGTGGTCGTGCTGGTGGTCGGGCGTGAGATCAACGGCGCCAAGCGCTGGATTCCCTTGCCGGTGATCGGCGGGGTGCAGGCCTCCGAGGTCGCCAAGTTGTGCCTGATGATGTGGCTGGCGGGGTATCTGGATCGGCGTCTCGACAAGGTGCGCGCCAGTGTCGTCAATGGTCTCGTGCTGCCCTGCATGCCCTTGATGCTGATGATTCTCTTGCTGGCACTGGAGCCTGACTTCGGGTCCATCGTGGTGATGGGCGGTGCGGTGATGGGCATGCTGCTGCTGGCGGGGGTCGCCTGGTGGGGCTTCATCGTCCTGCTGGCAGCGGCCATCGGCGGTGGTTGGTCGCTGGCGATCGCCGAACCCTATCGCTGGGAGCGCCTGACCACCTATACCGACCCGTGGGCGAACATGTACGACAGCGGCTATCAGCTGACCCAGGCCCTGATCGCCTTCGGGCGAGGACACCTGAGCGGCATGGGGCTGGGCAACAGCGTGCAGAAACTCTTCTATCTGCCCGAAGCGCATACCGATTTCGTGTTCGCGGTACTGGCCGAGGAACTGGGATTGATCGGTGCCACGGCGGTCGTCGGGCTGTTCGCGCTCCTGATCTATCGGGCCTTCAAGATCGCCCGACGTGCCGAGCTTGCCGGCTTGCCGTTCAGCGCCTACCTCGGCTACGGTATCGCCCTCGTGCTGGGGGCCCAGGCCTTCATCAACATTGGGGTCGCCAGTGGATTGCTGCCGACGAAGGGGCTGACGCTGCCGCTGATGAGCTATGGGGGCTCCAGCTTGATCGTCAGCTGCATACAGATCGCCATTCTGATGCGAATCGATACGGAAGTTCGTCTGCTGACGCGCGGCAAGAGTCCCGCGCGGCGCAAGACCGGCAAGTCGCCCGAGACCACGCAAGGAGCCAAGGCATGACGTCATCTTCTTCTGCAGTGCCTGCGGCTGATGCCTCGCGACCCGAGACCTCTGACGCCCCTGCTGACACGCCCTCTGCCGGCATCGTGCTGATGATGGCTGGAGGGACGGGGGGGCATGTGATACCGGCGTTGTCGCTGGCGCGTGCTCTCGCCAGCCAGGGTCATGAAATCCACTGGCTGGGCAGTCCGCGTGGCATCGAGAACCGACTGGTTCCGGAGGCGGGGTATCCGCTGCATCGAGTGGAAGTGGCTGGGCTGCGTGGTAAGGGGCTTGCCGGCTATGCGGCGATCCCGTTTCGCCTGACCCGCGCCGTTCTGCAGGCGCGACGCATCATCCGTGAACTCAAGCCGGTGCTGGTCGTCGGGCTGGGAGGCTTTGCCAGCGGTCCTGGCGGACTGGCGGCACGCCTGGAGGGCATTCCGCTGGTGATCCATGAGCAGAATGCCATCGCCGGACTGACCAACAAGGTGCTGGCTCGGATGGCAACGCGGGTCTACGCCGCCTTTCCCGGCGCCTTCCCTGCCGCCATCGCTGCGCAGGTGGTGGGCAATCCGGTGCGCGACGAGATCGCCGCCGTCGGTCAGACGGCAGACACCGAGGGCGCTTCCCGGGAGCAGGCCATGAGCGCGCGACCGCTTCACCTGCTGGTGATGGGGGGGTCGCTGGGTGCCCAGGCGCTCAACGAGCAGCTGGCGCCGGCGCTGGCACTGTTGCCGGAGTCCTCGCGCCCCCTGGTGCGCCATCAGGCCGGGCGTGACAAGCAGGAGGCGACCGTTGCCGCCTATCAGACCGCCAGTGTCACGGCCGAGGTCAGCGAGTTCATCACCGACATGGCCGAGGCCTATGCCTGGGCGGATCTGGTGGTGTGTCGCTCGGGTGCCTTGACGGTCGCTGAGCTTGCCGCCGCCGGACGACCTGCCATCTTCGTGCCGTTCCCGCATGCCGTGGATGATCACCAGACCGTCAATGCGGCGGTGATGGTCACGGCCGACGCGGCGCGTCTGATTCCCCAGAATACGCTGAATGCCCAGCGTCTCGCCGAGACGCTGGGGGAATTGCTGGATCCCAAGATACTCACTGGCATGGCCGCTCGCGCCCGCGAAAGTGCGGAACTCGACGCGGTAGCGACCATGCTGGCAGGCTGCATGGAGACTCGCCTTGAACGCTAGGAATTCTGATCGTGGTGTCGGCATGCGCCGCATCCGTCGCATCCACTTCGTCGGCATCGGCGGCGTGGGCATGTGTGGTATCGCTGAAGTACTGAGCAACATGGGGTATGAGGTCAGCGGCAGTGACCTCAAGGAGTCCACCGTGACGGCGCACCTGCGGGATTGTGGTGTGCGCGTGGCGATCGGTCATGCGGCTGTCAACGCGGAAGGCAGCGATGTGGTGGTGGTCTCGACGGCAGTGGATACCAGCAACCCGGAAGTGGCCTGGGCGCGTGACCATCGGGTGCCGGTGGTACGTCGTGCCGAGATGCTGGCGGAGCTGATGCGATTCCGTCAGGGGATCGCGATTGCCGGCACGCATGGCAAGACCACCACGACCAGCCTGACGGCCACGCTGCTCGCGGAGGGCGGCATGGACCCGACCTTCGTCATCGGTGGCAAGTTGACCAGCGCCGGCACGAATGCACGCCTGGGGGAAGGGGAATACCTCGTGGCCGAGGCGGATGAGTCCGACGCCTCCTTCCTGCACCTGCAGCCGCTGATCTCGGTGGTCACCAACATCGATGCCGACCACATGGCGACCTATGAGGGTGACTTCAATCGCCTCAAGGACACCTTCATCGAGTTCCTGCACAACCTGCCGTTCTACGGCCTGGCGGTGCTGTGTCTCGATGACGCCAATGTCCGCGAGCTGCTGCCGCGCGTGCAGCGCCAGTTCGTGACCTATGGCTTCAGCGAGGATGCCGATTATCGCATCAGCGACTTCCGCCAGGGCGGCGGTCAGCTGAGCTTCACTGCGCTGCGTCCGGAGGGGCATGCGCCACTGGAGATCACGCTGGCCATGCCGGGTGAGCACAACGCGCTCAACGCTCTGGCGGCCATCGCGATCGCCACCGATGTCGGCGTGAGCGATGACGCGATAGCGCGTGCGCTGGCCAGCTTCGCCGGTGTGGGGCGTCGCTTCCAGGTGCATGGTGAATTCGCGGCACCCAATGGCGAGCAGAGCGTGATGCTGGTCGATGACTATGGCCATCACCCGCGAGAAGTGGAAATGGTGATCCGTGCCGTGCGTGCCGGCTGGCCGGAGCGTCGGTTGGTGATGGCCTATCAGCCTCACCGTTACTCGCGCACCCATGATCTTTACGAGGATTTCGTGCGGGTGCTGTCCGAGGTCGATACCCTGCTGCTGCTGGATGTCTACAGCGCAGGAGAGGCGATGATTCCGGGAGCCGACGGCCGCTCTCTGGCCGGCTCGATCCGTCAGCGTGGGCAGGTGGATCCGCTGTTCGTCGAGCACAAGCGTGCGTTGCCGAGTCTGCTCAACAATGTGCTGCGCCCGGGCGATATTCTGATCACCCAGGGGGCGGGTGATGTCGGCGGCATCGCCCTGTCACTGGCCGGTGCGGATCTCAAGCTTTCCGAGGTGGCGCTATGACCGCGGTGAAGCCGGAAATGGCGACACGCTATGGTCGCGTCGTGGTGCTGTTCGGTGGCGTGAGTGCCGAGCGTGAGGTATCGCTGAAGAGTGGTGCGGCGGTGCTCGCGGCCCTGGAAGGGGCTGGCCTCGATGTGCAGGGGTACGACATGGCCCATGGCCTGGCCGGTCTGGAGGCGCTGCGCGCAGACCGCGTCTTCATCGCCATGCATGGACGTGGTGGCGAGGACGGCACTCTGCAGGGGGCGCTTGAGCTTCTGGGCATCCCCTATACGGGGAGTGGCGTGCTGGCCTCCGCGCTGGGGATGGACAAGCTGCGCACCAAGAAGCTATGGGATGTCGAAGGCTTGCCGACGCCACGCTCCTGTCGCCTGGCGGCGGACACTGACTGGCAGAATGTGCTCGAGACGCTCGGTACGCCGGTAGTGGTCAAGCCGGTGCACGAAGGCTCGACGCTGGGCATCCATATCGTCGAGGAGGCTGGCGCTCTCAAGGCCGCCTGGCAGGATGCCTGTCGTTTCGATGGTGTCGTCATGGCCGAGCAGTTCATCAAGGGGCCGGAATATACGGTCTCGGTGCTGGACGGCGAGGTGTTGCCGGCCATTCGCATCGAAGCGGACAGCGGTTTCTACGATTACGATGCCAAGTACCTGACCGATACCACTCGCTACCTGCTGCCCTGCGGTCTGGAGGCTGCGCGCGAAGCCGAACTGGCGACTCTCTCGCTCAAGGCATTCAACGTGCTGGGCTGCGAGGGCTGGGGTCGTGTCGATGTGATGGAAGATGCGGACGGCGCCTTCTGGCTGCTGGAAGTCAACACCTCGCCGGGCATGACCGATCACAGCCTTGTGCCACAGGCAGCCGCGCATGTGGGGCTGGATTTCACGGCGCTGGTACTGCGGATTCTCGACACGACGCTGACCGAGCGTCATGACGTCGCCGCGTCCGCCTGCCCACAGAGCGAACACTGACCCATGGCGGCGCGTAGCTCTGCAGGTGCACTGTTCGGCCTGGTGCTGGGAGCGGCACTGATGGTGGCGGGTGGCCAGGCATTGTGGACCTGGCTGGACCGCCCCATCGAGCGAGTCACCATCAAGGGTGACTTCGAACACGTGAGCGCCGCCTATCTCCAGCGCCATATCGCGCCGTTGATTCGCGGACAAAGCTGGCTCTCTGTCCCGCTGGGGGAAGTTCGGCGTCGCGCTCTGGCGATCGACTGGCTGAGTGAGGTGAGCATTTCGCGTCGCTGGCCGGATACACTCGAATTCGAGCTGTTCGAGCAGCAGCCGGTGGCCTACTGGAATGACGGTGAGTTGATCAACGTGAGAGGCGAGGCCTTCAAGGCAGCCCCTGTCACCCAGCTGGGAAATCTGCCGAATCTGGCAGGCCCCAAGGGTAGCGGTTCCGAGGTGCTGGCCGAGCTGGACGCGCTGCAAAGCCAGTTGGGCGGTCTGGGGCTCAATGTCTCCCAGTTGCGTCTCGAGCCACGTGGCGCCTGGCGTTTTCAGGTCAATGACAGCGTCTGGGTCATGCTGGGTCGCAATGACAGGGAGGCCCGTCTGGCTCGCTTCATGGCAGCCTGGCAGCGTCAATTGGGTGGTCAGGCGTCGCAGATTCGCTACATTGACCTCCGCTATCCCAACGGCGTAGCCGTGGCGTGGCATGGCGAGACGACAGCACTGGAAGAAAGCAACGGTTGAGGGAGAATCGGCGACACTTCAGAACGAAGGTCTTGAGGCGCTGATATTAGTGAAATGGAGTTATCTCCAGTTTCATTTCGGGACAATCCCGCCTATTCTAGCGGGGATTTGCGCCTCCTGGTATTTTCAGGCTGGTGTGCCGTTAGTGGTGACTTCTATACTATGAAGGCAAATTCATCTTCGGGTTAAACGGAGCGTTAACCTGACTGGGTGGTTTCTGGCATTCTTGCCGCCGCCGATCGCGCTATTTTTTTCATGACGAACCAGAATCAAGGAGCTGGCCCGACCTATGGCAGGACATTCCAAATCACAGGATATGGTGGTCGGGCTGGACATCGGAACCTCCAAGGTGGTCGCGATCGTGGGGCAACCGACCGACGATGGTGGCATCGAAATTGCGGGTATCGGTTCACATCCTTCACGCGGCATGAAGAAGGGTGTCGTCATCAATATCGAGTCGACCGTGCAATCGATCCAGCGCGCGGTGGAGGAAGCTGAATTGATGGCGGGCTGCGATATCCACTCGGTATACGTGGGGATTGCCGGCAGTCATATCAGCTCGATGAACTCCGATGGTGTGGTCGCGATCAAGGATCGTGAAGTGACACCGTCCGATATCGAACGAGTCATCGATTCGGCGCGTGCACGGGCAATCTCCGAGGGGCAGCGGATTCTACATGTGCTGCCGCAGGAATATGCCATCGATCGTCAGGAAGGTATTCGTGAACCGCTCGGGATGTCCGGTGTGCGCCTTGAAGCGCGGGTGCATCTGGTCACGGCGGCGTTGAATGCCGTACAGAATATCGAGAAATGCGTTCGTCGTTGTGGTCTTGAAGTCGACGATATCATTCTCGAACAGCTCGCCTCGAGTCATGCGGTATTGACCGAGGATGAGCGCGAGCTGGGAGTCTGCATGGTGGATATCGGTGGCGGGACGACTGACATCGCGGTGTTCACCGAAGGTGCCATTCGTCATACGGCCGTGATTCCCATCGCGGGAGATCAGGTAACGAATGATATCGCGATGGCACTCCGTACGCCGACCCAGTACGCTGAAGAAATAAAGGTCAAGTATGCCTGTGCTCTGACACAGCTGGCGTCCAGCGACGAGACGATCAAGGTGCCCAGTGTCGGTGATCGACCGGCCCGTGATCTGTCCCGCCAGGCGTTGGCGGAAGTGGTCGAGCCCAGGTATGAGGAACTCTTCACCCTGGTCCGCGATGAGCTGCGTCGCAGTGGTTATGAAGATCTCGTGGCAGCGGGTGTGGTACTGACGGGCGGTACATCACGCATGGAAGGTGTGGTGGAACTGGCGGAGGAGATCTTCCACATGCCGGTTCGCATTGCCTGCCCGCAGAATGTGCGTGGACTGGCAGATGTGGTCCGTAATCCGATTTATTCCACGGGTGTGGGTTTGCTACATTACGGGATGAAACAGGAGCGGCATACGCCATCCTCGACTGCGGTCGCGGTGCGCAGGGAGGAATCTGCCGCACGACGCGTTCACGGCCATGAGTACGACACCTCCACGCTGGAGCGGATCAAGGGCTGGTTCAAGGGAAATTTCTGACAGGGATTACAGAAAGACTGTGATCCAGGAGACAGGGCATATGTTCGAACTGGTAGATAACGCACCCTCCAGCAGCGCGGTCATCAAGGTGATCGGTGTTGGTGGCGGCGGTGGTAACGCCGTCAATCACATGGTCGAGAGCAATATCGAAGGCGTCGAATTCATCTGCGCCAATACCGATGCTCAAGCGCTCAAGCGCGTGGCCGCCAAGACAGTCCTTCAGCTCGGCAGCGAGATCACCAAGGGTCTCGGCGCTGGCGCCAACCCGGAAGTGGGTCGTCAGGCGGCGATGGAAGATCGCGAGCGTATCGTCGAGCTGCTGCAAGGCGCCGACATGGTCTTCATCACCGCAGGCATGGGGGGTGGTACCGGTACCGGGGGCGCTCCTGTCGTGGCACAGGTAGCCAAGGAACTGGGCATCCTGACGGTCGCGGTCGTGACGCGTCCCTTCCCGTTCGAGGGGCCGCGTCGTCAGAAGGCGGCCGAGCAGGGCATGAAGGAGCTGTCCGAGCATGTCGATTCCCTGATCACCATCCCCAACGAGAAGCTGCTCTCGGTCCTCGGCAAGAGCGCCAGCCTGCTGAGTGCCTTCAGTGCGGCCAACGATGTACTGCTGGGCGCTGTCCAGGGCATCGCTGAGCTGATCACCAGCCCGGGCATCATCAACGTCGACTTTGCCGACGTGCGCACCGTCATGTCCGAGATGGGCATGGCCATGATGGGAACCGGTGATGCCGTCGGTGAGAACCGCGCTCGCGAGGCGGCCGAGAAGGCCATTCGCAGCCCGCTGCTTGAGGATATCGATCTTCACGGCGCGCGCGGCATCCTGGTCAACATCACGGCAGGCCCGGACCTCTCCATCGGTGAGTTCAACGATGTCGGTGCCACCGTGCAGGAGTTCGCTTCTCCGGACGCGACCATCGTGGTGGGTACCTCCATCGACATGGACATGAGCGACGAGCTGCGTGTCACCGTCGTGGCGGCGGGTCTCGATGGCCGTGTCGAGAAGCCGGCTGCGCGTGAAACCGCACCGGTCAAGCGCACGGTGGAGAAGCCGGCTGATTATCGCAGCCTCCAGACGCCGACGGTCACCCGTCAGGCCAAGGAAGAGCAGCAGCAGGCCGCAGCCAAGAAGCCAGAACCGCGCAAGAATCGTGACATGGATGACTATCTCGACATTCCTGCCTTCCTGCGCCGTCAGGCGGATTGAGAGGTAAGCGCACGTCGACAGGGTGTCCATGGCATCTTCTGGTGACAGCGCGGTCAGATAGAGGCGCTTTGCCTTTCTTCACCCACCCGGGGCGACCCGGGTGGGTGAAGTCGTTCTGGGAGGTGCGAAAAGGCATTGCAGGCGATTCAGATGGACAGCATGACAGGCAGGCTGAAGAGGAAAGGCATGCATCCGCCACGGCGGTTGCCTGCGTAAGAGAGGGAGGAACCTGGCAGTTCTTGCACATTGATTATCGATTGATGTCGCTGAGAGTGAGAACTGTTTTGGGTTTGCGCGTTCATAGTCAACATGGCTCCAGTCAGCATCTTGAAGGGTTGAATGGTGCCCCCGTGGCAATGTTGAATTTCCCTATCAGCGGTAGGTGACAATTTGTTGAATACCTGCTTTGCTGTTATCATGAACACTGTTTCCAAATTCAGGCTGACTGGCTATCTCCTATGATTCGACAAAAAACGCTTCAGAATACGATCCGCGCAACAGGCGTTGGTCTGCACTCCGGTGACAAGGTCTATCTGACCCTGCGCCCGGCTCCGGTCAACACGGGAATCGTCTTCGTGCGTACCGACCTCGAGCCGCATGCACACATCCGTGCCGATGCCACGGGCGTGCGTGACACCACCATGTGTACTGCCGTTTCCAATGGTCAGGACAAGGTGATGACTGTCGAGCACCTGATGTCCGCCTTCGCCGGTCTCGGGATCGACAACTGCTTCGTCGAGCTCTCCGCGCAGGAAGTGCCGATCATGGACGGCAGCGCCGGTCCGTTCGTCTTCCTTATCCAGTCCGCTGGTATCCAGGAGCAGTCCGCGCTCAAGAAGTTCATCCGCATCAAGCGCGAGATCGAAGTGCGTGATGGCGACAAGGTCGCGACCTTCCTGCCGCACAACGGCTTCAAGGTGTCCTTCACCATCGACTTCGATCACCCGGTGTTCGAGCAGCAGAAGCAGACCACCACGGTCGACTTCTCCACGACCTCCTTCGTCAAGGAAGTGTCTCGCGCTCGTACTTTCGGTTTCATGCGTGATCTTGAATTCCTGCGCTCCCAGAACCTCGCGCTGGGCGGCAGCCTCGACAACGCCATCGTGGTGGATGATTACCGCATCCTCAACGACGAAGGTCTGCGTTATGACGATGAGTTCGTCAAGCACAAGGTGCTGGATGCCATCGGCGACCTGTATCAGCTGGGCCACAGCCTGATCGGGGAATTCCGTGGCTACAAGTCAGGCCACGGCCTGAACAACCTGCTGTGCCGTGCCCTGCTCGAGAATGCAGACAGCTACGAGATCGTGACCTTCGACAATGCCGAAGCGATGCCGATTTCCTACGCCTCACCGGCACTTGCCGTCTGATCACGAGATGGTGACAAGCACGACCTGAAGAAAGTTGACTGTGACCTAGCCCGTCCAGCCTGATGTCAGACTTCGGTCCTTGCCAGCCGAAGCATGGAAACGATCACAAGCGCGCCGCCCTCATGGGCGGCGCGCTTGTTTGTCTTCATGAAATAGCGCCGGCGCGACGGTCGCCCGCAAGAGAGAGGGATGTCGCACAACCATCAATCGTCGCCAGACGGGGTGTCCTGCAGATCATCAGCATGTGCTGCCAGACGCTCAAGCGAGCGGCGCAGGTGTTCATCCCGGGTGTGGGAGGCACAGTCCAACAGATGCTCCGCTGCCGCAGCAGGGAGATGCCTGGGCTGTTGAGCCGGTACGAAGACTGGACGAACGGGGCGGACCTTGAAGTTGAGGCGCGTGAGTGCTGCAAGCTCGGGGATCTCGCGCAGGACGCTGATCAGCCTGCGCTGCTCATAACGTAGCCAGGTCAGCCAGGAGGCACGATTGGTGATCAGTGTCAGGGTTCCTTCGTGATAGCCCCCGACGAAGACCTGCTCCTGCATGTCCGTGGGCAGGGCCTCACGCAGATGCCACTGGGCCTGCTCCAGCATTCGCGCCTGGCGCATGACGTTGCCAAGCTGGCCCTTGCCGTTCAAGAGGCGCGCCGCGGGCTGGGCGCGGAAACGCTTAGCCTTTATACTCATGGGCTTGCATGCCGGTTCAGTGGTTTCCGGCAATCTATCATGAGCAGGAGTCCGGCAACAGCATGAGCCATGACGACGCCATAGCACGCTCGAGACCGTTGCCGGCTTCCGGTAGCGGCAGCGCGCGTCGCTGGTCGGTGCGCACGGCACCGCGCTGGCTGCTGGCCGGCCTGCTGATCAGCTGTCTGTTCCCCGCTGGCTTGAGCGCCGCGCAGGTCGAGCGCGTCAATCTGACCCTGGCCAGCATCCAATTGCTGGCGCCGGGCGTGATTCGCGCCGAGAGCCGCCGTCAGAGCCTGCGTTCACTGCGCCGACTCATCCGTCCCGGTGCTCAGAGAAGTCCCAATCTTTCGCGTCAACGACGCTTTGTCTCCTGTGCTCGCGTACTGCTGCGCGGATTGGCGAATGCCATGTCCCCGCGCGCACCACCTCTGGTGTCCTGAGAGAATCTGTCCGTCACCTGGCCCTCGGCGCCGGTGATGGTGATGTCGTTTCCTTTTCGCGTGTGCCGTTTGCCAGTTGCCATCTGCGGGATGCTTCTGGCGCGTGAAGCGCACGCGTATATCTCAAGATTCTAGAAGGCGTGCTCACCGGGCACGGACAGGGATAGATGATGCTGGGTAAATTTCTGACCAAGGTAGTGGGCTCCAAGAACGACCGTGAGGTGAAGCGACTGCGCAAGCGGGTCAATGCCGTCAATGCCCTCGAGGAAAGTCTCGAATCACTGTCGGATGAGGCGCTGACGGGCAAGACGGCTGAATTCCGTGAGCGCCTTGCGCAAGGCGAGAACCTCGACAAGCTGTTGCCGGAGGCCTTCGCCACCGTGCGTGAGGCCAGCAAGCGCATCATGGGCATGCGTCACTTCGATACCCAGATGGTAGGCGGCATCGCGCTGCATGAAGGGCGCATCGCCGAGATGAAGACAGGCGAAGGCAAGACGCTGGTGGGGACACTCGCCGTTTACCTGAATGCCCTGGCTGGTGAAGGCGTTCACGTGGTGACGGTCAATGATTACCTGGCCACGCGTGATGCCAACTGGATGCGTCCGCTGTATGAATTCCTCGGGCTGAGCGTGGGCGTCATCTTCTCCGGCCAGAACAACGAGGACAAGCGTGCCGCCTACCAGGCCGACATCACCTACGGCACCAACAACGAATACGGTTTCGATTACCTGCGCGACAACATGGCATTCGCGCTGGAAGACAAGGTCCAGCGCAAGCTGCACTACGCCATCATCGATGAGGTCGACTCCATCCTGATCGATGAGGCGCGCACGCCGCTGATCATCTCCGGTCCGGTGGAGGAGAATACCGACCTCTACAAGATCATCGATCGCATGGCGCGTGAGCTCGTGCAATGCACCGACGAAGAAGATCCGGAGAGTGGCGATTTCACTCTCGATGAGAAGCAGAAGCAGGTCGAGCTGACCGAGCAGGGCCATCAGAAGGTCGAGTCACTGCTGCGTGCCCAGGAATTGCTCGGCGAGGAAGACTCTCTTTACGCCGCCCAGAACCTGAGTCTGCTGCATCATGTGCACTCCGCGCTGCGTGCCCAGAATCTGTTCGTGCGGGACGTCGACTACATCGTCCACAACGGCGAGGTGGTGATCGTCGACGAGCATACCGGCCGCACCATGGTGGGTCGTCGTTGGTCCGAGGGTCTGCATCAGGCCGTCGAGGCCAAGGAAGGCGTGGCGATCCAGAAGGAAAGCCAGACGCTGGCCTCGACCACCTTCCAGAACTACTTCCGTCTCTACGAGAAGCTGGCCGGCATGACCGGTACCGCCGATACCGAGGCCTTCGAATTCCGTCAGATCTACAACCTCGACGTGATGGTGATCCCCACCAACAAGCCCATCGCGCGCAAGGACATGAATGATCTGGTCTATCTGACCGCGGAAGAGAAGTTCAACGCCATCATCGAGGATGCCCGCGAGAAGGTCGCCGAAGGCCGTCCGGTGCTGGTCGGTACGGCGTCAGTCGAGACCTCCGAACTGCTGTCCCAGATGATGCACAAGGCTGGCGTGAAGCATCACGTCCTGAATGCCAAGCAACACGTCAGTGAGGCTGCCATCATCGCCCAGGCGGGTCGTCCGGGCGCGGTGACCATCGCGACCAACATGGCCGGTCGTGGTACCGACATCATGCTGGGCGGCAACTGGGAAGCCGAGCTTGCCGAGCTGGAAGCGCCGACCGAAGAGCAGATCAACGAGATCAAGCATGGCTGGCAGGAGCGTCACGAAGCCGTGCTGGCGGCGGGCGGTCTGCACGTGATCGGCTCCGAGCGTCACGAATCGCGTCGTATCGACAACCAGCTGCGCGGTCGTGCCGGTCGCCAGGGTGACCCAGGCTCCACGCGCTTCTTCCTGTCGCTGGAAGACAGCCTGATGCGCCTGTTCGGCTCCGATCGCGTTCAGCGCCTCATGGGCGCGCTGGGGCTCGAGAAGGGCGAAGCCATCGAGCACAAGATGGTCTCCAATGCCGTCGAGCGCGCGCAGAAGAAGGTCGAGGGCCGCAACTTCGATGTGCGCAAGCAGCTGCTTGAGTACGATGATGTCGCCAACGATCAGCGCAGCGTGATCTACGAGCAGCGCAACGACATTCTGGAAGCCGACGAGATCGCCGAGAACATCGCCGGCATCCGCCGTGAAGTGCTGGACGACGCCATCTCCATGCGCGTGCCGCCGCAGAGCCTGCCGGAGCAGTGGGATCTTCCGGGGCTCGAGAATGACCTCAAGACGGACTTCAACCTCGACCTGCCGCTCATGCAATGGGCGGAAGAGGATGAGCACTTCCATGAAGAGACTCTGCGCGAACGACTGCAGACGGCACACGAGGAACTCTATGCCGGCAAGGTAGAGGCTGTCGGTCCCGAGCTGATGCGCCGCTTCGAGAAGCAGGTCATGCTGCAGGTGCTCGATACGCGTTGGAAAGAGCATCTGCAGGCGATGGACAACCTGCGGCGCGGTATCCACCTGCGTGGCTACGCTCAGAAGAATCCCAAGCAGGAATACAAGCGCGAGGCGTTCGAACAGTTCCAGTCATTGCTGGTCAACATCAAGGCTGACGTGGTGCGCATTCTGAGTCACGTCCAGGTACGTCGTCAGGAAGAGGTCGACACGCTGGAAGAGGAGCGGCGTGCCAATCTCGAGCGCGAGCAGGCCAGTGCCGAGACGCGTCGCGTGGAAGATGACACCGTCAGCGATGAGAGCGTTCAGGCTGCCGAGGAGATCGTCGAGGCGCAGTACGGTGCGGCACCGCAGGCGCAGGGCGATAATGAGCCGATGCGCCGTGATGTCCCCAAGGTTGGCCGCAATGATCCGTGCCCCTGCGGTTCCGGCAAGAAGTACAAGCAGTGCCATGGCAAGCTGAGCTGAGATTTTCAGCGTTGAGCATAGCTTTTCAGTATTGAGCATCGAATGCATCGCGGAGCAGCACCGTCTGTCCCGCGATGCCGTGTAGTGACAGGACAACGCGACTGGAGACGTGAACGATGGCGGTAGGGCCTTCCACTTTCCCCGCAGACATGCCGGAAATTTCCGGCCTGCAGATCGGGGTTGCTGAAGCCGGTATCAAGAAGCCGGGGCGACGTGATCTGGTGATCATGGCGCTCGATGCAGGATCGCGTCTCGCGGGAACCTTCACGCGCAATGCCTTCTGTGCGGCACCGGTGCATGTCGCGCGTCGGCATCTCAAGGCCGAGATCGATGGGCCGCGCTATCTGGTGATCAACACCGGCAACGCCAACGCGGGGACAGGTGAGCAGGGCATGACAGACGCGCTTGCTACCTGTGAGTTCCTGGCCGATGTCGCGGGTTGTGATGCACAGGCCGTTCTGCCGTTCTCCACCGGCGTGATCGGTGAGCCCTTGCCGATGGATCGTCTGACCGGCGCACTGCCGACGGCCTTCGCGGCATTGGGCAAGGGGAATTGGTCCGACGCGGCACACGGCATCATGACCACCGATACCCGGCCCAAGGGCAGCTGGCGTAGCGTGACGCTGGCCAATGGCGAGTGTGTCACCATTGCCGGGGTTTCCAAGGGCTCTGGCATGATCTGCCCCAACATGGCGACCATGCTGGGCTTCGTGGCCACTGACGCGGATCTCGGCATCGATCAGTCTGCGCTGGATGAGATGCTGCGCCGGGTCGTGGTCAGAAGCTTCAACAGCATCACGGTGGATTCCGATACCTCGACCAATGATGCGTGCATGCTGGCTGTCACGGCCAGGGCCGCTCGGGTCGAGGGTGAGGATCTGGTCGCCTTCGAGGCTGCGCTGGCCGACGTCATGCTCGAGCTGGCGCAGGCCATCATCCGTGATGGTGAAGGGGCGACCAAGTTCGTCACCCTCGAGGTGGAGGAAGCGCGCTCCGTGGAAGAGGCGCGTGCGGTCGGCTTCACCGTGGCTCACTCGCCACTGGTCAAGACGGCTCTCTACGCCAGTGATGCCAACTGGGGACGAATTCTGGCGGCCGTCGGACGGGCGCCGTTGGAAAATCTTGAGGTTGACGGCGTTGCGATCACGCTCAACGGCGTGAGCATCGTCGAGCAGGGCGGACGAGCCGCCAGCTATACCGAGGCTGCCGGCAGTGCTGCCATGGCCGAGGAAGAGCTGGTGATCGGTATCCGCCTGGGGCGTGGCCAGCAGAAGGCGCGTATCTGGACATCGGATCTGTCCCACGATTACGTCTCGATCAATGCCGATTATCGTAGCTGATGCCTGAGGGCAGAGGCTTACGCTGAAACGGTAATGCAACATCTCCCGCAGGCTTCGCCTCATCAGGGTGGAGTCGGATGTACAACGCGAGTCAAAGGTACAGGCATCATGCCGAAGCGAAGGGTTCACGTGGCGGCTGCCGCCATCTTAAACGAACAGGGCCAGGTCCTGATTGCACGCCGTCCCTCGACGGTGGATCAGGGCGGCTTATGGGAGTTTCCGGGTGGCAAGCTGGCGCCCTACGAAACCGGTCTGGAAGCGCTCAAGCGTGAGCTGTGCGAAGAGCTGGGTGTCGAGATCACGCGTGCTCAGCCGCTGATCCGCATTCATCACGAATACCCGGACAAGCATATCCTGCTGGACGTGTGGGAAACGCGTCAGTTCAATGGCGAGCCCTTTGGCCGCGAAGGGCAGGCAGTGCGTTGGGTCGAGATCGAGGACCTTTACAAATATGCCTTCCCGGCTGCGAATCTGCCGATTCTGCGCGCGGTCTCGCTGCCACGCGAGTATCTGATCACGCCGGAAGAGGCTGATGAGGGAATCTTCGAGACACGCTTGATCCGTGCATTGGATGAAGATGGCGTGCGCCTGGTACAGCTGCGTGCCAAGGAACTCGATGAGGCGGCGTACATTGCCCGGGCCGAGAAGGCGCTGGCGATCTGTCATGCACGTGGTGCGCGTCTGTTGCTCAATGCCGAGCCTTCCATGCTCGACAAGGTCGATGCGGACGGTATCCACCTGACCAGCGTGCGTCTGGCGGAGCTGGCAGAGAAGGGCGAGCGTCCGATCGCAGCCAACAAGTGGTTGTCCGCCTCGACGCATGATCAGGCACAGCTGGATCAGGCGGGACGGGTGACCTGTGATTTCGTCAGCCTTTCACCGCTGCGTGTCACGCCTTCCCATCCTGAGCGTGCGCCACTGGGGTGGCATGACTTCCAGGAGCTGGTCGAGCAGGCCTGCATGCCGGTCTATGCCCTTGGGGGGATGTCGCGCTATGACAGTGACCATGCGCGCGCCGTCGGCGCCCAGGGTATCGCATCGATCCGTGACTTCTGGAAGTGATGATCGCGCGTTGATGGCAGTTGCCTGAACGAAAAAGACCCTCGAGGCCAGCCTCGAGGGTCTTTTTTTGGCGAGCATCTTGAGCGTCGAGCTTGAGCCAGTCTGAACCAGCAGGGCTCTCTCGAGCGCTACTGCTGATTCATGTCGCGCTCCATGCGTGCCACCATCTCGTCGATGCTGGTCTCGTCCATGGCCGGCTCGCCGGCGATGCTGTGGGACTCATCAGCCCAGGCGCCGAGGTCCAGTAGCTGGCAGCGCTTGCTGCAGAAGGGGCGGAATTCGCTGGCGGCGCTCCAGGCCACGGGGGTTCGACATTGCGGGCAGGCAACGGACAAGGGCGCCTTGTGGGGCTGTGAGGACGCGGAGTCAGACATCGGGAAGCTCCTGAAATGATGCAGTGGAGGCGGCCAACGAGCGATAGCGGACATCCAAGGCCGCGACCTGCTCACGCAAGCTCGCCTGATTGCCGTTATTGTCGATGACATCGTCGGCCTTGGCCAGTCGTGTCTCGCGCGGCAGCTGGGCCGCGAGGATGGCGCATACCTGCGCTTCGCTGACGCCATCGCGGCTCAGCGTGCGCGCCAGCTGAACATCCTGGCTGACATCCACCACCAGGGTGCGTGAGACGAGGCTGTCCTGGCCGGACTCGAACAGCAGGGGAGAGACCAGTAGACGGTAGGGGCTGGTCATGGCCGCCAGGTGTTGCACGATGCGCTCCCGGATACGCGGATGGGTGCAGCGCTCCAGCCATTGACGCTCCTCGGGGGCAGCAAAGATCCGCTCGCGCAGCGCGGCGCGATCAAGCTCGCCCTGCGCCGTGACGATCGACTCGCCGAAGTGGGCGATGATCTCGGCCAGTGCGGTTTCGCCGGGACGCACGATCTCGCGCGCGACATCATCGGCGTCCACCCACTGGATGCCGAGCTCTCCGAACATCCGTGCCACACTGGATTTTCCGCTTCCGATACCGCCCGTCACCCCGATGATGGGGCCTTGATTGAACGCAGTCGTCATCAGGCACCTATCACGCTGAGGTAGAGGCTCATCAGCGGGGTGCCGAACAACAGCGCGATCCAGCCTGCCACGGCCAGATAAGGGCCGAATGGCATGGGGGCTCCCCGCAGGCGCGGCACCAGCAGTTGCAACAGGATGCCGAGTACTGCGCCGAGTCCCGCAGAGAGGATCAACAGCAGTGGCAACCACTGCCAGCCCAGCCAGGCGCCCAGTGCCGCCAACAGCTTGAAATCGCCATAGCCCATGCCTTCCTTGCCAGTCACCAGCTTGAACAGCCAGTAGAAGCTCCACAGCACCAGATAGCCGGCCATGGCACCAATCACGGCACTGGGCAGCATCAATGGCTGGAAAAGCAGTTGGTAGGCGAGACCGGCCCACAGCAACGGTAGCGTGATGGCATCAGGCAACAGCTGGGTGCGAAAATCGATCACTGACAACACCAGCAGTGTCAGACAGGCGCCGAAGATCCACAGGCTCTGTGCTTCCAGGCCGTAGATCAACGCGATGGAAGCGCCGAGCGCGCCACCGGCGAGCTCCACCAGTGGATACTGTGCACTGATACGGGTATTGCAGCTCGCGCAGCGGCCGCGGCGTTTCAGCCAGCCGATGACAGGGAGATTGTCATGCCATTTGATTGGGGTGTCGCAGCCAGGGCAGCGTGAGGCAGGCACCAACAGATTGAAGCGTGGCGACGCTTCCGGCTCCAGTTCCAGCGCTTCACGTGCTTCTGCACGCCACTGACGCATCATCATCACCGGCAGGCGTGTGATCACTACATTCAGAAAACTGCCGATCAACAGGCCGAAAATCCCCGAGAGGCAGGCCTGAAGAGCGGGGGAGAGGGAGGCGAGAGAATCCACGGAACATCCTTGTCAGAAAAGCTGGACTGGAAATGAGGCGGCCGCGCCCCTTCGGGTGTCGCGGCCGCCTGTCACGATGAAGCATCTGACCGTGAAGTATCAGATAGCGTTGCCGAGTTCGAAGATCGGCAGATACATCGACACCACCAGCCCGCCAACCAGAGTGCCCAGCACCACGATGATCAGGGGTTCCAGCAGTGAGGTCAGGGCATCGACCTTGTTGTCGACGTCCTCTTCATAGAAGTCGGCCACCTTGTTGAGCATGGCATCCAGAGAGCCGGCTTCTTCTCCGATGGCCACCATCTGCACCGCAAGTGTGGGAAACAGCTGAGTATTGCGCATGGCAAAGTTGAGCTGCTGACCCGTGGAGACATCCTCCTTGATCTGGGCGATGGCGCGTTCATAAACCTTGTTGCCGGAAGCGCCTGCCGCAGTATCCAGTGATTCTACCAGCGGCACGCCAGCCTGAAAGGTGGTGGCGAGAGTGCGTGAATAACGTGCCACGGATGACTTGTCGAGAATATCACCCAGCACCGGTATCTTGAGCATGAAGCGATGCATGGCATAGGCGAACTTGTCGGAGCGCTTCATGCCTTGAGCGACAAGTATGACTGCCAGAATCACGGCGCCCAAAGCGATGTACCAATAATTCTGGGCGTATTCCGACAAAGTGATGGTCAGCTGAGTAAAAGCAGGTAGTTCAGCACCAAAGCCCTGGAACAGGCTCTCGAATTGGGGAACGACCTTGATCAACAGAATCGCCGTTACCCCGATACCCACACCAATGACGGCGATGGGGTAGTAGAGCGCTTTTTTCACGCGAGCCTTGAGGGAATCGATCTTCTCCTTGTAGGTCGCGACGCGGTCCAGCATCTTGTCGAGGGCACCGGCCTGCTCACCTGCGGCGACCAGGTTGGAGAAGAGATTGTCAAAATGTTGCGGGTGCTTGCGTAGTGCTTCCGAGAAGCTGGCGCCCGCACCGACCTGATTCATCAGATCTTCCACCAAGTGTCGCATGCCCGGGCTTTTCATGCTTTCAGCGACGATACCGAAGGCTTGCAGAACGGGGACACCGGCGCGAATCATCGTTGCCATCTGGCGGGCAAACATGGTGACATCCTTGCCGCTGACTTTCTTGCTGCCACCAAACAGGGCGGATTTCTTGCGCAAACGCTTGACGACGATACCCTGGCCGACCAGCGTATTCTTCACCTGGTCGACATTGGCGGACATCAACTCGCCCTTGACCTTTTCACCACGCGAATTCTTGCCCGTCCATTGCCAGGTTTCTATGCCCGCCTTCTTCTTGTCTTTCTTGGCAGTTCTGATCGTCGCCATGTCGGTTGTCATTCCCTGATGAATGAGAGTCCCTGTCTTGACTCGCGAGACTCATGTTACACGTGAGCAGGCCAGTGGCTGCTCCCTCCCTATGCCGCGATTTACACTGCTGGCAGTCAGTGCATGAGTGACCTGCTCATCGCAGGGGGAGGTAATCCATGTTCAATGTGCCTGATGACTGAGCAAAAGTCAGCGCTGGTGAAGATTGTTCACATCGGCGCTGTCAACGCTCCAGCATGTTGTCATCAATCCTTGGTGATACGGTTGACTTCTTCCAGCGAGGTCATGCCCGCCATGACCTTGCGCAGGCCGCTGCGACGTAGATCCGACAACCCTTCCTTGCGCGCCTGGTCTGCCAGTTCTATCGCGGTGCCTTCCCGCATGATCAAGCGGCTCATCTCATCTGAGATGGGCATCACTTCATAGATGCCGACGCGTCCCTTGTACCCTAGCGTGCATTGGCTGCAACCCGTCGGGCGATAGATGGTGGCATTTTCCAGATCTTCCGCACTGAAGCCATTTTCTGCGCTGAAGCCCATCGAGGCCATGGCTTCCTGGGGGATCTCGGCAGGTTGGCGACAGTGGGGACACAGACGCCGCGCCAGACGTTGCGCGATGATCAAGGAAACCGAGCTTGCGATGTTGAAGGGCGCGATGCCCATGTTGCTGAGGCGCGTCAACGTTTCAGGGGCAGAATTGGTATGTAGGGTCGAGAGCACCAGGTGGCCTGTCTGCGCGGCCTTGACGGCGATTTCCGCGGTTTCCTTGTCCCGAATCTCGCCAACCATCACCACGTCGGGATCCTGGCGCAGGAAGGCGCGCAGTGCCGAGGCGAAATCGAGCCCTATCTTGGGCAATACGTTGACCTGATTGACACCCTCTACCTTGAGCTCGACCGGGTCTTCCGCGGTCGAGATATTGCGCTCAGGCGTGTTGAGGATGTTCAAGCCGGTATAAAGGGTAACGGTCTTGCCGCTACCGGTAGGGCCGGTGACCAGAATCATGCCTTGAGGCTCGGCAAGTGTCTTCTCGAACATGGCACGCTGTTCGGGCTCGAAGCCCAGCGCCTCGATGCCCATCTTGGCGGAACTGGGGTCCAAGATACGTAGTACCAACTTCTCCCCGTAAACGGTTGGCAAGGTGTTGACACGAAAATCGATGGAGCGTGACTTGGACAGGCGCAGTTTGATGGCGCCATCTTGAGGCAGACGTCGCTCGGAGATATCCATGCGTGACATCACCTTCAAGCGCGCCGAGATACGATTGCGCATGTTGAAGGGCGGGCGAGTATTCTCGACCAACATGCCGTCGATACGAAAGCGAATCCGGTACGTGGATTCATAGGGTTCAAAGTGAATGTCCGATGCACCACGCTTGATGGCATCCATCAGTACCTTATGAACGAAGCGCACCACCGGTGCATCATCACTGCTTGCCGTGATAGCCAGATCGTGACTGTTATCTTCCTCGCCTTCGAATTCGAGTCCATCCAGCGCTTCACCTTCTTCGCCGAGCATGTCCATGGCGCTTTCTTCGCCGGCTTCCAGATATTGTTCTAGCGCAGGTGCGAGTTGATCGGCTGCAACCAGCACGCTTTCAATCGACAGGCCGGTGGCAAACTGCAACTCATCAAGATGAGTCAGTGTCGATGGCGAGGGCACGCCAACGGTCAAACGATGTTCGCGTCGATAGAGCGGTAGTACCCCCAGCTTGCGCAGTACCTTCTCCGGTAGCTCATCAATACTCGGTAGGGAATCGATACGTATTGCATCGAGATCCACATAGGGCAGCCCGTATTCCCATGCTGCCACCAAGGTGGCCTCACGTGCCGAGGCCAGGCCATGAGTGATGACATGCAGCAGCAGACTCTCGCCAGCTTCATTGGCCTCCTGCTCAGCCAGCAAGGCAGCTTGAGGCTCCAGCAAGCCTGATTCCACCAGGCGAGCGGCAAATCCCTTCAACGTCTGATCAGTCTGGGGCATGGAAATGTCCTGTGGCGAATCTGGAAGTCTGTCCTGCGGCTCGTGTCGATGAGCGCCGCGATACCTGACAGCCCACAATATTGTTGCAATCTCTTGCCAGCGTGGTGAGTTGCGAGAGTGCTGATGTTGTCTCCAGTGTAGCCTGATTGGCACTTGGCAGAAATGCCGTCACCCTCACTTTACCAGTCCACTCCCGAGCTAGAGGTCTGGAAGCAGCCACCAGCTTCTTCAGGCGACCTCGGTGATGATCGAGCGGTGGTTGGAAGGAGATCACCTGACGGTGCATCTTGAGAGGCTGGATTGAAGGGCAAAAGAGGGAGGGTAACAGGGAAAGATCAAAGCAGGCCCTTGAACGCCGTCTTGTCATCAGGCTGCCATCTAGGAGGGGAAGTCTGATGTAGTCAGGCAGTAGCAGTGAGCGTTGAGCTGCGTTGGCTTGATGAGCAGAAAGAATTTCTTGGTGTTGCTTGCAATGTGACCGAGTGTAATCTATTGTAACTCACAAGCAGCCGTCAGCGCCGCCTTGAAAGCGACTTGCGACATGGCAATGGCACCTGAACTGTGGCTGTGGTATCAATCGTCCCGTCCGGTCGATACCCCGTGATATCAAAATGTTATGCTAACAATGGTGGAATGCTGATACAGAGTCGCAACGCTCGACACGGCATGTCACCCTAAGTAACAATTTGATGTTCAGGGACAGTAACCGGGGTTTCAGGACGTACGACCTGATCTCACTACGCAAAGGCAAGGGAGTCTCACCATGACACGCAAGCAACAGGCAGGTTTCACATTGATCGAGCTGATGATCGTGGTCGCGATCATCGGTATCTTGGCGGCCATCGCTATTCCGCGTTATCAAGATTACACGAAGCGTGCCCACGTTTCTGAAGGTTTGACGCTCGCAGCTCCTTATAAGACAGGGATTACGGAATATTACTCTTCTGAGGGTACTTGGCCTACTACTCTGACTGATATGGGTATTGCTGTTAGCGCGGATGCCGATGGTAATGTGAGTGATACTGAAACTACTGATCCGGGTAATGCTGTGAGTAGTATTGCTATTGCCGATGGTGGTGATACACCTACAGAAGTGACAATTACATATAATTCTAAAGTAGATGATGCTGCCACTATCGTGCTTACACCGGAATCTGGTTCTGGTTCAATTACTTGGACCTGCACTTATGGTGGTGATATGGATCCTGCTTGGGTGCCTACTACATGTCGTGACGATGGCTTGGAAGAAGGTGGGGAATTATAAGTTTATTTGTTAAAAAAACCGCCCTTCGGGGCGGTTTTTTATTGTGCTCAATAAAGCGCTTCTTCCTCCTCTACCACATCCTTCAGTAGTTCCAAAAACAGCTTATCCGCATCGGAATGTTCTGCCGGGTCTTCCGGGATATGAATGCTGGTAGTGTCAGAAATCTCGTTGGCGATGATAGCCAGCACCGCTTGCTCGCTTTTTCCTTGTTCTGCCCCTTCCTTGAGGCGCGCTCGCGCCACCACCAGTGACTGCTCGAGAATCTTCGGGTCTTGCAGCAGCTTGCGAATGAAACCTTTTAGTTCATTGATGATGCGTGTCTTGTGCATTTCGCCGGATGCGTTGCTCATGGCGTGCTCCTTGGGTGTTTGTGTGATCACTGAAGATGGGCAAGGTGACGAACATCATCGTCACTAGTGGGTTCGTTGAGGCACTGCACCGCCGCGCAGACTGCTGTGTATCGCAAAGTGTAACTCACGTTTCGGCGTCTTGGGCACGCGAAATGATGCTGAGTCTTACCGTGCCCAGCCAGCGGATGTCCTTCGCCAGGCGTTGCAGTTCATCGACTGTCGTGTTGCGTGAGGAAGGTGCCAGGTTACATTCGCTGAGCGAAGTGAATGCCTGTTCGGCAACCTCCAATTGGACATCGACATGTGGAGCACTCGAGGGAGCAGAGGGGGGTGTGGTGACATGATTGACATAGTGAAGCATCAGCCCGCTGCGTTCTTGCCATACAGGGTGTGACTGCCAGCAGACATCAAGTGCAGTGATGATCTCGCTGCGCAGCGGCAGTGGCTGCATGGGTGTGGGATGTGTCGTATCCGCCTGGCCGATATGTGAATCGTCTTCGGGGTCGATGTGGTAGAGCACATCGCTGAGCTGGGGGAATTCTGACTTGAGGCGTGCCACGGCGTGATGGCCGATGGCATGACCTTCGGAGACGCTGATGCGTGGCGCGACCAGCAGGTGGACTTCCAGCACGATACGACCGGCGAGCGTGCGACTGCGAAGATCATGTGCGCCACGCACTTCCGGCAATGACAGCAGGCATTCACTCATGGCGCGTTGTTGTTCGCGTGGTAGAGCGGTGTCGATCAATTCCCGTGAGGCTTCCCACGCCAGCGATATGCCGATCTTGCCGACCATCACCGCGACGATGATGGCAGCTATCCCATCCATCCAGCCCGCCCCGAGCTGAGTGCCGATCAAGCCCACCAGCACGGCGACGGTCGAGAGCGCATCGCTGCGTGAGTGCCAGGCATTGGCTTCCAGCAGTCTGGACTTCTGTTTGCGAGCCACCTTGAGCGTTGCACGAAAGATGGCTTCCTTGGCGATCAAGGAAATCACCGCGACGCCGATGCCCAGGGCCCCTGGCAGCGGAATGCTCAGCGTGCCGAATATCAGCTCCCAGCTGCGCAGCACACCTTCCCAGCCGATTGCACCCGCCACGGCGATGAGCAAGCTGCCAAGCACCAGCGTGCCCAGCGTCTCGATGCGTTCATGCCCCCAGGGGTGCGAGCGATCCGGTGCCTGACGGCCGAAGTGAGTGGCCACCAACACGAAGGCATCCGTCACCAGGTCTGACAGTGAATGGATGCCATCGGCCATCAAGGCTTGAGAGCCGACCAGCTTGCCGACGATCAGCTTGGCGATGCCCACCACCCCATCCAGCGCCGCGCCGATCAGGGTGATGCGCTGCGCCTCACGTCTGGCCTGTGCGGCAGAATCTGTCTTCGTCTGAGCGGATGTCGTCATGGGAAGCTCGCGGCAGGCCGGGTGTGAGGGAAGTGACTGCTTGCACATGAATCGAATGCAGGTCAGCAAGGAGTGAGGTCAGCGAACGCAGCTGTCTTCGGCGATTTCATGCGTCGGACGCAGACGGCGCGCGACGCTGTCTACGACGATATTGAGTATTGCGGTCAGCAGCAGCAATGCAAAGGCCTGGTCGAACATCAGGTACTCGAAGCTCGAATCGATGTGGAAGCCCAACGTTGCCACGCCGAGCATGCCGAGAATCGCCGTCTCGCGAATGATGGTCTCGGCGCGATAGAAGAGCAGTGCGAACATGCCGGGCGCGACTCTCGGGTTGATCTCATACAGCCAGCTTTCCAGTCGTCCGCGGGGCTTGCCGGGCGGCAGCTGGATCTGGTTGGCATGCCGTGCACACAGAAAGGCGATGATGGCGCCATTGTGCAGGGACAGTGCCAGCCAGGCAGGCAGGAGCGAGGGGCCCAGCAGCAGCAGCAGAATGAAGGCCAGCATCAGCTCAGGGGTGGTGCGCAGGAAGATCATCAGCCCCTGAGTGGCCTGTCGGGAGGCGCGATTGCCCACATGTCGGCTGGCCAATGGCCACAGCAACATGGCGATCAGCAGGCTGCCTGCGGTGCCCAGCAGACCGAGCAGCAAGGTGTTGCCCAGCGCGGACAGCAGGTGGGGCAGATGGCTCGCCCAATCCAGCAGATCAGCAAGTAGCTGGCCGGAGATCAGTGATTCGACGCTGGTATTGACCAGCGGCGCTGGCCAGATGTCGTGGCTGAGGAAGCGCCACAGCAGTGTCGGATTCACGTCCGGCCATGGCCCCAGCCACCAGAGACTGGCGACTCCCAGAAGGGGCAGCAGGCGACGATGTCCCCACCATGGCAGCGTCGCGATCAGCAGGTAGAAGATCCACAGCAGGGCGCCGGCTTCATGGTAGCGCCCTTCGCGGAAAGCACTTTCCAGATAGAAGCCCAACGTCGGCAAGCCGACGAAGCCCAGCAGGACGCTGGCGCGTAGCGCACACTCGAAACGGTAACGGGTGTAGCTCGCCAATCGCGACCATGCCAGTGGGAGTTCTGCATACACGAAGCACATCAGGCGTGATGTGGTGGCAGGCAGAGCGCGGCGCGGTGCCTGGGGGACCTGTTCCAGTATCTCGGCGTAGACCTTGGCGAAGGTTGCCGCGTAGGGGATGGTGATCGCGGCCAGCGCCGTGATGGCGGACAGGCCGAATACCTGCAGCAGCAGCAGTGCCCAGAACAGCTCATGCACGGCCCGCAGGCCGGCGCAGACAGCGCGCAATGCTCGTGAGCGGGAGTAGAGCAGCGCAAGGGGCAGTCCCAGCAGCGCCCCCAGCAGCGTCCCCCATAAGGCGAACGCCACCGTCAGGATCAAGGCATGCACTGGTGATTCCAGTGCACTGGGGGCCGGCATCACCAGGCCATTCAGCATGCGGCCAAGCTCCTGCCATGGCTCCCGTGAGGTAATGGAGAGATCACCGAAGGGTGCCAGTATCAGCATGGCAGCCAGCAGGCCGATACCGAGCCGAAGCAAGTGTGAGCCTTCACTGCGCGCCTGCCACCAGCGTGGCGGCTTGCGCAGTCTGGAGAGCGCGAGGCCGGGATCAGTCGACATCAAGTGGCTCACTGCTGGCGGCAGGGTAGAGGCAGTCGAGGTCTTGCGGCTTCAGGTCGTCGGTATTGGCGTCGAGCAGCACCTTGCCGTTGCCGTTCTCATCCTTGCCCAGACCGATGACACGAGTGAAGTGAGTGAGTGCCAACTCCTTCTGGTGAAGCGCTACCACGCTGGTGGCATGGCGAGAGTGAATCCAGTGGATCAGCTGGCTGGCCTGATGCGGGTCCACGCTCGCCACAGGCTCGTCCCCGAGAAACAGATCATGTCCCTGATAAAGTGCCCTGGCGATGGCCACCCGCTGACGCTGTCCACCGGATAACGCCTCGACCGAGCGCTCCATCAGGCCGGCGATGCCCAGAGGTTCACATACGGCGGCGACTGCCTGCCAATGAGCGGGCCTGGGGCGCAGCAGATTGAGCAGGTTGGTCAGCGACGATTGCTGATCCAGCCTGCCCATGAAGATGTTGTGATACACGGAGAGCTGAGGCACCAGTCCTTGACGCTGAGGGCACCAGGCTGCAGGCGTACCCTGCTCGTGCAGGGCGCTGCGCAAGGCTTCCAGCAGCGTGGACTTGCCCGCACCGCTGGCGCCAAGCAGAGCGACGCGCTCGCCATGCTCGAGATGAACGTCCAGATCGCGCAACACCACCTCGGCGCCATGGCCGAGGTGGTGTCGTGACAGGTGCAGCAGGGGAGAGGGTGTTGCCTGGGTCATGACTCAGCGCAGCAGACCGAGTTGCTCGCCAACCGTCTTGATCGGGGCGTAGTCATCATTGCTGGCCGGGATGAAGCCGGAGCGCGGGAAGCTTTCCAGCAGGTCCGGATCCTTCATGTCCAGCAGCGCCTGAGTGAGGTGCTGCGTGAAGTCCGCACCGTAGTGGCTGTCGGCATCGCCGCGCACTGTCCACTGATAGTCGGGGTAGGCCGGAGTTTCCCACAGTACCTGGACCTTGGCGGGATCGACCTTGCCATCCTTGACGGCGGCTTCCCACACGGCGTAGTTCACGGCGCCCACGTCGTAGGTGCCGGCGGCAACCAGCGCGATGGTGCGTGAGTGATCACCGGAGAAGCCGACGCGCGAGAAGACCTTCTCGGGGGCGTCATCGAACTGTTCGCGCAGATAGTATTCCGGCATCAGGCGCCCGGAAGTGGAGGTCTTGGCACCGAAGGTGAAGGAGTGGCCTTCCACGGATTCGGGCAGCGTCTCCAGCGGCGTCTGTGCATCGCCGGCCAGCTTGAGATCACGTCGTGCGATGAAATAGCTGCGGAAGGCGGCATCTTCCACACCCTGGGCGATCGCCTGGGAGCCCGGCACCAGCTGGCGGGCCTGGACACCGGTGAGGCCGCCGAACCATGCCATCTGGATCTGATCATTGCGGAAGGCACTGACCGCGGCGCTGTAGGACTTGACCGGCACGTACTCGACATCCACCCCGAGCTTCTCTTCCAGGTAGTCGGCGACCTTGTCAAAGCGCTCCACCAGACGCGACTCATCTTCATCGGGAATGGCAGTGAACTTGAAGGTCTCGGCTTGCGCCAGACTGATGCTGAAAGGCAGGGCAGAGAACAGGGTCAGAGCAGCAGTGGCCAACCAGCGCATGGGGGCTTCCTCGGCATTCACGACATGGGAGATCATGCAGCCAGCGGCCGCATGCAGGTTCATGGCGCGTATTGTTGTGCCTTGGCGGCATCGGTGCAAGTCCACCGCTGCTTGAGCCGTCAGGATTCCGGCGGAAAACGGGTGTCCTTGAGGCTATCCTTGATCTTCTTGAGGTGATGCTGGAAGTCCACGCCACGCCTGAGCGTCACGCCGGTCGCCAGCACATCGATCAGAGCCAGATGGATCATGCGCGAAGTCATCGGCATGTAGATGTCGGTGTCCTCCGGTGCCATGACTTCCAGCACCTCGGTACACTCGCGCGCCAGCGGAGAGTCCGGCGCGGTGATGCCGAGCACGGCGGCACCGTTGCCGCGCGCCAGCCTGGCGATATCGACCAGTTCCCGCGTGCGGCCGGTATAGGAGATGATCACGATCACGTCACCGGTATGGCAGGCGGCCGCGACCATGCGCTGCATCAGCACGTCTTCATAGGCCATCACGGGCAGATTGAAACGGAAGAACTTGTGCTGGGCATCTGCCGCCACCGGCCCGGAAGCCCCCAGGCCGAAGAAGCAGATCTGCTTGGCCTGGCTCAGATAATCCACCGCACGTTCGATGCGCTTGGCATCAAGGGCGCGGCGCGCATCATCGAGAGCGGCAACCGTGGCGCCAAGTATCTTGTCGCCATAGGATTCGGCGTCATCATTCTGCTCGACGCTGCGCGAGACATAGGGCGTGCCACCGGCCAGACTCTGGGCCAGCTTGATCTTGAAGTCCGGGAAGCCCTTGGCGTCGAAATTGCGACAGAAACGGTTGACGGTCGGCTCGCTGACCAGCGAGGCCTGAGCGAGTGCCGCGATGCTCATTCCCGTGGCGGCCGACGGATCTGTCAGAATGACGTCAGCGACCTTGCGCTCTGAACGATTGAGGTCGTCGAGACGTTCGCGGATGCGGTTGATGAGGTCGTGTACTGCCATTCGCCGATTACCTTGCCATTGTGTAGTGAAATAACTACGTAATCTGGGCATCCTAGCCTCACTCGTCTGGCAGGCCAAGCATCTCTTTGCCTCGGACGATGCTCCAAGCTCAGTGAAACGTCCGCTGGCTACCACTTTTAGGTAAGTTTACCTACTTGTTGGGCGATTTGTCTTGAGAGAGCGCGACGTTATCGCTACATTTGTTGTTAATATAACCAGCCATGTATCGCCACAGCCGTCCCGGTGTCCCACATGCCTCTTGAAATCCTGCGTGCTGCGCCCCTCGCGTCGCGCCATCGGAGATTCAGGGAGGGCACCACCGTATCGGCCAGCCAGGCATGCAGGGCAGTTTCGACGGGAGAAATCGGCTGCATGAGTTCCGACACCATTCCGGGCGTGGATATTGCCCTGTTCGGCGCCTTGGGCGACCTCGCCAAGCGCAAGCTGTATCCAGCCCTCTATCACCTTGATCGCGATGGTCTGCTCGACAAGGCAACTCGCCTGATCGGCTTGGCGCGTCAGGACGTCAGCCTCGAATCCTTCAAGGAAACCGTGCAGGCCTCGCTCAAGGAGCGCGTCAAGCCGGAGCATTTCGAGAAGGCTGCCATCGAGCGCTTCCTCGCCCGTATCAGCTACGCCGCGCTGGATTTCAGCACGGTGGAAGGTTACTCGGCCATCGCCGACTGGCGGGTTGACGCCAAGGGCAAGCCTTCGCCGCGCCCGCTGATGATCTACCTCTCCGTGCCGTCACGCATCTATGGTGACATCAGCAACAACCTGCAGGCCGCCGGTTGTCTGGATGAGAACTCGCGTGTCGTGGTCGAGAAGCCGATCGGCTCCGACCTGGAAAGCTCCGGTGTCATCAACGATGCCATCGGCGCGGTATTCCACGAGTCGCAGATCTATCGCATCGATCACTATCTGGGCAAGGAAACCGTTCAGAACCTGATCGCACTGCGCTTCGCCAACCCGATGTTCGGCAATCAGTGGAACCAGAACCACATCTCCCACGTCGAGATCACCGTGGCCGAGAAGGTCGGTATCGAGGGACGCTGGGGCTACTTCGATCAGGCGGGTCAGCTGCGTGACATGGTGCAGAATCACCTGCTGCAGCTGCTGTGCCTGATCGCGATGGACCCGCCGTCCAATCTGGACGCCGATGCCATTCGCGATGAAAAGGTCAAGGTGCTCAAGGCCTTGCGCCCGATCACCGGTGAGCGTCTGAACACTGATCTGGTACGTGGTCAGTACATCGCGGGTGCCGTCGATGGTCAGCACGTGCCGGGGTATCTGGAAGAAGAGGGCGCCAATACCGAGTCCTCCACCGAGACCTTCGTGGCTTTCAAGACCGAAGTGTCAAACTGGCGCTGGGCAGGCGTGCCGTTCTACCTGCGTACCGGCAAGCGCATGCCCGAGAAGCTGTCACAGATCGTGATCCACTTCCGTCAGCAGCCGCACTACATCTTCGATCCGGACCAGCGCTCGCTGGCGGCCAACAAGCTGATCATTCGTCTCCAGCCCTCCGAAGGCATCTCGCTGCAGGTGCTGACCAAGGACTCCGGTCTCGACAAGGGCATGCGCCTGCGTCCGGGTCCGCTGGATCTCGACTTCAACAGCGCCTTCCCCAAGCGCCGGATTCCGGAAGCTTACGAACGTCTGCTGCTCGAGGTCATCAAGGGCCAACAGTATCTGTTCGTGCGTCGTGACGAGATCGAACACGCCTGGCGCTGGGTCGATACCCTCATCGATGGCTGGGAATCGCGCGCTGCCACGCCGCGTCGTTACCCGGCGGGCTCCTGGGGGCCGGTCTCCTCCATCGCGATGATCACGCGTGATGGTCGCAGCTGGTATGAGGAGTATTGAGATGGCTGTCGACATGACACAGAGCACCACCCAGGACCCGCGCCAGCAGACTGCCGAGTCGCTGGCCGAGTATCTCGCAGCAGCACTGACCGCTGACCTGGCGGCGTCGCCTGAGGCTCGCGCACTGCTGGTGGTCTCCGGGGGCTCGACGCCCAAGCCGTTGTTCGCCGCATTGCGTGACAAGCCGCTGGACTGGTCGCGTGTGGACATCACCCTCGCGGATGAGCGTTGGGTGAGTGAAGACGCCGACGACAGCAATGCCCGTTTCGTGCGTGAGCATCTGTTGAAGGGCGCAGCCGCTGCCGCGACCTTCCATCCGCTGACCAGCGCCGAAGCAGAGCCAGAGGCGGGTTGCGAGGAAGTGAGTGCTCGCATCGCGGCACTCTCCTGGCCGGCCTCCGCGGTGATTCTCGGCATGGGGGGCGATGGTCACACGGCTTCGCTGTTCCCGGATGGGGATCGCCTCCAGGAAGCGCTGACCAGCCGTGATTGCTGTGTGCCGATGCGTGCCCCCAGCGTCCCGCAGGCGCGCATCACCCTGAGCCTCGAGCGCTTGCGCCAGACGCGCCGTACCGTGCTGCATCTGACGGGCACCGACAAGCAGTCCGTGCTGTCACGTGCACTGGGCGATGTCGAGGCCGTCAGCGAGTTGCCGATCCGCGCCTTCCTGTCCGCGCCCCTGGCGCTGTACTGGGCCCCCTGATCCTATCGGCCACGGCGCTATCAACCACATCAGCGCCGTGGCGTACTAGACAACATCAGCGCTGCGGCGCAAGGAGAACGCCATGAGCTTCGAAAAACAACTTCCCTCGACGCGCACGACCGAGATCGACAGCATCTGCCAGAAGGCTTCCGTGCTGCCGGTGATCGCCGTCGAGCGCATCGAGGACGCCGTGCCGCTGGGCAAGGCGCTCTATGAAGGCGGCTTGACCGTTCTCGAGGTCACCCTGCGGACTGACTGCGCTCTCGAGGCGATTCGCCGCATGCGTGAAGCGCTGCCCAATGCCAGCATCGGTGCCGGCACCGTGCTCACGCCGGAACAGTATCGCAAGGTGGAAGAGCTGGGCGTCGATTTCGTCGTCACGCCGGGTACTACCGAAGCGCTCTATCAGTATGGCGTGACCAGCAGCGTGCCGATGCTGCCGGGCGTCGCGACCGTGTCCGAATTGATGACCGGCTGGCAGTACGGCTACCGCCGCTTCAAGTTCTTCCCGGCCGAGGCCGCGGGTGGCGTGAATGCCATCAAGTCCTTCGGTGGCCCGATCAGCGAAGCACGCTTCTGCCCGACCGGCGGCATCACGCTCAACAATGCCGGTGACTATCTGGCACTCAAGAACGTGATGTGTGTCGGTGGTAGCTGGGTGGCGCCGCAGAAATTGATCGATGCAGGCGACTGGGATGGCATTCGTGAGCTGGCGCGCGAAGCGTCCGAGCGTTTCCACCACTGATTTTCGCCAGGTCAGCGGGTTGCCATACGGCAATCGGTGGCCTGACGCGCAAGACCGAACATTGCTGCTCTCTCTCGACAGCTTGGCTGTTGCTTGTGACCCGTCTCTCGCGAGGCGGGTCTTTTTTTGGCCGAATGCCAGAGAATGGCGTCGAGGCGGGCCAGCAGTCACAGGTCTGAGGTTATGGCTAAGGAGGGGTCGGGGATCCAGCGCTAAGCGCTCAGGGCTGTTGACTGCTCAGGTGAGTGTGGAGTTGCTCGAGCAAAGGCAGGTCATCGGTCAGTGACAGCCCGTGACGGAGGGCAGCGTGTCGCAACGGGCCAAGGATGGCCTCCACTTCCGTGGTGCGACCTGCCAGCACATCCTGAAGCATCGAGGCACGGTTGTTCGCCGTGGCACGGATGACCTGGTCGACCAGGGCCTGCCAGCCATTCGGTGGCGGGGCGATACCCTCGGCTTCCAGCACCCGAGTGATCTCGTCGACGGCCTGGCGCACCATCAGGGAAAAGGGGCGATCACGCAGCTGTCCATTGCGAATCCGAAAGCGTGCCACGAGTGGATTGATGGCGGCATTGATCGCCAGCTTGTGCCATAGGCGAGTGCCGATGTCGGCACTGACATGACACTCACGGCCAGCCGCCTGCAGCCAGGCAACCTGCCTTTCTGCGGCCGCCATGGCAGAGGAGGAGGATGTCGGGTCGGCCTGCGATGACCAGGTGCCCAGCCAGGTCTGGCCATGGCCGGCGTGTTGCACGGCCAGGCGTTCTGGGAGGGTGTGCGTGGCAAGCGCGGTCGATTCCGGAATCCAGGCACCCTCGGTCGTACTGGCGCACAGCAGTTGAGGGTGCTGCTCTGCCAACCAGGGTTGTGCGCTCAGTCCGTTTTGCCAACAGGTAACTGGTGTCCGTGAGTCTATCAGCGGCGAGACGTGTGCCCAGGCAGACTCAATGGCATGTGACTTGGTGGCCATCCAGATCGCGGCAGGTGGCGGATATGGCAAGGTTTCCAGCTGGTCAATCGAGGTATAAGTTATCTCTGAGCTAACAGCTTGGCCTTCTGGTGAGGTCATGTCGATCGTCACCATCTCGCTGACGGATGCCCGGCGACCCACCAACAGAAGGTTTGGCAATGTGCTCCTTCCCTGCGTTGCCATTTCGCGCAGGCGGGCGTGAGCGAGCGTGGCCGCCAGCAATCGACCGATGGCCCCGGGGCCGACGATCCACAGCCAATCGCCTGCAACGGCAAGACGCTGGGAAAGTGAATCGAAAGCCGTCGAGAGTGTGTGATTGTCGTCAGCCGGCGTGGAAGTCGTCATGCGTGATTTCTCATCATGGGTGAGCGGGCACAGAGGCGAAGTGGCTCATTGGCTGGGGGATTTGCGGCGGGAGCCGGCCGGCTTGCGAGTGCCGCTCGAGCGTCGGGTGCTGCCGGAGCCGGCTTCCTTACTTGTGCCGGTCTTGCTCGTACTGGTCTTGCTCGTGCCGGTCTTGCTGCGTCGAGAGGTTCCGCTCTTGCGCCGCGCACCATTGCCCTTGCGTGCCCCGGAATTCTTGCGCGGTGTCGCGCCACCCACACTGGCCAGCGCAGCGCTCAGGCGGCTGGCCGAGCTGTCAGCCAGCAGGGCACGCAGGTCATCGACCAGTTCGCTCAGAAAAGGCGCTGCCGGATCGCCCTGCTCGTGAATCATGCTCAGGCGCTGCTCCCACAGGGCGGTACGTTCGGGGCGGGAGACGGCGTCCGGCAGCGCATGGATCAGGGCGCGACCGATACGCGTGGAGCGCATGGCCTGGCCATCGCGCACCAGGTAGCCGCGATTGATCAGTGTCTCCAGCATGCCCGCACGTGTCGCCTCGGTGCCCAGGCCATCCACATCACGTAGCGTCCGGCGTACCGCATCATCTTCCACGTAGCGGGCGATGTTCATCATCGCCTGTATGAGACTGGCATCATTGAAGGGCTCCGGCGGGCGGGTCTCCTTCTCCTCGATACCGCAGTCGAGCACGCAGGCCGGCTCGCCTTCCTGCAAGGCGGGCAGAGGAGGCGGGGTCTTGTCGTCTGCCGGGGCCTTGTCGTCGGATGCCTGTGCCGCGCGCTGGAACAGCACCTTCCAGCCTTCGTCGATGACGCTGCGGCCACTGGCGCGGAAGGGCTCCTTGGCGAAACGCAGCTCGACCTTGACCTCACGATAGCGGTAGGCCGGATAGAACTGGGCCAGCACGTTGCGGGTGATCATACGGTAGAGGTTGGCTTCGTCACGCGACAGGCGTGCGTAGTCCGGCTCGCGCCCTGTCGGTGCCAGGGCATGGTGGGCGCTGACCTTGGCGTCATTGAAGGCGCGTGAGCGCAGGCTGAAATCCGCGCCGCCACTGAAACGCTCAAGCTCTTCATCGCCACTGCAGGCACTGATCATCAGATTGGCCATGCCGGCATGATGCTCGCGGGGCAGGTAGCGGCAATCGGAGCGCGGGTAGGTGATCAGCTGATGTCGCTCGTAGAGGGCCTGGCAGGTGTCGAGCACCTTCTGGGCCGGCAGGCGATAGCGTCGAGCGGCATCGACCTGAAGCGCCGAGAGCGAGTAGGGCAGCGGCGCGGGCTGGGACTTGTCGCTGGCCTCGACGCTCTCGACGTGACCATCGCCCGGGGTCTTCAGTGTCGCCAAGTGGCGGGCGAGGCGCTCGGCGGGGCGGCTGTCCAGCAGGCGGCCCTTGTCATCCAGTGGCAGTTGAGTGCCCTTGGCCGCGAGTCGTTGCAGCCACGGGGAACTGGGGGCATGCCACCAGGCCTTGAAGCTGCCGGTCGCCACGCCGGCCTCGATCCACAACGGGAAGAAGGCACGCGGCTCGAAGGTCTCGATCTCCTCGTCGCGACGCACCACCAGCCCCAGCAGCGGTGTCTGCACGCGCCCCACCGACAACACGCCGTCATGGCCGGCCTGACGGCCCGTCAATGTCCAGGCGCGTGTCAGATTCATGCCATACAGCCAGTCGGCGCGCTGGCGGGCCAGCGCGGCTTCGTACAGGGGTTGCCAGCGCTGATTGTCATCCAGCTTGTCGAGGGCACGCGTGACGGCGGGGCGGTTCATGTCGCTGATCAACAGGCGTTTGACCGGCCCACGCCAGCGCATGTGCTCGAGCACTTCCTGCACCAGCAACTGGCCTTCGCGATCCGGGTCGCCGGCATGTATCACCTCGTCAGCCAGCTTGAGCTGTTCTCGAATGGTCTTGAGCTGGCCGCGTGCCTGACTGCGTGGCTTGAGTTTCCACTGTGCTGGAATGATCGGCAGATGATCCAGTGACCAGCGCTTGAAGCGCTCGTCATAGTCGTCCGGCGGCGCCTGTTCGAGCAGGTGGCCGATACACCAGGTGACGCGAGTGTCTCCGGCATCGATATAGCCGTCGCGCTTGCTGCTGCGCCCGGGTAGGGCCTCGGCGATGGCGCGGGCGAGGCTGGGCTTTTCGGCGATGATCAGGCGCATCGGTCATCCTGGCGGTCAGTGGCACGTTGCATGGTGATCCATACAGTATGCCGCTGGCACGGCGCGGGGATCAATCGTCGTCGAGGGCACGGCGTGCCTGAACGAGCGCACGATACCAGTCGCGGTTGGCGGTCTGGATCAGCGGCGGGCGGTTGGAGAGGTAGCTGATCGGGTGGTGATCCGCCGGCTGGTAGTTGCTGAGCATGTTGAGCGTCGCCTCCCGCGCCCCGAAGGTGTCGCGCAGGAAGTCGATCGCCAGCGGTTCCAGTTCGACGCGATAGTGACGCACCAGCGCGATGGCCAGCGATTCGGCGGTACGTGACAGGTCGTCGTCGATCTCGCGCACCATGGCACTGCCGAGGGCCGCCTTGGCGGCGGCGGACTGGTTGGGCTCCAGCTGGCCGAAGTAGGCGGCATTCGAGCCATTGATGGCGCGCTGGACGGCCGGGCGTGAGAGGTGGATGTGCGGTTCGAGCGCCAGGGCGATCTCGATCGCCATGGCCTTTGCCTTGTCGACGCCGACGCGCAGGATCGTCTCGCGGGCCTGAGAGGCGATCTCGCTGTCGACGCGCTTGATGTGACTCTTGCTGAGGTGATCCGCCAGGTGCTTGCAGACCTCCGCCTTGGCCTCGTCATCCAGCGCAATGGTCTTTTCCTGGATGCGCAGACCGCGCCGCCCCGGCCCGACACGCAGGCGCGTGGCATCGTCGGACATCTGCGAGGAGATATTCTCCCAGCGCTTGGACATCTTGAGGAAGACGGCGTGGCTGCGACCGACCTGCTCATAGGCACTGGTGACCGTCTTGTAGAGGCGAATGGCGTTGGTGAGGATGTCGGCGCGCGTCCGCAGGGCGCTGCGATGTTCACGGTCGCCCTCGTTGACGGCGATCGCCAGGTGCGTCACCTGCTCGGCGAGCGCGTCCATGGCCTGGGTGGAGCGCTCCAGCAGTACCTCGGCCCTGAGCCCGGAAGCGGCATCTTCCACCAGAGTGCCGGACTGCTCCGCCAGATAGACCGTCAGCGCCTTGAGGCGTGAAAGCCCCGTCGCCTGGCGGATGCGGTAGCGGGAGCGGGCGTGCTCGAGATTGTCCAGCGTGCGAGCCAGCTTCCAGCGTCCACGATATTCGAAGGTCAGCAGCGGGATCTTGCGTCCGCTGATCAACTCGAAGGCCAGGATCAGCATCTCCTCCACGTCCTGCATCGTCATCAGCAGGTCGTTGTCCTGCTCGATGGCGGCCAGCACACGCTCTATGAAGTTCTCGTCACGAGGCACGCCCTTGTGCAGATCCGGCGCTCGGCCCTCGAAGCGCTCGCGCAGCAGGCCGATGGCCTCGGGCGCCAGCTCCGCCAGCTCATTGAACTGGGGCTCGAGCCATTCGCGGTTCAGGGTGTTCATGTCGCGGATACGGGCGTGCAGACCGATGCGACGATAGACGTCGATCTGACTGATGATGCGGGCGGCATCACGATCATCCAGCAGCTCCAGCGCCGCCAGCTCCACGCCTTCCGGTGCGAGATCCTGCTTGCGCAGCAGCATGGCAGCGGCTTCACGGCGACGGGCATCACCTTCCAGGCTCTCGACGATCAGGTTGCGCGTGGCGAGGATCAGCTCAGGCACGGTATCGATGACGCGCTCGATCTTGGCCTCGGTGCGGTCATAGCGGCGAGAACTGGTCAGGTTGTGGGCGATGTTGGCCACGATCCCCGCGACACCGGTGATGACGGTGTAGGAGATGAAGAAGATGTAGTTCTCGAAGGTGGGTTCCTTGCCATACCCGAGCAGATAGCCCCCCCAGGCACCGATCAGCGTCACCGGGCCGGCCGTCCACAGGATCTGCATCAGACTCACTGACCATGGCACGCGCTCGACGGCCTGGGTGATGCGGCGAATCTCGTCCCGGCCTTCACGCTCAAGACGCACCTGGGGTGCATCATTGGCAGGGTTGGCGCGGGGACGAAAGAGACTCGGCAGCAACAAGACAGACTTCCTTCAATCAATGGGGCACGTCCGCGGGACGCGGCATGGGCTTGCTAGGCAGGCAGGGGCAGCGCAAGGGATCGCTGGCGAAAGGCGCTGCTAACAGTAGCACTGGCGACCCATTTCGCTCCAGTGAGCGGCACGCCGTCACGCGCCTGACCATGCTAGAATTTCGCCGCGGCTGACAGCCAGGTGTAGGCCGCCAGTTCATCAGTTCAGATGCTGCAGAGACATCGAATCGCTCAGGAGGTCGTGTGGAACAAGTCGCAGTAACGGGGGCGCCAGCAGGGGAAGGGGCGCGCGCCGGGGATGTCGTGCTGCTGGACGGCGGCATGGGGCAGGAGCTGGTGCGTCGCAGCGGTCGTGAGCCGACACCGCTGTGGTCCTCCCAGGTCATGCTGGATCAGCCCGAGCTGGTGCGTGATCTGCATCTGGATTTCATTCGTGCCGGCTCCCGGGTCATCACGCTCAATACCTATACGGCCACGCCCCAACGCCTGACGCTGGCGGGAGTCGGCGAGACCATCGGCGCCGTGCATGCGGCCGCTGGCAAGGCGGCGCGGGATGCCATCGCCCTGAGTGGCGAGACGGATATCCGCGTGGCCGGTTGTCTGCCGCCGCTGGTCGCGACCTACCGGCCCGATGTCGCACCGGATCAGGAAGAATCGCTGGCCAGTTATCGCACCCTGGTGGCGCTGCAGGCGCCCTTGGTCGATGTGCTGCTCTGCGAAGCGCTGTCCTCGCATGACGAGGCGCAGGCCGCCGCCACTGCAGCGCTGGAAAGTGGCCTGCCGGTGTGGGTCTCGTTGACCGTGAAGGACGATCTGAATGCGACCCTGCGCAGCGGTGAGCCGCTGGCGGACACCGTCGCCATGCTGGAAGCGCTCGGCGTGGATGCCATTCTGATCAACTGCAGTGCGCCGGAGGCCATTCAGGGCAGCCTTGACACGCTGCTTGGCAGTTCGCTGCCGGCGGGCGCCTATGCCAACGGTTTCACGTCGATCGCGGCGCTCAAGCCCGGCGGTACCGTCAAGGACCTCAAGGCGCGCGAGGATCTCGGGCCCGAGCAGTATGCTGCCCATGCGCTGGGCTGGGTGCAGCGGGGACTGCGTATCGTCGGCGGCTGCTGCGAGGTCGGTCCGGCGCACATCGCCTGCCTGTCCGAGCAGCTCAAGGCGGCCGGTCATCGCTGTGTCTCCCGACTGGGGGAGTGAACGATGAGGCGTGAGGCATCATCGTGATAGACTCCGCCTCCTGCTTCGCAGGCCCCGTCGGGCGCCATGTCCGCGGGGCCGTGAAACGTTTTTTCTAGGGAGATGCCATGCTTGCCGAGTGGGTCGAACGGCTCTTGAGTTACGCCAGTGGGGCACTTGATGCCATCCGCTCTGATGAATCCTTTCCTGCCTTCATGCAGTGGGCGCATTCGGAGGGGGTGAATTACAGCGGTGGTGATGAGGCGCTGGCGGTAGCACTGGCACCGGTGCTGTGGAGCCAGACGCCGCTGGTACGCCTCGATTTCGCCTGCGAGCCGCTGGCACCGCCCGGTCGCAACGAGCCCTGCTGGTGCGATTCCGGCCGTAAGTACAAGCAGTGCTGTGACAAGGTCCAGTTGCCGCCGATACCGGAGCACCTGATGTGGATGCTGTCGCTGCGCGAGTTCAAGGGCGAGCAGCTCAAGGCCGCATTGGCTTCGCGGCTCGCGCCGGCTCAGGCGCTGCTGGAGGCGGGACTGATCAGTGCCGAGGCCGGTAGCCGCGGGCGTGCCCAGCAGATCATGGAAGCGTTGTTTGACACCAGTGACTGGTCGCGCCTTCCGGAGCAGGCCGAGCCTGGCTTCGAGCTGCTGCTGGATCTCTATCAGGAGCGCGGCTTCACCCGCAAGAAGGCCCTGTTGCTGGATGAGGTGCTGGAGCGTGGTCCCGCCTTCCTGCGCGGTGTGGCACTGGAGCATCAGTGCCTGCTGCACCTGGACAGTGATGACCTCGGCTCGGCGCGAGCCGCCTTCGTCCGCGCGCAGCAGACCCTGCCGGACTCGCCGACGCTGGCCTACATCGAAGCCATGCTGCTGCTGCATGAAGGGCAGCCGGAAGAGGCGCAGGAGCGTGCGCGCTTCTGGTGGCGGCGTCTCTCCAAGCAGAAGGATATCGAACCGGGGCAGCTGGAGTTCCTGGCTGATCTGGCCGAGAACCCGCGTGCGACGCTCGCCGAGCAGATGGTCAATTCCGACGAGTCACTCTCGGATTCACTGGCCTCGCTGCAGGCGTTGTTTGAGGTGATCGAGCACCCGTCGCGTCTGGCGCTGGAGACTCAGGACGACGGCAGTCTGCTGTTTCGTCAGAATGCCGAGCAGGCGGTGACACTGGGGCTCTGGGAAGCGGTATTCCCGGCGCGGATCGAGGAAGAGGCAGCGCTGGCGCTGGATGTCGACCCGTGGGAGACCCAGGACCCCAACGAGTGGCTGCAACAGCTGTGTGCCAGTCCCGAATGGCTGGATGTTCCTGCGGTCTGTCAGGGATTGATCCTGGCGCTGGCCAGTCGTTTCGGCAGTCTGCCGTGGATGTCGGACACCTTCTTCGTGCCGTTGGCGCGTCGTTTCGAGCGCTGGCTCGACCAGATCGAACAGGCCGGCGGCCTGCTGCGCTGGGAGGATGGTGACAACGCCCAGTTGCTGCGTTGTGGGCTGGGACTGGTGATCGGCATGGAGCGCGGTGAGCGCGAGCGCTCACGTCAGCTGGCGGAGCGCCTGCTCAAGCTGGACGAGGAAGACAGTCTCGGTCTGCGCGAGCTGGTGCTGGATCAGCTGCTGCGCGAAGGCCGCGATGATGAGGCCGTCACCCTGGCGGAGCACGATATCTCACGCCGTGCCCTCGAGGATGAAATGCCGTTGCTGGGCATTCTGATGGGGCATGTGCTGGCACTCTATCGTCTGGGACGTCAGGCGGATGCCGAAGAGGCACTGGTGATCGTGCGCGAGGCCAACTCCCATCTGATCAGCCTGCTGGTGGTGGAGCACCCGCGACCGGTGAGTCTGGCGGTGGAAGCGCCGGAGCCCGGCACGCGAGGCGAGGCCTGGCAGTATCGCACCCTGATGCGCGATCAGTGGAAGCGCAGCGAAGGCGCGCTTGCCTGGTTGGCCAAGCACCGCTGAGCCGGTGTCAAGGGTCGCTCATGCTGCCTGACGAGTGATCGCAAGCGCTCACATGACATGGCCTCGTGTGCCAAGGTCCCGTATGACGAGGCCCGAAGGAAAAACCCCCGCAGTGCTTAGGCACTGCGGGGGTTTTTTGTACCTCGCCTCGTATCGTGAGGCGGGCTCAGGGGGATGCGTGTAGAGGGGCGATCACTGCTGCTTGCCTTGCTGGCGCAGCCGCCAGGCTTCCCGCAAGGCTGCGCGCAGGCCCGGGGTCTGCCCGACCTGAATGGCCTCCAGCGTCGCGGCGAAGGCGTCCGGCGTGGCACGCCAGTCAGGAGGCTGGAGAGCCCCGGCGCTGCTGACGCCGACTCGGTCCAGTGGGGGCGGGGCATGTTCCGGCAGTATGCCCAGCAAGCGCATGTGACCGTTCTGTACCTGGCGAAGACGATGCACGAGCGCCTTGTGGCGCGCTCCCAGAGGCCGGACCGCCACGCTGATCAAGCCGGCCAGGAGACGTTCCTGCCATTGAGGGCGTGCCGGGTTGCGATAGGCCACGCCACGCTGAGAGGCTGCTCCCGCCTGGCGTCGGTCCTTGAACCAGTGGGGGGCGCGCTCATCGAGTGCTTCCCCTTCAAACAGGATGCCGGCGGTCATCTGTTGACCACCATGCACACGGGTGAAGGGCAGGATGACGCAGTCCTCGAGCATGGCGCCTTCTTCCACATAGCTGCCCTGCTCGACACAGCAGCGTCCCTGCAGCAGCACGCCGGGCTCCACATGGGTGGTGATGCCGGCAAAGCCTCCGCTGAGGCGCGATTCATCCAGGCGCGTCGCGCCGGCGGCATAATAGACGTGGTGCAGGTCCTGCTCGCCGGGTAGCACACCGCGCTCCCCATGGGGTGACAGGCGTGTGTCGTCGGTCGCCAGAGCCTGCATCACCAGAGCGTGGTAATGCGACAGCGAGCCCAGCAGGGCTGGCCCCAGCCGGGAGTTGTCGCGCACATCACGCCAATGCAGTCGGCCAAGGGCCGGGTCCTTGAGAGAGGATGGCAGGCAAAGCGGTGCCTCAAGCGTCATGGCCAGCTCACTGATGTCCAGACTGTCGGGCCTGAACCACTCCGGCATCAGCAGTACATCGGCGCGCAGTACCGGGGCGGGCAGGGCTGCCATGGCCCCGAGGCGCTTGAGCTGCTCGCGCGGGTCGCGCTCCCCGGGCATCGGCAGGATGTCGAGCTCGATCCCCCAGCGTGAGCCATCGGCGAGTCGTGCCCGGAACCATTCGGGGTCACGGGCGATGATCAGACTGATATGCGTCACGCCGCGCCCGACCAGCAGATCGAGATTGCGTTCCAGCACGCTGCGGCCGGCGATCGGCAGCAGGGCCGGAGAATAACGGCGGTCAATCGGTGCGATCTCCTGACCGAGGCGGTCTGCCAACAGGATCACATGCATCGCAGACCTCCTTGGCATGCATCGTGAGAGTGACGCGCTGCAGGGCGCGTGGCGAGGTGGGTATCACGCATCAATAGGCTCCGCGACTGGTCAGGACGGCAGGAATCGTGCGCAACAGCAGCTTGATGTCCTCCTTGATGCCCTGACGGTGCAGGTAGAAGAGATCCAGATGAATCTGTTGCTCGAAGGACAGATCGGAGCGTCCGGACACCTGCCACAGGCCGGTCAGCCCCGGGGTGGCATCCAGGCGCATGCGGGCGCGAGCCTCATACAACGCCACCTCGCGGGCGAGCGCGGGGCGCGGCCCCACCAGCGCCATCTCGCCGCGCAGCACGTTCCACAGTTGCGGCAGTTCATCGATGGACAGCTTGCGGATCACGCGTCCCACCCGCGTGATCCGCGGGTCCTGCTTCATCTTGAACAGCACACCGCCCTCACTCTCGTTGGCGGCCTGCAGTTCACGCAGGCGCTCTTCCGCGTCGATATACATCGAGCGGAACTTCCACAGCTTGAAAGGCTTGCCATGCCGACCGATGCGCTCCTGTCCGAACAGGATGGCCCCGGGGGATTCCAGGCGAATGGCCAGCAGAGTGCCCAGCAGCAACGGTGACAGCACCAGCAGCACACCGCTGGCGCCGACGATGTCCATCGTGCGGCGTGCGCGTGGGGTCAGCCAGTTGCTCACTCGCCATCGAAAATGTCGCCAGTTGGAGCGTGACTTCATCCACAGGCCTCGGCCGGGGATGGCCTCCTCGCCATACTTGCGCACGCTCAGCAGGAAGCTCGGATTGCCAAGCACATAGCGCTTGAACATGCGGCGTGGCTCCATCAGCAGACGCCAGGCCCACTCCATGCCAAGCTTGCGCACGACACCTGGCGCACGCGGAATGCGTTGCGAATAGAAGTCGAACAGACCGCCGACGCCCATCACCACTGGCACCTGGAGGCGCTCTCGGTGTGCAGCGATCCATTTTTCCTGAGCGGGCACGCCCATCGCCACCAGCAGCAGGTCAGTGCCCTGATTGATCTGTGCCAGAACGTCCTCGATGATTTCCGGCCCGATGAAACCATGGTGCACGCCACTGATCTCCAGATCTGGCCAGCGCTCCTTGAGTTTCTCCGCCATCCGCTCGGCGACGCCTGGCGCGGCCCCGAGCAAAAACAGCCGCTTGTCATCCTCGACCAGCATGTCGCACAGATGCGGCAGCAGGTCGGTGCCATTGAGGTTGGCTTCCAGCTCCTGGTCGAGCATGCGGCAGGCCAGTTTCACGCCACTGCCATCCGGCAGCAGCAGGTCGCTGTCATGCAGTACCTGCAGGTAATAGCGATCATGCTGTGCCACGTTCAGGCAGTGCGCATTGACGAAATTGACCGTGCGCGGCTGCGGGTCGCTGATCCAGCTCCTGAGCAGGCGCAGACAGGTCTCGAGACTGGTGTTGACGAAGGGCACGCCCAGCACCTTGACGTGAGGCAGTGTCCTGACGTGCTCAGTGGTGAAAAGCGTCTGGTCGATGGATTGACTCATCATGGCGACTCCGCTTCGTGAGCGTCCTGCTGGCGTTCTGGCGTGACGGACCGTGGGCGTGGATCACTGTCGATCTTCTTCTTCTGGGCCTTGCCGATGATGCCCTGGGCGAGCCCTTCACAGCGCAGATAAAGGCGCTCGGGCATCACGCGCAGCATCAGTGCGGCACCTGCCGTGGCCGCAGTGCGGCCGAATTCGGCCTTCCAGATGCCTGGCCAGGCCTTGATGGCGCGGCGGACATAATCCCAGGCGGCCTTGCCGTCACGCAGTCGAATCGCCTGGCGTGCCAGATAGCGCAGCTGGTAGGCCTGGGCGCGGGGATACCATTGTTCGATGAAGTCGGGCGCATAGGCGCGGGTCAGCTCGACGATCGCCAGCCAGCTCTGGTACTGGCGCTCCAGTTGTGCCGAAAGCCCGCCTTCATTGAGGCGGTAGCGGGTCAGCGGCTCGGGAATGCCTTCCACCGTGGTGCCGGTCTTGAGGGCGATGCGTGTCCAGCACTCGATGTCTTCGCTCTGACGCAGGCTTTCATCGAAGTAGCAGGGCAGCACGCCACCTCCCTTGACCTCACAGTCGAAGGCGATGGCCTCGAGAATCTCGCGGCGGATGACTGGCGCCGAGCCATTGCCCACCGGGTTGCGACAGAACAGCAGCCCCGGCGTGATGTCGGTCAGGCTTGGCATCTGGTAGTAGTCCAGCGGTGCGCCATCGATATCGATGAAGGCCGAGCGCGAGAAGGACAACCCTACCTCGGGGCGTGCCTCGAGGTGCTCGCGGTGGCGCGCAAGTTTCGCGGGCTCCCAGATGTCATCGGAGTCGAGGAAGGCCAGATAACGGCCCTGTGCGGCGCGCACGCCGGTATTGCGGGCCCCGGCCAGACCGCGATTGACCGGATGAGAGATCAGTGTGATGCGCGGGTCGTCATAGGCCTCGCAGATCGCCCGGCTGCCATCGGGGGAGCAGTCATCGATGATGAGCAGTTCAAGATCGCCATCCTCCTGCGCCAGCACGCTGTCGATGGCGGCCGTGACGAAACGTTCGACGTTGTAGATCGGCATGATGACCGAAAAGGTCGGGGTCATGGTCTGGCCTCCTGGACGTCCCTGTCTGGGGAAAGCGATGCGGTGGATGCTGCGTGAGGTGTGTCTGGCGAGTCTGGTGGCTGGGTCGATGTATGTGTCATCAAGCCGTCCTGAGCGAGGATCAGTCGGCGTGTCCACAGATAGCCGGGCAGGGCGGCCAGGCTGATGCCGACCAGAATGCCGGCCGCGACGCCGTTGATGCCGAAGGGCACGCCAGCGAACATGCCGGCGCCGAGCATCAGCGTCATGAAGATCTGCAGTTTGAGGTCTGCCCCGGGCATGCCCTGGGCGCGCAGCAGCTGGCCGCAGCTGTCGAGCAGAATGCGCGGCAGGGCCGAGAGGCAGATCAGGATCAGGATCGGCAGGGCACCACGCTCGACCCAGGCCTCCCCGAACAGGATCGGCACGTACCAGGGCGCCAGCAGGCTCTGGGCGATGATGGCGGGCACCGCGACCAGCGCGAACAGGCGCATGCCGTGGTGCATGCGCGCCAGTCGCTCACGCGAGGTCATGTCGCCACACAGCTGCGGGAAGATGGCGGTGGAGTAGGCGCGCAGGAGGCCAAGGCTGATACCGAGTCCGGCATTGAAGGCGAAGAAGTAGACCCCGAGCACGTCCATGGCGAACAGGGCGCCGACCAGCAGGTAATCCATCTGCTGACGTAGCACCGAGACCACCTCGACGCCCATCATCGGGCGCGCGAAGCGCATCAGCGGACGCGACCACAGCGTGGAGGGGCGCTCATCGATGCGCCATGACTCGCACCAGCGGTAGCTCAATGTCCAGATGGGCGTCACGATCAGTTTGGGCAGGATCAGCGCCCAGAACCCGGCTCCCATGGCGGCCAGCAGCATCACGCCGAGTGCCTCGCCGATGCTCTGGCCCATCTCGATGCGGGCCGTGACGTGCAGGCGGTTGCTGCGCAGGATGCGCGCCGCGTTGATGGCGGCGGGGGGCAGAATCGGGAAGATCAGCGCCAGCGCCATCAACGGCAGGGTCAGATCGGGAGCGTCATAGAGGTAGGCCAGCAGCGGGGCCAGTGCCATCTGCAGCGCCATCAGGCCAAGGCACACCACCCAATTGAACCAGTAGGCATCGCGGCACAGACGCTCATACCCGTCGCGACCGGCCTGTACCAGGGCAGGCACCACGGCGGCATTGGAGATGGCGTGCATGATCTCGTGTGCGGTGAGCACGATGGCGGCGATACCGAAGGATTCCGGCGCGATCATGCGTGCGGCCACCAGGGTGGCACCCAGTCGGGCGATGCGGTGAACTCCTTGCGACATGCCCATCCATGCCAGGTTGCGGATCAGTCGGCCATTGCCGCCTTCTCCGCCACCTGACAGGCGTGTCCTGAGTCGCGTGATCACTCCCATCGCCTGGCTCCCTGCCTTGCCGTGCCCTGTGCAGGCATCTGATCTTGTCAGTCATGCGGATTGATGACTTGTGTCGCCACTCTAGCGCAATGGACTGATGAATTGGCGTGATCTGACGCAGTCCTGTTCCACTATCGGGTCATTTCGCTGCATCACCGTTGCCTGCGCTGACGGGGTGGGCATCGGGCTCGGGATGAGATGCCTCCACATCCACCGACCCCCTGTTGTGGATATGCCCCTCACTGGCGGGCAGGTTCGCCAGCTGGTGTGCCTTGCCGATCAGGATCAGTCCCGGCCAGATCAGATAGGCCAGGATCTCCAGGTTCTCGCCGAAGGAGTAGACGAACAGCAGCCCGACCATGATCAGTCCCAGCTGCACGACAGGCCGGCCGACCACGAAGCGCAGCAGATGCAGCAGGCTGACCAGCATCGGAATCAACAGCGCGAACAGACCGAAGATGCCCTTGACGAACAGCAGTCCATACCAGCTGTGGTGCGAGCCGATCGGCATGTACTCCACCAGGTGCGGGCCGCGCTCGACGATGCCGTGACCGAACCACGGTGCCTCGTTGCGCCAGCGATCCACCGCGATGCGCCCGAGCGCGGCGCGCACGCGGGTCGAGTCCGCCCGTGAGCCCTTGAAGGCGGCGATGAAGTTGTCGATGGCTTCCAGAATCGGCGCGCCGAGAAAGCCGCCGATCAAGCTCACGCCGGAGAAGCTGAACCACAGCCACGGCTTGTGCAGGCGCTTGAGCAGGAACATCCCGGCGCTGATCAATACCAGCGACACCAGCGCCATGCGCGAGCCGGACATCAGAATCATCAGCACGCTGCCACCGATGCCGATCGCCTTCCATATCGGGTGCTTTTCCAGCAGGGCGCAGGCGAAATAGATGCTGGCGACAAAGCCCACCGCCGGTGCCCAGGGGGTGAAGAGTCGCCAGCGTGGCATGCCGCTGCCGGGGTCGATCTCGTAGAGGGAAACGGCGAAGAATTCCGGTCCCGGCCCCCCGATGGCCTGCAGTGGCGAGACGAAGGGCACCTGGGGCAGCCCTGCCAGCCAGGCGCCGACGAACACCGGCAGCAACAGCATGGTATGCAGGCAGACGTGCATGGCCGCGCGGATGATCACCGCCGGGCGGATCGCCAGGCAGCCGATGATCGGGAAGACCGCCAGCAGCGCCCAGCCCTTGGCCCAGCCGATGGAGGACTTGATCAGCTTGCCGGTGCCCAGATTCTCGATCAGATGGCCGGCCAGCAGCGAGAATTCCATCACCAGCATGCCGATGATCCATACCCACAGTGGCCAGGGGAGGCGCGGAAAGCGTTGACGGCCCTTGAGGTGCAGCCAGGCGGCGCGCATCACCAGAGACCAGGCCAGCACCGGGGCCAGTACGTAGAGTCCACCGATCAGGTAGAACAGGTAGGTCGCGGTGATCGAGAACCAGATGATGCGCTCTTCCGGGGTCTCGGGGCGGACATCCGCCTCTGGCCCGGCCTTCAGGGAAAACATCGGCGGCTCACACGCTTTGCTGCAAGCGCAGCAGGTAGGGTTTTCTGATCCACAGGAGGATCAGGCCGATGATGCTGAAGACGCTCGCGGCCAGCGCACCGACGATGGCCAGCTTGATGCCCAGCGAGTCAGCCTTCTCGGGCAGTGGTGGCGGGTCGAGGATCTGCAGCATCGGGTAGCTGGCGAAGGGGTCGATCTGGCCGATGTCGATCTTGGCCAGTGCCGTGGTGTAGACCGCCGTGGCGACCTGTTGCTCGCGCAGCAGGTCCTGCAGCTGGGCTGCCTTGGCGACACTGTTGTCCAGTCGTTGCTGGCGAGCTGCCAGATTGGCGCGTCCGGTCTCGAGCTCGCTGATCACGCCGCGCCGCTGGGTGTCCAGGGTGATCAACTCACCGACCAGGCTGTCCTGGTTGGCATGGCCGGCGGCGGCCCGCAGTGCATTCTGGTTGCGTGAGGTCTGGCGGGGCAGCAACTCCCGCATGCGTGAGGCCAGCGAGCGTTCCAGTGAAGCGAGCCCCGCGGCCAGATTGATGACTTCCGGGTTGCGCTCGCCCCATTTGCCGCGCGCTTCATCGAGACTGGCTGCCTGCTCCGCTGCCTGCGTCAGCAGCGCCTGGTAGCGAGCATCACGCTGCAGTGCGATCACGCCCCCCGCCTGACTGGCATCGAGCCCCAGTCGGCTGGACAGGGTGGTGAGGCGGGCGTTCAGCGCCGACAGCTCGCCATCCCGCATCTCGAGGGTGTCCTTGAACTCCTCGACACTCAGTGTCAGCTCCTTGAATTGCTCCATGGAGACCAGGCCTGACGTGGACTGGAAGTCCAGCAGCTTGCGCTGGGTGTCCTTGAGCGTGCGATCGTAGGTCTCGAGCGAGCGACGGATGACGGCTTCGCGTCGCGCCTGTTCATCGTTGCGCAGCTGTTCGATCACCTCATTGAAGGCATCGATGTGCGCATTGGCGCGTTCAAGCGCGGCCTTGGCGCTCGGTGCGCTGGTCTGGAAGGCGATCAGGGCGGTCTGGTCGGTCAGCTTGATCTTGGGCTTGGCGTAATCGTCGGGATGCATGTCGACCGTCCTGGCGGCACGCTCCAGCACGGCAGGGCTCTCGGCGATGGCGCGGTAGTTGACCTTGGGGTCCAGCGAGGAACTGGAATAGGACGAGTTGGCGCTGGTGCTGGCCTGGCCGATGCTCTCGAAGTTCACCGAAAGCCCCGAGCCGGTACCCGGCAGGATCATCGTCCAGCTGGTGGTATAGGTGACGGGTGCCACGGCGATGAAGGCGATGGTCAGCCCCCAGATGACACTCAGGATGGCGGTGGTCAACAACAGATAGGCCGCGCGGCGGGTGCGCGGGCGCATGCTGGAGCCACGAGCTGCCCAGCCCAGCAATACGCCAAGCATTCGACGCCCCAGTGAGGGCTTCGCCGTGTCTTGCGGCGTGTCGGGTGAGCGGGACTCTGTCATGCACATCCTTGTCGCGTGGTAGTGATCAGTTGCCTTCCGGCAACGCACAGGCGAAGCGTTACAGCAGAGTGGCCGGCGTCAGCAGGTCCGTCAGCGTTCTGGCGATATCCCGGATGTTGGTGACACCTGAGTCATAGCAGCCGACGACATCTTCCGGCATCAGATACGGGTTGACGCCCACGTCCGCTGGATTGGCCAGCAGGTCGTCGATGCCGCGATCCACCACGACCGGTTGATGCGTCATCGGATTGGTGCTGACCAGCACGGCGCGTCGCGAACCGGACGTCGCCTGGATACCACCGACACAGTTGGCGTTGATCACCCCCTGCAACATGCGCACGCCGTAAGGTACCTGGGAGCGCAGCACCGTGTAATTGCTGACATTGTTGTTGTTGGCCGGTGTGGTCAGGTTGGAGGCGTAGATGACGATGCCCGGCGCGGTGATGGGGGACGGGCGCATCAGCGCTGCCTGGAAGGCACCGCTGGAGGGCACATGGATGCGATCCCCTTCGCGCAGCCAGGGGTTGGCGGCATATTCGCCATCGATCAGGCCGCGCATGTCGAGAATCTGTGTCTGGTTGTCGCGAATCAGTTCGACGTGGCTCAAATCCGCGTCCGGCCGCACGCCGCCAGCCGTGGTCAAGGCCGCTGACAGCCGCCGTTGCTGGCTGGCATCGCCTCCGGCAAAGTCGCGACGCACCATGCGCTCTTCCGGTTCGCGGGCATTGACGACGGCTTCGCCCGGGAAGAACACTGCCCCGGAGACGGCGACCGCCAACGGCGCCCATTCCTCGAGACGAACGCTGACATGGGCCAGCCCCGGGCGGATCAACTCTTCCTGTATCAGACGCTCGGTGATCTCACGTGCCAGGGCATCGATGGTCTGGTTGGAGGCATCGACCGGCGAGAGCCAGGGCAGGCGCAGACGCCCATCGTGATCCACCTCGTAGCTGCCATCGAACAGCCCGCTGCCGGCGACCCTGACGTTCACTCGATCGCCGGCGGCCAGGCGCTGGTCATCGCTTGCAGGCCGATGGGAAAAGCGATCATCGGCCTGCGGCGTGGGCAGCTCCAGTGGCCAGTAGGTCACCTGTTGCCAGTGCTCTTCGGCCGGGGTGTCGTCCAGCATCAGCGGCGTACAGCCGCTGATCAGACCGGCGAGCATGGCAATCCCCGAAAGGCGGCGTGAGACTTGGGTCCATGAGGTGAGGCGTGCCAGGGAAGACGTCATCAGGCTACCTCGCGAGAAGACCCTGGCGCGTGGGCATCTGGCACCAATAGCGGGTCGCGCTGATAGTAGATGTCGAAGAGTTCGAACAGGCGCACGCGTTCCAGCTCGGTCTGCATGATGGGAGAGGGTTCCACCACGATCAGAGCCTGCGGTGACAAAGCATCATGCAGGCTGACCAGCACGGAAAGTCCGTCGGCATCGATGGCTGTCACATGACTCAGATCCACTGCCAGCTTGCCGGTGTGGTCAGGGATCATCGCGAGCATCTCCTCGCGGAAATAGCGCGCGACCTCGCCTGTCAGCTGAGCCGGCGGCGTGATCATGGTGCCTTGGTCAATTCTGGTGGTGATGGGCATGGCGAATTCCCTGTGCCTGCCGTCACCGGCTGGCGCCATGTCGGGCCTGCGGTGCGACTTGTTATCTTTATGCACTATGCCGCACAAGCATCGTTTGCCTGTCGTCGCGGTGTCAACGACATGACGGGAATTGTCTCAGTCCTGACTGATGAGATGTCTGGTTCCTTCTCCTTCCTTCACCCTTCCTATCTTCCTTTCTTTCTTTCATCCTTCCCTGCTTTTCTCTTCTTCCGGCTCAGCCTGTCGATGGCCCAGACCGTTCAGGGAGCTTGTCTCTCAATCTCCCGACATCGCTGGCGCCTTGTGGGGCGTTGCCAGCATTGCCCCCCAATGACGGAAGCGCAGCAGCAGCAACAGCCCCGGGATGGCGGCCAGGGTGCAGATCCAGAAGAAGCTGTCCCAGCCGGCGGCATCGGCCAGATAGCCCGAGGGGGCGGCGATCACCACACGTGGCAAGCCCATGATCGAGGAGAGCATGGCATATTGGCCGGCGGTGAAACGCTTGTCGGTCAGTGCGCCCATGAAGGCGATGAAGGCGGCGCTGCCCATGCCGGCCGCCAGGTTCTCGAATGCCACCACTCCGGCAAGCCAGGCCAGCGAGTCACCGACGTGATGCAGCCAGATGAAGCCGGCTGTGGACACCATCTGCAGGATGCCGAACCACCACAGTGCACGGTAGATGCCGATTCGCATGATCATCAGGCCGCCGAAGAAGGTGCCTGCCAGCAATGGCCACAGGCCGAACAGCTTCACGGTCGCGCCGATCTGTGAGTTGCTGAAGCCGATCTCCTTGTAGAAAGGCGTCGTCAGATTGCCTGCCACGGAATCGCCGAGCTTGTAGAGCAGGATGAACAGCAAGAGCCAGATGGCCCCATCACGTTTCATGAAATGGCGGATGGGGTCCCACAGGATCTCGTGCAGGTGATGGGCACGCGGCGCTGCCTGTGCCTCGGGTTCCGGCGCCAGCAGGGTCACCAGCATGCAGGCTCCCAGGGTCGCGGCCATGATCAGGTAGGTCATGCGGAAACCGATCATGTCTGCCAGCACCAGGCCACCGGCCGAGGCCATCAGCATGCCGATGCGATAGCCATAGACATAGAAGCTGGAGCCCAGCCCCAGTTCGTTGTCCGGCAGATGCTCACGTCGGTAGGCATCGATCACGATGTCCTGGGTGGCACTGAAGAAGCTGACGGAAAGCGCGATGGCCCCCATGGTCAGCGGCGACATGTGCGGGTCCTGCAGGGCCAGCAGCGCGATCAGCGCGGTCAGGGCCAGCTGCGCGATCATCAGCCAGCCGCGTCGCCGCCCCAGTGCGGGCGGCATGATGCGATCCAGCAAGGGGGCCCACAGGAACTTGAGGGTATAGGGCAGGCCGACCAGTGCCAGAAGGCCCACGGCGTCCAGTGATACGCCGGCATCCGTCATCCAGGCCTGCAGGACACTCCCGGTGAGCAGCAGCGGCAGGCCTGAGGCGAATCCCATCAGGAACGTGATACCATGACGGCCAACGAGTAAGCGTAAATCCTTTGAAGTCAAAGCCTTGCCTGTCCTTGCAGAGAGTGTATCCGCGCGGGAGTCGCGCGTGACCCATGGCCATGCGCCACATGCATCGTCAATGGCGGGATTGTCGCACTGCCTGAGCGCAAGGGCCATGCATTGTCCTGAGGTGCCGCTGACCATCAGCTGGCTGGCGTGATGAAGGGCTTGCGTCGGGCCCCTGTGGGCAGGTAGGCAATGAGAGGTCATCATGAGTGAAGTCCGAGACGCTGCCAAGGCGCACTGGTATCTGATCCAGTGCAAGGGTGGAGAGTCCTTCCGTGCGGCGGAGAACCTCACCAATCAGGGATTTCACGTCTTCCACCCCCTGCTGGAAGTGGAAAGAAAGCGCGGCAGCAAGCTGCGCTGGGTGGAAGAGCCCCTTTTCCCCTACTACCTGTTCATCCGTCTGGATCAGGTGGACGACAACTGGCGCCCGATTCGCTCGACACGTGGCGTGCTCAAGCTGGTCAGCTTCGGCACGACCCCGACACCGGTCCCCACCTCGCTGGTGGAGGCGCTGATCGCCAATGGTGAGCAACGCCAGGAGCAGCCAGCCGAGAACCTCTACTTCCGTGCCGGCGAGCAGGTCGAGATCATCGATGGGCCGCTGAGTTCGCTCAGTGGTGTCTTCGAGAGTGCCAAGGGCGACGAGCGCGTCATCGTGCTGCTCAATCTGATCAATCAGCAGCAGCGCGTCGAGCTGTCCAGTCGTCAGCTGCGTCGTCGCGAATCCTGAGTCTCGGTGCCTGCGCCCTCCGGGGAGGGCGTGAGCTCACCGCACTTGTCATTTCTGGAGTTGTTTCATGTCGATTACCGTTCAGCAGGTGGTCAGCCTGCACTACACGCTGCGTACCGCAGATGGCACCGTCCTGGACACTTCTCGTGATCGGGAACCGATAGATTATCTGCATGGCCACGACAATATACTTGCCGCTCTGGAATCCGCGCTTGAAGGTTGCAGCGTCGGCGACAGCAAGGTCGTCAACCTGACGCCGGCGGAAGGCTTCGGTGAGCGGGATGAGGGGCTGGTCCAGTACTTCGGGCGTGATGCCTTCGGCCCGGGGGAGCTTGCACCGGGCATGCGTTTCCAGGCGCGAACTCCCGAAGGGCAGCGCTCGGTGACCGTACTGGAAGTCGGTGATCAGCAGGTCAAGGTCGATGCCAATCACCCGTTGGCAGGCCAGGCGCTCAGCTGGGATGTCGAGGTACTGGAGGTCCGCGATGCCACTCGGGCCGAGTTGGCAGCAGGCCATCCGCTGGGGCTTGAGGTGAGCCATACCGAAGTGGAAGACAAGAAGGTGCGTCGCTGAAGTCCCGCTGATGCCGCATGCCGCATGTCGCTTCAGGGGTCTCCCTGTCGCTGATCAGGAAGGCGCTTTCGATGATGATCGAAGGCGCCTTCTTCGTTTCGGGTCTGCTTCGTTTCGGGTCTGCTGCGTGTCATTCCGGGACGGATTCATGGGGGCGGAGTGCCCATGAATTGACGTGGATCATGAAGGCAGCGGCGTGATGCCACCCAGGCTCTCGAAATTGACGCATGTCATCTTCGCCTGCCGATGATCGCGATAAAGTGCTCATGTCGAGACGGGCGGCGTACGAGGATGCCGCATGGGGCATCATGCTTCGGGGGAGATACTCTTCGAGGTGTCGGAAAGCGGCGCAGGCCACCGTCTGGTCAGGGAGGAGTTGCAGGGCGTCGGTTGCCGGCAGAGGCAGGCGCTTGAGGAAGCCCCTTGGGGAAGGGGAAAGCCAGGGATGGCTTCACTGCCAGAATCGGGCATGCAGGTGCCCGATTCACCGTCAGGGGAGGGGGAAACCCCGCTGGCCGGCCTTCGGGTCGGCTTTTTTTCGTGGCAGGAAAGCCACGCCTCATGGAAGCCGTGCTTCTCGGGCACCGTCGTGTTGACCCCGACGATGAAACAGCGCCGCAGGAAGTCTGCGGCGCTGCTTTTGTCGGGACTCCCCTGCCGCTGGCCAGGCTGGTCTTTCGCTGGTGGATTCTCACCACCTGCAGGGTGGCGGGAGTCGAGACCTGACCTCGGCCGTCTTGGTCAGCTCTGGTTGCTGGTGATCTCCCTGGGCGTCGCCTCACCGGATGTCTTGACCTTCGGTGCGACCTTGTCGCTGACCGGCTGACCCGTCGTTATGGCGCTGTTGCCGGTCTTGTCGAGCGTCAGTGTGGTCTCCATGCGTTCGAGCGTGTTGGCACTGATGCCCTTGACCTCAGCCAGCTGATCGATGCTGGTGAAGGGGCCGTTGGCCTTGCGCCAGGCGACGATGGCCTGTGCCTTCTTGTCACCGATGCCCTTGAGCTGAGTCAGTTGCTCAGGGGTGGCGGTGTTGATGTTCATCTCGGCAGCCTGCGTCAGAGGGGTGAAAGCCATCAGGCCTGCGACGACGAGTGATCCCATCAGAGTTTTCATGAGCTTTTCCTTGTTTCATGATGATTGTCGGGGCGTCTGGTCGGGCCGTGATGCCCTGTGCCCAGCACGTGAATCACTGTGGCTGAAGGATGAGTTTTGTAGTCATTAAGAATTAAACGATTCCTCATCCCTGGGGCCGCTTCAGCGCTCAACGCGCGAAAGTGCTAACGCGAATAGCGAGCTGATTCGATTCGGCTTTCTCTGAGCTTACAGGTGCGTTGGTGGGCGCTATAATGTTGCCCCGAGCCCATGACCCCCTGTCATCGCGCCTAGTCTCATTGCCCGGAGCCCGGATGCCTGCCACGACTTCCCCCCTGATCATCGCCCTCGATTACCCGGATATGGCCGCCGCACTGGCCATGGCGGACCAGCTGGATCCGACGCGCTGCCGCGTCAAGGTGGGCAAGGAGCTGTTCACGCGAGTAGGGCCGGACATCCTCAAGGCGCTGCATCAGCGCGGCTTCGAGGTCTTCCTGGATCTCAAGTTCCACGATATTCCCAATACCACCGCGCAGGCCGTGCTGGCGGCTGCCGAGCACGGTGTCTGGATGACCAACGTGCACGCCGGTGGTGGCGCGCGCATGATGGAAGCCGCCGCCAGTGCACTGGCCACGCGCCAGCTCGAGACGCGCCTGATTGCCGTGACCGTGCTGACCAGCATGGAGCAGAGTGATCTTGCGGGTATCGGTCTGGATGTCACGCCACTGGCCCAGGTCGAGCGTCTGGCGAGCCTTGCCCAGCAAAGCGGCATGCACGGTGTGGTGTGCTCGGCGCGCGAGACACCCAGTCTCAAGGCGCTGTGTGGGCCGGACTTCCTCAAGGTGACGCCCGGTATCCGCCCGAGCTTTGCCCAGGCCGGTGATCAGCGACGCACCATGACGCCGGGCGAGGCAATGGCGGCTGGCAGCACCCACCTGGTGATCGGGCGTCCGGTCACTCAGGCCGAGAATCCCATGGCAGCGCTTGCCGCCATCGAGACGGAGCTTGGTGGCCGGGCGTAAGTCAGCGCCCGAGGGGATGTGAATCGCGGGGCATCACTCTCGAGATAGGCCGAGCTTCCGTCACGCGTGGACGCCAGCGGCTCTGGACAAGCGGCTGGCGTCTTGAGAGTGGCGTTCGGGGTGTCGACGCTCAGTCGGCTGATGTCAGTCCCCAGCTGACCTGCACATCACTTTCCAGTGACAGCTCGCCGGGACGATACTCGTTGCCACCACTCTTGGCTTCTGCCATGTCGGCGCGCATGGCCATCATCGGCGGGCGAGGGCTCTGGGAAGATTCATTGATCGACTGCACATCACCCAGTGTCGCTCCCAGCGTCTCGGCCATCAGTTCGGCCTTGTGGCGTGCCTTGGTCAGGGCTTGCTGCAGTACCTTGTCCTCGAGTGCTGCACGATCACTGAGCTGATATTGCACGCCCGCCAGCTGATTCACCCCCGCCCCCAACAGCAGGTCGATCACCTCCGGCACCTGGTCCAGATTCTTCAGCGAAATGCTGATCGGGCGCTCGAGATGGGTACGCTGCCATTGCTGCGGGTTCTGATCATTGGCCGTGCGCTCGTAATAGCGCTCCGGTCGCAGGGTCAGGCTGCCCGCCTTGATCAGGCGACTCTCGATACCGGCGCTTTCCAGTGCCTGGATCAGCGTGCTCATGCGGCCTTCCAGTGTCTGGCGGGCCTGGCGCGCGGCTTCTCCCTGCTTCTGACTGTCCGGTGCCTTGTCGTCCACCTTGCTGGCTGGTGTCTTCTCCCAGAGACGCGCCTCGATGCTGGCCTTGTCCGGCGCGGCTTCGATGCTGGCACTGGCACTGACATGGACAAGCGCCGGTGCAGGTGTCTGGTCAGCCTGTGCCGTACTCACGGCGCTGACGGCACTCAGTGCCAGCACCAGCCCTAGACGCAAGAAGGAATGCTGGACGCCTGAGCTCGCGTCGGCAGTTACGGATGGCAGGATGCGGGGCATGGAAACTCCTTTTTGGCACATGGAGATATTGTCATATGGTGATATTTTCATATGTCGATATTGACACAGAATGATGGCGTGAACGTCCGACATCGCGTGGATCACGATAGCACTTCGCACGAGACGCGCTGAAGCGATCGTGTGCCTCGATCAGGCATCTCATGGCGTCAGGGACGTCGCGGTCATACAGGAGCGATACCATCAATACCGTCACGCTATCTCAGGGGCGACGCGCGCTCCTCGGGGGACTGTCAGCGTTGCTGCTCACCGCAATGCCGTCGCTCGCCTGGGCGGCGAGTCTTTCCGTCGTGGATGATGGTGGCGAGACGGTGACGCTTTCCCGGCCCGCTCATCGTGTGGTCACCCTGGCGCCCCATGCCGCGGAGCTGGTCGCGGCGGCGGGAGGGCTTGCACATCTGGTCGCCGTCAGCCAGGGCAGTGATTACCCGCCACAGGTCAAGACGCTGCCGCGTGTCGCGAGCTATCAAGGGCCGAATCTGGAGGCGGTGCTGGCGGCCAGACCCGCGCTGATCGTGGCGTGGGGCAGCGGGCTGTCCGCGGAAATGCAGGCGCGCCTGGCGGCGCTGGGGCTGACGACCTTCCTCAGCGAGCCCAGGACATTGGCGCAGGTACTCTCCAATATCGAGCGCCTGGGGGTGTTGATGGGCACCCGGCCCGAGGCAGAGGCCTACGTGGCGCGTCTCGAGAAGCGCATCAGTCACCTGGAGGCACGCGATGGCATGGAGGGCGACGCGCCCTTGCCGGTCTTCTTCCAGCTGGGCGAGAGCCCGATGACGACTCTGGCAGGAGGGCATCTGGTCAATGAATTGATTCGCCGCTGCGGGGGAGAGCCGTTGTTGTCTGACGCCCCCACCGTGGTGCCTCAGATACGCCGTGAAGCGCTGTGGCTGGCAGGGCCTCGGCTGATTCTGCATCCGGTGGCCGCAGGCGCCCCCCGTGAGCGTTGGAAGGCAGCCTGGCGAGCCAGGGGTGGCCCGCTGGCCTCGGTGGCGCTTGTCGGACTGGATCCGGACCCGGTCAGCCGTCCGGGGCCGCGCAGCGTCGAGGCGATGGCGCAGATCTGCCATGCCATCTCGGTGCAGCGCGCAGCGCGGTGACGTGGGTCGAGCTGCTCAGAAGTCGATGCCGCGGCGCGCCTTGAGGCCATGATTGAAGCCATGACGTATCTCGGTCATCTCGGTGACGGTATCGGCACAGGCAACGATCTCGCGGTTGGCATTGCGTCCGGTGATGATGACGGTCTGCTCCTCGGGGCGACCTTCCAGCGCCGTCATCACCTCTTCCAATGGCAGGTAGCCGAACTTGACCATGTAGGTCAGTTCATCAAGCACGACCAGATAGACGCTTTCATCGCGCATCAGGCGCTTCGCTTCCTGCCACACCGCCTGACAGGCCGCGGTATCGGCGTCACGATTCTGGGTGTCCCAGGTGAAGCCGGTGGTCATGGCGTGGACTTCCAGATTGGCATCCTCTGCAAGGCGCTCACGCTCCCCGCACTCCCACAGTCCCTTGATGAACTGGATGACACCGACCTTGTAGCCATAGCCGAGTGCCCGGGTGATGGTGCCCCATGCAGCGGTCGTCTTGCCCTTGCCGTTGCCGGTGAAGACCAGCAGCTGGCCGCGCTCCTCATTGGCCTGTGCCACCTTGTCGTCGACATGTGACTTGAGCTTTTCCATTGCCGTCTTGTGGCGGGTATTGCGGTCCGTCATGCGTGTGCTCCGTCAGTCATTGTCACTGCGCCGCTCTCGGGGCGGCGCAGTGAGGAGTGTGGCCCGTCGTCAGTAAGAGGTGCTCAGAAATAGAAGGTCACGCCGCCTTCGACGTAACGCCCCTGGGTGTCGTAGCCGTTGACCAGCTGATAATCACGATCGAAGACGTTCTCCAGCTTGGCGCTCAGCTTGACGTTCTGCATCACCTGCCAGCTGGTGCGCAGGTCGAAGACGCCATAGCCGGCGGTGCGAGTGTCCGTGTAGGTATCGGCATCGGTATCGCTGCGGCTGGCACTGCCACGCAGCGTTGCTCCGAAGCTCCAGTCGGCGAGGGCGTAATCGGCATCCAGGCGCGCAAAGCGCTTGGCCCGACGTTTCAGCTGCTCTCCTGTCTCGCGGTCTTCCGGGTCCTGCCAGGTCATGGCGAGATTCACGCTGAGCGCGTCACCTTTCCAGCCACTGCTCAGCTCGATGCCACGGATGCGTGAGCGGTCGATATTGATCGGCGTGAAGTCGGCGCCTTCGTAGCTGATCAGATTGTCGATATCCGTCTGGAAGGCATTGACGCCCACATGCCACCGCTGCTCCTGCAGACGCCAGAAGAGTTCGGCCGTGGTGGAGGTCTCGGCATCCAGATCCGGGTTGCCTGAGCCGTAAGGGCTGTAGAGATCGATCAGGTTGGGGGCCTTGAAGGCGCTCGAGTAGCTGGCGCCGAGCTGCTGTGCCTGAGTCAGGTCATAGGCATAGCTGGAGCCACCGGTCATCTGATGACCATAACGATTGTCATCGTCATACCGCAGGCTGGTGGTGACGTGATGGCGTTGTTGCTGGAGCTGCCAGCTGCCATAGACCCCCGTGGCATAGCGGCTGTCCACTTCATAGCCGTCGGCGGTGAAGTAGGGGCCATCGGCGTCCAGACTTTCCTCGCGGTGATCCACCCCCAGGCTGAGCGTGCCGAGGTCGGTGTAGAAGTCGTGGCGCAGGCCGATCTCGTTGCGGGCACTGGCGACACGCCCGGCATCGCTGCCGGCTTCAGTGTTCTCGTACTCGTCGCGCGTACGCGCCACGCTGACCGTCATGTCCCAGTTCGGGTTCAGGTGGGTCAGCAGGCTGGCATCCAGTACCAGCTGGCTACCTTCTCCGCTGCAGTCTTCAGAGGCACTGAAGCTGCTGTCGTAGCAATCGTCGTAATCGTAGTCCGTGTCGGTCTTGGCGACGCCGAGAGACAGCGTGGCTCGCTGGCCGAAGTCGTGCCCAAGGCGCAGTTCGGCGCCCGTGGCCTCGTAGCCATCATCTTCACTGCCGGTATCGCGGGCGGAGAAACCATCGCTTTCATCATGATGGAGATTGGCGGAGAGACGAGTGTCATCTTCCACCGAGCTGAACTGGGCGTTCTGGCGGAAGGTGCCGTCGCTGCCGGCGCGCAGCGTGACTTCCGCGTGCTGGCCGACTTCGCTGCCGCCACGCGTGATCAGGTTGATCACGCCGCCGATGGCATCGGCGCCGTAGACGCTGGCGCGCGGCCCCCGCACGATCTCGACACGTTCGATGGCAGACAGCGGCAGAAATTCGAAGTGCGCCAGGCCATCGGCGCTGTTGGCGATGCGCTGGCCGTTGACCAGGATCAAGGTGTGATCGGACTCGGTGCCGCGCATGAACAGGCTGGTCTGGCTCCCCATCGGACCGCTGCGCGCGACTTCGATGCCATTGCGCGACTGCAGAAGGTCCACCAGCGAGCTGGCCTGCAGGCGTTCGATCTCGTCACGCGTGATGACGTCGGTGCTGGCCAGCACATCATTCTGCAGCTGGGGGATGCGATTGGCGGTGACCTGAACGGTCTCCAGGCTATCCGATGAAGGGGCGGTGGTCTCCTGTGCCGCCAGGGCAGGAGGTGTCAGCAGCAGTAGACTGCCCACGAGGGTGTACTTGGCCTGCGCGTGCGCGCGACCACGGGTCTTGTAAGTATTCATGAATGATCCTCAAGCGTCAGACGCAATGAGGAGGACAGGCGTGACAGGGTGCGTGGATGCACATCGTCGCGGCGTGCCCCTTTGAAAAAGGACATCCCGACGAATTTGCCACTGGTGAGGCCCTCCGCATCAACCAGTGTGGAAGCGAGGGCCGGTCTCCGGACTGACGCCTGGCGGACGTCCTGTTGGAACGTCTCACCCCCTCATGCGCCTTCCCACCTCCTTCCCTTGAGGGTCGTCACGAGGACGTCCCGGAGGCAGTGGCTGGTCATCTCGACCGGCATGAGCGTTGCGATCACCGTTGCGGGGGCAGTACGGGGCTTTCACCCGATTCCCGAGCACCCAGGCTTCTACCCGAGCTATTGTCTGGGGAGGGCGACAGGGAGTCAATCGGCAGGCCCCGTCGTCTGCCGGTCTGGCGTTCGCTGGCTCGTGACGCGGGCTGGATACGACAACGCCCGCACTGGGCGGGCGTTGTCGAGAGGTCACCTGACGGCGTGTCTCACTCGCATGCGAGGCTTGCGATGAGCGTCACAGCGACAGGAACAGTCCGGCAAGACTGGCTGACATCAGGTTGGAGAGCGTACCGGCGAGAATCGCCTTCATGCCCATCTGCGCGATGTCACTGCGGCGGTTCGGTGCCATCAGTCCCAGGCCGCCCATCAGGATGGCCACGGAGGACAGGTTGGCGAAGCCACACAGCGCGAAGATGATGATCGCTTCGGAATGCTCGGACAGCTTGATCTGATGGCTGGCGAGGTCGGCGAAGGCGACGAACTCGTTGAGCACCAGCTTCTGACCGATGAAGCTGCCGGCCTGGATAGCTTCATGCCACGGCACGCCGATGACCCAGGCGACCGGCGCGAAGGCGTAGCCCAGCAGCAGCTGCAGCGTGATGTCCTGATAGCCGAACAATCCACTGACCCAGCCGATGATGATGTTGCCCAGCGCGATCAAGGCGATGAAGGCCAGCAGCATGCCGCCGACATTGATGGCCAGCTGCACGCCGGATGCTGCGCCGGACGCGGCAGCATCGATGACGTTGGTCGGGCGATCGATGTCCTTGCCCAGGGCTTCCTCGACACTCTGGGTCTTGGATTCGGTCTCCGGGATCAGCATCTTGGCCATCAGCAGGCCACCCGGGGCTGCCATGAAGGACGCTGCCAGCAGGTACTTGAGGTCAATGCCCAGCGAGGCATAGCCCACCAGCACGGAACCGGCCACGGAGGCCAGGCCACCGGTCATCACCGCGAACAGTTCCGAGCGGGTCATGCCGGCGATGAACGGACGCACGACCAGCGGTGCTTCGGTCTGGCCGACGAAGATGTTGGCCGCGGCGGACAGCGATTCGGGACGACTGGTGCCGAGAATCTTCGAAAGCCCACCACCCAGCACACTGATCACGACGTTCATCACGCGCAGGTGGTAGAGCACCGCGATCAATGACGAGAAGAACACGATGATCGGCAGTACGCGCAGAGCGAACACGAAACCACCGCCACCGAAGACTTCGAACATCTTGTCGCTGACCAGGCCACCGAACAGGAAGTCCATGCCCACGTTGGCGCTGGACATGACGGCCTGAACCCCTTCGCTGAGACCGAGCAGCATGCTCTTGCCGGCGGGAACGTAGAGTACGAATGCCCCCAGCAATGCCTGGATGGCAAAGGCCCCCAGTACGGTGCGCAAGCTGATGGCGCGTCGGTTTTCAGATAATAGGAAGGCGATCCCCAGGAGGGCTAAGACGCCCACCAGGCCCATGACGATCTGCATCAAGCAGCTCCTGAATGCGTAGGTGTTACGTTGAGGACAAGGCAATAGCGCTGGCTGCCGGACAGGGCTGCCAAAACTGGCGCGTACTCTACCAGCATTTTGGGCGGCTGTCGGAGTCTGCCACTAACGTTTTAGGCATTTTTTGTGAATCCCGCTTCGCGGCTGTGCGCCATTCGCCACGAGGCCCGCCGGAAGCGGGCCTCGTGGTCAGGGGGTTGGCATCATCTCCGGGCGCCGTGCTGTCTGCGCGCATGCCGTTTTCGGGATGCATTCAAGCCGTCATCAGGCTCGGCCACCGGGGAGACGGCTGGCGGGCAGGGGGCCGGAGCCCGTGGCGGTGCCGGGATTCGCGGTGGAGCGGGTGGAGGAACTCGCGTCAGAGCCTGCCCCTTCTGCGGCCTGGGATGACTTGCTCGATTCGGCCTTGTCCGCCTTCGATTGTGCCGGTCGGGTCAGCTCAGGCGAGTCGGCATAGATCAGGCTGATCAGCGTCTCACCGGCCTTGGGTTCCAGTGCGACGGCGGAATTGGCGATGCGAATCCGGCCCTGGCTGCTGATGCAGAACAGGGTCAGCAGGCGGTCATCATGAATCCGGCGATAGTCCTCGAGACTGAAGTTCTCGCTGATGCGGGCACGCCGGAACTCCGCCCCCTGTGACAGCAGGCTGGCCAGCTTGGCGTAGGTGACCTGGCCATCGAACAACAGCGGCAGGTGGCCGAGCGCCTGGTCCTGCTGGCGTTTGGCATTCTTGCCATTGTCCTCGGCGAGCCGGAAGACCCGGCCGTGGCCGAGGATGTGCTCGAAATGCAGCGCCGCGAGGCTGTTGAGCTCTCGATAGGGCGAGAGCGGCATGAGATGGCCGATGCCCGTCAACTCGAGATGCTGTGAGGCATGCTCGGACAGCGGGTTGCCGTAATAGACCGGCAGGCCTGCCATGCGGGCTTCCTGTACCGCGTCCCAGTTGGTATCGGTCAGGCGTACCGAGAAGCCGGCATCCACCAACTCGCGGGCGACCAGGCGCGACACCGAGTTGGCCCCGAGAATCAGGAAGCCCGAGGGCGGTGGCTCACCGACACCCAGCACCTTGACGATGGGGCGCGACAGCAAGCTCTGGATCACCACCGTGCCGATGATGACCAGGAAGGTCATCGGGACCAGCATCTCGGCGCCTTCGATGCCCTGGGATTCGAGCTTGAGCGCGAACAGCGAGGCCACGGCGGCCGCGACGATACCGCGAGGAGACAGCCAGGCCAGCAGCGCCTTCTCGCGCAGCGTCAATTCGCTGCCCAGGGTGCACAGCCAGACAGTCAGCGGGCGCGCGACCCACATCAACACGGCCAGGAAGACCCACGCCGGCCAGGACAGCAGCGAAAGCTGCTCGACGGTCAGGCGCCCCGCCAGCAGCAGAAACAGCCCGGAAATCAGCAGGACGGTGAGCGTCTCCTTGAACTCGATGATCTGCTGGGTAGGCACGCCGCGCATGTTGGCCAGCCATACCCCCATGACGGTCACGGTCAGGAGTCCGGATTCGTGGAACAGGGTATTGGAGATGGCGAAGAGTCCCAGCATCACCATCAGGGTGCCGAAGTTGTGCAGCTTCTGGGGCAGCCAGAAGTGGCGCAGCACCAGCCCCCAGCACCAGCCGCCCAGCGCGCCCATGCCAAGGCCGAGGCCCACGGTCTGGGCGAACAGCACCAGGGTATGTGACACCGCATTGCCGGTCATGCCCAGTGCGACGTACTCATAGACAAGTACCGCCAGCAGTGCGCCCACCGGGTCGATCATGATGCCTTCCCAGCGCAGGATCTGGGTCAGGTTGCCGCGCGCGCGCAGGGTCTGCAGCAATGGCATCACCACGGTCGGGCCTGTCACCACCAGCAGGGCCCCGAGCACGGCGGCCATCTCCCAGCGCATGTCGAGCAGATAATGCGCCGCCACGGTACCGATCACGCCGGTGATCACCACCCCGGTGGTCACCAGTCGTCTGACGATGTGCCCGTGTCCCCGCAGGTCCTTGAAGTCCAGCGTCAGACTGCCCTCGAACAGGATCACCGCCACTGCCAGCGAGACCAGCGGGAACAGCAGGTCTCCCAGCAGCTCATCCGGCTTGAGCCAGCCCGTGACGGGGCCGGCAAGGATGCCAACGATCAGCAGCGGCAGGATGGCGGGCAGACGCATGCGCCAGGCCAGCCATTGACAGCCGAGAGCCATCAGACCGATCAGGGTCAGGGCCAGTGCGGGTTCCGTCATCGGGAAGCTTCCTTGGAGTCAGCGAAAATGAGCGGTGCCACTGACGCGGTCACCGCTCATCGAATCGTCTTGTCTCGGCCAGGTGCCAACATCACGGCTGGCCGGAAGGGCGCAGACTAGCGATTGATTCCGTGGTATGCAACGTCGCGTTGCCTTATCGCGCTCCCCTCATGTCATTCCTCCTGAACGGCCACTGGGCCTCCTGGCTGTCACTGCGCGCGACGCACCAGTGGCAGCAGCGCCTGGAGGGGATGCGGCAGCTGACGTTCGGAGAAGCGTTTGCTCTGGCTGCGACAGGAATAACCACTGGCCACCAGCTTGCCCTGATTGGTCTCGTCCTCGACCACCGCCTTCCACGACAGCTCATAGATGGCACGTGAGGTCTCGAGATTGCGCGCTTCGTGACCATAGGTGCCGGACATGCCGCAGCAGCCGGTGGAGAGTGTCTCGAGGCTGAGACCAAAGGCGGCATACACCTGCTGCCAGGCCTTGGCGGACCCCGGCGCATTGGTGCTCTCGGTACAGTGGCTCAGGAGTGTCAGGCCCGGGTCCATCTTGCCCAGCACCGTCTTCGTGACACCCACCGGCAGCAGCTTGCGCAGGCTGATCAGCCACTCCTGAAGCAGCAGGACATCCGGCACGGCGTCCGGGCCGAGGGTCTTCACATACTCCTGACGATAGGTCAGGGTCATCGCCGGGTCGATGCCGACCAGCGGCACGCCGAAATCGGCGATCGCCTTGAGACGCTTGGCCTGGGCGCGCGCGGTGCGCTGGAAGGCGCCGGTGAAGCCCTGTACCTGCAGCGGCTTGCCATTGGGGGCGAAGGGCGCGACGAACACCCGAATGTCGAGTCGTGACAGCAGCTCGATGATGTCCATCACCAGCTGGGCCTCGAAGTGGCTGGTGAAGGCGTCCTGCACCAGGATCACGCTTCTGGCCTTCTGGGACTCGGTCAGGCGGCCGAGCTGGGTCGGGGTCGCCTCCGAGACGCCCCAGCTCTTGAGCTGTCTGCGCAGACTGGCGCGCGACAGGCGTGGGGCATCGACCATGCCGATCGGGCCTTCCAGCAGACGACTGACCAGGCGATTGGACAGCAGGCCGTTGTAGAGCGGCGTGACGCGTTCGGCCCACGGCAGCACGAACTCGAGGCTGCCGATCAGGTAATCGCGCAGCGGACGCTGATAGCGATGGTGATAGACCTCGAGGAAGCGGCTGCGGAAGTCCGGCACGTTGACCTTGATCGGACACTGGCCCGCGCAGGACTTGCACGCCAGACAGCCGGCCATCGCCTGATAGACCTGCTGATCGAAGCCGGCCTCCTGAGCGCCAGTCTGCGTCTGTCCACCACGACGCGCCTTCAGCGAAGCGCCGATACGCGCCGGCAGACGCGCCAGCCACAGGCCGGCCCCCTTGAGGCCCGGCGTCCGGGCGGCCTGCGCCTCGGCGATCACGTCCCGTCCGGCATTGCCTTCCAGGCGCAGCCATTCACGCATCAGGCTGGCGCGTCCCTTGGGCGAATGGATGCGCTGTCGCGTCGCCTTCCAGGACGGGCACATGGCGTCGTTGGGGTCGTAGTTGTAGCAGGCACCGTTGCCGTTGCAGTAGACGGCGCTGGCGTATTCCTGCCACACGCGTTCATCGATCTGGCGATCGAGATCGCCGCGCATGGTCACGTCATCGATGCGCATCAGGTGGGGGTCGAAGGCTTCGACGGCGCTGTCAGCGTGATCACGCTTGTCGCTCTCGCTCTCACCTTCGCTGGCGCCAGCGTCGTCGACCAGCGTCACTGACAGGCGGGGCGAGGTGATCTTGCCCGGGTTGAGCTGATTGCGCGGGTCGAAGGCCGCCTTCACGTCCTGCAGCGCCCCATAGAGGCTGCCGAAGAAGCGGGGGGCATATTCCGAGCGCACGCCCTTGCCGTGTTCGCCCCACAGCAGGCCACCGTACTTGTGGGTGAGGGCGGCGACCTCGTCGGAGATCTCGCGAATCATCGCCTGCTGGGCGGGGTCCTTCATGTCGAGTGCCGGGCGTACGTGCAGCACGCCGGCATCGACATGCCCGAACATGCCATAACGCAGGCCGCGGGCATCGAGAGCGGCGCGGAATTCGGCGATGTAGTCCGCCAGATGCTCCGGCGGAACGGCCGTGTCCTCGACGAAGGGCAGCGGACGGGCTTCCCCCTCGACATTGCCCAGCAAGCCCACCGAGCGCTTGCGCATGCCATAGACGCGACTGATCTGCGCACGCCCACGCGCTTCGGTGAAGCCGAGGCGCTCGACGCTGGTGTCACTGGCCAGATGCTCGCTGAAGGCGGCCACCTTGGCGTCCAGTGCCGCGTCGCTGTCGGCATTGAATTCGATCAGGTTGATGCCGCCGATGGCCGGGGAGCCCTCGGCACTGGCCGGGAAGAATTCCTCGACGCTGTCCCACACGAAATCCTGCATGGCCAGGTTGAGCACGGTGTCATCCACCGTCTCGATGGAAGTCGGACGGTTGCCCTCGACCGCCATCAGTGTCTTGGCGTCGCGCAGCGCGTCCATGAAGCTCGCGTAGCGCAGGTTGATCAGCGTCGAGCAGGGCGCGATGGGCAGGGCATTCAGCTCGGCCTCGACCACGAAGCCCAGCGTGCCCTCGGCGCCGCACAGCAGACTGTTGAGGTTGAAGCGCCCATCGGCCTCGCGCAGGTGGGCGAGATCGTAGCCGGTCAGGCAGCGATTGAGCGGCGGGAAGATGTCGGCGATTTCCTCGGCACGCTCATCGGCGATGGCGCGCGCGGTGCGGTAGATCTCACCAACGCGATCCTCGCGTGCGCACAGTGCCTCGAGCTCGGCATCATCGATGGCATGGCTCGCCAGTCGCGTGCCATCCAGCAGCACGCTGTCGAGCGTGATCACGTGGTCACGAGTCTTGCCGTATTCACAGCTCCCCTGGCCGGACGCATCGGTATTGATCATGCCGCCGATGGTGGCACGATTGGAGGTCGAGAGTTCCGGGGCGAAGAACAGTCCATGCGGCTTGAGCGCGGCATTGAGCTGATCCTTCACCACCCCGGCCTCGACCCGTACGCGACGCTTCTCGACATCGATCTCGAGAATGCGGTTCATGTGGCGCGACACATCCACCAGCACACCATCATTGAGTGACTGGCCATTGGTGCCGGTACCGCCGCCACGTGGTGCCAGGGTGACCGCCGCGAAGCGGGGGTCGTTGGACAGCCGCGCGATGCACTGGATGTCCTCGGCATGACGTGGATAGACCACGGCCTGAGGCAGTACCTGATACAGTGAGTTGTCAGTCGACAACACGGTACGGTTGGCGTAGTCCGGACTGATGTCACCGGCAAAGCCTGCATCGCGCAGGGCGGCCAGGAAGTCCAGGTAGAGGGCATCGACGGGGGCAGGCGTATCCAGCAGGCGTTCGGTCATGATCTCGCTCGGGCAGTGAGTCGCGTCAGGCAGGCCACGTGGGCCGATGTGCCTAAGCTTACCTGAGCTGAAGGCGTGGCCCCAGCCTCAAGGGGCATCCTGCGCTGTTCCGTCAGGATAATCCGGTCATCCGAGTCAGGACTGACTACGCTAGAAAGGGGCTAGATCGCCGGGAAGTTCCCGCCACGTCTCGTTGTGGCACGCCCCTTCATGCGGGAGCTTCTCGAGGCAATCCCCCTTGCCGCATCCTCTGCCGTGAAGGAGCTACCGATGCAGGATATCGGCAGAGGCACCATCGACCGACACCCTTGTGGTTTGCTCGTTTCCTTTCTCTCAGCAGGAGCCGTTCCATGGCATCGTCATCCTATCCCTCGACCTCCACCTGCCATCGCGAATCCCGTCAGCCTCCTACGCGATTGGGGGTGCTGGGCGTGGGAGAACTGGCGGAGTCTCTTCTGGTCGCGCTGGCGCGAGGCTGCCTGCGCGATGGGCGCTCGCGGCATGATCTGGAGTTCCACCTCTCGCCGCGCAATGATGTCCGCAGCCACCGCCTGGGCTGGCGTTTCGGTGCCGTCCGCCACGCCAGCAACGTCGCGGTGTGCGAAGCCAGCCTCTGCGTGCTGGTCGGGGTCCGACCGCAGCAGCTGGAAGCGCTGGCCATGGAACTGCGTGAAAGCCGCGCTCTGAGCAAGGACCATCATCTGATGGTGATGGCGGCCGGTGTCTCACTCGCCAACCTGCAGCGCTGGTTCGCGCCGGCCAGGGTGGTGCGCGTGATGACGGGGCTGGCGGTATCCGAGGGGCAGAGCGCGCTCACGCTCTATCCGGAAGACCCCCTCACGCGGGACCTGCTCAGTCCGGCAGTCCGGCAGGTGATTGCCTTCGAGGAAGAGGCCGCCTTCGAGGCCAGCATGCTGGCAGTCTGCGTGAATGCCTGGCAGCTGGCCCAGCAGCAGGCGCTGCTTGACTGGTTCCAGACCGTTCCCGGCATCACCGGGCCGCAGGCCCGCCAGTTGTTGATGACCCAGATGCGTGATGCCCTTGCCCTGATGGAAGCCCATCCCGATACCCCGCCGGGCGAGCTTGCCTCGCGCATCGGCACGCCCGGCACCTGGACGGCACGCGGGCTTGAGCAACTGGGCGGCAAGGACGGTGCCCACCATCGGTGGCAGCAAGTGCTGGATGGGCTGAGAAGCGAGCTGAACTGATTCCATGTCCGTCGGTCATCACGGGCGGCGAGTCATGCTTTGCTGAACCCGTCTTTCCCGTGACCCGAGTTCCCCGCGTCCCGCGATTTTCTTACACTGGCAGTCAATGACATGCCTCAGGTGCGGCTGCGTACCTGAGGCATGGTCTTGTATTTCGACAGCTGGACGAGCCGCTGGCGGCTCATGACATGAGGCAGATGCGAGACATGGGAACCTGGTTGGCAGTAGCAGCGGGCGGCGCCATCGGCGCTCTTGGACGTTATCTGGTCAGTGGCTGGATCACGGGAACGGCGGGTCGAGGGTTCCCCTGGGGGACGCTCGGGGTCAATCTCCTCGGCAGCTGCCTGATGGGCTTCCTGTTCATCTGGGTCACCCAGGAGCTCAAGCTTGCGCCTGTCTGGCAGGCGATCATGGTGGCCGGCTTCACCGGCGCCTTCACCACCTTTTCCACCTTCGCCCTTGAAGCGCTCAATCTGATGATGAGCGGGCGCATGCTGGCAGGGCTGATCTACGTCGCGGTGAGCGTGGTGGCCTGTCTGGGCATGGTGGCGCTCGGCATGAAGCTCGCCCGCGCCCTGCTGTGAGCGACGGCCTGCCCCCGGGTGGCTGCCTCGGCATTGCGGCGGCTGCGAAGCGGGGCGTGGCTGAGGTAGACTAGTGCGCATGACCTTACCGTGCCGCGATGCGGCCTGAGTGAACTGACGAGAGAGCCTTCCCACATGCTGGACCCGAAACTTCTGCGCGCCGATCTTGACGCGACCGCCGAGCGCCTCGCACGTCGTGGCTATCAGCTGGATACCGAGGCCTTCGCCGCCCTGGAAGCGCGTCGCCGTGATCTGCAGATCGAGACCGAATCGCTGCAGAACGAGCGCAACACTCGCTCCAAGTCCATCGGCAATGCCAAGGCTCGCGGTGAAGATATCGCACCGCTGCTGGCGGAAGTCAGTGATCTGGGCGAGCGCCTCGACGCCGCCAAGAAAGAGCTCTCCGAGCTGCAGAGCAAGGCGGAGGCCATGGCCGCCAGCATCCCGAACCTGCCCAACGCCGACGTGCCGGAAGGCGCCGACGAGAATGACAATGTCGAGCTGCATCGCTGGGGCACCCCGCGTGAGTTCGATTTCGAGGTGCGTGATCACGTTGACCTCGGGGAACTCAAGGGGCAGCTCAACTTCGAGCTCGCCGCCAAGATCACCGGTTCACGCTTTGCCATCATGCACGGCTCCATCGCACGCCTGCATCGTGCGCTGGTGCAGTTCATGCTCGACAAGCAGACCCTCGAGCACGGTTACGAAGAGTTCTACGTGCCCTACATCGTCAACCGTGATTCCTTGATGGGCACCAGCCAGCTGCCCAAGTTCGAGGAAGACCTGTTCAAGCTCAATGACGATCGCGAATTCTTCCTGATCCCGACCGCCGAAGTGCCGCTGACCAACATGGTGCGCGACGAGATTCTCGACGCCAGCGATCTGCCGCTCAAGTTCACCGCGCATACGCCGTGCTTCCGCAGCGAGGCGGGTGCCTATGGTCGCGATACCCGCGGCATGATTCGCCAGCACCAGTTCGACAAGGTCGAGATGGTGCAGGTGGTCGAGGCGGACAAGAGCTATGACGCGCTGGAAGAGATGCGCGGCCATGCCGAGGCCATCCTGCAGGCGCTGGAGCTGCCGTACCGTGCCGTGACGCTGTGCACCGGCGACATGGGCTTCGCGGCGGCCAAGACCTATGACCTGGAAGTCTGGCTGCCGAGCCAGAATACCTATCGCGAGATTTCCTCCATCTCCAACTGCGAAGACTTCCAGGCACGTCGCATGCAGGCACGCGCCCGTGTCGAAGGACAGAAGAAGCCGCAGCTGGTACACACACTGAATGGCTCCGGCCTGGCGGTGGGACGTTGTCTGGTCGCGGTGCTCGAGAACCATCAGAATGCGGATGGTTCCATCAGCGTGCCGCAGGCGCTGCGCAGCTACATGGGCGGTGTGGACACCCTCAACGTCTGAGGCCCGCCGCGCAGCTCCGCTCGCGCCCCGAACCCCCGCTTCCGGCCGGAAGCGGGGGTTTTTCGTCTGCGGCTCTGCTACAACGTGCCTTCGGGGTCGTTATGCTTATTGGTTATTTTAGAGAGTGTTTCTTATGCTCTAAAATGCCGTTCATCGAAGGCTGCTACCCAGCCTCGCCCCGTTTGTGGATATGCCCATGGAATTTCTCAATCTCTCTTGTGATCCTTCACGACTCCAGCTGTGCCTGATCGGCGGTGGCCAGGAGGCGCTGGCGCTGGCCGAGCGCTTTGCCGGCCTGGGGGCGGATCTGTGTGTCTACGGCGATGCCCGAATGCCGGCGCTGGAGAGACTGTGCGGTCAAGAGGGTTGGGAAGTGGCCGATACGCTGTTGCCGGTGCCTGCACCCGGCCAGCTGTGGCTGGTCGTCACGGGCAGCGAGGGCCGGGACCGCGGTATCCTGCGCCACGCGCGTGAGCAGCATGTCATGGTGTTTGCGCCGCGTCATCCGGCGGACTCCAGCGTGCGTCTTCCGCCCCGGCTGGTCGCGGGCGAGGCGGTGTTGCCGGTGAAGGAGGAGGATCGCTTCACCGGCACGCATGGTCAGGTGGCGCTGGTCAGCGCCGGCCCCGGCGACCCGGAGCTTCTGACCCTCAAGGCATTGCGTCATCTGCAGCAGGCCGACGTGATCATCCATGACCGGCTGGTGAGTCACGAGATTCTGGCACTGGCCAGGCCTGAAGCCCGCCGGCTGTATGTCGGCAAGGCGCGCAGTGACCACAGCGTGCCCCAGGAAGGCATCAATCAGGCACTGGTGGACTATGCGCGCGCTGGCCATCGCGTCGTGCGCCTCAAGGGAGGCGATGCCTTCATCTTCGGGCGTGGTGGTGAGGAACTCGAGACGCTGGCGGATGCCGGGATCAGTTTCGAGGTGGTGCCAGGTATCACCGCGGCCTCCGGTTGCGCCGCCTACGCCGGGATTCCGCTGACCCACCGCGATCATGCCCAGTCGGTGCGTTTCGTCACCGGGCACCTCAAGGATGGCAGCTGTGACCTGGACTGGGAGGCGCTGGCACGCCCCGCCCAGACCCTGGTGTTCTACATGGGGCTGGGCAGTCTGGCGCTGATCTGCGAGCAGCTGATCCACCATGGTCTGGCGGCCAGCACGCCGATCGCGCTGGTGGAGCAGGGCACTACCGCGCGTCAGCGCGTGCATGTGGCGACTCTGGCGGAGATGCCGGCACAGGTGGCGGGGCAGGGGCTCAAGCCGCCGACGTTGATCATCGTCGGGGATGTCGTCAGGCTGCATGATTCCCTCAAGTGGTTCTCGCCGACGGCCGACAGCAGCCTTGGCTGGGAAGATGGCAAGCACCCGACGCCGCTGGCCCAGGTGAACACTGCCTGAGAGAGGTGAGGCTTCGAGCATTCAAGTAATCAAGTACTCAAGACGCCGCCCCGGTTCCTGCCGGGGCGGCGTCTTGCGTCATGAGGTCTCGTGGCTCGCAGCGAGCGTCGCGCGGTACGCCTTGGGCCAAGGTCGAGATGACGCAGACAGCGATTGCGCCTATTGTTTCAAGCAATCGTTTGAATCGCGGGTCGGACCCTGTCAGCGCTCCAGCGGCGCAGTGTCACGGTATTGCAGTGTCACGACGGAAGGCTCGCGGCCGACAGCACGCCATCACGAACCACGCCGTTGCAAGACGTCGTCGGAAGAGACCTGCAAGGAGAGTCACATGGCCAAGTATCAGGCACCGCTCAAGGATGCACGTTTCGTGCTCAACGAGGTATTCGCGGCCGAGCAGGAATGGGCGACCATGGAGGCCACTTCCGAGGTGAATGCGGAACTGGCCGAGGCGATACTCGAGGAAGGCGCGCGCGTGACCCAGGCAGAGCTGCTGCCGCTGAACCTGAGTGGTGATGCCGAGGGCGCGCGCTTCGAAGAGGGGCGTGTCACCACGCCCAAGGGCTTCAAGGAAGCCTATCGGGTGCTCGCCGAGGGTGGCTGGATGGGGTTGGGTGGCAACCCTGAATACGGCGGTCAGGGCATGCCAAAGATGCTCACCGTGGCCTTCGAGGAAATGCTCTACGCCACCAATACCAGCTTCGCGCTCTACCCGGCACTGAATGCCGGGGCCTGTCTGGCGATGGACAGTCATGCCCCTGAATCCGTCAAGCGGGTCTTTCTGCCGCGCATGTACGCCGGCGACTGGCTGGGCACCATGTGTCTGACCGAGCCTCACTGCGGGACGGACCTGGGCATGATCCGCACTCGTGCCGAGCCCCTCGAGGGTGATGACCCACTGCTGGGGCTGCCACGTTATCGCATTACCGGCACCAAGATCTGGATCACCGGTGGCGAGCACGACATGGTCGACAACATCGTGCATCTGGTGCTGGCCAAGCTGCCGGATGCGCCTTCCGGCACCCGCGGCATCTCGCTGTTTCTGGTCTCCAGGCAACTGCTCGATGCCGAGGGACAGCCCGCGGCATCGAATGCGGTCAGCTGTGGGTCCATCGAGCACAAGATGGGCATCAAGGGCAGCGCGACCTGCGTGATGAACTTCGATGGTGCCGAAGGGGTGTTGATCGGCGAGCCGCACCAGGGGCTGGCGGCGATGTTCACCATGATGAACTACGAGCGCCTCTCCATCGGCCTGCAAGGGCTGGGACTGGGGGAAGTGGCCTATCAGAGTGCGATGGATTTCGCTGCTGAACGTCTGCAGAGCCGCGCACCGACGGGCGCACAGGCACCAGACAAGCCGGCTGATCCGATTCTGGTTCACCCTGATGTTCGCCGCATGGCGCTGGAAACCCGTGTCTGGAATGAGTCCGGGCGGGCCTTTGCCGTCTTCGTCGGTCAGCAGCTGGATCGCGTCAAGTATCACGCCGATGAAGCGGTGAAGGCTGATGCGGATGCACTGGTGCAATTCCTGACGCCGATCGCCAAGGCGCTGCTGACGGATCGTGGCTTCGATGCCACCGTCATGGCGCAACAGCTCTATGGCGGCAATGGTTATTGCGTGGAGTGGGGTGCCGAGCAGTACGTGCGCGATGCTCGCATCGCGATGATCTACGAAGGCACCAATGGGATCCAGGCGATGGATCTGGTCGGACGCAAGCTCTACCGCAATCGCGGGGCGTACGTGGCACGCTTTGCCGAGCAGGTCAGGGCCGAGCTTGAGGGACAGGATGACGACGAGCGGACCCGGCCGTTCGCCGAGGCGTGCCAGCAGGAACTGGCGCGTCTGGAGCGTGTCGCCGAGCAGTTGCTGGCCCGCGCGGATGACAATCCCGAGGAGCTGGGGGCGGCGGCCTGCGATTTCCTCGACCTGGCCGGGCTGTGTGTCTACAGCTATCTGTGGTTGCGCATGGCGCGTGCCGCTGTACAGGGATTGGCGACATCGGGTGCCAGCGGGGAGGATTTCTACCGTCGCAAGCTGGCCATGGGCAACTACTTCGTCCAGCGGGTCTTGCCGCGCGCCGTCGCGCTGGAAGACCAGATCGCGGCAGGTGCTGCACCGCTGATGGCCTTCCGTCTCGAGGATTTCGATCCGGCGCAGTGAGCCGTGCCGGTACGGCGAGCCATGCGATGATTCGGGCAACGGCTCATTCGTGACACTCTGAAACGCAAACGCCCAGCGATCCTTCCGGATCGCTGGGCGTTTGCGTTTCAGGCCTTTGCATTGCAGATCTTTGCAGGGCAGAGGGCGGACTCAGGCGTCGTCAGAGGAGGATTTGGATGCGAGAAGCCAGTCGCGCAGGTCGGGAAACAGTTCGACAAGTACGAACAGCGGACCGATGAGAAGCTGGCGCAGGTCATCGAGAAATGCGGGTTTTCGCCCCTCGAGCCGATGGCCGATGATCTGACCGACCCAGGCAAGCAGGAAGATTGCCACCATCAACGGGACCACTGGCCAGCGTAGGCCAAGCATCGCGAACATCGCGGCAAGACTGATCAGGCTCCAGACCAGCATCACCAGCGATGCGCGCCACGAGAGTCGGGCATAGAACCCGAGCGCAGCGAGGGTCAGCAGGCCGCCGGGCAGCATCCACAGTCCCGCGCCGGGTTCGCTGGACATCCCCTGGCCCCCCAGCAGCCGCCAGACAAGGATCAGCGTCGCGGTGAAGATGAGCGGTACACAGATGAGATGCAGACGAATATTGTCGGGGTGCCGATGGCTGGCCGAGTAGTGGGCCAGCGATTCCTTGAGGCGCGCCTGAGCGCCAAGACCCATGTGCGAGTGCGATGAGATGCCCATGTGAAGATCTCCTGACAGACATGATGAGTGCCCGGCTGGCGCGTGCGCAGCGGGATAGGTGGCGTGGGGAGGTCAGAGAGCATTGGCGTGATGCAGCAAGGTCCGGCAACCCTGCTGACTTTCATCATAGCGTATCGTGTCGGCCGGCAGGGCACAGGGCGGCTGTCAGCCTGGCCGGTCTGGGGTCTGCCGCGCCAGCGCGGGCGAGAAGGCGACAGCGCTGGCGGCGAATTCAGAGGTGGAACTGACCACAGGCCTCTGGCTGATGCAGGATGGCATCGACACGGATGATGTCGCTCAGGCCATCCTCGTAGGGCAGGGTGATCTGCTCGCCGACAGCCAGTCCCAGCAGGGCGATCCCCAGGGGGGACATGATGCACAGCGGGGCTATGGCCGACTGGAGGGAAGGCGCGGTGGAGCCGAAGGCGAACGGAATGCACTCCTCGCTTGCGGGGTCTGGATAACGCAGCATCAGTTCATGATGGCCAGAGCGAGAGCCGGTGAGGCGCAGATGACTGCGCATGCTGACGTGATTGTTCGGGAAGTCATCCGGTGGCACGATCTCCGCCTGAATCAGGCGGCTTTCCAGGCGGGTTGCCAGCTCGTCATCATGCTGCTGGCTATCGATCAGGCGCTGAATGCGATCCGCATCCAGACGGTTGATGATCAGACGTGGCCGAGTCATCTGCAGGTTCCTTGTCATCACGTCGCGTCGCGCTATGCTGCGCCGCAAGACGTCGCCAATCCTGGCATTGTTTTCGTGGGAAGCGGTTGGCGTCCGGGTGGCCCCGAGGTTCCTGTCAGCCGCAGGTCAATCCTATTCGCTTTTTCTCGTACAGGGGAGTCGTCTGATCACGACAGGTGATGAGGCGCTGTCATCTTTCCCTGCAAGGATATCGTCATGGCAATCGTATGGATCTATCCCTTGGCGGCACTGGCGGAAATTGCCGGCTGTTTCGCCTTCTGGGCGTGGTGGAAACTGGATCGCAGCCCTTTGTGGCTGATCCCGGGCATGATGAGCCTCGGTGCGTTTGCCTGGTTGCTGTCGCTGGTGGATGTCGATCAGGCGGGGCGAGCCTTTGCCATCTATGGTGGGGTATATATCGTCACCTCGCTGCTCTGGCTCTGGCTGGTGGAGCAACAGGTGCCGGGTCGCTGGGATCTGCTCGGCTCGCTGGTCTGCCTGCTGGGCAGTGCGCTGATTCTGTGGGGAGGGCGGGCGCAGTGAGTCCGCGGGCGGGCTCGCTGAGCCGGTCCCTGAACGCCTGGCGCTGATGGCGTGATCGTCCGCTGCAGCAGGCCGATCTTGTAGGACGAAGGTCCCATGACGGATGTCGGGAATGGAGGATTCCGTCAAGGCGCTACACTCCGTGCGCACCAGCGCGTTAGTATCAGAAGGACTCATGCTTTATTACCAGGATGCTGGATCACTGATGGATGCACCGAGACACCAACATGACAAGTGAACTGCTGTGGGGCCTTGGTGGGATAGTGCTTGGCGGCCTCGTCGGATTCTTGCTTGCACGCCATCTACCGCGTCGTCACGAGTGGAATGCTGCCGTGAGGTCACTGCTTGCGACACTTCGCGAGGCTGAGCCCGAGGTCATCGCCGGCAGACCGCTTGAGGTGCCCGGAGATCAGCTCGAGGCATTCCGTGCCGTGGCCTCGCACAAGGCGTTCTATCGCTTCACCAGCGGTGTCGAGTATCTGAATCTGCAACTGGCAGCGGCCGGTGAGGCGCATCATGATCGTCATGAGCAACAGGCACTTCTGGACGACGCGCGCCTGACGCTGGCGACGCTGCAGGACAGGCTAAGGCCTCGTTGAGCCAGACAAGAACAGAGAGGATGTCGTTTCCTCGATGCAAGCGGTTGGACGCTGAAAGGGGGCGCTGAAAGGGGGCGCTGAAAGGGGGCGCTGAATCCGACAGGGAAACGACTGGAGTGTGACGACAGAGGGAGAAGCCAGGGGGAAACGGCTAGCGAGAACGGCAAGGGGAAATGACGGAGTACACAAGCCCGACGCCATGGGAATGCAGCGTGCGGCAAGCCACGACGAGAGATCGCGATACGCGTGAGAAGCACATGGAAAGTCGTATCCCATGAAAGGTCGCATCACACAGCAAGTCGCATCATGTGGACAGCGGACTGATGGAGCAGGGGATAGATCAGTAAAGACAGAGAGGATGCTTCGAGAGGGCATCAGCAGGATGTGCTGATGGTGCGGAAGGGGGGACTCGAACCCCCACACCTTGCGGCACCAGAACCTAAATCTGGCGTGTCTACCAATTCCACCACTTCCGCGAGAAGCTGGCGTGCATTTTACCTGCGATGCCTTTCAAGTCAATCGCTTGTGGCCAATTATCCCTTGAGGGAGGCCACAGCGACGGCTTGTCAGTCATGGTGGCCATGTTGGCTGCGTGACTCGAGTCCGCAGGGCAATTGCAGATAGCTCGCGGCGCGTTCTGCCGCATGGCGGCTGTCAGTGAGGTCATCATCACGCACCCAAGGCACCACGCCGAGACAGGGCGCTTTCAGCGTGCGCGACAACGTCGCCATGTTGTCTTCACTGACTTCCATGTCGGCTTCCAGATGGTTGATGACATAGCCTGCCACCTCAAGCCCATCGCGCTCGATGGCTTCCAGGGTCAAACGTGCATGATTGATGCACCCGAGTCTCAGGCCTACCACCAGGATCACCGGTAGCCCCAAGGCGATGGCCAGATCCGAGAAATCTTCCTCGTCATTGAGCGGAACGCGCCAGCCGCCTGCTCCCTCGATCAAGGTCAGGTCACGCGGGGCCGTCTCGCGCTGGTGACGAATGTGTCGAGAGATCCTGGCCACTTCGAGACTCACACCTGCCTGGCGTGCAGCGATATGCGGCGCGATGGCCGGAGCGAATCGCCAGGGATTGATGCTCTCGTAATCCGCGGGCGGCTCGCACTGTGCCTGCAGCGACAGGGCATCGGCATTGACCAGCCCGTCGTGACTCTCGAAACAATCTGACGCCACGGGCTTGAGCCCGAGAGTGCTCAGGCCCCGCATGCGGGCACGAGCCAGCAAGGCGCTTGCGATGAAGGTCTTGCCGATTTCCGTGTCGGTGCCGGTCACGAAGGCCGCGATGCCGTGGGGGATGGCATGGGAGGCGGAAGGCTGACTGGTGTTGTTCAAGTGCGCTGATGGCATTTCGTTATCTTTTTGCAAAGTGTTCGCGTTGACGTCTGTCAGTCTATGACTGATTTTTCCATGACAAGTTCAATGACTTGATAGCTTACAGGCAATCCTTGCGATGTGCGAAGCGCCTCGTGTCGGGCGGTCGCCTGGGCCAGATCCGTACGTGTCAGGCGATACCCGCTCGCTGTCTGGGCGCCTATTCCCTTGATGGAGCGCATGACGGCCGAGACGTCAGGATAATGGAAGACATGACGATGTGTCTGGCAATGCACCTTGAGGCCAGTGCGCCGTGCCCAGTCGATCAGCTGCTCTCGGGAGGGAAAGTGTCGGACCGAGTCATCCTGTCGCTGCCAGGCATGGCGGATCTCTGCCAGTGTGCCTGGTCCGAGCGTATTGATGTGCGCCCTGCCACCCGGCTTCAGTGCACGCGCAAGCTCCCCCAGCCAGTGGCGGGGGGTGGGGCACCATTGCACTGCCAGGCTCGAGAACACCAGGTCCAGACTGTTGTCGGCCACTGGCAGGCGCTCGGCATCGCCGCGCAACCAGTGGATAGGAGGTTGCACGTTGCCTGGTGTCAAGTGCCGAGGCGGCGTGTCGGGGGATCTCGAGGCCTCTCTGAGCATGGCCATCGACAGATCCAGCCCTAGGCAACGTGCGGTGGGGTAGTGGCTCGCCAGCTCGCGTGTCCATTGGCCGGGGCCGCACCCCAGATCCAGCACCACCGCAGCATCCGGAAGCGTTGTCGGCAAGGTCTCGAACAATCGGCTGGCCATGACATGCTGGGCGCGTGCCAGGGTGAGGTATTCGCTCGCGCCGCGATCGAAGGCCTGAGCGATACGCTGGCGCGACGACGCGTGGGGCAGGGTCACCATCTGCATCTCAGTCTTCTTCCCTTGCAACGACGACATGGCCCATGCGAGTCAGCAGGGCATCGGTCAGGTCATCATGGTGACTCAGTGGCAGACAATGTCCGCCGCAATATTCCACCACCTGATGGCCGTGATTACGCAGTGCCTCGGCAAGTCCCGGTGCCAGCAATGGATCATCCCGGCCCAGCCAGAATTCGAGATTCGGACCTGCTCGTGTCAGTGACATTCGCCGCGTGGCCAGCTCCTCGAGCCCTGCCGAGAGTGCATCGACAGAGCTTTCAGGGCGAGTGCCGATCAATTCACGCAACTGCCGCAGGCAGTCGCGCGGGTCAGGCTCGCCACTGGCCTGCCAGCGCAGGAAATGCTGCCAGCTGGCGAGCGGAGAGCGGGCAAAGGCTGTCTGGAAAGTGGTGAGCGTGGTGCTGGGCAGTGCCGGAAGGGGCGCCGAGGACCTGCGATGAGCAAGAGTCGTCTCGGGAGTCGCGTGATCCGGCGTGATGAACGCCGGCCCCATGGCCAACGCGATGAGTGCCGCGGGCCGTTGGTCCATCGGCAGCGCAGTCGCGAGTGCCTCGGCGCGTAGCGCACCCAATGACCAGCCCAGCCACAGCGTGTCCGCTCCGCCGAGGTGCGAAGGAGCTGCTTCGGGATCGTCAGGCGCCGCAAGGGGCCAGTCTGCCGTCACGATCTCGATCGGGCGTGGCGCAGGTCCGGCAGTCCGCTCTCGTTCGGCAGCTTGCTGTCGCTCGGCCAGTCGCGTCTTCAAGGGTTGCCAGATGCGGGCATCGATACCCCAGCCGTTGAACAGCACCAGACGTGTCAATCGCGTCATGTCTCGGCCCCCGTGGTGGGTCTGGTAGTGCTCGATTCCAGCACCTCCCTGAGGGCGGCCAGCAGAGTCTCGACATCGTTCTCGCTGTGCGCGGCACTGAAGGTGAAGCGCAGGCGTGAACTGCCGGCAGGGACCGTCGGGGGGCGAATGGCAGATACCAGAATGCCGCGCTCGCGCAGTGCCGCGCTCCAGGCAAGGGCACGAGTTTCGCTACCGAGTATCAGTGGCTGGATCGGTGTCATCGGGTCAGTGAGGGGGGAGGGGGTGCCTGCCGTCACCGGGGGCAGGCCGAGCGCCAGACCACTGCCTGCCAGCAGAGCTGCACACCCCTCGCGAAACTGTCGTACGCGCGCTGCCAGGTGCTCGCGTCGCTGTGGTTCCTGCTCGACGATATCCAGCGCTGCCAGGGTGGCGGCAGCGACGTGCGGGGGTTGCGCCGTGGTGTAGATATACGGGCGGGCCAGCTGGATCAGGCTTTCGATCAATGCCTCGCTGCCGACGACGAAGGCGCCAGCGCTGCCCAGGGCCTTGCCCAGCGTGCCCACCAATACCGGCACTTCGGCCAGCGGAGTGTCCCGTCCGACCAGTCCTTCGCCGTGCTCGCCCAGCACGCCCACCCCATGCGCATCGTCGATCATCAGCCAGGCGCCATGGCGAGCACATGCCCGAGCCAGGCCCGTGATATCGGCACAGTCGCCATCCATGCTGAACACGCCATCGCTGATCACCAGCCTGTCATCGGCCTGTGAGCGTGCCAGCTGGCGCTCGAGATCCTCGAGGTCGCGATGATGGAAGCGGCGCGAGCGCACGGCTGAGTTGCCGGAGGATGCCAGCCGCGCGCCATCGAGGAGGCTGGCGTGGTTGAGACGGTCATGAAAGATCTCGAGAGTGCGCCCGGCCTCGCGCGAGGCGCTCGCGAGCGCATCGATCACGCCGAGATTGGCCATGAAGCCGGTGGAGAACAGCAGCGCACGCGGGCGTCCGGTCAATTTGGCCAGACGGGCTTCCAGCTGGTGGTGAGCGCGCTGGTGGCCATTGACCAGGTGAGCGCTGCCGCTGCCGACACCGAATTTCCGGGCTGCACGACAGCCGGCCTCGACCAGTGCCGGGTGGTTGGCCAGCCCCAGGTAGTCGTTGGCGGCGAAGTTGAGCAGCGGACGTGCCTCTTCACCTGCTGCCTGCCCGGAGAGGCTGACGTGGGGGCCCTGTGGCGAATCCAGTGTCAGGCGCCGGCGATAGCGCCCGGCCTGCTTACGCTGAGTGAGCAGGCTATCCAGATGCGTGAAGCTGGCGCTGGATTGAGGGCTGAAGCGCGCGCGCATGTCGGTGGCCACGTGAGATCAGACCACCAGACCGCAGGGCTTGCGTTCACGGACGTGGCCTTCATCGCTGGCGGGCGTCGCCTCGCGGGTGGCATCGTAGAACAGGCTGCCTTCGACGTTGGCGCGCGCCTGTTCTTCCATGGCCGCCTTGAGCGCCGCTTCCCGCACATCGTCACTGGCGACTTCCTGGCGGGTTTCCGGGTGCAGGCCAAGGCGCTCGAACAGCTCGCGGTCACGGTTGGCCTGCGGATTGCCGGTGGTCAGCAGACGCTCGCCATAGAAGATGGAGTTCGCACCGGCGAGGAAGGCCAGCGCCTGGGTGGAATCGTCCATCTGCTCGCGACCGGCGGACAGGCGCACGTGACTCTTCGGCATCATGATGCGCGCCACGGCGATGGCACGGATGAACTCGATGGGGTCGAGATCCTCGACATTTTCCAGCGGTGTGCCCGCCACCTTGACCAGCATGTTGATCGGCACCGATTCCGGCTGTGGTTGCAGATTGGCCAGCTGGCGCAGCAGGCCGGCACGATCCGTGGTGGTTTCCCCCATGCCGAGAATGCCGCCGGAGCATACCTTCATGCCGGCTTCGCGCACGCTGGCCAGGGTGTCCAGGCGCTCGCTGTAGCTGCGCGTGGTGATGATCTCGCCGTAGTACTCCGGTGAGGTGTCCAGATTGTGGTTGTAGTAGTCGAGGCCGGCATCCGCGAGCTTTCTGGCCTGATCGGTATCGACCATTCCCAGCGTCATGCAGGTTTCCAGTCCCAGTGATTTCACCTGACGCACCATCTCGGTGACCACCTCGAGATCGCGCTCCCGCGGGCTCTTCCAGGCGGCGCCCATGCAGAAACGGCTGGCACCGGCATCCTTGGCGGCGCGGGCCTGCTCGACCACCTTCTGGATCTCCATCAGCTTTTCCTTGCCCAGGCCAGTGTTGTAGTGGCCTGACTGCGGGCAGTACTTGCAGTCCTCCGGGCAGGCGCCGGTCTTGATCGACAGCAAGGTCGAGACCTGGACGGCATTCGGATCGAAGTGCTGGCGGTGGATCTGCTGGGCCCGGAACAGCAGGTCATTGAAGGGCAGGGCGAACAACGCTTCGATTTCCTCGACGCGCCAGTCGTGACGTACCTCGCCATCTGCGTTGGTCCGTTCGTCGTGCGAGGTTTGTGTGGTCACGCTCGGGGCTTCTACGGTCATGGGAGTGAGATCCTTCTTCAGGCAGGCAGTGAGACGCGTCAGGTGGCAGTCAGCGCCGGACGATCGCCAGTGTCTTCGGGTCAGGCGCACGCCGCCATCCAGTCCCGCGAGCGACGGCTGTCGGTCAGTCAACGCGATTTATGAATGAGGGTTGACTGAAATGATAGAGTTTTCGCGAGTGCTGTCAACGCTGGAAGGTCTGCTGGTTGACAGGAGGCGTGTGTCACGCCCCTGTGCCTTCTGCCTGCAGCAGCAACGAGGGCATGCGCATGGCAGGCGCCCGAGGGGACGCCATGGCGACTGGTGCGAGGCCTGTGAAGAGCGGATCGTGCGCAATCGTCATGCCTGCCCGTGCTGTGCCGAGCCGGTGGCCTCCGAGGCATTGAGTCAGGTGGCCTGTGCACGGTGTCTGCGGACGCCACCGGCCTATCAGCACGTGTACGCTCCATTGCGCTATGAGGGGCTGATCGCGGGTCTCTTCCAGCGTTACAAGGACCAGCATCAGAGGCGTGCCGGGCTCCTGCTGCGCCAATTGATGACGCGAGAGCTGGCCCCGTTCTGTCGGGAGTGGCTGGCAGCACGTCCCGAGGCATGGGTCATCCTGGTGCCGGGGGATTCGCGACGGCGACGAACGCGGGGGCATGAGGTGCTGGTGGAGCTGACGCGTGGTCTGCGGGTGCGTGAACGACAACGCGGCGACGTGGTGCGGATTCGCTCGGGACATGCGGCCGATGAGGATCAGCGCCTGCGGGGGCGGCGCGGACGTCTGAAGGCGCAACGCGGACGTTATGACATCAGCGCTCCTCTGCCGGAAAGCGTGCTGTTGATCGATGATGTCATGACCAGTGGCGCGACCCTCGACAGCCTGGCGCAGGCCTGTCAGCGGGCGGGGGCTCGAGAGGTCGTCGCCTGTGTGCTGGCGCGTACGCCGCCTGGTTCGCCATGATGCTATTGGTCTATGGCCTGAGGGACTGGCGGTGTGAGGGTCTAATCTCATAGCATGCAAGGTCCGGCAGCCGTTTGCTGGTCCATGCCCGAGGAATTGCCATGCCTATTGATCCTGTTACACCTGCTGATTCGCAATCATCCGGCACCTCGCGCGAGCTTGATGAGCGCGCCAACGGCAACACCTGGGAGGCTGCGTCATCCCGGGAAGGCGAACTGGACAAGCGTTCACATCCCTTTGATGCGCTTGCGCCGGATCGTGTCGTGGCCGCCGTCGAGTCGCTTGGTTTCTGGTTGCCCGGCGAGCCCTTCGCGCTCAACAGTTACGAGAATCGGGTCTATCACCTGGCCGATGATGACCGGCGGCGCTGGGTCGCCAAGTTCTATCGTCCGGATCGCTGGAGCCGCGCCCAGATCCTCGAGGAGCACGCCTTTCTGGCCGAGCTGGAAGCCGAGGGCGTTCCCGGTGCGCCCGCCTGGGCGGATGCCAGGGGTGAGACCTTGCATCATCACGAAGGCTTCGACTTCGCGCTGTTTCCCCATGTGGTCGGGCGGGCTCCCGAACTCGAATCTCCCGAGCACCTCTACCATCTGGGAGAGCTGATCGGTCGCGTGCACGCCGTCGGGCGTCAAGGCCTCTTCCAGGAGCGTGAAACGCTCACGCCACTGCGCATCCTCGACGAGAGTCGTGACAGCGTGCTGGCCTCCGACTGGCTGAGTGAGCGTCAGAGTGAAAGCTATCAGCGTGTCATCGAGGCGTTGCGCCCCCTGGTGGCGGAGCAGAGCTGGCCGCAGAGTGGCTTGCTGCGTGCGCATGGTGACTGCCATATCGGCAACATGCTGGGGCGGGATGACAGCTTCGCGCTGGTGGATTTCGATGATTGTCTCAATGCGCCTGCCATTCAGGATCTGTGGATGCTGTTGACGGGAGAGAGTGACCCCGAGCTCCACATGCAGTTGTCCGAGGTGCTGGAAGGATATGAGCAGCACTGCGACTTCAATCGCGGGGAGCTGAAGTGGATCGAGACACTGCGTACGCTGCGCATGGTGCGTCACAGTGCCTGGGTGGTACGGCGCTGGACGGATCCCGCCTTCCCGCAGGCCTTCTCGCATGTCGCGAGCCTGGGGTACTGGGATGACCACATCCGCAGTCTTGAGCAGCAGCGAGTCGTGCTTGATGCTCCTCGCTGGCTGGCGTGAGCCGCCCGCGCCGGAGACCGGTGGGCCATTCTTGAGTCCCATGACCCGACGCCCTTGACGCCTTGCGTTGAGGGCGTCGTCGTTGCGGCCTTGCGGGAAAGACGTGATCAGGCCTGCGTTGGAGGCAGGCCTGAGGTAGAATCTGCGCTGACATTGAACACTAACTTGTACAAGATCAATTCAACGTTAAGATATTGTATAAGTTATGTGCTTTACCCCTGCTATGCGTGCGCTCATGCGCGCCCCTGACCGATACCATAGGCAGACGGATGACCGAAGAGATTGCCAACCATTACCGCCAGATCATCACTGCATTGGGTGAGGATCCGCAGCGCGAGGGCCTGCAGGACACGCCCATGCGTGCTGCCAAGGCCATGCAGTTCCTGACCCATGGCTATCATCAGTCGCTGGAGGAGATCGTCAACGGCGCCGTCTTCACCTCGGACACCGACGAGATGGTACTGGTCAAGGACATCGAGCTTTACTCGATGTGCGAGCATCACATGCTGCCGTTCATCGGCAAGTGCCATATCGCCTATCTGCCGGCGGGCAAGGTGCTGGGGCTGTCCAAGTTCGCGCGCATCACCGACATGTACTCGCGCCGCATGCAGATCCAGGAAAACCTCACCAAGCAGATCGCTGAGGCGGTCCAGCAGGTGACCGGCGCACGGGGTGTGGCGGTGGTGGTCGAGGCGCGCCACATGTGCATGATGATGCGTGGCGTGGAAAAGCAGAATTCCAGCATGAAGACCTCCGTGATGCTGGGGGCCTTCCGCGAGAATCAGCCGACCCGTCAGGAATTCCTGACCCTGATCAGCTGATCCGATAGCCACGACGCCGCCTCTCGAGGCGGCGTCGTCGTCTGTGAGTCGTTTGTCTGACATCTCTTGTCCAGGAGTCCCCGTCGATGCCGATGCATGCCTTGCACGATGAACATCTCGATCACGATCTTGCCACCATTCGCATCAAGAACCTGCGTCTGCGCACCTATATCGGGATCAACGAGGACGAGATCCAGAATCGTCAGGATGTCGTGATCAATGTGGTGATCCGCTACCGCGCCGCGCGTGCGGTTCAGTTCAACCACATCAGCGAAGCCCTCAACTATCGCACCATCACCAAGCAGCTGATCGCGCATGTCGAGGATGGGCGTTTCGCATTGCTCGAGCGCATGACGCGGGAAGTGCTGGATATCGTGATGCAGCATGAGCAGGTGCTGACGGCTCAGGTCGAGATCGACAAGCCGCATGCGCTGCGCTTCTCCGATTCGGTGTCCATCACCCTGTCGGACAGCCGGGAAGACCATATCCAGACGGCAAGTGTCGGACGCTAGACAGTCAGGAGAGACGGGATGTCAGGAGGGGCAGCATGATCGGAGAGATCACTCGGTTCGATGATGCCACCCAGGAGGGTGTCATCACGGATGACAAGGGCGCCGAGTACGTGTTCGATCTTGTCGGTTGGCGCGGTCGCGGTCTCCCGGGGCCGGGACTGGCGGTGGATTTCGAGGTGCGTGACGGGCGTGCGAGCCAGGTGTTCAATGCGCGGGTCAAGCAGCAGAAGGCGCGGCGTGTCGTGTCGATGCCGCCGGAGTGCGAGCTCGGTGAGGTACCGCCGTCGTCTGTCGAGGCCGGCAAGCAGCCATCCGGCCGACGCGAGTGGCCCATGGGGCGTGTGATCACGGGGCTGGCCATGGCAGCACTGGTGCTGGCAGGGTTGTGGTTCTGGCACTGAACCCGCATCTAGGTTCTATTAGGCTAGTCTTGAATAGTCTCGGCTAGCGCTCAACGCCGCCTCGATCCACCTGCATGCCTCTGGAGTCTTCATGGAACATCTCAACGATACCAGTCTCTTTCGCCCCTTTGCCTATATCGATGGTGGTTGGGTCGCCGCGGATTCCGGTGAGCAGATAGAGGTCGACAATCCGGCCACCGGCGAGATCATCGGCCGAGTGCCTCGCCTGGGCTATGCGGAAACCGAGCGTGCCATCGAGGCGGCCCAGAATGCCTTCGCTGACTGGAAGGAAACCCCCGCGCTGGAACGTGCCGACATCCTGATGAAGTGGTACGCCCTGATGCAGGAGCACAAGGATGACCTGGCGCAGATCATGACCCTGGAGCAGGGCAAGCCACTCGCCGAATCTGCCGGTGAGATCCAGTATGCCGCCAGCTTCCTGCGCTGGTTCGCCGAGGAAGGACAGCGAGTCTACGGTGACACCATTCCGGCAGCCAAGCGTGATCAGCGCATCATGGTGCTCAAGCAACCCGTCGGTGTCGTGGGGGCGATCACGCCGTGGAACTTCCCGTCATCGATGATCACCCGCAAGGCGGGTGCCGCATTGGCGGCGGGCTGCCCCATCGTGGTCAAGCCTGCCAGTCAGACTCCCTTCTCGGCGCTGGCGCTGGCGGTGCTGGCGGAGCGCGCTGGTGTGCCGCGTGGTGTCTTCAACGTGGTGCCGGGCTCGGCCAGGGATATCGCCAAGGCGATGACCGATTCGCGTCTCGTGCGCAAGGTCACCTTCACCGGCTCCACCGAAGTTGGCCGCGGACTGATGGCCAATGCCTCACAGCATATCCAGAAGATCTCGCTCGAGCTTGGCGGCAATGCGCCCTTCCTGGTGTTCGAAGACGCCGATCTCGATGCGGCGGTGGAAGGCGCGATGGCAGCCAAGTTCCGCAACGCCGGCCAGACCTGCGTCTGCACCAACCGTTTCCTGGTGCAGTCTAGCGTGGTCAATGCCTTCAGCGAGAAGCTGGCAGCGGCGATGAATGCCGAGTTGACCGTGGGCAACGGCATGGAAGAGGGCGTCAAGGTCGGCCCACTGATTGATGGTGACGCCGTCGAGAAGGTCACGGATCACGTGCAGGATGCTCTCGACAAGGGGGCCGAGCTGCTGCTGGGCGGTCATCCGCATCCGCTGGGTGGCAGCTTCTTCACCCCGACGTTGATCTCGCAGGTGACGCCGGAGATGAAGGTGGCACGTGAGGAAACCTTCGGGCCGCTGGCAGCCATCTTCCCCTTCGAGAGCGAGGAAGAGGCCATCGAGATGGCCAACGATACCGAGTTCGGGCTGGCCAGCTATTTCTACAGCACGGATCTCAAGCGTGTCTGGCGCGTGTCGGAAGGTCTGGATTACGGCATGGTCGGTATCAACACCGGACTGATCTCCAACGCCGCCGCGCCCTTCGGCGGCACCAAGGCATCGGGGCTGGGCCGTGAGGGCTCCAAGTATGGCCTCGAGGAGTACATGGAAACCAAGTATCTGTGTCTCTCACTTGGCTGAGCCGTTCGTTATCGGGTCTGCGCCGTCGATCCCTGCATGAGCCTGCATCCTTGAACGTGGCATCGTCGATGGATGGCCAGCGCTCAAGGCAATGACCGGACATGACATCAGATGCCAAAAAGCCCGCCCGGGACACCGGGCGGGCTTTTTCATGTCATTCAGTCATTCGGCCTGTTGCCGCCAAGCGTGTCTGCAACCTATGGAGTTTTCGCTGCTGCTGAGAGCGATCTTTCGCTGCTGATAAGAGAGCGGCATGCGCGAGAGGGGGCAATCTCGCGACAAGAGGCCCATGCGTCATTGGTCGTAGAGGTGAGGTGTCTTGGGCATTGATCGCGCTGCGCGTGTCAGACCAAAGCGGTATGCCGCTGTCTTTTACCGCGGATCAGGGACAAAGACAGGTGTGCTTTGTCGGCATTCTCTTACTTGTGGATATGCTTATTTACGCTACAGTCAAAGAGCGGGACCTGTGGTGATAGTCTTCAAGGATTGAAGACAGGGCGAGTGGCGTGGCGGACGCGACTTGCCCTTTTTTATGGCCGGTTCCCAGCTCAGTATTGTCAGCCCGCACTTCTCAGTTCTCCCTTCTCAGCCCTCACTCCTCACTCCTCAGCCCAGCGGTGACAGCCCCATTCCCGCCACCAATCCTTCCAATGCATGCCGGCCGGCAATCGAGTTGCCATAGCCGTCCAGGCGCGGCGACCACACACAGATGCTCATCTGTCCCGGCAGGATGGCGATGATGCCGCCGCCGACACCACTCTTGCCCGGCAGGCCCACGCGCCAGGCGAAGTCTCCCGCCGCGTCATAGAGCCCACAGGTCAGCAATAGCGCATTGAGCTGGCGTGTCTCCAAGGGTGAGACCACTTCCTTGCCATCCAGTGGGTTGACGCCGCGATTGGCCAGGAAGGCGAAGCTGCGGGCCAGCTCCACGCAGTTCATCGATACCGAACAGCTGTGGAAGTAGGTGTCCAGCAGGTCATCCACATCGGAGTGCACGTTGCCATAGGCCTGCATCAGGTAGGCGAGCGAGGCATTGCGTGCCTTGTGGTCCATCTCGGAGCGCGCCACCTTCTCGTCGAAGCCGATGTCGGGGCTGCCGGACAGGCGTCTGAGCTGTTCACGCAGCGTGTTCTGGATCGAGACGATGCGCGAGACCAGCAGGTCCGTGATCAGCAGTGCCCCGGCATTGATGAACGGGTTACGTGGAATGCCGTTCTCGACCTCCAGCTGCATGATCGAATTGAACGCCTGGCCAGAGGGTTCACGTCCCACGCGTGACCAGATCTCGTCGCTTTCCAGACGCTGCATCGCCAGTACCAGTGCGTGGACCTTGGAGATCGACTGGATCGAGAAGCGCGTGTGTGCATCCCCGGCATACTGGACGCGGCCATCGACATGACAGACGGCAATCCCGAACTGATCCGGGTCCACCTGCGCCAGGGCCGGGATGTAATCCGCGACCTTGCCCTCGTTGAAGCAGCGGCTGGCATCATTGGACAGGCGTTCAAGCAGCGTCTGGAGGGCATCAGAGTCGAGTGGCGGCGTCATGGCGACCTTGAGGAGACAGAGTGGATGGGAATGCAATTGCATGGTACGGCTGCGCATTCTACCCAATCCTGTGGGCTGTGGCGCGTGGTGATCCGAGCGCTTGATAGCCAGCCCTTATCAGCGGGGTAGGGCAAAGTGATTTCAAGTTGCAGATGAGACTCACTATCATTCATTGCATCGAGGCAACAACAGGTTGCCCACCAAGAGACACGCGACGCGCTGGGGTTCAGCGTCTCGCTGAGCACAGACCGCCCGGAGGGCAGCCAACATGATCAAGACATTGACCTTTGCCAGCATGCACTTCTCCATCGCCTTCGGTGTCACCTACCTGCTGACCGGTGACATCGTGGTTGGCGGTCTGGTCGCCATCGTCGAGCCTGCGGTCAACACCGTCGCCTTCTTCTTCCACGAGAAGGTCTGGAATCGTGTGACTGCCCGTCGTCAGCAGGCAGCTGAACGGCAGGGAAGCCGCCCCTCCGGCATGAATGGTGCGGTATTGGCGAGCTGAGGACACTTGCGCCGGCAAGGGTGGGCACCGCAGAATCGAGCGATCTTTCCTCGGAGCCACCCATGCTGAAGCTTGCCTCTCGCCCCGTCCGTTTCTCTCGCCTGTCCTGTCTGCGCCAGCGTCCTCTCCTCCAGGGGGCGCTGGCGTTGCTGTTGGGGCTTGCCGGCAGCATGGCTGTCGCCGAGCCCGTGGCTGCCGATGAGACACGCGATTATCACTACAGCGACGCCCACCTGCACTTCGTCGACTTCTTCCAGCAGGGCGATGGCCTGGGGGCCTTGCTGGATGCCATGGATGAGGCGCAGGTGGATCATGCCCTGATCACGGGCATCGGTGTCGCCAAGAAATGGCAGCAGGACGCGCCCAAGAAGCCGCGTTACTACATGGGTGATGATGGGCCGGTCTACTGGTACTCCGGTACCGATTACATTCTGGCCGAGGCGTTGACTCGCGCTCCCGAGCCGGTCCAGGCGCGTTTCTCGCCGTTCATCACCGGCTTCAACCCCACTGATCTGAATGCTGCCGATGAGATTCGCCAGTTGATGGCGATCTATCCCGGCTTCTGGAAAGGCATCGGCGAGGTCTTCACGCGTCATGATGACCTGACGCGCCTGACCGAGGGCGAGACGCCACGAGCCAATCATCCCGCCTTGAGAAAGGTCTATGCGCTGGCGGCGGAGAAGGGCCTGCCGGTGATGGTGCATTCCAATGTCACCAGCAAGCGTGAGGGGCATGAGGGGCTGTATCTCGAGGAATTCGAGAGTGCGGTGCGCGACAATCCGGACACGACCTTCATCTGGGCACATGCGGGTACCAGTGCCGAGCTCAATCGTCGCCTGGGGCGCATGACATGGCTGCACGGCGAGATCGAGCGCATGCTGGAAACCTATCCCAACCTGAATATCGACCTGTCCTGGTCAGTGCTGGAGCCGTATCTGCTGGATGACAAGGGCCAGCCGCGCCCGCGCTGGGTCAAGCTGGTCGAGCGCTTCCCACAGCGCTTCGTGCTTGGCAGTGACGTGGTCGGGCGCTTCGGCTCGGTGGGCGATATCCTGGCAAGTTACACGCCATTCCTCGATGCCCTGTCGCCACAGACGGCGCACAATGTCGCCCGTGACAACTTCCTGCGCCTGGTCAGACTGCCTGTCGAATAGGGGCAGGCGTTGATGCCCCGGCATACGAAAAGCCCCCGTCAGCGATTCGCTGGCGGGGGCTTTTTCGTGAGCGTCAGAGAGGCTCACACATCATGTGTCAGAGCCGTCGATCAGTGACGGAAGTGACGCATGCCGGTGAAGACCATGGCGATGCCGGCTTCGTTGGCGGCATCGATGACTTCCTGATCACGCATGGAGCCACCCGGCTGGATGACGGCCGTGATACCGGCCGCCGCCGCGGCGTCGATGCCGTCACGGAACGGGAAGAAGGCATCGGAGGCCATCACGGAGCCCGGCACTTTGAGCCCTTCATCGGCGGCCTTGATGCCGGCGATCTTGGCCGAATAGACGCGGCTCATCTGACCGGCGCCCACACCGATGGTCTGGCCATCCTTGATGTAGACGATGGCGTTGGACTTGACGAACTTGGCCACTTTCCAGGCGAAGGTCAGGTCGTTGAGTTCCTGCTCGCTCGGCGCGCGCTCGGTGACGACCTTGAGTTCATCACGGCCGACCATGCCCTGATCGCGGTCCTGCACCAGCAGACCGCCGGTGACGCGCTTGAAGTCGTGACCGCCGGTACGCTCGGCCGCCCAGGCCTCCGCGACGTCGAGCAGACGCACGTTGGCCTTGGTGGCGACGATGGCAGCGGCTTCGTCGCTGATTCCCGGGGCGATGATCACCTCGACGAACTGGCGCGAGACGATGGCCTGCGCGGTCTCGGCGTCCAGCGGCACGTTGAAGGCGATGATGCCGCCGAAGGCGCTGGTCGGGTCGGTCTGATAGGCGCGCTCGTAGGCGGCCAGGGCAGACTCGCCGATGGCGACGCCACACGGGTTGGCGTGCTTGACGATGACACAGGCGGTCTCGTCGAAGGCCTTGACGCACTCGAAGGCGGCATCGGTATCGGCGACGTTGTTGTAGGACAACGCCTTGCCCTGGACCTGCACGGCCGTGGCGACGCTGGCCTCGGTGGCACCGTCCTCGACGTAGAAGGCCGCTTGCTGATGCGGGTTCTCGCCGTAACGCATGTCCTGCTTCTTGCTCAGGCTGACGTTGTACTGACGCGGCAGACCTTCACTGCCACCCTCGACCCGCTGACCCAGCCAGTTGGCGATGGCGCCGTCGTAGGCGGCGGTGTGCTCGAAGGCTGCCACGGCCAGGTCGAAGCGCGCCTCGTCGCTGACGGCATTGTCATTGGCGTCCATCTCGGCGATCACGCGGTCGTAGTCGGCCGCGTTGACGACGATGGTGGTGTGCGCGTGGTTCTTGGCGCAGGAACGCACCATGGTCGGGCCGCCGATATCGATGTTCTCGATGGCGTCTTCCAGCGAGCAATCCGGGTTGGCCACGGTGGCGGCGAACGGATACAGGTTGACGATGACCATGTCGATGGGGTCGATGCCGTGCTCGGCCATCACCGCATCATCCTGACCGCGTCGACCGAGAATGCCGCCGTGGATCTTGGGATGCAGGGTCTTGACCCGGCCATCCATCATTTCCGGGAAGCCGGTGTGCTCGGAGACTTCGGTCACGGCCAGGCCGTTGTCCTTGAGCAGACGGAAGGTGCCGCCGGTAGACAGCAGGGCGACGCCACGGGCGTCGAGGGCACGGGCGAATTCGACGATGCCGGTCTTGTCGGAAACGCTCAGGAGGGCGCGACGGATGGCTTGGGGCTTGGCTTGCATGATGCTCCACTCGTGGATCAACAAAAAGACGCCGGGGCACCTGTGAGGATGCCCCGGCGGGGTCAGATCAGATCAAACTGCTTGAGCTTCTTGCGCAGCGTGCCTCGATTGAGGCCCAGCATATCGGCGGCGCGGGTCTGGTTGCCCTGGGCGTGGGCCATCACCGCTTCCAGCAGCGGCGCCTCGACCTCGGCCATCACCATGGCATGCAGGTCGGTGACCTGCTCGCCATCCAGGTGGGCGAAGTAGCGCGCCATGGAATGCTCGACGGCTTCGCGCAGGGTCTGATGGTGCCGAACGGGCGTCATCAGCGTGGCCTGGCTTGCGTCGTCAGGGGATAGAGGGTGCCTGCTGGTCATGCTGCGTGACTTCCTTGCGTCTCGGTGCGGGCGATGCCTTCCGGCTCGCCGAACAGGCGGGTCAGGAACTGGCGCTGTTCATCGGGCTCCTCGAGAGGATTGAAGCTGCGCTTCAACTCACTGCCATCCTCGCGGGTCGCCAGGTACCAGCCCACATGCTTGCGCGCGATGCGCACGCCCATGTAGTCACCGTAGAATTCGTACAGGGCCTCGAGATGGGTGCGCATCACCTGGGCACGCTCCGCATCGCTCGGGCCGGAAGCTACCTGGCCAGTGGCCAGATAGTGATTGATCTCGCGGAAGATCCAGGGGTTGCCTTGGGCCGCACGGCCGACCATCACGGCATCGGCGCCCGTATAGTCAAGCACATGTCGCGCTTTCTCGCCGCTGTCGATATCGCCATTGGCGAAGACCGGGATCGAGACTGCCGCCTTCACCGCAGCGATGGTGTCGTATTCGGCCTCACCGGTATATTTCTGCTGACGGGTGCGACCATGCACGGAGAGCGCCTGGATGCCGGCACTCTCGGCCATGCGCGCGATGGTGATGGCGTTGCGTGTTTCCTCGCACCAGCCGGTGCGCATCTTCAGCGTGACCGGCACCTTCACGGCACGCACCACGGCCTCGAGAATCTCGCCGACCAGACGCTCATCGCGCATCAGGGCAGACCCGGCGGCCTTGTTGCAGACCTTCTTGGCCGGGCAGCCCATGTTGATGTCGATGATCTCGGCGCCCATCTCGGCATTCAGCGCGGCGGCCTCGGCCAGCATCGCGGCATCGCCCCCGGCGATCTGCACGGCACGCGGGCCGGGTTCACCGGCATGATTCATGCGCGTGCGCGACTTGACGGTGTTCCACAGGCGCTTGTCACTGGTCACCATCTCCGAGACCACGAGCCCCGCGCCCAGCTCACGACATTGCTGTCGGAACGGGCGATCGGTGACGCCGGCCATCGGGGCCAGAATCACGCGATTGGGCAACTGGTGCACACCGATGCGCGGGAGCTCGGCGTGAAGGGATGTCTCGGTCATGGGGCTCGTGTCATGCAGTGGGGTGGCGCGCGATGCAGGCATCACGGGGGCGTCATGATACCTAGAGCGCCGCAGGGTTTGAAGGGCTATTTCATCCGTGGCGCGTTCCGGAGGTCTTCCTTTGCGCCGTGGATTCCCTGCGCTGCGGCACTCATGGTATCGCGTGGCTCAGCCCTCGAGCGGGCGCTGGCCGTTGAGGCGCACCCAGCCATCGCGCTCGGTGGGCTCTTCCATGATCAGGCCGGCCTCACGATAGGCCTCGAGCACGTCTCCCGCCTGGGGCGCGAGAATGCCGGAAAGCGCCAGGAGGCCACCCGGGGCCACACTGCCCGCGATCTGCGGGGCCAGCTCGACCAGCGGGCCGGCCAGGATGTTGGCGACCACGATCTGATAGCCCGCATCCGGCAGGCGGTCCGGGTAGCACAGTGTCAGCCTGTCGCTGACCTCGTTGCGCTGGGCGTTGTCGCGGGAGGCCTGCAGGGCCTGGGGATCGATATCGGTGCCCATGGCATCCACCGCGCCGAGCTTGAGTGCGGCGATGGCCAGGATGCCGGAGCCGCAGCCGAAGTCGAGCACGCTGTGCCGGGCGAGCTTGCCCTCCACGGCCAGGCCATCGAGCCATTCCAGGCACAGGGCGGTGGTCGGGTGAGTGCCGGTGCCGAAGGCCAGGCCCGGGTCGAGCATCAGGTTGACGGCGTCCTGTTCCGGCGCGTCATGCCAGCTGGGCACGATCCACAGCCGCTGGCCCATCTTGAGCGGCTCGAAGCCGTCCATCCACTCACGTGTCCAGTCGCGGTCCTCGAGAATCTCGACCTCGATCTCCGGGCAGGGCTCATCGGGAATCAGTGCCGCCCAGCCGGCCTTGACCCGCTCGCGCATGGTCTCGATGCCTTCGGTGCCATCCCACAGGCCGGTAAGCACTGTCTCGCTCCACAGCGGCGTGCTGCCGAGGTCCGGCTCGAACAGTGGCTGATCCTCGGCGTCCTGCAGGGTGATGGCGCAGGCACCTTCTTCCATCAGCAGATGCTCGAGAATCTCGGCGTGGTCGGGGGCGATACGCGCCTTGAGTTGCAGCCAGGACATGGTGGCTCCTGTCGAATAGGTAGGGAGTGAAGAGAATAGACGAAGCGGCAGTGGGGGCAGGGGCGCTCGGATGCCGGCATGACCCTGAGCGCACTCAAGGGCCCCTGCGCAAACGACAGAAGGGCGGCCGAGGCCACCCTTCTGTCATGTGTCGACCGATGCTGCCAGTCTCAAGCAGGGCAGATTACAGGCCCAGCTTCTTCTCCAGATAATGGATGTTGACGCCACCTTCCTGGAAGCCGGCATCACGCACCAGATCCTTCTGCAGGTCAGTGTTGGTCTTGATGCCTTCCACCAGCAGCTCGTCGAGGGCATTGCGCATGCGCGTCAATGCGATCTCGCGGCTCTCGCCCCAGGTGATCAGCTTGCCGATCAGGGAATCGTAGTGCGGCGGCACGGTGTAGCCGGAGTACAGGTGCGAGTCCATGCGCACGCCCAGACCGCCCGGCGCGTGATAGAGCTCGACCTTGCCCGGAGACGGCATGAAGGTGCGCGAGTCTTCGGCATTGATGCGGCATTCGAAGGCGTGGCCACGCAGCTTGACGTCTTCCTGCTTGATGGAGAGCGGCAGGCCGGAGGCGATGCGCAGCTGCTCCTTGACGATGTCGACGCCCGTGACCATCTCGGTCACCGGGTGCTCGACCTGAACGCGGGTGTTCATCTCGATGAAGTAGAACCCGCCGTTCTCGTACAGGAATTCGAAGGTGCCGGCGCCACGATAGCCGATCTCGATGCAGGCATCGGTGCACGACTTGAGGACCTTGGCACGGGCTTCCTCATCCAGCTGCGGTGCCGGCGCTTCTTCCAGCACCTTCTGGTGACGACGCTGCAGGGAGCAGTCGCGGTCATACAGGTGAATGGCGTTGCCCTGGCCATCGGCCAGCACCTGGACTTCGACGTGACGCGGGTTCTGGAGGAATTTCTCCATGTACACCGTGCCGTCGCCGAAGGCCGCGGCGGCTTCACCCTGGGTGATGCTCACCGAGGACAGCAGGCTGGCCTTGGAGTGCACCACACGCATGCCGCGACCACCACCGCCAGCGGCGGCCTTGATGATCACCGGGTAGCCGATGCGCTCGGCGATGGCGAACATCTCGTCTTCATCCTGCGGCACCGGACCATCGGAGCCCGGTACGGTCGGGACGCCGGCCAGCTTCATCGCTTCGATGGCCGCGACCTTGTCACCCATCATGCGGATGGTGTCAGCGCGCGGGCCGATGAAGGCGAAGCCGGAGCGTTCGACCTGCTCGGCGAAGTTGGCGTTTTCCGACAGGAAGCCGTAGCCCGGATGGATGGCGTCGGCGTCCGTCACCTCGGCGGCTGCGATCAGCGCCGGAATGTGCAGATAGGATTTGGCAGAGGAGGCCGGGCCGATGCAGACAGCTTCGTCGGCCAGGCGGACGTGCATCAGATCGCGGTCGGCCTTGGAGTGCACCGCTACCGTCTTGATGCCCAGTTCCTTGCAGGCGCGAAGGATGCGAAGTGCAATCTCGCCGCGGTTGGCAATCAGTACCTTGTCGAGCATGGTGACGTGTCCGTTGGGATCAGGAAATGACGATCATGGGCTGGTCGAATTCAACCGGCTCGCCGTCTTCGATCAGAATGGCTTCCACCACACCATCCTTGTCGGCTTCGATCTGGTTCATCATCTTCATGGCTTCGACGATGCAGACGGTATCACCTTTCTTGACGCTCTGGCCGACTTCGATGAAGGCCTTGGAGCCCGGCGCCGGAGAGCGATAGAAGGAGCCGACCATCGGCGAATTGATGGTATGGCCCTGCGGCGCTGCCGGAGCGGCGGCTGCCGGTGCCTCGACGCTGCCGGCTGCCGGTGCGGCCTGCTGCTGCATCGGTTGCTGCTGCATCATCATCGGGGCCTGCATCATCGGCTGCTGGGCGAAGCCCTGCGGATGGCGGCTGATGCGAACGGACTCTTCGCCTTCCTGGATCTCGATTTCGCTGATGTTGGACTCTTCGAGCAGCTCGATCAGCTTCTTGACCTTGCGGATATCCATGAAATTCATCCCGATATAAAGGTGGCTGGAAATGGGGTGTGCAACCGAGACGTCAATGGTTGCGGGTGACAGCGATATTGGCTGTCCCGACCGATGGGCCGGTCAATCCTTGTCTCAGGCAGCTATGAGGCCTGCCGTGCCTGAAGGCTGCGCCGGGACTCTCCTGCTAGGCAAGATCGGCCAGGGCGGCATCAAGCGCCATGTCGTAACTTCGAGCGCCAAACCCCATGATCACGCCGCGTGCCACATCGGAAAGATAGGAATGATGGCGGAACGCCTCGCGGGCATGGGTATTGGACAGGTGCAGCTCGATGAAGGGCAGTGCGACCCCCAGCAGGGCATCGCGCAGCGCTACGCTGGTATGGGTAAAGGCCGCGGGATTGATCAGGATGATGGCGGTGCCATCCTCACGGGCCGCATGCACGCGATCTACCAGCACATGCTCGGCATTCGATTGCAGCCAGTCCAGCTGGTGGCCAGCCTGGCTGGCCCGTGTCTCCAGACGTGAGCGGATATCTTCCAGGGTGGTCGTGCCGTACACCTCGGGCTCGCGGGTGCCCAGCAGATTGAGGTTGGGGCCGTTGAGTACCAGGATGCGCGCCATGAAAGTCCTCTTGTCAGCGGAAGCAAGTGCGTGACTCGCTGAGCTGTTAACCCTGGGTGAAAATGCAAAGATACCGTCACTATCCGCGACGTTTACCTATTGAGCCTAGACTGTTGTCGCAGTGACGCGGATTCTGCCGAAATTCTCGAACGCTGTCCAGTTTGGCACCGAACCGGATTTCCTGCCGCTTTTATCCTGATTGCCACGCCGACTCTCCCGCGCTGCCATCCCGTCAACATCGCGACGTCATCTGCCGGTGTCCGGCATGGCTGACTCCCGCCAGATCATGCACCCGCGGCAGTGCGATGGTGACGCAGTACCTCGTCGAGATGCTCGCCCAGCTGCTCGGCATCGACCTCTCCCTGAATCCGCGCTTCGGTCATTTCCTGTTGTCCTGCGAAGAACAGCAGGCTGGGCGGTCCGAAGAGGCCGAACGATGACAGCAGCTCACGGGTGGTGGCATCCGTCTGGGTGACATCGGCGCGAATCAGATGAAACTGTCGCAGCTGACTCGCGACGCGCGGAAAGACCTCGCGCTCCATCACCTTGCAGGAGATGCACCAGTCGGCGTAGTAATCGACGAAGACCGGCTGCCCGCGACGGTCAGCCAGTGCCAGCTCGCGCTTGAGGGCAGCCATGTCGGTGACGGTGGTGAAGTCCAGCGTCTGCTCGGTTGCCTGTCCCGTGGCAGTTCCGCCTCCGGTGAAGGGGGCCAATGGGCGTAGCGGGTCGCTTGCGCCGCCGGCCACGCCCAGCAGGCTGATCATTCCCCAGCCGAGTGCCAGCAGCCCCAGTGCCTGACGGGCGCGGGCCCAGCCGTGGTTTGAGGAGCTGATCGCGCCGAGCGCCACCCCGGTGCCGATGGCCAATGCCGCCCAGCCCAGCACCGCCAGCGAGGCCGGCAGCAAGCGCTCTACCAGCCACAGCGCCACGCCCAGCAGCAGAATGCCGAAGGCCTGCTTGATGCCTTCCATCCAGCCGCCGGCCCTGGGCAGGAGACTGGCGCCGAAGGTGCCGACCAGTACCAGCGGCACCCCCATGCCGAGCCCGAGCGCGAACAGCGCCAACCCGCCGCTGGTGGCATCGCCACTGGCGGAGAGATAGACCAGCGCACCGGCCAGAGGTGCCGAGACGCAGGGCGATACCACGAGTACCGATAACGCGCCTGCCAGCGCCAATCCCCCCGGGCCGGCATTCATCAGGCGCCCCTGCAGCGTGTCGAGGCGCGAATGCAGGCGGCCGGGCAGGCGCAGATTGAAGGCGCCGAACATGGCCAGCGCGAACAGCACGAACAGGGCGGCAAAGGGAATCAGCACGACGGGAGATTGCAGTTGGGCCTGCAGGTTGAGGCCGGCGCCGAACAGACCCATCAGCGTGCCGGCCGCGGCGTAGGTGAGCGCCATGCCCAGGGCGTAGCTTGACGACAGCAGCAAGGCGCGCGGGCGGCTGGGGCGCTGGCCGACGATGATCGAGCTGAGAATCGGGATCATCGGCAGCACGCAGGGCGTGAAGGTCAGCCCGAGGCCTGCCAGGAAGAACAGCCCGAGCAAGGTGACGAGGCCGGCATCCGTGAACAATGCTCGAAAGCTGCCATCCGTCCCCGGGATAGCGGTGGGCTCGCCGGCACGATGTTCGCCAGTGTCGTCGGCAGCGCCGCTCTCCAGGGTGGCGGCATCAGGCATCAGGTGGGCAAAGGCGTCGGGCGCACTCTGTTCACCGGCCTCGAGCGTGACGGTCTCGGGGGGATAGCAGAGGCCGGCGTCGGCACACCCCTGGAAGGTGATGGATATCGGTACCGGACCACTGATCGATGACGCCTCGTCCGGGGCATTCTGACGGTCTGCGGCTGTCAGAGGCAGGCGAATGACCAGTGGGTCATGGAAGACGTGCACGTCGCCCAGATAGGGGTCCTGCTTGAATTCGCCGGGGGGCAGGTCCGCGGCACCGAGCCGGAGATCGTCACGGGAGGTCGCGAAGTCGAATTGATGGCGATAGAGGTAATAGCCCTCGGCACTGGTGAAGCCGACATAGAGGGTGTCGCCTTCACGCCATGCGCGGGGCGTAAAGGCCTCGTTGACCGGCAGGAAGTCGCTGCTGGATGCCTGTCTCGTGAACAGCCCGGTAGACGATTCGCTGCTGGAGGAGGCGGCCGGACTGCTGCCGAACAGCCCGGCATGGGCTGGCAGGGCGAAAGTGGTCAGGCTGAGGAGCAGCACAATGACCAGCAGCACCCCGGGGCGCATCGGTCGGGCGAGGGCGAGACTGGCGCGAATCTGGCGGGAGATCGCGTCATTTGCGGGAAACGGACGAAGCACGAAGGCATCCTTTTGCAGTGCCGGGAGAAGAAGCCGATCTTGCGAGTGCCTGTGCCCTCTGCGCGATCAGCTCGCTTGAGGTGTTCGTCACGGAAAGAGGGCCGGCAATGATGCCCACGATGATCACGGGTCGCGACTTGCACCAGGATGAATGCGCCACCATGTAGCGATGATCTCCCCCCGGTTCTGACGTCGCGATGAGCGCGACTGGCACACGCAGGGACGCATGATAGGATAGGACGTACGTCATGAGTACCGGCGCTGGAGGCAACGCGGGTATCGACACCGGTTCACGGTCTTCTGACTCGTCTTTTTTCACACGGCTTTTTACAAGGCTTCATACAAGGAAGAACGCATGGCCCTATTCGGTAAAGGCAGCAAGCGTGGCGCGGGTCGCGACGTGCTGGAAACACCTCAGTATGGCTGGATCTGGAAACCACTGGTCGGGCTGTTCGTCATTTACCTGCTGGTCTGCGTTGGCCTTGGGATCTACTGGAGCAGCGAGCCGGACGAATTCAATGTCGACCAGGCCACGCGCACCGAACTGGCCCGCGTACATGGGCTGGCGGCACCCGTTGCCAGTGTCGATGGCGAGCAGCCGGCACCGGCCTTCGAGGTGCTGCCGACGGGCACGGCGACCGTCGCGACCCTGATGAAACTCAACGATACCCTGCTGCACAAGCCCGGTGGCTATTTGAAGAATGACGTGGCACCCCCGGGGCTGTGGCTGGACAACATGCCCAACTGGGAATATGGGGTGCTGGTGCAGGTGCGCGACATGACGCGCGAGCTGCGCAAGGAATTCAGTCGTTCACAGTCCCAGTCCAGTGATGACAAGGCGCTGGGCAAGGCGGAATCGCTGCTGTTCATCGACGCCAATGCCTGGATGCTGCCGGAAGCCGAGCATGAATATGCCGATGCCAACCGCCAGTTGGGGGACTACCTCAAGCGTCTGAGCGATGACACCCAGAACAATGGCCAGTTCTATGCGCGCGCCGACAATCTGGTGGCCTGGCTGTCGGATGTCGAGAATCGTCTCGGTTCCCTGTCACAGCGACTGTCCGCGAGCGTCGGCAAGTCTCAGCTCAATCTGAGTCTGGCCGGTGACAAGAACGCGACCTCGGCCAAGAGCACCCAGACGGAAGAAGAGATCAAGACGCCGTGGCTCGAGATCGACGATGTCTTCTATCAGGCGCGCGGCACCTCCTGGGCGTTGATCCATCTGCTCAAGGCGGTGCGTCATGACTTCCAGGGCGTTCTGGAAGACAAGAACGCGCTGACCTCCATCGACCAGATCATCCGTGAGCTGGAGTCGACCCAGACCGATATCGGCAGCCCGGTGATCCTCAACGGTTCCGGCTTCGGTTTCTTCGCCAATCACTCGCTGGTCATGGCCAACTACATCGCACGCGCCAATTCCGCGATCAGTGACCTGCGCAGCCTGCTCGAGAAGGGCTGAAGTCTGACGCGAGGCTGGCGGACCCTGACGGAGGTCATGTCCGCCAGCCTCGTCAGCCTGAGCTGGATCGGGCTGAGCCCAGAAAACGAAAAGCCCCCGTCAATGACGGGGGCTTTTTCATGAGCGGTCAGCAAATGAGGGTCAGTTGGCGACCGTCACGGGAAGGATCAGTCCTTCTGGTAGGCAGCTGCTGCCTTCTCGATCGCGGCACGCGCGGCATCAGCGCCGTCCCAGGAATCGATCTTGACCCACTTGCCCTTCTCGAGATCCTTGTAGTTCTCGAAGAAGTGCGCGATCTGCTGACGCAGCAGTTCCGGCAGATCAGTGACTTCCTGGACGTCGTCGTACAGGGAGGTCAGCTTCTGGTGCGGTACGCAGACCAGCTTGGCGTCTTCGCCAGCTTCGTCGCTCATGTTGAGCACGCCGACCGGACGCGCACGGATGACGCTGCCCGGCGCGACCGGATACGGAGTCACGACCAGCGCGTCGAGGGCATCGCCATCGTCAGCCAGGGTGTTCGGGATGTAACCGTAGTTGGCCGGGTAGAACATCGGAGTGGCCATGAAACGATCCACCATGAGTGCATCGATGTCCTTGTCGATCTCGTACTTGATCGGCGCGTGATTGGCCGGAATCTCGATCGCTACGTAGACGTCGTTCGGCAATTCCTTGCCAGCGGGGATCTTGTCGAAACTCATTGTCGAGTCCTTGGGTTTGCGGGTTGAAGGCCTGCGGGTCAAAATTCCGCTGAATTATACGAACTGGCAGACCGTTTTGCCATTATGCCACGCTCGATCGCCTTGCGTTGCACCAACGAGTGGTGGCACTGCAGGCTGACTCGGGTAACACTTGGCAGCGCGCGAGCCCATGTGGAGGCCATCCATCGACACTCTGGCCGATGGTGTGCCCGTTGTTCAAGGATCGCCGCGCGACTCGCGGTGCCGTGCAGACACTGTGACGAGGCCTGTCGTGGCCGGCATGCACCAGCAGGGTCGTCACCGCAGGACAGACATGCAAGGAGACCGCCTTGGCGGATGCAGAGCTTTCACTCAGTTATGGTCAGGCCTTCGTGGCACCGGACCGCAAGCGCCACCGCAGCTCGATGTCGCTGGAAATTCCTGTCGAGCGTGGCCCGCTGGCGACCAAGGGCGGCTGTGCGTTGATCGCGGATACCACCAGCAAGAACGCCATCGCCAAGCAGGCGGGCGATCTGGCCGTGCGTGGCTTTCTGGCCGACTACTTCGCCACGCCCGACAACTGGAGCGTCAAGTATTCCGCGACTCGTGTGCTGCGAGCGCTGAACAGCTGGTGCTACAGCCAGAGTCGCTTCGTGCGTGGCGGCAGTTACGTCACCTCGATTTCCGCGGTCATCTTCCGTGGCCAGTCGGCGCATCTGTTCCATGCCGGCGATACCGTGGTGTTCCGTCTGCGTGGTGGCGAGTTCGAACAGATCTCGCGTGATCATGTCACGGACCTGGGCGGTTATCGCTATCCCTCACGGGCACTGGGCATGGATGTCAGTCTCGACATCGATTACATCGAATTGCCGCTCAAGCAGGGCGACATCTTCCTGCTGACCACCCAGGCGGTGCGCGGCACCTTGCTGCCCTCGGACTTCGTGTCACTGATTCGTGACGATGTCTCGGATCTGGACGCCGCCAGCGAGCGTCTCGCGCATGCCGCTGCGGACCGTGCCGACGAACGTGGCTATACCGCGGATCAGTTCTGCTTCCAGCTGGTGCGTATCGATCGCCTGGCCAGTGCCAGCGAAGACACGCCGGGGCGCATCTATGGGGATCTGCCGGTGCCGCGCGAGCTGGAGCCGGGGGATCGCATCGATGGGCTGGAAGTGCTGGAAGTCATGTCACGCAGTGCGCGGGTGCGCGTCTACAAGGTCCGGGATCTCAAGAGCCGGCGCGTGATGGTGATGAAGGCGCCGAGTCCGGAGCTCTCGCTCAAGAACGCCTATCTCGAGCACTTCCTGCTCCAGCAGTGGGTGGTGGATCGCGTCAACTCGCCCTTTGTCGTCAAGGTGGTGGAACCCTCGCGTCCGCGGGATCACCTCTACTATCTGCTCGAGCATCTGGAGGCGCAGACGCTGACCGACTGGGCGCGCCAGCATCCCCAGGCCAATCTCGAGCAGCGCCTGGATATCGCCCGCCAGCTGGGCAAGGCGGTCCACGCACTCAATCGGCGTGAAGTGCTGCATCAGTTGATCCACCCCGACAACGTGATGATCGACCGTCACGGCAAGGTAGTGCTGGTGGACTTCGGGGCCTGTCATCTGCGCGAAGGGGATGGGCACGAGAGTGCCGGTCCCCTGGTGCGCCAGGTCGGGCTGACCGAGCACAGTGCGCCGGAATATGCGCTGGGGGCCGAGGTCAGTCGCCGCAGCGATCAGTACGGGCTGGCGTCGGTGATCTACTGGCTGCTGACCGGCATGCAGCCCTACGCTCAGTCGATGGATCAGCTGCGCACCCAGACGGATCTCGAGCTGCTGGAGTATCAGCCGGCACGCATGCGCAACCCGCAGGTTCCCCAGATGCTGGACGATGCCCTGAGGCGTGCGCTGGACCCTCAGCGCACCTTGCGCTTCCGACGTCTGTCGGAGCTGCTCTATGCACTGCGCCTGCCACAGCAGGACCCCGGCAAGGCCATCACGCCATCCGAGGCCATGCGCGAACCAGCCAATTTCTGGCAGGGCGTCGCCGGCATCCTGCTGTTGCTGCTGGTGCTGTCCTGGTTGCTCAAATAGCCCTGCGTGTGTCGGTGGCGTGCGGTTGTCGAGAGCAGCCTCGCGTCATGAACGAGAAAGCCCCGCACAGTGATCTGTGCGGGGCTTTCTCATGGGTGCCGCAACGGCGTTGGCACAGCGCTGCCCGGGAAATGGGCAGCGCGATCGATCAGATCGAGAACGGCGTGAGCTTCTTCTCGACCTTGGCCAGCGTGAGGCGGGCGACCGCCGGCAGACCATTGACGAAGGGCGGGAAGTCCTCGCCCTGGATCAGCGGTGACAGGTACTGGCGGCAGGCGTCAGTGATGTAGAAGCCGTCTTCGCTGATGAACTCCAGCGGCATGAACTTCTCATGGTTGGCGATCTGCTCCAGCGGTGCCTCGATGATGTCCCAGGCGTAGTCAGCGCCATCGCCGAGGCGACGGATCGCCGGCATCACGGCGTTCTTGCCGGCCAGGGCCATTTCCACGGCAGCACGACCCGTGGCGTACGCCTGCTCGACGTCGGTCTTCGAGGCGATGTGGCGTGCCGCGCGCTGCAGATAATCGGCCACGGCCCAGTGATACTTGTAGCCGAGGTCCTGCTTGACCATGCCGGCCAGCGTCGGCGCCACGCCGCCCAGCTGACGGTGGCCGAAGGCATCGGTGTTGCCGGCATCGGCCAGGAAGGTGCCGTCTTCATAGCGGGCACCCTCGGAGACCACCACCACGCAGTAGCCGTGGTCCTTGACGCACTGGTCGACACGCGCCATGAAGTCCTTGCGGTGGAAGGCGACTTCCGGGAAGACCACGATGTGCGGCGGCTGGGTGGCATCTTCGCCAGCCAGGGCACCGGCGGCGGCGATCCAGCCAGCGTGACGTCCCATGACCTCAAGGATGAACACCTTGGTGGAAGTGGCGCACATGGAGGCGATGTCGAGGCCGGCCTCGCGGGTGGAGGTGGCGATGTACTTGGCCACGCTGCCGAAGCCCGGCGAGTTGTCGGTGATCGGCAGGTCGTTGTCCACGGTCTTGGGCACGTGGATGGCCTGGATCGGGTAGCCCATGGTCTCGGCCAGCTGGGAGACCTTCAGGCAGGTATCGGCGCTGTCGCCGCCACCGTTGTAGAAGAAGTAGCGGATATCGTGGGCCTTGAACACCTCGATCAGACGCTCGTACTGGGTACGGTGATCCTCGATGCTCTTGAGCTTGTAACGGCAGGAGCCGAAGGCACCGCCCGGGGTGTGGCGCAAGGCGGCGATGTTCTCGTCGCTTTCCTGGCTGACATCGATCAGATCTTCGGTCAGGGCGCCGATGATGCCGTTGTGACCGGCGTAGAGCTTGCCGATCTGGTCGCCGTGTTCACGCACGGCTTCGATCACGCCACAGGCGCTGGCATTGATGACGGCGGTAACGCCACCGGACTGGGCGTAGAAGGCATTGTGCTGGGGCATGGGCTTCTCGTCTCTGCTTCCTTGTCATGGTCTTGAACGGGCTGGCGCTTACCCGCCGCATCATATCCGAAAGACATGACCCCTGCACGACGCCCGGATGTCACGTGTCTGTCGTTCTGCCCCGACACGCCCGTGCTACTCGCCGCCTGGCGGGCATGCTAGGCTGCTCGGGCTTCCGGATTGGAGAAACAGATGCACCTTCACGTCATCGGTATTTGCGGTACCTTCATGGGCTCTCTGGCACTGCTTGCGCGTGCGCGCGGCCATCGCGTCACCGGCAGCGATGCCAATGTCTATCCGCCCATGAGCACACAGCTGGCCGAGGCCGGTATCACCCTGATGGAAGGGTATGCCGCCGACAATCTCGAGCCCGCGCCAGAGCTCACGGTGGTCGGCAATGCCGTCTCGCGCGGCAATCCTGAAGTCGAGGCGCTGCTCGAGCGCGGCCTGGCCTACACCTCCGGCCCGCAATGGCTGTGTGACGAGGTGCTGACGGGACGACCGGTGGTCGCCATTGCCGGCACCCACGGCAAGACCACCACCGCGACCATGACCGCCTGGATTCTCGAATGCGCGGGCCTCACGCCGGGCTATTTGATCGGGGGCGTGCCGCCGCAGCTGGGCGATTCCGCGCGTATCGGCGACCCGCAGGCACCCTTCGTGGTCGAGGCCGATGAGTACGACACGGCCTTCTTCGACAAGCGCTCCAAGTTCGTGCATTACCGTCCGCGCATCGCCGTGCTCAACAATCTCGAATTCGACCACGCCGACATCTTCCCGGATCTCGCGGCCATTGAACGGCAGTTCCATCACCTGGTGCGTACCGTGCCGGCTGGCGGCAAGCTGGTGGTCGCGGCGGACGCCGTCGCCGGTGCCGAGGCGCTGGAACGCGTGCTGGATCAAGGCTGCTGGACGCCGGTGACACGCTTCGGCGATGAAGGTGGCATCGAGAACGCCGGTGGCGACTGGCGCTATCGTCTGATCAGTGCCGATGGCAGCCACTTCGCGCTGGCGGCGCCGGCCGCCGTGTCCGGCGAGGCGGACCGCTTCGTCGAGTGCCAGTGGGCGATGCGCGGACGCCACAACGTGGCCAATGCCTGTGCCGCGGTGGCCGCTGCCGTCGAGTGCGGCGTGAGTGTCGAGGCGGCGCTGCAGGCGCTCGCGCGCTTCGCGCCGCCCAGGCGCCGTCAGGAGCTGCGCGGTGAGGTGGCCGGCGTCAAGGTCATCGATGACTTCGCGCACCACCCGACCGCCATCGCCACCACGCTTGAGGGCCTGGCGCCGGGCGTGGCAGCCGAAGGGCAGGGCGGTCGTCTGTGGGCAGTGATCGAGCCGCGTTCCAACACCATGAAGCTTGGCACCATGAAGGCGCGCCTCCCGGCAGCGGTCACCGCAGCGGATCGGGTCAGCTGGTTCGCGGGCCCGACACTGGGCTGGTCACTGGACGAGACGGTCAGCGAGTGTCGTGCCCTCGGCGTTGAAGCCGATGTCGAGCAGGACCTCGACGCCCTGATCGCCAAGATCGCCAATGACTCCCGCGCCGGCGACTGGGTGGTGGTGATGTCCAATGGCGGTTTCGGCGGTATCCACGAACGTCTGTTGAGTGCACTGGCAGCACGGGAAGGTGAGGCATGAGCCAGCAAGCGAAAGCCCCCGAAGGGGAGTTCAAGTCAGCGGTCACCGTCGCGCTGACCGGGGCCTCGGGTGCCCAGTATGGCCTGCGGCTGATCGAATGCCTGGTCGCGGCGGGTCATGAGGTGATGGTGATGGTCTCCAAGGCCGCCCACATGGTGATCGCCACCGAGACCGATGAAGAACTGCCGGCGCGCCCGGCTCGCCTCACCGAGGTGCTCACCCAGCGCTACGCCGCCAGGCCCGGTCAGATTCGCTGCTTCGGCCGCGAGGACTGGATGGCGCCCGTGGCGTCCGGCTCCGGCGCGCCGAGTGCCATGGTGGTATGTCCATGTTCCACCGGCTCGCTCTCGTCCATCGCGACCGGCGCCAGCAACAATCTGATCGAACGCGCCGCCGACGTCGCCCTCAAGGAGCGTCGCACGCTGATCCTGGTGCCGCGCGAGACGCCGTTCTCGGCGATCCATCTCGAACACATGCTGAGCCTGACGCGCATGGGGGCCGTCATCCTGCCCGCCGCCCCCGGCTTCTATCACCGCCCGCAGACACTCGATGACATGATCGACTTCATCGTCGCGCGCATTCTCAATCAGCTGGGAATCGCGCATGCGCTGATGCCGCGCTGGGGCGAAGGGCATGTCAGTGGTGACTAGTGTCGTCATCTTGATCATCGGATTGTGCAGGGAGAGCGGGGAATGCTGAATTGGTCATTGTTGTCGGTGTTCGTGCCGACCTTCTTTCTGGTGTCGCTGACACCGGGCATGTGCATGACGCTGGCCATGACCCTGGGGATGACGCAAGGGGTGCGCCGCACCCTGTGGATGATGGTGGGCGAGCTGCTGGGGGTCGGGCTGGTGGCGGTCTCGGCCGTGATCGGGGTCGCGACCATCATGCTGCGCTATCCGCTGGTGTTCTCGGCCTTCAAGCTGGCCGGGGGCGCCTATCTGGTGTGGCTCGGCATCCAGATGTGGCGCTCGCGAGGGCGCCTGGCGCTGGGGGCCGTGGGCGAGGCCAGTGCTGCACCACGAGCCTCGCGGCGGACATTGGCGGCACAGGGCTTCGTCACCGCCATCGCCAATCCCAAGGGCTGGGCGTTCTTCATCGCGCTGCTGCCACCGTTTCTGGACGCGAGCCTGCCGATGACGCCACAGCTGGTGGCGCTGGTGGGCATCATTCTCACGCTCGAATTCAGCTGTCTGATGCTGTATGCCGGTGGCGGCAGTGGACTGGCGCGCTGGCTCGGTCGTGGTTCGCGCGTGCGGCTCATGAACCGGGTCGCGGGGACCCTGATGGTCGGGGTGGGCATCTGGCTCGCCACCGGCTGACCTCGGCATGCCAAGGCGCTGACCGACACACCCCGAACACACGAAGGCCCGCCAATGGCGGGCCTTCGTGTGTTCGCCGGCTGAAGCAACCGCGACGACGGGGACTATCGGGGCGGCTGGCGCAACGCCGGCAGCTGTCTCAACGGTGGTGTGCGAGTCAATTGCGTCGCAGGGTCTCCAGTGCCGCCGTCGCCACGATGAAACTGCCGCCCACCAGCGTCATCCAGGTGGGGGCCTCGCCGAGAATCAACCAGGCAAGCAGCACCCCATACACCGGCTGCAGACAGCCGATCATGCCGACGGTCTTGGCCCTGAGGCCACCCAGGGCGAAGGTCATCAGGGCATGGGGGGTGGCCGTGAACACGACGGCCAGTACCAGCATGGCGATGCCTGTTCCCGGGCTTGCGTCCATGATCTCGCCGGAGGCGAACGGCAATGTCAGCACCACCACGCCCAGCGCCTGCAGGCTCATCGACAGCACCGGGTTGAGGTGGCTGAGACGGTAGCGCACCAGCAGATTGCGCGCCGCGAACAGCAGGCCCGAGAACACGCCCCACAACACTCCCGCCAGGCTATCGCCCTGCGCGCTGTTGCCGCCGCCGGGAACCAGCAGCCAGACGCCGATGCACACCAGCCCCGCTGCCGCCAGATCCCCGGCTTTCAGACGCGTGCCCTCCACCCAGGGTTCCAGCAGCACGATGAAGATGGGATAGGTGAACAGTGCCAGCATGCCGGTGGCCACGGACGAGACCTGCATCGCGTGGAAGTAGCTGACCCAGTGAGCGGCCATCAGCGCCGCGGCCACGCCCATCAGCGCCCAGTCGCGGCCGCTCAGGCGCAGCGAGACCTGCCACTTCAGCCGTGCGATCCACAGAAGGAACAGGCCGGCCAGCAGGCTGCGCCAAGTGGTGATGTCGAGCGCCGAGAGTGGCAGGCCCTTCGAGAACAGCGCCGTGCCGCCGAGCAGCGCGATGCCGAGATGAATCGACATGAGCGCCTGGGGCTGGTTGGCAGGGGGAGCGGCAGGACCGGGCATGGGTATCCTCTTGGGCAGAAGGCGAAGGTGGCGGTGGTGATGACGTGCAGCGATCACCTTGAGGGTCGATCGTGAATGACGGGCTAGAGCGGCAGCCACAGCAGGCGCGCCGTCAGCAGACCCAGACTCGCCAGGCTCAACCACACCACGGGGGCGGTCGGCGAGGGGCAGGGTTGCTGGACGAAGGCAGGGTAGCTGATGCGCACCAGAGCACACGCCAGCAGTCCCAGGCAGGCGCCGCCCAGGATATCGCTCAGATAGTGCACGCCGAGGAAGATGCGAGACAGCCCGATCACGCTACAGGCGATGATGGCGCTCCAATAGATCCAGCGTCGGCGTGGAGAGGGTTGCCGTTCGGCGATGAAGGCGGCTGCCAGGCCGAATACCGCGACGGCACCGGCCGTGTGGGCACTGGGGAACGACATCGAGCCCTCGAGGAAGGCGGGAGTGTCCGGACGGGGGCGCTGGATCAGATACTTGAGCACGGTATTGGCGCAGGCGATGCCGACCCAGGCGGCGCTCAGATGGATCCATATCGCATGGCGGCGCGTGAGTGCCAGCCACACGAGCCAGGGCGCCACGAGTGCCGCGAGCCCCGTGCCATCGCCGAGCTGCGACAGCCACAGGCTGGCCTGGTGCAGAAGGTTCTCGGGCAGCAGGGTGTGGAGTCTGTCGGCGAGCGAGGCCGCGACGACGTCGATCTGCCAGGGCCCGGGGTGAGCGAGTGCCGCCAGACTCATCGCGGGCACGCTGATGACGGCAAAGACCAGCAGTGCCATCGAGGCCAGCGGGAACTCGCCTTCCGGGTCGGGGTGGCGCAGCTGCCACCACAGGCGACGGCCGGATGCCGAGCGACGCATGCGGCGCGCCAGCCAGTGATAGAGGCGGCCTTCGCGGCCCAGCTGGCGGCGCAGAAAGGAGAAGGCAAAGGCGCAGGCGATCAGGCCGCTGGCCAGGCCGATCAGCAGGCCGTTGGCGCCCGGTGGCAGCGTGAACAGTGATTGCCAGGTCTGGCCCAGCAGGTAGCCCGGCAGCAGATAGGCGGGAGACCACGCCAGTGCCGAGAGACCATTGACCATGAAGAAGCGCGAGGCCGGCATGTCCAGCATGCCCGCGACCAGCGGGATGATCGGGCGTACCGGGCCGACGAAACGCCCGAAGGCGATCGACCAGCTGCCATGGCGATGGAAGAAGCGCTGACCGTGTTCGATCCATTCGGGGTGGCGCGAGAAGGGCCAGCGCTGCGGTAACTGATCCCGATGATGGACGCCGAGCCAGAAGCTCACGCCATCGCCGATCACGGCCCCCAGCGCACCAGAAAGCAGCACCAGTGGCAGGGAAAGCTCAAGATGCCCCGCCAGCGAGGCGCCGGCCGTCAGCATGACCACGCCGGGGACCAGCAGTCCGACGATGGCGAGGGATTCGAGCAGGGAGATGAAGCCGATGATGACAATCAGCGCCACGGGGTGCTCGCTCAGCGTGGCCATCAGGGAGGTGGGGTCCAGCCAGTGAGTCAGTGTGGCAAGGGTGTTGCTCATTCATTGAGGTCCATCAGGGTGAGTTGGGCGGCCAGCAGGCGTTGTTCGAGTTTCTGTACCGTGTCGCCCGCCTTGTAGTTGACGAGACGAGCGTGAGCGATGATCGAGCCGGTCTCGGGCTGTGTCGTCGCCGCCAGGGCGGCCGTCAGGCGTTCACGCATGATCAGGGCGCCGGCCTCGCCGGTATTGGGGAGCATCAGCCAGAACGTGGCCTTGTCACTGCGACACAACAGATCGCCCTGACGCGAGATGCCCTGCATGACATCGCAAGCCGAGGAGAGACACTCGATACGGCGGTCTTCCCCGAATTGCTCACCGAGCATCTCCAGCTGCGGCAGATAGATGACCAGGATGCTCAACGGCTGCTCCAGCGCACTGGCGCGTGCGGCCTCGCTGGTCAGCCGCTGCTGGCCGGTGCGCGCATTGTAGGCATTGCACTCGACTTCCTCGCTGGCGGTCATGCGCATGACACCTGACTGCAGGTTGTTGATCACGAAGGGCTGGCTGGCGACCAGCAGCAGGCAGACATAGCGCAGTACCTCGCCGAAGTTGTCATCCGGCTGACCCAGCAGCCATAGCCACAGCGGGGCCAGTACCACGTTCAAGAGCATCGCCGGCGCCAATGGCAGCAGCAGCAGTGTCAGGATGCTCGGCAATCCCAGCCACAGCGACATTCCGATGTGCGCGCTGGGGGCCTCCAGCGCCAGCATCAGATAACCGCCGATCAGCGCCAGATAGGCGGGAAGCGGCTGCTCTTCATCCAGGAGGTGCAGAGCGGTCGCGATCCCCATCAGCAAGGTGGCCAGCACCGGTGTCAGGATGTGGGAGTAGTCCCCGACCAGATAACGCCAGAGCGCGTAGGTGGCCAGCACCAGGGTCGCCAGCAGCATGATCAGGGTCTTGCGATTGGCCAGCCGGCGGCGCTCTCTGGCGCGCGTGGCCGTCGTTGACGAGGACATCAGTCTTCAGCCTCCGCCTGGGGGGTGTCGGCGAGTGCCGCCTTTCGGGAGGGGAGTGCGGGCAGGTGAGTGATCGGCTCGCGCTCCTCGCTGAGGTTGGCGCTCGCCGCCTGCAGGTCGAGATGGTCGGCCTCGGTATCGTTCAGCGGCTGGACCCGTGCCCGCACTGGCATGGCGAGATGCTCCATGAGCTGCCGACGCCGCAGGTTGGCGGCGTGTTCGCTGCGTGCCACCAACAGCAACGCCAGGCAGCCGTCGTCAAGCTGATAGCGTGTCTCATGGGGCAGCGCCGCACTGTCCAGCGTATTCAGCAGACGGCGACGCGTGAGGCGGGTGGGCGTGGCTGGCTCCAGCAGGATCAGCTCGATGTGGATGCCTTCACGATCTGCCCGGGAAATTTCCCGCGGCAGATCCCGGAGCAGCTGGTATTGTGACCAGATGGCACGATTCGCGTCACGGCGACCGCGCCGCTCCAGCTGACGCCAGACCTCCTGCTGACGCTGCCCGGCGATGGCGCCCAGCGCCATCAAGGTGGCCGTGATGCCGATGCCAAGGCTCAGCCAGTCACTGCCCAGCGGCGTGAGTGCCAGCCAGGTGGTGATCAGCCCGATGATGGCGCAGGCCGGCGCCAGCCACGCGGGGCGCGGATAGAGCAGCAGCACGGCAAACCCCCATAGCCACATCATGTGCTGCTCGGGTGCCAGCAGCACCAGCAGCGCCATGATCACCGCCACGCTGAGCATGGCCGTGGTCCGGAACCAGCCCAGCGTGAAGAGTTCGTGCGCCAGGGAGACCACCAGCAGCAAGGTGCCGCCGATGGCCAGCAGCAGTCCGGTGATGGTCAGGGCGAGGCTGATCTGGCGCGCCGCTTCCAGCAGCAACAGCACAGAGCCGAGCAGACAGATGAACTGACTGACCCGGACTTTGAACTTGATCTCCATGGTGACTTATATTGGCACCTTTCCCGTGGATGACATGAATCCGACCAGACTCCCCGGTCGGATGGGGCGCAGCGCATTGAGCCATGCCATGACAGGATGTGCGAGCGTGATGCCGCCTGCCTGTCCCGGCTCTGCCGGGCGCTGATACGGGCCAGCATACCCCAAACCATGATTTTCCGAAGTGTCGAGGTGATCCGGCGCTTTCGCTTCGCCCCTCCCTCGGCTGATCCACAGTCGCCAGAGCGGGCGGAAGGCACTTTCCTACATCTTTCTACGAATGAGACAAGGCACATGAGCGAGCTGGGCAAGCACGACACCACGGACGTCGTGGCTTACATGAACGGTCTGGGCGGCGATGCCCGCGCGGCGAGCGTGGTGATGCGTCGTGTCGACAGCGGCCTCAAGAACCGGGCGCTGCAGATCATGGCACGACTGATCGACGAGCGCCGCGAGTCGCTGACCGCCGCCAATGCCGATGACCTGACGCGAGCGCGTGACAATGGCCTGTCGGAGGCGATGGTCGACCGCCTCGCCCTCACGCCGGCGCGTATCGACGCCATGATCGAGGGGCTCGAGCAGGTCGCGGCCCTGCCGGACCCGGTCGGTGAGATCGATGGCCTGAAATATCGCCCCAGCGGCATCCAGGTCGGTCACATGCGTGTGCCGCTGGGCGTGATCGGCATCATCTTCGAATCACGGCCCAACGTCACCATCGAAGCCGCCAGCCTGTGCCTCAAGTCCGGCAATGCCTGCATCCTGCGTGGTGGTTCCGAAGCGGCGTCCAGCAACCGTGCGCTGGGTGAGATCATCCGCGAGGCGCTGGTGGCGGCCGGGCTGCCGGCGACGGCGGTGCAGGTGGTGGCCACCACGGACCGTGCCGCGGTGGGCCGTCTGATCGCGATGCCCGAGTACGTCGATGTCATCATCCCGCGTGGGGGCAAGAGTCTGGTCGAGCGCATCACCAATGAGGCGCGCGTGCCGGTCATCAAGCATCTCGACGGTATCTGCCACGTCTATATCGACGCCACGGCAGATCTCGACATGGCGGTGAGCATCGCCGAGAACGCCAAGACACACCGTTACGGTACCTGCAACACCATGGAGACCCTGCTGGTGGATGCGGCTGTCGCGGCCGAGGTGCTGCCGCGCATCGCCGAGCGTCTGGCGGTCCATGAGGTCGAGATTCGTGGCTGTGAACGCACCTGTGACATCCTGTCCGAGGCCGTGGCCGCCACGGATCAGGACTGGGATACCGAGTATCTGGCACCGATTCTGGCGATTCGGGTCGTCGAGGGCGTGGAAGCGGCGATGGCGCATATCGAGCGTCACAGCTCCGGGCATACCGAAGCCATCATCACCGACAACTATGCGCTGGCGCGCCGGTTCATGGCCGAAGTGGATTCCAGCTCCGTGATGGTCAATGCCTCCACCCGCTTTGCCGATGGCTTCGAATACGGATTGGGTGCCGAGATCGGCATTTCCACCGACAAGCTGCACGCTCGCGGGCCCGTGGGGCTGGAAGGGCTCACCACACGTAAGTATGTCGTGTTCGGCGATGGGCAGATTCGTCAGTGAGATCTCCAGACCCTTCCTCGGTCAGCGCATCGCCACGGGCGCTGGACGATAGCCAGCGCCCGCTGAATGTCGACGGCGACGCCGCGCAGCGCGAACCTGCCGCACAGCCGGGTGGGGAGGCCTGCGACACTCTGCCTGACGAGAAGCCACAGCCCGGCTTCGAGGGCTGTCTCGGGCCGGTCCCCCGGGTGGCGATGCTCGGGGGCACCTTCGACCCGGTACACCACGGGCACCTTCGCAGCGCCATCGAACTGCGTGAGGCGCTGGGTCTGGATCATGTGTTGATGATTCCCTGCCATCAGCCGCCACATCGTGCCGCACCCGGGGTGAGCAGCGAGGAGCGTCTGGCCATGCTGGAGGCCGCGATTGCCGGTGAGCCGGGGCTCAAGGCGGACGCCCGCGAGCTTTTCCGGGATGGGCCGTCCTACAGTGCCGACACCCTGGCGAGCCTGCGCGGCGAATATGGCCCTCAGGCGCGGCTGGTGATGGCCATCGGCCATGATGCCTTTCTCAAGCTTGGCGAATGGCATGCCGCCGAGCGATTGTTCGATGATGCCCATGTCGTGGTGATCGAGCGGCCTGATCATGATGCTCCTCTGCCAGAGGCGTTGAAGGCCTTGATCGAGGGGCGGGAAGTGCAGACGGTGGCCGAGCTGATGGCGCGTCCCGGCGGCCTGTTGCTGCGGTTGTCATTGCCGACCCGCATGGCGATCAGCGCGACCTTCGTGCGCGAGCGGCTCGCGCTGGGGGATAGCGTGCGCTACCTGCTGCCCGAGACGGTCATCCGCCATATCGAGGCCCGGTCGCTTTACTGCCCGCCCTGTGAGTGAGGGTTCGTGACGCGTAGATTGACGATGCCCATAGGCGAGCGCATCACCAACGGGTAGAATGCGCCCCCTGCCGAACAAACTTCCGAGGAATCATGCAGACCGAAGCTCTTAAAAACCTGGTGATCGACGCCCTTGACGACCTCAAGGCCCAGGAAATCAGCGAGATCGATGTCTCCAAGCTGACCAGCGTCACCGATGTCATGGTGATCGCGACGGGGACTTCCAGCCGTCATATCGCCGCTCTGGCCAACAATGTGCAGGTCACGGTGAAAGAAGCCGGCGTCAAGCCGCTGGGTTGCGAAGGCGACAACGGTTCCGACTGGGTGTTGCTGGATCTGGGCGATGTCGTCGTCCACGTCATGCTGGCCGAAACCCGTGCCCTATATGACCTCGAGCGCCTGTGGAGCGATCTGCCCCGCGAGACGAGCGAAGAGTTCGAACAGCGCAGCTGATTCCGCTCTTGCCTGCCTCAAGAGGCGGAGTGATGCGGCACGGCGGTGCCACCGGCGCCGGTTGCGGGCAGCATGCTGACAGGGCGGGCCCGTGGTGGTTGGACGGAAGGAGAGGGTCAGCGGGCATGCCCGTTGGCCACTGACGACACGGGACAGGACATGAAGATCCGAGTACTGGCGGTCGGGCAGAAGATGCCTGACTGGGTGGAGAAGGGTAGCCGGGAATATCTCAAGCGCATGCCAAGAGACTTTTCCCTCGAATTCATCGAACTGGCGCCCGGAAACCGTGGCAAGAACGCGGATATTGCCCGTGCCATGGCCAGTGAAGGTGATCGGATGCTGGAAAAACTCAAGGGAAATGAACATGTTGTCGCCCTTGATGTCCTAGGGAAGTCGTGGAGCACGGAGCAGCTGGCTCAGCACGCCGATGACTGGCGCCTGGGCGGTCGCGATGTGGCCATCCTGATCGGCGGTCCTGACGGGCTCGATCCACGCCTGCTGGCCCGCGCGGATCAGCGCTGGTCGCTCTCCGCGCTGACCCTGCCGCACCCGCTGGTGCGCATCGTATTGGCGGAGCAGCTCTACCGCGCCTGGACACTGCTGGTCGGGCATCCTTATCACCGTTAAGCGCCTGCCGCTTGCGACAAGACACGAGTTGCGAGACCCGCCATGCGCCAACGCCGGGCGACGATCAAGAATCCCCAACAGGAAGTGCGGATCTTTCGCCTTCGCAGTATCGTGGCCGCCGGCCTGGTGCTGGTGCTGGCCGGTTGCCTGCTGGCACGGTTGGTCTTTCTTCAGGTCGTGGAACACGATATCTATACCACGCGCTCGGACAAGAACCGTGTGCGTGTCGAACCCCTGCCGCCGACGCGCGGCCTGATCTATGACCGCAACGGTCGCCTGCTTGCCGAGAATCGTCCCAATTACAACCTGACCATCGTGCGCGAACGCGCCGGTGATCTGGAGACGACGCTTGAGCGTCTGGTCGAGATTCTCGATCTCCCCCCTGATGAAATCGAAGACTTCAAGGAACGCTCGCGTCAGCGACAGCGCCCCTATCAGCCAGCCCTGTTGATGAGTGAACTGAGCCAGGAGCAGATCGCGCGTCTGGCGGTCAATCGCTATCGCCTGCCGGGTGTTGAGGTCGAGGCCCAGCTGCTGCGTTACTACCCGGATGCCAAGCCGCTCTCGCATACGCTGGGCTATGTCGGGCGCATCAACCAGGCGGAGCTCAAGACCCTCGACAAGGGCAACTATTCGGGAACGCACTTCATCGGCAAGACCGGGATCGAGCGCTTCTATGAAGAGGCGCTGCATGGTCAGGCCGGGCTGCGCAAGGTGGAAACCAATGCGCGCGGCCGCGTGCTGCGTGAGCTGTCGCGTATCGACCCGCAGCCCGGCAAGGACTTGACGCTGACCATCGACCGTGGCCTGCAGGATCTGGCCTATCGTCTGCTCAAGGGGCGCCGTGGGGCGATCGTGGCCATCGAGCCGGAGAGCGGCGAGATCCTCGCCATGGCCTCGGTGCCGGGCTTTGATTCCAACGAGTTCGTCACCGGCATCAGCGTCAAGAGTTACCGTGCGTTGCAGTCCGACATCGACCTGCCGCTGTTCAATCGGGCGATACGTGGACAGTATCCGCCTGCCTCGACGGTCAAGCCCTTCATGTCGCTGGCGGGGCTGGACAATGGCGTCATCACGCCGCAGACCACCTTCTTCGACCCGGGGTATTTCCAGCTGCCCAATGACAGCCACAAGTATCGCAACTGGCTGCGTTGGGGGCATGGACGGGTCAACATGCGGCGCGGTATCGCCGTCTCCAATGACACCTACTTCTACAATGTCGCCTATCGACTGGGCATCGATCGCATCAGCGAGTACATGCACAAGTTCGGGTTCGGTGAGCAGACCGCGCTGGACGTGCAGGGTGCCTTGCCGGGGTTGATGCCGTCCAAGGAATGGAAGCGCAATCGCTACGACAAGCCCTGGTATCCCGGCGAGACCATCTCCATCGGGATCGGCCAGGGCTACTGGTTGACGACGCCCCTGCAGCTCGCCTCCGCCGAGGCGGTGCTGGCCAATCGTGGCCGGCATGTGACGCCTCATCTGGCCAAGCGCATCGGCGATGAGACGGTGCTGTTGCCGCGCAGCGAAGAGAAGCCTGACGTGGTGGTGGAGAATCCTGCCTGGTGGGACGAGGTCATCGGCGCGCTTGAGGACGTGGTCAATGGCCGCGAGGGCACGGCGCGCAAGTACGTCGGTCCCGGGCTCAAATATCGCATGGCCGGCAAGTCCGGTACGGCGCAGGTCTTCACCCTGGGGCAGGACCAGAAGTACAACGGTCACGAGCTGGCGGAGCGTCTGCGCGACCATGCCCTGTTTGCGGCGTTCGCGCCGGTCGAGAATCCCGAGATCGCCGTGTCCGTGGTGGTGGAGAACGGTCAGGGCGGAAGCTCGGTGGCCGGCCCCATGGCACGTGCCATCACGGATTACTGGTTGTTGCCGCGCATTGATCCTGTCGCCCGTGATGCCGCCCTGACGCTGGCGGCGGCCCTGGAAGAGACGGCGGCGCAGGCCGAGCAGAGCGAAACCCCTGCAGGAGTCAATGATGCCGACTGATTATCAGCGCTCGATGCGCAGCGTGGGAGGCGAGCTCAATCGCCGGCGTCGCACCAGTCTGTGGGAGCGGATCCATCTGGACCCCTGGCTGCTGCTGTTGCTGCTGATCGTGCTGGGGTGCGGTCTGATCGTGCTCTACAGCGCCAGCGGTCAGGATATCGATTTCACGCTGCGCCAGGCGTCACGTCAGGCGTTGGCGCTGGGGGTCATGATCGGCCTTGCGCAGCTCTCTCCGAGCACGCTGTATCGCTGGGCACCTGTCGCCTATGGCGGCGGTTTCCTGATGCTGGTGGCGGTGGAGGTGCTGGGGGATGTCGGCATGGGGGCCCAGCGCTGGCTGGTGATTCCCGGCGTCGTGCGCTTCCAGCCGTCGGAGCTCATGAAGCTGGCGATGCCGATGATGGTCGCCTGCTGGCTGGGGCAGCGGCCGCTGCCGCCACGCTGGCGCGATCTGGTCATCTGTGGGGTGATCATCGTCACGCCGGTGCTGCTGATCGCTCGGCAGCCGGACCTGGGAACCTCGCTGCTGGTCGCGGCGGCCGGGGTCTTCGTCATCCTGCTGGCGGGACTCTCCTGGAAACTGATCGCCTTCTTCGGGGCGTTGATCGCCTCGGCGCTGCCGCTTCTGTGGATGGTGATGCATGACTATCAACGCCGGCGTGTGCTGACCTTCCTGAATCCGGAGTCCGACCCGCTGGGTGCCGGCTGGAACATCATCCAGTCCAAGACCGCCATCGGCTCCGGAGGCTTGCTGGGCAAGGGCTATACCCTGGGGACCCAATCGCAGCTGGAATTTCTGCCTGAGCGGCATACCGACTTCATCGTCGCGGTGATCGGGGAGGAACTCGGGCTTCTGGGCATGAGTTTCTTCCTCGCCCTCTACGTGTTGATCGTGCTGCGCGGGCTGGTGATGGCCAACCATGGTCAGGACAGCTTCGCGCGCCTGACAGGGGGAGCCATCATCCTGACCTTCTTCGTCTATGTGTTCGTCAACATCGGCATGGTGTCAGGCATTCTCCCGGTGGTGGGCGTTCCGCTGCCGCTGGTCAGTTATGGTGGGACCTCCAGCGTGACCTTGCTGGCGGGCTTCGGTATTCTCATGAGCATTCATACCCACCGGCGCCTGCTGTCGCGTTGACGCGGCCTTTGCAGCTACCGGATGGCAAGGACATTCGCGGGCCGACGCCCGCAGACAGGCAAGGAGAGAGTCGATGACGGTGATTAACGCACGTGGGCGGCGTCTGAAGCACTGGGGCGCAGCCCTGATGATCGCGCCGTTGCTGGGCATGTCAGGGGCGGCCATGGCGGCGCCGGATGGCTTTGCTCCCGCAACTCACCCGGAGACGGCCAAGCTGGTGGATGAGCTGGTGGCCAAGGGGCTGGATCGCGCTCGCGTGACCGAGCTGATGAATCAGGCCGATTACAGCCAGAAAGTGCTGGATGCCATGTCGCGCCCGGCGGAAGGGCACCTGCGCTGGGACCAGTACCGCGCCATCTTCATGAAGGAATCTCGCATCGAAGCCGGCGTGAAGTTCATCGCCGAGCATCGCGAGACCTTCGATCGCGCCCAGGCCGAATATGGCGTGCCGCCGGAAGTCATCGCCGCCATCATTGGCGTCGAGACCTTCTTCGGCAAGCACACCGGCACCCACCGCGTGATCGACTCACTCTCCACGCTGGCCTTCGATCATCCGCGTCGTGGCAAGTTCTTCCGTGGTGAGCTGTCCGCCTTCCTGCAGCTGACGTTGGAGCAGGGCATCGACCCGCTCTCCATCAAGGGATCCTATGCCGGTGCGATGGGCTACCCACAGTTCATCCCTACCAGCTATCAGGCCTATGCCGTCGATTTCGATGGCGATGGCGTGCGGGACCTGTGGCACAACCCCGTCGATGCCATCGGCAGTGTCGGCAACTATTTCGCCCGTCACGGCTGGAAGGCCGGTGCACCGGTCGTCAGCGCAGCCGATGGCCCCGGTACTCCGCCGTCTTCCGTCACCTTCAACAAGACCAAGAAGCCCTACATGAGCGTCTCGGCACTTGAGGCGGCAGGGGTCGAGGTCGCGGGTGGCGTGGCAGGCAATACCCAGATCATCCCGCTGGCGCTGGACCTCAAGCAGGGGTATCGCTACGCCGTGGGCTATGACAACTTCTACGTCATCACTCGCTACAACCACAGCCATCTGTATGCGATGGCCGTGAATGAGCTGTCCCAGGCGATCAAGCGCCGTCTCGAGGATGGGGGTGCCGGATGAGCTGGTCACGCGCGCTGCCGTTGACGTTGGCGCTTGCCCTGCTGGCCGGTTGTGCCAGCAGTGGTGGCACCACGGTCAGCGACGGTGCTTCGCCGAGCACGGGCAAGAAGGCGGGCAAGAATGGGCGTTACGAGATGGATTCGGACGCCTATCCCGACGACGCGCCGGACGTCTCCGCGGTGCCGGATGCCGTGCCGAAGCCCGAGCCCTATACGCGCAGCGGCAACCGCAGCGAGTATGAAGTGTGGGGCAAGACCTATCATGTGATGGATGACCCGCGCGGCTACGTGGCGGAAGGTACCGCCTCCTGGTATGGCAAGAAGTTCCATGGCTACGCCACCGCCAGCGGCGAGATCTATGACATGTACACCATGACGGCGGCCCACAAGTCGCTGCCGCTGCCGACCTACGCGCGAATCACCAATCTGGACAACGGCAAGCAGGTCATCGTCAAGGTCAACGATCGTGGGCCCTTCCATGATGATCGCCTGATTGACCTGTCCTACAGTGCGGCGTGGCGTCTCGACATGCTTGGCCATGGTACCGGTCATGTGCGCGTCGAGACGCTGGATGCCAGCACCTGGCGGCCGGGGCCGAGCCCGACCCAGGGCACGGCCGAGTCCGAGCGCCTGCTGGCACGCAGTCAGGCGGTGCGTCGCGAGCAGGGCATCGCAGGGCTTGAGGAAATGGGCGCAACCGGCGATTCCGTGGCGGCGAAGACGTCCAGCACGAGCGTTGCCGCCAAGCCCGTGGTAGCCTCTGCGGCGCGCGCGACCGACACTACGGCCAGCGGCGCTGATGCCAGCTTCCTGCAGGTGGCGGCGGTCAGTGACCTGCAAACGGCAGACCGCATCAGCAAGCGCGTCAGCGCGGCGCTTGATCGCCCGGTCCGAGTGCTGGGCAGTGGCAATCTTTACAAGGTGCAGGTGGGCCCGCTTGAAGAAAGCGTGCGTATCGAGTCGCTCAAGTCCGCGATCGCCGATGCCGGCTTCTCCGGCGCCTTCAGCGTACAGGCACCGCGCTAGCGGCGGTGATCTGGCGCATCCATCATGCATCCCACGAGGGTGCAACATGGCCGGGGCTTGTGCCCCGGCTAACGCATGAGTGTCAAAGAGATTTCAACATGTCCCTGAAAGCCAGACTTCTTCCATTGCGGCGCCGTCTTGCCGGGCTGATGGCGGCCAGCGGTATCGCGCTGCTGACCAGCGTCACCTCCACGCCGGCCCGGGCCATCGAGGCCGACACCCTGATTCCGGCGGCGCCGCAACTGGCCGCGTCCTCCTGGATTCTGATGGATGCCAATTCCGGTCGCATCCTGGTCGAGCACAATGCCGACAAGCGTCTGCCGCCGGCAAGTCTGACCAAGATGATGACGGCCTATCTGGTCGAGAATGAAATCGATGACGGCAAGCTGACGCCGGACGAGAACGTGCGTATCAGCGTCAACGCCTGGAAGACCGGCGGCTCGCGCATGTTCATCCGCGAGGGCACCAGTGTCTCGGTCGATGATCTGCTGCACGGCGTGATCATCCAGTCAGGCAATGACGCCAGCGTCGCGCTTGCCGAGCACATCGGCGGCAGCGAGGGCTCCTTCGCCGACCTGATGAACCAGCACGCCAAGCGTCTGGGCATGAACAATACCCATTACATGAACGCCACCGGTCTGCCGCACGCGGAGCACTACTCCACGGCACATGATCTCGCGATTCTGGCGCGTCACATCATCCGCGACTATCCGGATCACTATCAGATCTATTCCCAGAAGTACTTCACCTGGAATGGCATCAAGCAGCCCAATCGCAACAAGCTGCTGTGGCGTGACAAGGACGTCGACGGCCTGAAGACCGGTCATACCGATGAAGCGGGTTACTGCCTGGTGGCGTCTGCCAAGAAGGAAGACACACGTCTGATCAGCGTGGTGATGGGCACCAGCTCCGAAGAGGCGCGTGCCCAGGAATCCCAGAAGCTCCTGACCTACGGCTTCCGCTACTTCGAGAGCAAGAAGCTCTATGACAAGGGTGCCGTGCTCAATCAGGCCCGTGTCTGGGGCGGCGAGAAGGATCAGGTGCGTCTTGGCATGGCCAAGGAAGTCTATCTGACCCTGCCGAGTGGCCAGGCCGACAAGCTGACCGCCCGTCTTGATCTGAAGGACACCATCAAGGCACCGGTGCAGGTCGGCGAGCAGTACGGCACCCTGCAGATCAAGCTCGAGGACAAGGTGCTGGCGGAAGAGCCGCTGGTCGCCCTGGAATCAGTCGAGCAGGGCGGTCTCTTCAAGCGTCTGTGGGACGCCCTGATGCTGTTCTTCCACGGCCTGTTCAACTGAGGCTGGTGCCGTCCGCCCTTGCCAGCGAGCAAGATGATGCGACGGTGCCCGCCACGCGCCCCTGAAACCCGGGGATGCGTCTTTCACGAAGGGCGATCCGGCTGACGGATCGCCCTTCGTTGAGTAGAATGGTCGGAAATAGAATCACTGGAAGGGCTTTCCCATGGCCAACACGCCAAAAGCGGGTGAGAAGACACCCCCCAAGATCGAATTCCCCTGCGATTTCTCCCTCAAGATCGTCGGCAATGCCGCCGAAGATCTCGTCGAAGTGGTCTGCAATGTCCTGGAAGTGCATGCGCCCGGCTTCGACGCCACGGCCATCACCTGGCAGGACAGCAAGAATGGCAACTATCGCAGCATCCGCGTGGTGATCCGAGCCACCGGAACCGACCAGCTGGATGCCTTGCACCGTGACCTCAAGGCCACCGGTCGCATCCACATGGTATTGTGACGTTCGCGTGAGACGAGCGACTTCACTGGCTTGCGCCATGAGCACAGGAGCGCATGCATGAACACGATTCACGTCCACCACCTCGGCGTGCTGCCGTATGAGGAAGTGTGGTCGGCGATGCGTGACTTCACCGATACCCGCTCGCCGGAGGCCCCGGATGAGCTGTGGGTAGTGGAGCACGCCCCCGTCTTTACCCAGGGACAGGCTGGCAAGCCGGAACATCTGCTGATGCCGGGTGATATCCCGGTGGTGCAGACCGACCGGGGTGGCCAGGTGACCTATCACGGCCCCGGCCAGCTGGTGCTCTACCCGTTGCTCAACGTCAAGCGTGGCGGCATCGGTGTTCGCCAGCTGGTGACTGCGCTGGAAGAGACGGTGGTGGCGGCGTTGGCCGAGCACGGCATCGAGGCGTATCCACGCCCCGATGCCCCGGGGGTCTACGTGAAGAAATCGGCGCAGCGCATGGATGATCCGCGCCGCTCGATGGAAGAGGCCAAGATTGCCTCGCTGGGGTTGCGCATCCGACGTGGATGCAGTTTCCATGGCGTGGCGATCAATCTGGACATGGACCTTGCGCCTTTCGGGCGCATCAATCCCTGCGGCTATGCCGGCATGGCGATGACCCAGCTACGCGACCTGACGCGCGAGCCGGTGGATCTTGCCGCTGAGCGTGACCGCCTGGTGCGTTGTCTGGGCGCAAGCCTGGGGGACGTGACCCTGACTCCGGTGAGCGGGCTGCCCGCGGCACTGGCTGACATTTCTCGAACAGCAGGACAGAACTGATGACCGAGACCACCGCTACCCCGAAGCCCGCTCCCTCCGCTGCTCCTGCTCGCAAGGAGCGTGGCGTGAAGCTGCGTGGCGCCGAGAAGGTCGCTCGCATTCCGGTCAAGGTGATTCCCACCGAGACCTTGCCGAAGAAGCCGGACTGGCTGCGCGTGCGCATGCCTGCCTCCCCTGAGGTGAGCCGCATCAAGCAGACTCTGCGCAAGCACGGCCTGCACACGGTGTGTGAAGAAGCCTCCTGCCCGAACCTGGGCGAGTGCTTCAGCGGCGGCACCGCGACCTTCATGATCATGGGCGATATCTGTACCCGTCGCTGCCCGTTCTGTGACGTGGCCCACGGTCGTCCCAATGCGCTGAATGCCGACGAGCCGCGTGAGCTGGCCGAAGCCATCGCCGAGATGCGCCTGAATTACGTCGTCGTGACCTCCGTTGACCGTGATGACCTGCGTGACGGTGGCTCCAACCACATCGCCGAGTGCATCCGTGAGATCCGCGAGAAGTGTGAAGGTACCGAGATCGAAGTGCTGGTGCCGGACTTCCGTGGCCGCATGCAGGTCGCGCTGGACGTGCTCGAGCAGACACCGCCGGATGTCTTCAACCACAATCTGGAGACCGTGCCGAGCCTGTACCGCCGCGTGCGTCCGGGTGCCGACTATCAGTGGTCGCTGGATCTGCTCAAGGGCTACAAGGAGCGCCGCCCGGAAGTGAAGACCAAATCCGGTCTGATGCTGGGGGTGGGCGAGACTGACGAGCAGGTGCTCGAGGTCATGCAGGACCTGCGCAATCACGGCGTCGACATGCTGACCCTCGGGCAGTACATGCAGCCGTCACGCAGCCACCTGCCGATCGATCGTTGGGTCCACCCGGATACCTTCGACTGGCTCGGTCAGAAGGCGCGCGAGATGGGCTTCTCGCATGTCGCCTCCGGTCCGCTGGTGCGCTCTTCCTATCACGCCGACAAGCAGGCGCATGGTGTGGAAGTGAAATAAGCCGGACTGGCCCAAAAAAAACCGCCGCGGAGATCATCTCCGCGGCGGTTTTTTTGGTTCATGAGCACAGGGGCGTGTGGTGGAGCGTCATTGCTCCGTGGCCAGCGGCAGGCAGGCGACGCTGTGCCCGGGAATCGGCTCCATCGGCGCGCTGAAGTGTGCGTTGAGCTCCGGCAGCAGCTCGCGCACGAAACGCAGGAACAGCTCGGTGACCGGCGTGGGGTAGCGATCCTTGGGATAGACCGTGCACCAGGAGCGTCTGAGCGGGAAGCCCGGCAGGGACGGCGAGGCCAGCAGGCCGGAGGCCAGCTCCAGCTGGACGGCCAGCCGCGGCAGGATCGCCACGCCCAGATGCGCCATCACGCCCTGCTTGATGGCCTCGTTGGAGCCCAGCTCCAGCGTATGGCGCAGCGAGACGCGCTCGCGGGCGGCGAATTCCTCGAAGGCGGTACGCGTGCCGGAGCCAGGCTCGCGCATCAGCATGTAGTACTGGGCGAGATCCTCCAGCGTGACGCCCTTGACGTCCAGCAGCGGGTGGCCGGGCCAGACGATGGGGATCAGCTCGTTGTCCAGGATCGGCATGAAGGCCAGGTTGGCGTCATCGGGCACCATGCCCATGATCACCAGGTCATCGCGTCGCTCGGCGAGGCGTTCCAGTGCCTGGCCGCGATTGCAGACGCGCAGGCGCACCGAGACTTCCGGGTAGCGGGCACGAAAGCGCGCCAGAATGTGGGGCACCACATACTGGGCCGTGGACACGGCCGCCAGATTCAGCTCGCCACGGATGGTGCCGGCGATTTCCGACAGCTCCATCTGCAGGCTCGAGACTTCCCCGAAGATCGACTGTACCGAGCTTGCCAGCGCATCCGCCGCCGGCAGGATATGCAGCGTCTTGCCGGCATATTTGAACAGCGATTGCTCGAGCGCCTGCTCCAATTGGCGAATCTGGGCACTGACGGCGGGCTGTGTCAGTCCGAGTTGCTCAGCCGCACGCGAGTAGGACTGCTGGCGATGGACGGCCTGAAATACCTGTAACTGTCTGAAAGTTAATCGGTTTAGCAGATTTGGACGCGACATGACACACCCAGTCATAAGGTTTTACTTATAGATTGGCAAAAAAATATCAACTTTTCTATTGGTCTCTCGCTGGGTAGCGTGGAAAGCCTGAGAACATGACTGCCCTCGCAAGCCTCCAGGGTTGCAGGAGAGTCAGACGCAAGCCGTCAACAACAAGATCACCGCGTTCCGTCAGGGAGAGTCACCATGTTCCGCAAGTTGCTGATCGCCAACCGAGGGGAAATCGCAGTGCGCATTGTACGCGCCTGTGCCGAGATGGACATCCGCTCTGTCGCGGTCTACACCGAAGCCGATCGTTTCTCGCTTCACGTCAAGCGTGCCGATGAAGCGCATTTCATCGGCGAAGACCCGCTGGCCGGCTACCTGGACCCCCGTCGCCTGGTGGATCTGGCCCGCGAGACAGGCTGTGATGCCATTCATCCGGGCTATGGTTTCCTTTCCGAGAATGCTGAGTTCGCGAGAATCTGCGAAGCGGCGGGCATTGCCTTCGTGGGCCCGTCCAGTGATGTCATCGCACGCATGGGAGACAAGACCGAAGCCCGCGCCGCCATGAAAGCGGCTGGCGTGCCGGTCACGCCGGGCTCGAAGGGCAATCTGGCCGATATCGAGGAAGCCTTGAGCGTGGCGGAGCAGGTGGGGTATCCGGTGATGCTCAAGGCTACCTCAGGTGGTGGGGGGCGGGGTATCCGGCGTTGTGATGATGCCCAGCAGCTCAAGCAGGCCTGGGGTCGCGTGATCTCGGAGGCTACCAAGGCCTTCGGCAGTGCGGATGTCTTCCTGGAGCGCTGCGTGGTCGACCCGCATCACATCGAGGTCCAGATTCTGGCCGACAGTCACGACAACGTGATCCATCTGTTCGAGCGTGACTGCTCCATCCAGCGCCGCAACCAGAAGCTGATCGAGATTGCCCCCAGCCCTCAGCTGACGCCGGAGCAGCGCTCCTACGTCGGAGAGATGGCGGTGCGCGCCGCGCGGGCCGTGGGCTATCGCAATGCCGGTACCGTGGAGTTCCTGGTCAAGGGCAACGAGATCTACTTCATGGAGATGAACACCCGCGTCCAGGTGGAGCACACCATCAGCGAGGCGATCACCGGCGTGGACATCGTGCGCGAGCAGATCCGCATCGCCTGGGGCCACAAGCTGGCCTTCCGTCAGGAAGACATCCGCCATCACGGCTATGCCATCCAGTTCCGCATCAATGCCGAGGACCCCAAGAACGACTTCCTGCCCAGCTTCGGGCGCATCACGCGTTACTACGCCCCCGGCGGGCCTGGCGTGCGAACCGATACCGCGATCTATACCGGCTACACCATCCCGCCGTATTTCGATTCCATGTGCCTGAAGCTCATCGTGTGGGGGCTGACATGGGAAGAGGTCATCAATCGCGGGTCACGCGCCCTCAATGACATGCGCCTGCAGGGGGTCAAGACCACCGCGCCTTACTATCAGGAAATCCTCAAGCATCCGGACTTCCGCAACGCGCGCTTCGATACCGGTTTCGTGGCGGCGCATCCGGAGCTGACCCAGTACTCGGTCAAGCGCCTGCCGGAACAGACGGCACTGGCGATCGCGGCGGCGATCGCGGCGCACGCCGGTCTCTGAGTCCACCCCTGACATGCCGTTCGAGTCCTTCCCCCGACTCCTCAACCAACAATGACAAGGACACCTGACATGACTGCTGCTACCTCCACTCCCCATGCCGCGAGCGACTCTGCGGCTGATGCCGTCAAGGTCACCGAAGTCGTCCTGCGTGATGGCCACCAGTCATTGATCGCCACGCGCATGCGCACCGAGGACATGCTGCCCATCGCGGCACGTCTCGATCAGGCCGGCTTCTACAGCCTCGAGGTCTGGGGCGGTGCGACCTTCGATGCCTGTGTGCGCTTTCTGAAGGAAGACCCCTGGGCGCGTCTGAAGTCGCTCAAGGAAGCCATGCCCAACACGCCGCTGCAGATGCTGCTGCGCGGTCAGAACCTGCTCGGCTATCGTCATTATGCCGATGACGTGGTGGAGGCCTTCGTCGAGCGTGCCGCGGCCGGCGGCATCGATATCTTCCGCGTGTTCGATGCCCTGAATGACCTGCGCAACATGGAAACCGCCATGCGCGCGGTCAAGAAGGCCGGCAAGCACGCCCAGGGCACCATCTGCTACACCGTGAGCCCGGTGCATACGCTGGAGATGTATGTCGAGCAGGCGCGCAAGCTGGTCGAGATGGGCGCCGATTCCATCGCGATCAAGGACATGGCCGGGCTGCTGACCCCGTATGCCACCTTTGACCTGGTCAGTGCGCTGGTCGAGGCAGTCGAAGTGCCGATCCACCTGCACAGCCATGCCACGGCAGGTCTGGCACCGCAGTGTCAGATCAAGGCCGTCGAGGCGGGCTGCCGCCACATCGATACCTGCATCTCGGCCTTCGCCGGTGGCACCAGCCACCCGGCCACCGAATCCTTCGTCGCCTCGCTGCGTGACACTCGCTGGGACACCGGACTGGAACTGGAGTCGCTGCGTGAGATCGGTGACTACTTCAGTGAGGTGCGCCGCAAGTATTCGGCCTTCGAGAGTGAATTCACCCGTGAGGATGTCTCGGTCCAGATCAGCCAGATCCCCGGCGGCATGATGTCCAACCTGGCCAGTCAGTTGAAGGAGCAGAATGCGCTGGAGCGCATTCGTGAGGTGTTCGCCGAGATTCCGCGTGTGCGTGCCGATCTGGGCTATCCGCCGCTGGTCACCCCGACCTCACAGATCGTCGGTACCCAGGCGGTGCTCAACGTGCTGACCGGCGAGCGCTACAAGAGCATCACCAATGAAGTGAAGCGTTACCTGCAGGGCGGCTATGGCCAGGCGCCGGCGCCGGTCAACGAAGAGGTTCGCTCGCGTGCCATCGGCAACGCACCGGTGGAGGTTGGGCGTCCGGCGGATCTGCTGAGCCCGGAAATGGCGCGTCTCACCGAGGAGCTGGGCGAGCTGGCCGAGTCCCCTGAGGATGTCTTGACCTTTGCCATGTTCCCGGAGCTGGGACGTGACTTTCTCAGCGAGCGCCGCGCCGGCACCCTCACGCCGGAAATCATCCCCCAGGGCGAGGCGGAGCGTCCGGTGTCTTCCGGCGTGCCGACCGAGTTCGTCATCGATGTCCACGGCGAGTCCTATGCGGTGCAGATCACCGGCGTCGGCGGTGCCAAGGGCAGCAAGCGTCACGTCTATCTGACCCTGGATGGCATGCCGGAAGAGGTGGTGTTCGAAGCCAAGGACGATTACGTGGCAGGTGGCCAGAGCGGCGGGCGCGCGAGTGCGTCTGCGCCGGGGCACGTCACCACGGCGATGCCGGGCAATATCGTCGAGGTGCTGGTGGCGGTGGGTGACAGCGTCACGGCAGGCCAGTCGGTGCTGATCAGCGAGGCGATGAAGATGGAGACCGAGATCACGGCGCGCGTCGACGGTACCGTCAAGGCCATCCACGTGGCTCGCGGCGATCGCGTCACGCCGGGGGAAGTGCTGATCGAAATCGAGTGATGCCGCGGCCGGCGAGGTTGCAAAACCCGCTCGCCGACTCCATCTGACAGCTATACGATCACCAGGGACGGCCGGGCATCGTGGATGTCCTGCCGTCCTTTCCTGTGGAAGGACCATCATGGCAACACATTTCGAGCAGGTTCCCGGCCTGAGTGAGCAGATTGATCCGGCTACCCGAGGCTATGTCTTCAACCAGACCATGCTGCGCATCAAGGATCCGACACGTAGTCTGGACTTCTATACCCGTGTGCTCGGCATGCGCCTGGTGCGCAAGCTCGACTTCCCGGAAATGCAGTTCAGCCTCTATTTCCTCGCCTATCTGGACGACGACCAGGCCAGCGACGTGCCGAGTGATGATCTCAAGCGCACCACTTACACCTTCGGGCGTGAGGCGATGCTGGAGCTGACGCACAACTGGGGGACCGAGGACGACCCGGACTTCGCCTATCATGATGGCAACGCCCAGCCTCAGGGCTTCGGCCACATCGGGGTCAGCGTGCCAGACGTCTACGCCGCCAGCGAGCGTTTCGAATCGCTGGGTGTCGAGTTCGTCAAGCGCCCCGATGATGGCAAGATGAAGGGTCTGGCCTTCATCAAGGATCCCGACGGCTACTGGATCGAGATCCTGCGCGCCGATACCTTCGAGCGTCAGGCCAACGGCCAAGCCTGAGGCAGGCCACCGCTGTAAAAGAACCGCCACCACCGGCATGCCCGGGGTGGCGGTTCTTTCGTTGATACGACACCCCGCGTTGCAGGGGTGTCAGTGGCATCCGGTTGCTGCAATGATGAGGTCTGACTGAGACGCTCAAGGTTCGAGATTGAGGGACCTTGAAATCGATGGCCCATGACGAAAGGGGAAACAGCCATGTCGGAGAATGCACAGCAGTTGAGCGGCAAGGTGGCGGTGGTGACTGGAGCCTCGCGCGGCATCGGCGCAGGCATCGCTCAGCGTCTGGCGGCGGACGGCGCCCGGGTGGTGGTCAATTACCGCAGTGATGTCGATGGGGCGAATCAGGTGGTGGCCGAGATAGTGGCAGCTGGCGGGCAGGCGCTTGCCGTCCAGGGTGATGTCGGCGACAGCAAGATGGCCAGTCAGCTGTTCACGGTGGCCACTGAGCACTATGGCGGAGTGGATATTCTGGTCAACAATGCCGGGATGAGCCTCTACAAGCCGCTGGCTGAGTTCACGGATGAGGACTTTTCCAGTCTGATGCAGGCCAACCTCACCGGCAGCTTCAACATGATGCGCGAAGCCTCGCGCAAGCTGCGTGATGGGGGCCGCGTGATCAATATCTCCACCTCCGTGACGCGCCAGATGTTCGCCACCTATGGTCCCTATGCGGCGTCCAAGGCCGCGGTGGACCAGCTCACTCGCGTGCTGGCCAAGGAGGTCGGCGCACGCGGGATTACCGTCAATGCCGTGGCGCCGGGCCCGACGGATACCGGGCTGTTCCGGCATGGCAAGAGCGAGGAGACCATCGAGCGTCTCAAGGGCATGGCAGCGCTGGGACGTATCGCGGATGCCACGGATATCGCGGCCGTCGTGGCCTGGTTGGCCGGTGAGGAATCCGCCTGGGTCACCGGGCAGGTCATTGGCGCCAATGGTGGTTTCGCCTGAGTGCGCCATTTACGGCTATGCTGATGGCAAGTCGGATGTTCATCAGTCGTTGTCATGAGGGGCAGGGATGAAGGTGACGGTAAGCGAAGCTCAGGAAAATGCATCGACAACGCGCGCATCGGCTCATGTGCTGCGGGTCGGCTACCCGGGACGGCTCGGGGGGTACTCACGCGAATGCGCCGCCAAGATGTATGCCTCGAATGCCATCTTGAGTGCCTATGCGGGCATCGAAGAGGTGGTCAACGCCCTGGTGAGAGGAGAGGTGGAGGCTGCCGTCGTCCCCTGGTCAAGAGGGCATCAGCGACCGGTGACGGCCACCCACGAGGCGTTGGCCTGCTGGCCGGGCATTCGGGTGGAGCGTCGGCTTTTCCGTGCCATCAGCCTCAGCCTGCTGGGGCCACCGGACCTCTGTCCCTCGAAGGTCCAGCGCATCGTGGCGCGCGAGGCTCTGTTCGAGGAGTGCAGCGAGTGGCTTGAGCACAATCTCCCCTGTGTCGCACGCATCGAATGCCTGCACATGGCGGATGCGCTGGATATGGCCGAGGGGCGCCACGATACCCTGGCGATCGCGCCACCGTCTCTCGCACGCAGGCCGGGTCTGGTGTGCCTTGCCGAGCGGATCGAGGACGACCCCGGGCGTGTCGCCCAGTTTGCGGTGTTGAAGCGCGATACCAGCAGCGTGCGTGGCCAGGGATATCTGGACGACGCGCCCTCAGCTTCGCCAGATTGTGTGGCAGGCGAGTCTGATCCGAGCTGAGTATCCTTCGACATGGCAGCCATCGCCCGTGCGTCGCTGCCATGTCCGGTGACCTGCTGATACTCTGAAGGCTTTCCTTGCCTCGGGTACGACACGATGCCTCACTCCATTGCTTCCTCAGAGAATGACACGAGAGCGTCAAAGGCCGATGCTACCTCGGCCAGCAGCCCCGACAGCTCGCCGTTGTCGTTTCCTGCATCCCCCGCGCCGCTCGACTCCCCCCTTGCGCTGGATGCGCGCCTGCCGGTACGGCCTGCCCCTTACGAATGTTCGCTGCCGAGTGCCGGACTGATTCTGGTCGATGAGATCAACGGCTTCTGTCAGGTGCAAGGAGGCGCTCTGGCCCCGCAGGCCGACAATGCCCAGGTAACCCGCATGGTGGCGCTCAGTAACGACGTGGCGCGCTGTTTCTCGGCGCACGGCCGCCCACTGCTGGCTTTCATTGACTCCCACTCACCCGGCGTCCCGGAGCCGCCCTATCCCGCTCACTGTGAGCAGGGCAGTGGCGAGGATGAGCTGGTGGCCGAGCTTGCGTGGCTGGAGAGCGATCCGCATGCCACTCTGGTGCGCAAGGATTGCATCAATGGATATATTGGCGCGATCGACCCGGCAAGCGGTGTCAATGCGCTGCAGGATTGGGTTGGCCGGCAGCGACTGAAGACGCTGGTAGTGGCGGGAATCTGCACGGACATCTGCGTGATGGACCTGGTGCTGACGCTTCTCTCTGCACGCAATCATGGTCTGCTGGGCGAGGTGAGCGACATCGTGGTGCTGGAGCCTGCCTGCGCCACCTATGATCTGAGTGCGGAAAGCGTGGCTGCCCTTGGATTGCCTGCGCCCGCCATCCACCCGCAGCGAGACGCCCATCACATCGGGCTCTATTGCATGGCCTCACGCGGGGCGATCATCGCCAGCCAGCTCAGGATTCAGGCGTGAGGCGTGAGGCATCAGACGCCTGGAGGAAGGGGCATGTTGCCGTTAGCTAGCCAGCTAGCCAGCCAGCTAGCCAGTCAGGTAAAGGTCCGAAATGTAGTTTGATTACGACATTTTCGCGGATATTCGCTGTCCTGCATGAAGCCAATAACGGTGTGGATCACGCTGACATGGGTCCATACGTAAACGCCCGCCCACTCAAATGAGGGGCGGGCGTTTGCGTGTATCGGCAATGTGCCAGTGTCAGGCGCGGGTGCTGACCCAGTCATTGGCATCGGGGACCGCGATCTCGACCGACTCCGACATCAGTGATGAGTGGAACATGAAGTCGGCACTCGCGACATTGTTGGCCACCGGCACATTCCACAGTGTCGCCAGGCGCAGCAGCGCCTTGACGTCAGGGTCGTGCGGCATCGGAGCGAACGGGTCCCACAGGAAGATGAGCAGGTCGAGATTGCCTTCGGCGATGCGCGCACCGATCTGCTGATCACCGCCCAGCGGTCCGCTCATCAGGCCTTCGACCTCAAGTCCGAGCTCCTTGCTGATGCGTCGGGCCGTGGTGCCGGTGCCCAGCAGCTGGTGGCGTGACAGCTCATCGCGCCAGCGCATGGCCCAGGCCAGCATCTCATCCTTCTTGCCATCGTGAGCCACCAGCGCAATCCGCTTGCGTTCTGCCAGGGTGCGTCGTGCCTGGCGCTTGGGTCGTTGCTCGCTCATGCCGCTTGATCTCCTGAAGGCGGGGTGTCAGCCCCGTCAGTGATAACGCTGCCGGTGTCGATCCGTCGATGCCGGTCGCTCAGTCGATGGTGCCACCGACAGTGACGATCTTCATGGTGTTGGTGCCACCGTGGGCATTCATCTGATCGCCGCGAGTCAGAATCACCAGATCACCACGGTTGGCGATGCCGCGCGCTTCCAGCTCGGCGATGGCGCGACGGTTGATCTCCTGCGCCGGCAGCTCGCTGGAATCGAAGGGCAGGGACACCACGCCACGATAGAGGGCCATGCGGCGCTGGGTCTTCTGGTCCTGGGCGAGACCGACGATCGGCAGACCCGAGCGGATGCGCGAGGCGATCAGCGGGGTATAGCCGGATTCGGTCATGCAGACGATGGCCACGACACCGGTCAGGTGGTTGGCCGCGTACATGGCAGACAGTGCGATGGTCTCGTCTGTCTTGCTGAAGCCTTCGTGGATGCGGTGCTGGGATTCCTGGGCGGCACGCTCGCGCTCGGCACCCAGGCAGACACGATCCATGGTCTCGATGGTCTCGACCGGGAAATCGCCTGCCGCGGTCTCGGCCGACAGCATCACGGCGTCGGTGCCGTCGAGCACGGCATTGGCGACGTCGAAGACTTCGGCGCGGGTCGGCAGCGGGGCGCTGATCATCGACTCCATCATCTGGGTCGCGGTGATGACCACGCGGTTGAGGCTGCGGGCACGGCGGATCATGCGCTTCTGCACGCCGATCAGCTGTGCGTCGCCGATCTCCACGCCCAGATCGCCACGCGCCACCATCACGCCTTCACTGGCGAGGATGATGCCGTCGAGCACGGCGTCGTCGGCCACGGCTTCGGCGCGCTCGACCTTGGCGATCAGGCCGATGTCACGACCTTCCTCGCCCAGCAGCTCACGTGCCAGCTGCATGTCGGCGCCACTGCGCGGGAAGGAGACGGCCAGATAGTCCACGCCGATGTCGATGGCGGTCTTGAGGTCTGCCTTGTCCTTCTCGGTCAGCGCCTCGGCGGACAGGCCACCGCCTTGCTTGTTGATGCCCTTGTTGTTGGACAGCTTGCCACCCACCTTGACGGTGGTGTGGATCTCGTTGCCCTTGAGTTCGTTGACCTCGAGCACCACGCGACCGTCATCAAGCAGCAGAACGTCGCCGGCGACCACGTCATCGGCCAGTTGCTGATAGTCGCAGCCGACACGCTCGACGGTACCTTCATCGCGGCCCAGGCCGATGTCCAGGATGAACGGTTGGCCTTCCTGAAGCTGGACAGCGGTGTCCTTGAAGCGGGCGATGCGGATCTTCGGACCCTGCAGATCACCCAGCACGGCGACGCTGCGGCCCTGGGCGGCGGCGGCGGCACGGACGGCCTCGGCACGCATGCGGTGGTCTTCGGGGCTGCCGTGAGAGAAGTTGAGGCGAACCACATCCACTCCGGCACGGATCATCGCGTCGAGGACGCCCGGCTTGTCACTGGCCGGACCGAGTGTGGCGACAATCTTGGTGCGGCGGATCGGGCCGTTGAACGCGTGCGGCATGAGAACATACTCCTTGAACACTTGCGTGAGGGGTCAGGCGGTTTGTGTTGTCATTTTACTACATTGACGACGTAAAGGGAGCCTGTCGAGTGTCGTGGTTGATTGGTGTGGTAGCGCGTGAGTGATTTGGCTGCCATGGCGGCGATGGTAGCGACATGACTTGCGTCTTCACAAGCGCTGGCGTCAGGCTGGTGGCCAGTCAGACATGGCGTGATCCGAGAGGCCCTGGCTGTGAGGATGGCATCTACGTTGACCCGCAGGCCTGCCACTGCCTGTGTCAGTAATGCCACACTGATGTGACGAATCGTGAAAAGGCCACTTATATATAGTCATGGTTTGCCTGTCGTCATGGCGACACATGCACCTGGCGGGTCTGGCAGGTCCGGGTGCCGGTCGATGACCGCGTCATGCCTCGGGCGTCGATTCTCGAGATTCGGGGTGGTGTGTGATGTCCGCTGCCACCACCCACATGTCGTGGTGCTGGCAACATTGCTGGTCAGCGCTGAAATGCTGGGGTAGGGTAGGCGCATTTTTAGGCTGGGATAAAACCCAGCGCTACGAGTCATTCGCCGGTGCAGTCAGCGCCGGCCAGGAGATGCGAGCAACCATGGGCAAGTCACTGGTGATCGTCGAGTCGCCTGCCAAGGCCAAGACCATCAACAAGTATCTCGGCAACGACTTCGTGGTGAAGTCGAGTGTCGGGCATATCCGCGATCTGCCGACCAGCGGTAGCGGCAAGCAGGCCACCGATCCCAAGGAGCGTGCCCGTCAGGCAGCCGAGACGCGCAAGATGTCGCCGGAAGCCAAGGCGGCTCACAAGGAAAAGAAGGCCAAGACGCAGCTCATCCGTCGCATGGGGGTAGACCCGGAGAACGGCTGGGAGGCGCATTACGAGATCCTGCCCGGCAAGGAAAAGGTCGTCTCCGAGCTGACGCGCCTGGCCGAGAAGGCCGACACCATCTATCTCGCGACGGATCTGGACCGCGAAGGGGAGGCGATTGCCTGGCACCTGCGCGAGACCATCGGTGGTGACGATACCCGCTACAAGCGCGTGGTGTTCAACGAGATCACCAAGAAGGCGATCACGGCGGCCTTCGATGAGCCGGGCGATCTGAAGATGGACCGCGTGCATGCTCAGCAGGCGCGTCGCTATCTGGATCGTGTCGTCGGTTTCATGGTCTCGCCGCTGCTGTGGGCCAAGGTGGCTCGTGGGCTGTCGGCCGGGCGAGTGCAGTCGGTTGCCGTGCGCTTGATCGTCGAGCGCGAGCGTGAGATCCGTGCCTTCATTCCGGAAGAATTCTGGGATGTGCACGCAGAGCTTGCCGCGACCAGCGGCGAGGCGATCCGTTTCGAGCTGGCGCGTCAGGATGGCAAGGCCTTCCGTCCGACCAGCGAGAAGGAAACGCTGGATCGCATCGCGGCGCTGCGTACCGCTCGGCTCGCGATTTCCAATCGCGAAGACAAGCCGACCCGCTCCAAGCCGAATGCCCCCTTCATCACCTCGACCCTGCAGCAGGCGGCCAGCAGTCGTCTCGGTTTCTCGGTCAAGAAGACCATGATGATGGCGCAGCGCCTCTATGAGGCCGGTTACATCACTTACATGCGTACCGACTCGACCAATCTGTCGGCGGACGCGGTGGCCACCGCGCGGGACTTCATCGCTGAGGAATTCGGCGACAACTATCTGCCGCAGGCCGCCAACGTCTACTCCAGCAAGGAAGGCGCCCAGGAAGCTCACGAAGCGATCCGTCCCTCCGAGGTGGCGCGTCGCGCGACGGACCTCACCGGCATGGAGCGTGACGCGGAGCGTCTGTATGAGCTGATCTGGCGTCAGTTCGTCGCCTGCCAGATGGTGCCGGCGGAGTATCTGTCCTCGACCCTGACCATCGAGGTCGATGGCTACGAGCTGCGCGCCAAGGGCCGGGTGCTCAAGTTTGACGGTTATACCCGCGTGATGAAGCCGGCGGGCAAGAAGGAAGAGGACCAGTCACTGCCGGACCTGGCCATCGGCGAGGTGCTGGAGCTGGTCGAGCTGGACCCGCAGCAGCACTTCACCAAGCCGACGGCGCGTTACACCGAAGCCAGTCTGGTCAAGGAGCTGGAGAAGCGCGGCATCGGCCGTCCTTCGACCTATGCGGCGATCATCTCGACCATTCAGGATCGTGGTTACGTGGCGCTGGAAAATCGGCGTTTCTACGCCGAGAAGCTGGGTGACATCGTCACTGATCGTCTCAGTGAATCCTTCAAGGACCTGATGGACTTCGGCTTCACTGCGCGCATGGAAGACTACCTCGATGAGGTGGCCAATGGTCAGCGCAACTGGCGCGAGCTGCTGGATGCCTTCTACGCCGAGTTCAAGGCCGAGCTGGATCACGCCCAGTCAGAAGAGGGCATGCGCCCGAATCAGCCGGTGCCGACCGATATCGCCTGCCCGACCTGTGGTCGCGAGATGCAGATCCGTACCGCCTCCACCGGCGTCTTCCTGGGGTGCTCCGGTTACAACCTTCCGCCCAAGGAGCGCTGCAAGACCACCATCGACCTGTTGCCGGGGGATGAGGCGGTCGCCGCTGACGCAGATGAGAATGCCGAGACCGATGCACTGCGTGCCAAGCGCCGTTGCCCGATCTGCGCCACGGCCATGGACAGCTATCTGATCGACGAGCAGCGCAAGCTGCACGTCTGCGGCAACAGCCCGGACTGCGTGGGACATGAAGTCGAGCAGGGTCAGTTCCGCATCAAGGGCTACGATGGACCGGTGATCGAGTGCGACAAGTGCGGTGCCGACATGCAGCTCAAGACCGGGCGTTTCGGCAAGTACTTCGGCTGCACCAACGAGGATTGCAAGAACACCCGCAAGCTGCTCAAGTCCGGGGAGGTCGCGCCGCCGAAGATGGACCCGATCCCCATGCCGGAACTTGCCTGCGTGAAGGTCGAGGATCACTACGTGCTGCGTGATGGCGCCAGTGGCCTGTTCCTTGCCGCCAGTCAGTTCCCCAAGAATCGCGAGACGCGTCCGCCGCTGGTCAGCGAGCTCAAGGCGCATGCCGACGAGCTGCCGGAGAAGTATCACTTCATCCTCAAGGCGCCGGAGAAAGACCCCGATGGCCGCCCGACGCAGATTCGTTTCTCGCGCAAGGCCAAGGAGCAGTTCGTGATGACGGACGAGGATGGCAAGGCGACGGGGTGGAAGGCGACCTTCGACAACGGCCGTTGGGTCGTCGAGGACAAGCGCAAGGGAGCCAAGAGCTGATGAGCCAGCGTGGCCGCACCAATCAACTGCTGTATCAGGCCGAGTTGCTGCTGGAGCAGGCGGCCGTCGCGACGCGTGATGAGCATGCCGTCGCACGGCGCATGGCCGGTGAGGAAGGGGCGCTGGCGTTGATGGAGCTGGCATTGGCCTCGTTGATCGAGGAGTGCGCCGCGTCGGCACGCTGGCCTGAGGGCAGCTGGCGCGAGCGGCTGGCCACACCGCCGACTCCCGTGGCGGAAATCGAGCAGTTGCGAAGCCTGCAGGCGCAGCCGGACAGTTGGTTGAGCCAGCTGGTGGCCGATATCACGCGTCTGCATGAAGAGGGCGGTGCTGCCCGGCGTGAGGAAGGCCAGGCGCGTGGCGATGGTCTCATCATCGCCGCGGCGGCCAATGCGCCTCTGGCAGAGCGTCTCGCCACGGCAGTCAGCGCCATGAAGGCGTTGCTGTCACACCTTCGCGAGTCGAATGTGGAGTGGTAGCGTCGCGCCTTGCCTGACCCGAAAGCGCTGGCATGTCACGCACCTGTCATTCAGGTGACGCCCTGGCATGACGGGTGCTAGACTGGTGGCATTGTGGCAAGCCCTGCATTCTCCGGTACGACCATGGCTCTGGCTGTGGTCGTACTTTTTTCTGCATTGTCGCCAGTGACTGCAAGTCGCAGGGCCTGCCCGCCGTCAAGCTGACGATCACAACGACGCCGGTATCCTCAGGATGCCGTGCAGGAGGAATGACGTGTCCGATCCCGCCGTACTTGAAATCGTGCAAATGGAAGATGGGGAAGTGATCCTGCGTGCCGCCGAGAGTGAAGGTGAGCCACTTCTCAGTATCCGCATCTCCGATGAAGCTGCCGATCTGCTGCGTGACAATCGCTTCGAGGTCGCGCGTGAGATGATCGACCACGCCATCACCCGCACCCGCCTGTGGGATGGCGAGGATGATGAAGACGAGCAGTCGGAAGGCATGGTGCACTGAGCACTTCCCGCATGTCTGCCAGCCACGAAAAAACCCGCCAATCGGCGGGTTTTTTCGTGGATGCCCAGATGACGACAATCGTCATCTGCGCGTCAGCGCTGTGAGGACAGACTGCCTGCGAGCCTTGAGATCAGTGCAGGCCGCCATCGCGGATCACGCCCACGCCGAGGCCCTCGATTTCCAGGCTGTCCGTGCGCAGATCCACCTTGATGGGCGCGAAGTCCTCGTTCTCGGCTTCCAGCCATACGTAATGGCCATCGCGACGGAAGCGCTTCACCGTCACTTCATCCCCCAGACGCGCCACCACGATCTGTCCGTCACGCACGCTGCTCGTGCGGTGCACGGCCAGCAGGTCACCTTCCAGAATGCCGACATCCTTCATCGAGACCCCGCGCACGCGCAGCAGATAGTCGGCGGCAGGCGAGAAGTAGTCACTGGGCAGCGGGCAATGGCGATCGATATGCTGGCTGGCCAGGATAGGGCTGCCAGCGGCCACTTCCCCGATGACCGGCAGGCCCTGCTCGCTATCCTCTTCCGCCTCGGCCAGAGACGGCACGCGGATGCCCCGCGAGGTGCCCGGCACCATCTCGATGGCTCCCTTGCGCTTCAGGGCACGCAGATGCTCTTCCGCGGCATTCGGTGAGCGAAAGCCCAGTGCCTGGGCGATTTCGGCACGCGTTGGCGGATAGCCTGAGGACTTGATGGTCTTGATGATGAAGTCGAAGACATCCTGCTGGCGCGGAGTAAGCGGCTGAGTCATGGGCATTGCCTTTGGCCTGGGCGGCATCTGAGCTGACGGCACGGGGTGTGCATCCATACAACTGTCATTGTATCCAGTCATGGCGGTCATGCAAGGCATCGTGGGTGCTTTGGCAGCAACGTTGCCGGCATCTTCGTCGACATCGACATGCTGACGCGAGACAGCGGGTGTCCGGGACGCCCCATGACCATCCCGTCCCTGAATGTCCCGTGTGAATGCGCGTCCTGCCGGTCTTGGCTGTCGAGTGTTTGAAACAACCAGCAATTGCCAGTCATGGCATGGACAGCTAGAATTATCTTGTTTCAAACGAATGTTCGTCGGGCGCATCCGGCTACCGGTACACAGGCCCTGTGTGTCCTGTGCTTCTGTCCTGTGCTCGGGACACGGCTCGTGGCAGCCTCCGCCTCGGAGTCGCTGCCTGACACGCGGTGCGTGAAGACCGACATGTCGTTTGATTGACCTGCGTGAGAAGAGTCGCCCCCCGGGCCACGGCCTTGCCGTTGTCCGGGGGGACAAGGACTCCCGTGCCCCCTCGTGACTGATCACCTGACAAGGCATCCGCCCATGGCCCAGACCGATACCGTTACCCGTATCCTCGATACCGCCGAGGTCCTGTTTGCCGAGCGAGGCTTCGCCGAAACCTCGCTGCGCAATATCACCAGCAAGGCCAAGGTCAACCTGGCGGCGGTCAATTATCACTTCGGCTCAAAGAAGTCATTGATCCAGGCAGTGTTCGCCCGCTATCTCGACCCCTTCAGCGAGCGTTTCCATGCGGCACTCGACAGTGTCGAGCAGCAGCATGCCGGTCGTCAGGTGCCGCTGGAAACGCTGCTGGAAGTGATGGCGCGCACGGTGCTGGAGGTGCCGGCCGAGCGCAACAGCCTGCGTACCTTCATGCGCCTGCTCGGGCTTGCCTATACCCAGGGGCAGGGCCACATGCGTCGCTACATCCGCGAGCATTACGGCACGGTCTTCAGCCGCTTCGCCGAGCTCCTGAAGCTTGCGACGCCGGACCTGCCAGACAACGAGCGCTTCTGGCGTCTGCACTTCATGCTCGGCAGCGTGATCTTCACCTTCTCGGGACTGGACGCACTGCGCGATATCGAAGAGGCCGAATACGGCCATCACACCAGTGTGCGCGAGCTGATCCAGCACATGCGTCCGGTGGTGGTCGCGGCGATGGCGGCTCCGCTGCCGGCCTCGCTCGGAGATGGTGAAGCGGTCACCCAGGCGGCCAGCTGATGGCTTGCTGGGTGGCGGTGGATCTCACCCGCCAGCGTCTTGAGATACGCAATGACGCGCCCAGTGGCAGTCGTGATGCGCCGCCCCCCGCGGCTGACCCTGACACGCTGGTGCATGCCTGTGCGATCTCCAGCGGCCTCAACGGTATCGGCGAGCTCGATGGCAGCGGTTGCACGCCGACCGGCTGGCATGTGGTTCGCGCCGCGATCGGGGAGGGCAATCCGCGTGGTGCCGTCTATCGTGGGCGGCGCTTCACGGGAGAGGTGTTCACGCCTCGACTGGCCGCCGAGCACCCCGAACGCGACTGGATCCTGACGCGTATCCTGTGGCTCAGCGGTCGTGAGCCCGGCATCAACCGTGGCCGCAACGCGGCGGGACAGCGCGTCGACAGCCTGCGGCGCTACATCTACTTCCATGGCACGCCGACCAGCGAGCCGATGGGCACCCCGGCCTCCCATGGGTGCATTCGTCTGCGCGATGAGGATCTGCTGTGCCTTTACCGGCATGCGCCCGCCGGAACGCCAGTGTTGTTGCATGCCTGACGCTGCGTTGCCTGGCGGCTGGTTCTCGCGACTGTTCGAGTCGCGCTCAGTCGGCTAGAATTGCGCCTTTCCTCGCGCCGGCCGCCTGTCCTGAGGCTTGTCTTCCAGGCTGCCGAGCCCCGTAACGACATGAAACCCTGCCGTGCGTGCCATGCCTTGCAGCGCATGACACGGCCAGCAGGCCATGGACAGGAAGGATGTCATGACACAGCCATTGGGCTCCGTAATGCTCGACGTCGAGGGGCATACCCTCACGTCTGACGAACGTGAACTACTGGCACGCCCCGCCGTCGGCGGCGTCATCCTGTTTGCGCGCAACTGTGCTTCTCCCGAGCAGGTGCTGGCGCTGTGCGGTGAGATCCGCCGCGTCAATCCACATCTGTTGATCGCCATCGATCAGGAAGGCGGACGGGTGCAACGGCTGCGCGAAGGCGTGACCCGCCTGCCGCCGATGCGCGCCCTGGCACATTGCTGCCTGGGACGTGACTGTGACGGCTGCGGTGATGATGCCCAGTCGTCAGGGCTCGGGTTTGCCCGTGACGCCGGCTGGTTGCTGGGCATGGAGATGGCCGCCATTGGCTGCGACATCACCTTCGCGCCGGTATTGGATATCGATGTCGCGGGTTCCACCATCATCGGCGACCGCAGTTTCGGGACGACTCCCGAGGACGTGATTGCCGTCAGTACCGCCTTCATCGAGGGCCTGCGCGAAGCTGGCATGGCAGCGGTCGGCAAGCATTATCCCGGTCATGGTGGCATCGCGGCGGATACCCACCGCGAGCGCGTGATCGACCCCCGCCCCTTCCGCGAGCTGCGCGAGCATGATCTCAAGCCCTTCGCGGCGCTGGCGGATCGCCTGGGTGGCGTGATGCCGGCTCATGTCATCTATCCCGACTTCGATGCGCGCCCCGCCGGCTTCTCGCCAAGCTGGCTGGGGCTGCTGCGTGAGGAGTTCGGTTTCAAGGGCGCCATCTTCTCCGATGACCTGGGCATGGCGGCTGCCGTGGCCGAGGGCGAGCCGGAAGTGCGCGCTCGTCTGGCACTGGATGCCGGCTGCGACATGGCGCTGGTGTGCAATGATCCCGCCGCCGCACGTGCCGTGCTCGACAGCCTTGATGGGGATGAGCAGCGCAATGCCGGCAAGCGTCAGGCGCGTCTGCGCTACGGGCGCGCCCGCCCCACGCTCGAGGGCCTTGCGGGGCTGTCTCGCTGGCGGCGTACCCATGCACGTCTCGAGGCGCTGGCGGCCAGTCAGCCGCTCGAGCAGGTGGCCATGCCATCGGGCTTGGCTGAATGAGCCAGCCTTGAGGGGCTTTTCCTCCAGACGTCACCCAAGGACTCCACATGGCTGAGAAATCCGCCACCGAGGCGGCTGCCGACAAGCTGGCGGCGCCTGCCGAAGAGATGATCAATCACTGGGTCGAGCCGCTGCGCAACTGGGTGGAGCAGACCTTCGGTCTGCCACTCTGGGGGATCAACCTCGCCCTGGTGCTGGTGGCCGTGATCGTGCTGCATCTGAGCGAGCGCATTCTGCTCAGTCGCCTGGCCGTGCATGCCGAGAAGAGTCGCAACCTGTGGGATGACGCGCTGCTGCACGGGCTGCGCCATCCGCTGTCTCTGTGGCTCTACAGCATGGGGTCGCTGGTCGCGCTGGACATTCTTGCCCATCAGTTCGCGCCCGGCAGCCTGGAGGCCTATCTGGGCACGGTGCGCCAGATCATCACCCTGCTGGCGCTGGCCTGGGCGTTGATTCGCATGATCAAGCGCTTCGAGTCGCTGCGTACCACGCCACCGCCCGGCACCAACGTCAACGCGATGGATGCCACCACGGCCTCGGCGATCAGCAAGTTGCTGCGTGCCGTCGTGATCGTGCTGGTGGGTCTGGCCATCCTGCAGAATCTCGGTGTGTCACTGTCCGGCGTGATGGCCTTCGGTGGGGTCGGCGGTATCGCGGTGGGCTTCGCCGCGCGTGATCTGCTGGCCAACTTCTTCGGTGCCCTGATGATCCATCTCGACCGCCCATTCAAGGTCGGTGACTGGATTCGCTCGCCGGACCGCGAGATCGAGGGCACCGTCGAGGACATCGGCTGGCGGCTGACGCGCATCCGCACCTTCGACATGCGTCCGCTCTACATCCCCAACGCCATCTTCACCAGCATCGCGGTGGAGAATCCGTCACGGATGTACAACCGGCGCATCTTCGAGACCATCGGCTTGCGTTACGAAGATGCCACCCGGGTCGGTGACATCATCACCGCGGTCCGCGAGATGGTGGAAGGGCATGACGAGATCGACCAGACGCGGACCCAGATCGTGAACTTCAACAGCTACGGTGAACACTCGCTGGACTTCTTCGTGTACGTCTTCACGCGCACCACCGACTGGGTGAAGTATCACGCCATCAAGCAGGATGTGCTGCTGCGCATCCATGACATCATCCGTGAGCACGATGCACGCGTGGCCCTGCCGGGGCAGCGCCTGCACTTCGCTGACGTGCTGTCCCTCGAGGGCGCTGCTCCTCAAGGCGACACGAATGCTGATCGCGAGTCGTCCTCGCGCCGACCGCAAGACGAACAGGACGGCAAGGCCGCTGAAGCCTCGCCGTCACACGCTGCGCAGAGCGGGTCCCGCCGTTCTGCTTCATCCTCCGCTGCTACATCCTCTGCCACGTCCGCCCGACGTGGAGATGAGGCCAGTGATACCCAGGAAACTCCCGATGCTGACTCCGACGCCTGACTCCCTGAGCGCCCTGCATGCCGAAATGCGAGACGTGATGGACAACGCCGACTGCCTGATTCCCCAGGCAGAGCTGGAGGTCGCACTTGATCGCATGGCCGGGGAGTTGACCCGCAGCCTTGGTGATCGCATGCCGATCTTCTACTGCGTGATGAATGGCGGCCTGATTACCGCAGGTCAGCTGTTGACCCGACTCAAGTTCCCGCTGGAAGTCGATTATCTGCACGCGACGCGTTACCGCGGTGCCATGCGCGGTGGCGAGCTGTTCTGGCGCGTCAATCCGGAACTGCCGATGGCCGGTCGTGACGTGGTCATCGTCGATGACATCCTCGATGAGGGTGGCACCCTGGCGGCCATCATCGAGTACTGCCGTGAAGCGGGTGCGCGCAGCGTGTCCAGCTGTGTGCTGGTGGACAAGAAGCACGATCGCAAGGCCTATCCGGGTTTCAAGGCCGACTTCTGTGGTCTGGATGTCGAGGACCGCTTCCTGTTCGGTTTCGGCATGGATTACAAGGGCTACTGGCGCAACGCGCCGGGCATCTACGCGCCCAAGGGGCTGTAACGTTCCTGAAGACGAGGCGGTTTCGTCGCGCTGCCGTCCTGTCTCACCATCGCAGCCACGCCTGCATGTGATCACCACCCGCCCGGGCCACCGCGGCGGGTGGTGTCGTTTCGGGGCCTTTTCTCGTCTCTTGGTGCAGAGCGTGACGATTGTGCTTGTCGTTGTCGGTTGGCTCGGAGTAGCGTTCGCTCAGGGGCGAAGCGTTCGGCCCTTGAGAGATTCCTGCACATGGGTGGCGAGGAGACAGGGGATGCTGGCAGTCATCGGGGGGACCGGGTTCGGCCATTGGCCGGGGCTGGAGGTGCTCAAGCGGGGTGGTCAGGAAACTCCCTTGGGGGCGGCGTCCTGCGGGGTGGTGCAGGGGCGGCTCGGCGGCAGGTCGATCCTGTTTCTGGCGCGGCACGGTCAACCCCACAAGATGCCGCCGCACCGAATCAATTATCGCGCCAACCTGTGGGCGCTCAAGCAGGCCGGGGCGACTCACGTCGTTGGCGTCAACTGCGTGTCAGGTATCGACCCGACGCTGGCGCCGGGCACGCTGGTGGTCCCGGATCAGTTGATCGATTACACGACGGGGCGCGAGGGCTCGTTCTTCGATGGCCGTTTCAAGCCGTTCCAGCATGTGGCATTCGCCTGGCCGTATCACCGTGTCTGGCGCGAGGAGCTGCATTCGGCGGCCTCTGACGCGGGACTGGCGATCCAGGCAGGCGGAGTGCTGGGCGTGGTGCAGGGGCCGAGACTGGAAACCGCGGCCGAGATTCGTCTGATGGCGCGCGATGGCAATACGTTGGTGGGCATGACGGGGATGCCCGAGGCCGTGCTGGCCCGTGAACTCGAGATGGAGTACGCCAGCCTGTGCCTGGTGATCAGTCACGCGGCCGGGGTCGGGGAGGAGGAGCCGACGAGGGCCGGAACGGAGTCGGTGATCGAGGCAGGCATGCCGCAGGTGCAGCGCTTGCTGGCGGCGCTGCTGGCACGCCATGCGTGAGGCGCTTGTCCCTGGGAGGTGAGGCGGTCTGACTGCCAGAAAAACGGCCTGCATCAGCGATGCAGGCCGTTTTCATGTTCCGCGCATTTTCACGTGCACAGAGGTGAGTGGGGGCGTCAGGCCGCCTGGGTCTTGGCGTTGAGCAGCTCGAGCAAGGATTCGCAGAAGCTGAAGCGCGCCTCGGCGTCTTCCATCTCGGTGGTGAAGCGCAGCGTGTCGGCACCTTCCAGCCTGTAGACATCGGGCTGGCGCTGGATGAGTGTCACCAGCGTCAAGGGATCGACAGGCGTCTGGGCGCCGAAGATGATGCGGCCGCGTGCGGCACCGGCTTCCAGCTTGACGATGCCCAGTGCCTGGGCGCGCTGGCGCAGCCGGGTCTGGCGGAACAGCGTCTTGACCGGCTCCGGCAACAGGCCGAAGCGGTCGATCATCTCGACCTGCAATTCCCGGAGATCGCTGGCGTTCTCGGCGTTGCTGATGCGCTTGTACATCATCAGGCGCTGCTGGACATCGTGGAGGTAGTCACCCGGAATCAGCGCCGGCAGATTGAGTCCGACTTCCACGCCCTCATCCAGCGGCGATTCGATGTTGGGCGTCTTGCCGGCCTTGATGGCCTTCACGGCGCGATCCAGCATCTCCATGTACAGCGAGTAGCCGATGGTTTCCATCTGGCCGGACTGCTCATCACCCAACAGCTCGCCCGCGCCACGGATCTCCATGTCATGGGAGGCCAGGGTGAAGCCGGCCCCCAGGTCATGCGATTCGCTGATTGCCTCCAGACGCTTGACCGCATCGCGGGTCATGGTCTTGGGGTGCGGGGTCAGCAGGTAGGCATAGGCCTGGTGATGCGAGCGCCCGACGCGCCCACGCAGCTGGTGCAGCTGCGCGAGGCCGAACTTGTCGGCGCGTTCGATGATGATGGTGTTGGCGCTCGGGACGTCGATGCCGGTCTCGATGATGGTCGAGCAGACCAGCACGTTGAAGCGCTTGTGGTAGAAGTCCGACATGCGCCGCTCCAGGCTACGCTCCGGCAGCTGCCCGTGGGCGACACCGACGATGGCCTCCGGCACCAGTTCCGCGATGCGTGCCGCGCTTTCCTCGATGGTCTTGACCTCATTGTGAAGCACGTAGACCTGTCCGCCGCGCAGCAGCTCACGCAGGATGGCTTCCTTGATCACGCCGTCGTTGCGCTGCTGGACGAAGGTCTTCACCGACAGGCGGCGCGCCGGTGGCGTGGCGATGATGGACAGGTCGCGAATGCCGCTCATCGCCATGTTGAGCGTGCGCGGAATCGGCGTGGCAGTCAGGGTCAGGATGTCCACTTCGGCACGCAGGCTCTTGAGTCGCTCCTTCTGGGAGACCCCGAAGCGGTGCTCCTCATCGATGACCAGCAGTCCCATGTTGGGCAATTCCAGCGACTTGGAGAGCAGCTTGTGGGTGCCGATCACGATATCCGCCTGCCCCTTGCGGATGCGCTCCAGTGACGCTTCCTGGCCCTTGCCGCTGGTGAAGCGCGACAGCAGGGCGATCTCCACCGCGGTGTCGGCGAAGCGATCGCGGAAGTTGTCATAATGCTGCTGGGCCAGCAGGGTGGTGGGCACCAGCACCACCACCTGGCGTCCGGAGTTGACGGCCAGGAAGGCGGCGCGCATCGCGACCTCGGTCTTGCCGAAGCCGACATCGCCGCACACTACGCGATCCATCGGCTGAGGAGAGCACATGTCCTGGATCACCGCGCCGATGGTCTGCGCCTGGTCCGGTGTCTCCTCGAAGGGGAAGCTGGCCGCGAAACGGGCGTAGTCCTCGGCGGGGAAGTCGCAGGCATGGCCGACACGCGCTTCGCGCCGTGCATAGACATCCAGCAGCTCGGCGGCGGTGTCGCGAATCTTCTCGGCCGCCTTGCGCTTGGCCTTCTCCCACTGCTCGGACCCCAGCTTGTGCAGCGGTGCCAGTTCATCGCTGGCGCCGGAATAGCGTGAGATCAGATGCAGGCTGTCCACCGGCACATAGAGCTTGGCGCCGTCGGCGTATTCAAGGGCGAGGAACTCGGCTTCCTGACCGCCGGCGTCGATGGTCTCGAGTCCCAGGTAGCGACCGACCCCGTGGGTGTGGTGTACCACCGGTGCGCCTTCGCGCAGCTCCGAGAGATGACGCACGGCCAGTTCGTTGTCATCGGTGGCACGCGCCTGACGACGGCTCTGGCGGACTACCTCGCCATAGAGCTCGGTCTCGGTGACGATGACCAGCCCCTTGGCGGCGTCTGCGCGCTCGGGGGAGGGCGCCTGGGAGGCCTGCTCACCCGCTACCCAGGCACCACGCGTCAGGCCGCCGACGGTCAGGCCGACCGCGGCGGGACTGTCGACGAAGTGCTGGAAGCTCGCGAAGTCCTCCAGGCTGCGTAGCCCGAAGCTGCGCAGCAGCGGAGCGAGCTGCTCCTCGACGACTTCCCGGCGACCCTGGGTCTCGGCGACGAACAGGATGCGCTGTGCGCTCTGGCCGTTGAGTCGCTGCTTGAGGAAGCTCGCCAGCGCCTGGGTGGGGTCGGCGCTGCGTGCATCGATGGCGAGGCTGGGCAGCGCCTGCTGGCCGAATTCGATGGTGTGCGCATTGGGCTCGCGCAGCAGTTCGATGCGCTCGTGCTGCTTGATCAACGCGAACAGTTCGTTGACCGGCACGAAGGCGCGATGCGGCGGCAGCAGCGGGCGCGTGGGGTCCACGCCGAGATTGGCGTAGCGCGTGGTGATGGCGTCCCAATGATGTTCGGCCGCTTCGCGAGCTCCCGGCAGCATGGCGATCCGCAGGTTGTCGCCCATGTGATCGAACAGCGTCGCGGTCTCCTCGAAGAACAGCGGCAGATACTGCTCGAGCCCCGGTGAGGGAATGCCCTTGATGGCATCGTTGTAGAGGATGCACTGGCGGGGGTCGACATCGAACAGTGTCTCGAAGCCCTCGCGGAAACAGGCGATGGCGCTGCGCGTCAGAGGATATTCGTGGGCGGGCAGGATCTCGATCGCCTCGACCTTGTCGCCGCTGCGCTGGGTGTCGGGGTCGAAGGCGCGCAGGGTGTCGATCTCGTCATCGAACAGATCGATTCGCAGCGGTTGCTCACTGCCCATCGGGAACAGGTCGATCAGCGCGCCGCGCAACGCATACTCTCCGGGCTCGTAGACGGTCTCCACCGCACGGTATCCGGCACGTGAGAGGCGTGAGCGGAAATTCTCGCGGTCGAGAGTGTCTCCCCTGGCGAGACTGAAGACCTGGCCGGCGATGTAATCCGCCGGCGCCAGGCGCTGCATCAGGGTGTTGACCGGCACCGGCACGATGGCGCGGCGGCTGGCCTGCAGGGTGCGCAGCGTGCGCAGGCGCTCCGAGACGATGTCCTGGTGGGGCGAGAAACTGTCGTAGGGCAGTGTCTCCCAGTCAGGGAATGGCAGCAGGCGCTCCGGGTGGCGGGTATAGAAGTGCAGGTCCGCCTCCAGACGCTGGGCGCTGGCGGTGTCCGGCGTGATCACCATCAGTGGCGCTTCATCGGCGTCCGCCAGGCGCGCCAGCGCCAGGGCGGCAGCGCTGCCATCCTGCAGCGTCCAGTAGGTGGTCTCACGGGGAGAGCGTGGCAACGGGGGCGTCAGCGGAGTCTCGAACATGGGCTCTGGTGTCTTGTGTCCTGGGCTTGGGCGCACGGGAAGATTCACCGGCGGGAGGGGTGCTCCTCGCCAGTCACGCCAAACGGTGAAAGCCCGCGGCGGCGCGAGCGATGGTGATGAAGGCGCAATGGTCGGCGCAGGGCGCTCCTCGTGGCAGCCAGCATGGAGGGGGCGTTCTGACGGCCCGCTCTGATGGTCGCAGATCCAACCCCTTGCCGTGACGGGGCTGCCGAGGCGGTGTCGTCAATGCCCTGCGCCTGATGATAGCAAGTCATTCCCTGTCATGGGGGCGAGGCGTGGCCTTTTCATCGGTGGCGAGGCCCGGAATCTCGCAAGAGCTTGTCCGGCGATCCTCCACGGGATGCGGACGGTGCTTCAGGAAGGGCTCTTGTAGTCAAATCGTTGATTCTGTAGCACTACTACCCTCCGTGCGACCATCCTTTCATTGTGACCCCGCCCCCCGTTACGCATACTCAGCTGGCCTTGTCCGACGCTGCAAGCTCGCTTGCCGCGTTCGCCTATCGTTCGCCAGTCAGAGGAATTCCTCCGTGAGCAAAGAGAATCTCGAAGCCTGTTTCAAGCAGTGGCAAGACAATGAAGCCCTCGCCGAACAGATGATCCCGCTGCTGGGTGACCTCTATCGTCGCTTCAATGTCGTGCCCTCCATCTATGGGCGTTCGCTGATCAACCGCTCCATGGTGCGTATCCTCAAGAACCACCGTTGGGTGCGCAAGGCGGAAGGGGTGGAGCTGTCCGTCGAGGACACCTTCCCGCTGGTGCGTGCCATGATCGAGCTGAATCTCGGGCCGGCCCATGTCGATATCGGCAAGCTGGCGGTGGCCTTCAAGCGCTCCGACGAGACGGACATCACTGCCTTCCTAAAACGCGAGCTTGCCGAGATCGTCGGTGGCTACGTCGAAGGCGGCATGGGCGGCGACCCGAAGGATGTCGTCCTGTATGGCTTCGGGCGTATCGGCCGCCTGCTGGCGCGCATCATGATCGAGAAGGCCGGTGGCGGTAATCTGCTGCGTCTGCGCGCCATCGTGGTGCGTGGCAGTAAGGAGGATCTGGAAAAGCGGGCCAGCCTCCTGCGTCGTGATTCCGTGCATGGTCCCTTCGAGGGCAGCATCACGGTCGATCAGGAGAATTCGGCGCTGATCGTCAATGGCAACTACATCAAGATCATCTACGCGAACTCGCCGTCCGAGATCGATTACACCGCGCACGGCATCGACAATGCCATCGTGGTCGACAATACCGGCAAGTGGCGCGACGAGGCCGGCCTGGGGCAGCACCTCGAGTGCAAGGGCGTGGCCAAGGTGCTGCTCACCGCTCCGGGCAAGGGCGATCTGAAGAATATCGTCTATGGCGTCAACCACACCGACATCCGTGACGATGATCGCATCATCTCCGCGGCGTCCTGCACCACCAACGCCATCGTGCCGGTACTGAAGGTGCTGCACGACGAATACGGCGTCAGTCAGGGGCATGTGGAGACGGTCCACTCCTATACCAACGACCAGAACCTGATCGACAACTTCCACAGCGGGGACCGTCGCGGTCGCGCGGCGGCACTCAACATGGTGCTGACCGAGACCGGTGCCGCCAAGGCCGTCGCCAAGGCGCTGCCGGAGCTTTCCGGCAAGCTGACCGGCAACGCGATCCGCGTGCCGACACCCAACGTCTCGATGGCGATTCTCAATCTGACGCTGGACACCGCAAGCGACGCCGAGCGCATGAATGACTTCCTGCGCACGGCCTCTCTGCACTCTTCACTGCAGAAGCAGATCGACTACGTCGATTCCTGTGAGGTGGTCTCTTCCGACTTCGTCGGCAACCGTCATTCCGGCATCGTCGATGGGCAGGCGACCATCGTCACCGACAAGCAGGCCGTCGTGTATGTGTGGTATGACAACGAGTTCGGTTACAGCTGCCAGGTCGTGCGTATCCTGCAGCACATGTCCAACGTGCGTTTCAGCTATTTCCCCACTCGCTGAGGCAATGGGTCGCGCCATGGCGTGATTCACGCACGGTCAGGAAAAAATGCCTGTCAATACAACGCCCCTGCCATCCTCGATGGCAGGGGCGTTGGCGTGTTGAATGCCCTCACCACTTTAGTGTCGTATGGTCTTTCGGGGCTCGCATCTTTATAATGAGGCGGATTTTTTTGGGCCGGTCCAATCTCTGGGCTACACCTCCAACCGTCTGATAAGAAAAGCATTCACATCAACTGAAACGCGAATCTCGCGAGGTTGCCTGGCCGTATGTCGGCCTCGAGGCGTGTCATTGATGCGTGATCTTTCCTGAACAACATCAGATCCGACAATTGGGCGAGTCTATGATCGAAGTCAAACGTGGCCTGGATCTCCCCATCGCCGGGGCGCCGGAGCAGCGTATCGAGGATGCGCAGCCCGTTCGTCGCGTAGCGATCCTGGGTGTTGACTACGTCGGCATGAAGCCGACGATGGAAGTCCGTGAAGGGGACAAGGTGAAACTGGGGCAACTCCTGTTCACCGACAAGAAGACCCCTGGCGTCCGTTACACCGCGCCTGCTGCCGGGACCGTGGTCGAGATCAACCGTGGCGAGAAGCGCAAGCTTCTGTCCGTGGTCATCGAGACCGATGCGCAGGGCGAAGCGGTGGAATTCACCGCGCATGGCGAGGCGGCGCTGGCCGGTCTCGAGCGTCAGGTCGTGGTCGACCAGCTGGTCGACTCCGGTCTGTGGACGGCATTCCGTACCCGCCCGTTCTCGCGTGTGCCGGCACTGGATGCCACCCCGGCAGCCATCTTCGTCACCGCCATCGATACCCACCCGCTGGCCGCAGATCCGGCCGTGGTGCTCAAGGGGCAGGAAGTTGCGTTCCGTCAGGGTCTCGTCGCATTGACGCGTCTGACCGAAGGCAAGGTGTTCCTGTGCCAGGCACCGGGCGCGGATATCCCGGGCGGCGATGTGGCCGGCGTGGTCAGCGAGTCCTTCAAGGGCCCGCACCCGGCAGGTCTGCCGGGTACGCACATCCATCATCTCGCACCGGTCAGCCTGAAACGTCATGTCTGGCATGTCGGTTATCAGGATGTCGTCGCCATCGGTACCCTGCTGGCGGAAGGGCGTCTGGACACTACGCGTGTCATCGCCGTCGGTGGCCCGCGTGCGACCAAGCCCCGCCTGCTGCGTACCCGTCTGGGCGCGAGCACTGAAGAACTGCTCAAGGGGGAAGTCGAGCAGCCGGAAGATACCCGTGTGATCTCCGGTTCCGTGTTCTCCGGTCTGACCTGTGAAGGGGCGCTGCGTTTCGTCAGCCGCTATCACACTCAGGTGAGTCTGCTGGAAGAAGGCAACAAGCGTGCCTTCATGGGCTGGCTGTCCACCGGTGCCAATCGTCACTCGGTGCTGGGTATCTACCTGTCGAAGCTGACCGGTCTGCGTGACTATCGTCCCAACACCTCCACCAATGGCTCTGAGCGTGCCATGGTGCCGGTGGGGGCGTACGAGAAGGTCATGCCGCTGGACATTCTGCCGACGCAGCTGCTGCGCTCGCTGATCGTGGGTGATATCGAGACCGGCATGCAGCTTGGCTGCCTGGAGCTTGATGAAGAGGACCTCGCACTGTGCACCTATGTGTGCCCGGGCAAGTACGAGTACGGTCCCATCCTGCGTGACAACCTCACCACGATCGAGAAAGAGGTCTGATGATGGGTATTCGACAGACTCTGGATAACCTGGAGCCGCACTTCCACAAGGGTGGCAAGTACGAGAAGTTCTACGCGCTCTACGAAGCCGTGGACACGATTTTCTATGCGCCGGCGAGTGTCACGCGTACCACCGCGCACGTGCGTGATGGTATCGACCTGAAGCGCATCATGATCACGGTCTGGATGTGTACCTTCCCGGCCATGTTCTTCGGCATGTACAACGCCGGTCTGCAGGCCAACGAGGCCATCGCTGGCGGTTACAGTGCATTGGGCGGCTGGCGTGAAGCCATCGTCATGATGCTGGCGGGCAGCCATGATGCGGGCAGCGTGTGGGCCAACTTCATCCTGGGGGCCACCTACTTCCTGCCCATCTATCTGGTGACCTTCGCGGTCGGCGGCTTCTGGGAAGTGCTGTTCGCGATGCGTCGCGGTCACGAGGTCAACGAAGGCTTCTTCGTCACCTCCGTGCTGTTCGCGCTGACGCTGCCGGCCACCATCCCGCTGTGGCAGGTCGCGCTCGGCATCACCTTCGGTGTGGTGATCGGCAAGGAAGTCTTCGGCGGTACCGGCAAGAACTTCCTCAACCCGGCGCTGTCCGGTCGTGCCTTCCTGTACTTCGCCTATCCGGCCAGCATTTCCGGTGACGCGGTGTGGGTGCCGGCTGACGGCTATACCGGTGCGACCGCACTGTCCACCGCGGCACAGGACGGCATGAGCGCCCTGATGCAGCAGATGAGCTGGACCGATGCCTTCCTGGGCTTCATTCCGGGCTCGTTGGGTGAGGTATCGACGCTGGCCATCTTCCTCGGCGCGGCGGTACTGCTGTGGACGCGCATCGCCTCCTGGCGAATCATGCTGGGTGTGTTGCTGGGCATGGTCGCGACCTCGGCGCTGTTCAACGCCATCGGCAGTGACACCAATGCCATGTTCGCGATGCCGTGGTACTGGCATCTGGTCATCGGCGGCTTCGCCTTCGGCATGGTCTTCATGGCCACCGATCCGGTCTCGGCTTCCATGACCGACAAGGGCAAGCTGATCTTCGGTGCACTGATCGGCGTGATGACCGTGTTGATCCGTGTCGCCAACCCGGCCTTCCCGGAGGGCATCATGCTGGCGATCCTGTTCGCCAACCTGTTCGCCCCGCTGATCGACCACTTCGTCGTGCAGGCCAACATCAAGCGCCGCGTCAAGCGCGAGGCTGCCGGCATCGCGAACGAGGAGACCGCCTGACATGGCCAGCAACAATTCCATCAAGAAGACCCTCGGCGTCGCGCTCGGGCTGTGCATCGTCTGCTCGGTGGTGGTATCCACCGCAGCGGTCGTGCTGCGTCCGATGCAGATGACCAATGCCGAGCTGGACCGCAAGAGCAACATCCTCGCGGTCGCCGAGCTGCTGCAGCCGGGCGAGGATGTCGGCCAGCAGTTCCGTGACAAGGTCACCGCCAAGGTCGTCGACCTGAACAGCGGTGAGTACGTCGACGACATCGATCCGGAAAAGTACGACCAGGCCAAGATGTCCAAGGACCCGGCCACCTCACGTACCCTGTCCGGTGACGAGGATCTGCCGGGCATCAAGCGTCGTGAGCAGTACTCGGTGGTCTATCTGGTCGGTGATGTCGAGCAGCCGGACGAGATCATCGTCCCGGTGCGTGGCAACGGCCTGTGGTCGATGATGTACGGCTACCTGGCACTCAAGGGTGACGGCAACACCGTGGTGGGTCTGTCCTTCTATCAGCAGGGGGAAACTCCGGGGCTGGGCGGCGAAGTCGACAACCCGAAGTGGAAGGCCCAGTGGGATGGCAAGAAGATCTATCCCGAAGACAGCATGGACCCGGAAGTGCACCTGAAGAAGGGCGGTGTCAATCCGTCATCTCCGGATGCCAAGTACCAGGTTGATGCCCTGTCAGGTGCTACCCTCACCAGCAACGGCGTGACCAACCTGCTGCAGTTCTGGATGGGTGAGAATGGCTTCGCCAAGTACCTGACCCAGTTCCGCGACGTCAAAGGAGCGTAATGATGGCAGCCGAAACTCCTAAAGGTGTCCTGACGACGCCGATCTTCAAGAACAACCCCATCGCGCTGCAGATCCTCGGTATCTGCTCCGCGCTGGCGGTGACCAACTCGATGAACACCGCCCTGATCATGGGGATCGCGGTGTCACTGGTGACGGCGTTCTCCAGTCTGTTCATCTCGTTGATCCGCAATCACATCCCGTCGTCCATCCGCATCATCGTGCAGATGACGATCATCGCCTCGCTGGTCATCGTGGTCGATCAGTCGCTCAAGGCCTTCGCCTTCGAGACCTCCAAGCAGCTGTCGGTCTTCGTCGGTCTGATCATCACCAACTGCATCGTGATGGGCCGCGCGGAAGCCTACGCCATGCAGAATGGCCCGGCGATGAGCTTCATCGACGGTATCGGCAACGGTCTCGGCTACACCGTGATCCTGCTGGTGGTCGGCTTCGTGCGTGAGCTGTTCGGTTCCGGCTCCCTGTTCGGCGTGACCATCCTGCAGACCGTCAATGACGGTGGCTGGTACATCCCGAATGGTCTGATGCTGCTGCCGCCGTCCGCGTTCTTCGTCATCGGTCTGTTCATCTGGGTGCTGCGCAGCGTCTATCCGGAGCAGGTCGAGAAGGCGGAGTACAAGATTACCGCCAACACCAAGATCAAGGAGGCCGTGTAACATGTTCGAACACTACCTGAGCCTGTTCATCAAGGCCGTGTTCGTCGAGAACATGGCGCTGGCCTTCTTCCTGGGCATGTGCACCTTCCTGGCGGTGTCCAAGAAGATCCAGTCCGCGATCGGTCTGGGCGTGGCCGTCATCGTCGTGCTGGCGGTGACCGTCCCGGTCAACAACCTGATCCTGAACTATCTGCTGCGTGAAGGCGCGCTGACCTGGACCGGTCTGGAAGGTGCGGAAAGCATCGACCTGTCCTTCCTGGGTTACCTGTCCTACATCGGCGTCATCGCGGCGATCGTCCAGATCCTCGAGATGTTCCTCGACAAGTTCGTGCCGGCGCTCTACAACGCGCTGGGCGTGTTCCTGCCGCTGATCACGGTCAACTGCGCGATTCTCGGTGCGGCCCTGTTCATGGTGCAGCGTGACTACAGCTTCGGCGAGTCCGTGATCTATGGCGTGGGTGCCGGCTTCGGCTGGGCACTGGCGATCGCCGCACTGGCCGGTATCCGCGAGAAGCTCAAGTACTCTGACGTGCCGGCTGGCCTGCAGGGTCTCGGCATTACCTTCATTACCGTTGGCCTGATGTCGCTGGGCTTCATGTCCTTCTCCGGCGTCCAGCTGTAACGCAACCGAGCATAAGGAAATCGAAATGGTAGATACCTCCATCATCGTGCTCGGCGTCGTCATGTTCACCGTGGTCGTGATCGGCCTGGTGCTCGTGATTCTCGCGGCACGCAGCAAGCTGGTCTCGAGCGGTGACGTCCAGATCGAGATCAATGGCGACCCCGCCAACACCCTGACCACCCAGGCCGGCGGCAAGCTGCTGCAGACCCTGGCGGCCAATGGCATCTTCCTGTCCTCCGCCTGTGGTGGCGGTGGTTCCTGTGCCCAGTGCAAGTGTCGGATCGAGGAGGGCGGCGGCTCCATCCTGCCCACCGAGGAATCCCACTTCACCATGGGTGAGAAGAAGGAAGGCTGGCGCCTGTCATGCCAGGTCCCGGTCAAGCAGGACATGAAGATCGAAGTGCCGGAAGAGATCTTCGGTGTGAAGAAGTGGGAAACCACCGTGACCGCCAACCCGAACGTCGCGACCTTCATCAAGGAGCTGAACCTGCAGCTGCCGGAAGGCGAGGAAGTCAACTTCCGCGCCGGCGGTTACGTGCAGCTGGAAGCGCCGGCCTACGACATCAAGTTCTCCGACTTCGACATCGAAGAAGAGTATCGTGGTGACTGGGAGAAGTTCGGTCTGTTCAACGTTCAGCACAAGAACGAAGAGCCGGTCATCCGCGCCTACTCCATGGCGAACTATCCGGAAGAGTACGGCATCCTGAAGTTCAACATCCGTATCGCCACTCCGCCGCCGAATTCCCAGCATCCGCCGGGGCTGATGTCCACCTACGTCTTCTCGCTGAAGCCGGGTGACAAGGTGACCGTGATGGGGCCGTTCGGTGAGTTCTTCGCCAAGGATACCGACGCCGAGATGGTCTTCATCGGTGGCGGTGCCGGCATGGCGCCGATGCGCAGCCATATCTTCGATCAGCTCAAGCGTCTGAATTCCAAGCGCAAGATGTCGTTCTGGTACGGTGCGCGCTCCATGCGCGAGTCGTTCTACAACGAGGAATACGACCAGCTGGCCGAAGAGAACGAAAACTTCGAGTGGCACCTGGCGCTGTCTGATCCGCAGCCTGAGGACAACTGGGAAGGCCCGACGGGCTTCATCCACAACGTCCTGTACGAAAACTACCTCAAGGACCACCCGGCCCCTGAGGACTGCGAGTACTACATGTGCGGGCCGCCCATGATGAACGCCGCCGTCGTCAAGATGCTGACCGACATGGGTGTGGAGCCGGAGAACATCCTGCTCGATGACTTCGGTGGTTGATCGATGATGTCACGCGTCGCAAGACGACTGGCAGGGCCGGCCCTCATGGGGCTGGCCCTGCTGGTTGCAGGCTGTGAAAATTCCAGCAACCCTGAGTTGCATCGCTTTGCCGGTCCCATCTTCGGCACCGGATTCCATGTCACGGTGGCAGGGGATCTGGATGTCGATGAGGTGGCGTCACTCAAGCAGGCGAGCGTCGAGGCGCTGGACAAGGTCGACTGGCAGATGTCGACCTACAAGGACACCTCGGAGCTCTCGAAGCTCAATCAGGCACCGCTGGATACGCCGATCACGCTGTCGGATGGCCTGGCGCAGGTGCTGGCCGAATCGCAGGATATCGGCAGGCGCTCCGAGGGTGCCTTTGACATCACCGTCGGCCCGGCCGTCAATCTGTGGGGCTTTGGCCCGGATGAGCGTCTCGACAAGGCACCGAGTGATGCACAGATCGCGCAGGCGCTCGAGAAGGTCGATCATCTGGCGCTGGAGCTCGATGGCAATACGGTGATCAAGCGCAAGCCGGTGTATGCCGACCTGTCGGGGATCGCCAAGGGCTATGGGGTGGATCGAGTCGCCGATGTGCTCGAGGCCAATGGCATCGAGAACTATCTGGTCGAGGTCGGTGGCGAGATCCGCGTCAAGGGTGAGAAGCCCGGCCACAAGCCGTGGCGTATCGCCATCGAAGCGCCGAAGTCCTTCGAGCGTTCCGTGCAGCGGATCATCGACCCCGGCAATGCTGCCGTGGCAACTTCCGGTGACTACCGCAACTATTTCGAGCAGGACGGCGTACGTTACTCACACACGATCGATCCGCGTACCGGTCGTCCCATTCAGCACTCCCTGGCATCGGTGACGGTCATCACGCCAGATTGTGCGAGTGCGGACGCCTGGGCCACGGCACTCAACGTGCTTGGCGCCGAGAAGGCAATGGCCATCGCAAGACGCGAGAACATTGCTGCCTATTTCATTGTCAAAACGGATGATGGCTTCAAGCAGTCCTGGAGTCCGGCATTCGCGCCCTATCTGAAGGACGCGCCGGCGACAGGCGACACGAAGCCCGCAGGGGAATCCAGCGTCTGAGCCTGTCTGCCGTCAGGCAGACGGGGAGGACGTGATCCGCTGCCACCTGTCGTGACACGCCCCTGACCGGGCCTGCCACTCACGATGCATCGGCACCCTCCCGTCAGGGCGGGTACCGATGTGGCGGTCGAGTCGGGTCGGTCACAGTGGGCCAACATGGGGCCATGCCCCGGGAGAAATGACATGACTATCTGGTTACTGGTGTTCGCCGCCATGCTGCTGTTGATCGGCGCGATGGCTGTCGGGGTGTTGATGGGGCGCAAGCCGATCGCCGGCTCCTGCGGCGGCCTCAACAACCTCGGGCTCAAGGATGGCTGTGATATCTGTGGCGGCAAGGATGACGAGTGCGAGAAGGAGCAGGAGCGCCAGCGTCTGATGGCCGAGAGCGGCGGCAAGCCGGCCAGTGATCTGGCCTACGAAGCCCCGCGTCGCTGATTTCTGCTCTGATGACTCAGAGCCCGCCGGCCGCAAGGCCAGCCGCCGGCCCTGGCATGCCATTCTCTCCCTGAGCAGAGTGTGGCGTGTCAGGGCCGGCCTACGAACAACCAAGGAGCAAAGCGAGTCTCATGGCAGTCTACAACTACGATGTGGTCGTGATCGGTACCGGTCCGGCAGGGGAGAGCGCGGCGGTCAATGCGGCCAAGCATGGCAAGCGAGTGGCCGTGATCGAGGCCCAGTCCTCCGTGGGCGGCAACTGCACCCACAAGGGCACCATCCCCTCCAAGGCCCTGCGTCACGCGGTCAAGCAGATCATCGAGTTCAACACCAATCGCATGTTCCGCGACATCGGTGAGCCGCGCTGGTTCTCCTTCCCCAAGGTGCTGGAACGTTCGCGTCGTACCATCGAGCAGCAGGTCGAGATGCGCACGCGCTTCTATGCTCGCAATCGCATCGACGTGTTCTTCGGTACCGCGCGCTTCAAGGACGAGCACACCGTGCTGGTGCGTGATGCCCATGAAGGGACCGAGGAGCTGCACGCGGAGAAGGTCGTGATCGCCACCGGGTCGCGCCCCTACCGCCCGGCAGACGTCAATTTCCGCCACCCGCGTATCTATTGCTCCGATACCATCCTGGGTCTGTCGCACACGCCGCGCACGTTGATCATCTACGGTGCCGGTGTCATCGGGTCCGAGTACGCTTCCATCTTCTCGGGGCTGGGCGTCAAGGTGGACCTGATCGATACCCGCGATCGTCTGTTGTCATTCCTGGACAACGAGATTTCCGACGCGCTGTCCTACCACCTGCGCAACAACGGCGTGCTGGTGCGCCACAATGAGGAATACGAGCGCATCGAGGGCGATGAGTCCGGTGTGGTCGTGCACCTCAAGTCCGGCAAGAAGCTGCGTGCGGACGCCTTCCTGTGGGCCAATGGGCGCACCGGCAACACCGACAGCCTCGGCCTCGAGAACATCGGTCTGCAGGCCAATGGTCGTGGTCAGCTGACGGTCGATGATCAGTACCGCACCGAGCTGGACCACGTCTATGCCGTGGGCGATGTCATCGGCTGGCCGAGCCTGGCCTCTGCTGCCTATGATCAGGGCCGCTTCGCCTCGGCCAATCTGCTGGGCGAGGAGTTCAAGTTCGTCAATGAGGTGCCGACCGGCATCTACACCATCCCCGAGATCAGCTCGGTGGGGCGTGGCGAGAGCGAACTGACCGAAGCGCGCATTCCCTACGAAGTGGGGCAGGCCTTCTTCAAGGACACCGCACGCGCCCAGATCACCGGCGACACCGTCGGCATGCTCAAGATCCTGTTCCATCGCGACACGCTGGAAATCCTCGGCATCCACTGCTTCGGTGATCAGGCATCCGAGATCGTGCACATCGGCCAGGCCATCATGCAGCAGCAAGGTGAGGCGAATACGCTCAAGTACTTCGTCAACACCACCTTCAACTACCCGACCATGGCGGAAGCCTATCGGGTCGCTGCCATGAACGGGCTGAATCGTCTGTTCTGAGCCCTGAGCCCTGAGCCCTGAATCATGAGCCCTGAGCTCGCTGTGCCAACACGGCCACGCACAAGGCCCCGACATCCTGGATGTCGGGGCCTTGTGCTTTGTGCCCACTGACACGAGATATTCACAGATGACCCAGTCTTTTACCCAAGGAGCCTTCGATGAGTCGACAGCCACACCCCGAGTCGCAATCCCCTCGCGAGCAGGAAGTCACGAGTGACCTGACCTTGCGTCTCGGCCGCGAGGAGCTAGTCATCCACCGCCGTTACGAGCTGGCCAGCATCATCAACGAGCTGGTGCTGGGCCTGTTGTTCACCATCGGCAGCGTGTGCTTCTTCTGGGATGAGTGGATGACGCTGGGGATCTGGCTGTTCGTGATCGGCTCGCTGCAGCTGACGCTCAAGCCGTTGATCCGCCTGGCGCGCCGCATGCACCTCAAGCGCCTGCCGGAATCAGGGCTGGATCTCTAGCAGGCGACTTCACAGTCTGTCTGTCTCACTGGCTCTCCGGCTCTAGAGATCAGCGATAGCGATGCACGCGCAGGCTCTTGAGAAAGGGCGTGTCCTCGATGCGCACATCTCCGCGTCTGGCGCGTGTGCGCTGTGCTGGCGGAGTCGGTGAGGGTTGGTTGAGCGCCGGCAGGCGCAGGTCATCGTGGGGCAGGAACAGCGGCAGCGAGACGTTCATCGCGCGGCGAGCGCGCAGCTCGCCATCCTCGCGCAAGACCGGCTCACGATAGAAGAGATTGGCGCGCATCAGCGGCGCCTGAGGCTGGATGCGTGCCAGTATCTCGTCAGAGGGCAGGCCCGCCAGCAGTCTGAGCTGCAGGCGCACGTGATCGGCCTCGGTATCCAGTTTCATCAGCATCGCCTCGCACTCCGGTACACTGACGCGCTGAATGGAGCGTCCGGAGCTGTACCAGGCGAAGCGCACTCGCGCCACCGCTGCTTCCGCGACCGGTACGCGCCGCCAGCATTGCTTCAGATGCAGACGAGCGAGGCCATCGCCCTTCAGGTGCTGGTTGAGGCCGGGGTGGCGGAAGGGCAGGATGGCCTTGAGCTCCGCGAGTTGATCGGGATACGCCTCACGCAGTTCGGCAAACAGTCCCGCCAGATGCTCCTTGGCCAGATTGAGGGCCGAGACCGCCTGGATCACCTGCGGGCCTGCCGCCACCACGCCCAGATAGGGGCGGGTGACACGCCCATCCTGCCCATCCTGATACCACACATCCTGCAGCGCGAGCCGTAGCCAATCGAGATCGGCATGGCCGCCATCCAGCCGCCACAGCGGCGAATTCTCCTCCGCGACGGCAGTGATGACCTGTTCGGCTGCGCTGATCTGTTCATCGAAGGCCGCCTCTATTCTGGCCATCAGCTGATATTCGGGCATGGTCCGCGTCCTGGTTGGCGCTTGAGGAATACACTGTTTTTATCGCGTTATCCTGTTTAGCGCAGCCTGGCGGGAAAGACAAGCGTGCGGATACGACACGAGGCGCCCCGCAGGGCGCCTCGTGGCATGGCTGGCATCTCCCGGGCGGGAAGCGTCGTCAAGAAACACGCGGCTTCCTCAGGAGCTGATCGCGACCTTGCGTCTAGCGGTCGCGATAGCGTTCGGTGAGATCGCCATAGGCATCGATGCGGCGGTCACGCAGATAGGGCCAGATGCGGCGCACGTCCTCGCCACGCGCCAGATCCACCTCGACCAGCAACTCCTCGGGCTCGGTGCCGCCATGCGCCAGCAGTTCGCCCTGGGGTCCGCACACGAAGCTGCCCCCCCAGAACTGGATGCCTTCGCTGGCAGGCGTCGGGTCCGCTTCATGGCCGACCCGATTGGCGACGATCACCGGCACGCCATTGGCGACGCCGTGACTGCGCTGGATCAGTGTCCAGGCATCCTTCTGGCGCGTCTGCTCGGCCTCATCGTCGCGCGGGTCCCAGCCGATGGCGGTGGGATAGAGCAGCATCTCGGCACCGGCCAGTGCCATCAGCCGCGCGCCTTCCGGGTACCACTGATCCCAGCAGACCTGCACGCCCAGGCGGCCCACCGAGGTATCGATGGGCTCGAAACCGCGGCGCGGCGACTGAGCGCTGGGCGCATCACCCGGCGTGAAGTAGAACTTCTCGTAGAAGCCGGGATCATCCGGGATGTGCATCTTGCGGAAGGTGCCGACCAGGCCATCGGCCTTGTCGAGCACCACGGCGGTATTGTGATATACGCCCGCCGCGCGGCGCTCGAAGATGGAGCCGACGATGACCAGACCGAGTTCAGCGGCCAGACCGGCCAGGCGCTGGGTGGTCGGGCCTTCGAGGGGCTCGGCGAGATCGAAGATCGCGGTGTCTTCCGTCTGGCAGAAATAGTGGCTGGCATGCAGCTCCTGCAGCATCACCAGCTCAGCACCGCCGGCTGCCAGGCGGCGGATGGCCGCCTCGCTGGCCGCCAGGCTCGTATCCTTGTCGGGCCAGCCCTGCTGCTGGACGACACCGACCTTGAGTGTACGGCGGGAAGTGGTCATCACAGTGCTCCTTGAGTGAGGTTCGAGGTGGCTAGGGTGCCCTTGGGCAGTTGCATGGTCATGCAGTGCAGACTGCCATGCTGGCGAATCACGGCGCGGCAGTCGACCGGGATGATGTCACGTCCCGGGAAGGCGCCCGCCAGGGCCTTGAGCGCGATCATGTCGTGACGATCGGCATAGGTCGGCACCAGCACCGCGCCGTTGATGATCAGGAAGTTGGCATAGGTCGCCGGCAGGCGATGGCCGTCTTCGGGATCGAAGCAGGCCTCTGGCCATGGCAGCGGTACCAGGAAGTACGGATCGCCATTGGCATCCAGCATGTCTTCCAGCTCGGCTTCCATCGCCTTGAGCGCCGGGTAGTGCGGGTCGTCGCGATCATCGCAACGCACGTAGGCGATGGTACGCGGGTCGCAGAAGCGCGCCAGGGTGTCGACATGACTGTCGGTGTCATCGCCTTCCAGATGGCCATTGGCCAGCCACAGGATGCGTGAGACACCGAAATCAGCCGTGAGCTGTGCCTCGACCTGCTCGCGGCTCAGCCCGGCATTGCGATTGTCGTTGAGCAGGCAGGCCTCGGTGGTCAACAGTGTCCCCAGGCCATCCGTCTCGATGCCGCCGCCTTCCAGAATGAAATCGCGACTTTCCACCGGGCTTGCATAGACCCCTTGAGCGGCCAGCGCTCGGGTCAGGGCGTTGTCGCGAGCGGCTTCGAACTTTCCGCCCCAGCCGGTGAAGGTGTAGTCGAGCAGTACCGGCTGGCCATCACGTTCGACGGTGATGGGGCCGTGGTCACGCGTCCAGGTGTCATCCAGCGGCGCCACATGCAGATGCAGACGCTCGGCCGGCACGCCGAAACCGGCGAAGCGTGACGTGAGGCGCTCGCGGGTGGCCTCGTCACTGACGCTGATCAGCACGTGCTGATACCGGCTGATGGCGATCACCATGGCCTCGCAGGTGGCTTCGATGCTCTCGAGCATCTCGTTCCAGTCGCTGTGGGGGCTGGGCCAGCTGAGCTGGATGGCATCCTGCGGGTGCCATTCGGCAAGCAGACGGGTGGCCATGGGCATCTCCCTGATGAAGAAGTGACGGTAATGCCGCGATACCGCGGACTCGGCGCGCGATGATAGCAGAGCCATGCGTCGACGCTAGCCCCTGCGTGCGTCATATGGCCAGACACTCGAGACTGGCGGTTCATGCTGTTCTCATGCGAGGGCTGGCAAACTGGGCGCGATTGTGGCCCCATGCGCCGAGCCTGCGGAATGCGTATCATGGCCCGCGACCCTGACCCAAGGAATCGACTTCGATGCTGCTGGATCGCCTACCCTTTCTGATCGGCCTGCGCTATACCCGCGCCAAGCGCCGTAACCATTTCATTTCCTTCATTTCCCTGACCTCGATGCTCGGCCTGTCGTTGGGCGTGGCCGTACTGATTCTGGTGCTGTCCGTCATGAACGGCTTCGACCACGAATTGCGTACCCGCGTACTGGGCATGGTGCCGCATGTGCGGGTCGAGGCGCGCGACAGCGTCACCGACTGGGAGACGCTCGCCGGCATGTTGCGCGAGAAGCCGCATGTCGTCGGTGCCGCTCCCTACATCGAGCAGCAGGGCATGTTCACCACCAATGGTCGCAACAAGGGCGCGCTGGTCACCGGTATCGATCCGTCCGCGGAGGACCAGGTCTCGATCATCAGTGAGCACATGGTGCAGGGAAGTCTGGCAGACCTCACGCCGGGCAGCTGGGGCATCGTGATGGGGGAGCTGCTGGCACGCAATCTCGGGGTCGGCGTCGGGGATCGCGTCACGCTGCTGGTGCCCGAGGCCTCCATCACGCCCGGGGGCATCTTCCCGCGCCTCAAGCGCTTCACGGTGACCGGCATCTTCAAGGTCGGCGCGGACGTGGATGCCAGTCTCGCCTACACCGACATCTCGGACATGGCCAAGCTGGCACGCTTCAAGGAAGGCGAGGTGCAGGGCGTACGCCTGAAACTCGATGATCTGTTCAGTGCCGATGCCGTCACCCGTGACATCATCAGCCAGCTGGGGCCGCAGTATCGCGGCATGGACTGGAAGCGTACCCACGGCAACCTGTTCGCCGCCATCCAGATGGAGAAGAACATGATCGGCCTGCTGCTGATGGTGATCGTCGCCGTGGCGGCCTTCAACATCGTCTCGACGCTGGTGATGATGGTGACCGACAAGCACGCCGACATCGCCATCCTGCGCACCCTCGGGGCCAAGCCCGGCAGCATCATGGGCATCTTCATCGTCCAGGGGCTGACCATCGGCGTGATGGGGATCATCATCGGCGCCATCGCCGGGGTGGCATTGGCATTGAGCGTCTCCGACATCATCGCCTGGGTGCAGTCGACCTTCGGTATCCAGTTCCTGGATCCCAACGTCTACTTCATCAGCTATCTGCCGTCTCGTCTCGAGCTGTCCGACATGGGCGTCATCATCGGCTCCGCGCTGGTGCTGAGCTTCCTGTCGACACTCTATCCGGCCTGGCGCGCTTCCCGCATCCAGCCGGCCGAGGTGCTGCGCTATGAATGATCTACCGACATCGACCGATGCATCATCCCGCTCTGCTGCTGGAGACTCCGCCATGCCGACCCCGGCTTCTGACACCCGTGCGACTGACCTGGCTCACGGCAAGCCGATGTTGATCTGTGAGCGCCTGAGTCGCAGCTACGACGAAGGCCCGCAGAAGGTGCAGGTTCTGGACGAACTGGAGCTGCGTGTGCACGCCGGCGAACGGGTCGCCGTCGTCGGCAGCTCCGGCTCCGGCAAGACCACGCTGCTCAATCTGCTCGGCGGGCTGGATCATCCCAGTCAGGGCATCGTGAAGGTGGCCGGCCAGCGCCTGTCCGAGCTCAGTGAGTCGGCGCTTGGCAGCTTCCGCAATCAGCACATCGGCTTCGTCTATCAGTTCCATCATCTGCTGGCGGAATTCAGCGCCGAAGAGAATGTGGCGATGCCGTTGATCATCCGGGGCCACAAGCGTGCCGAGGCCGCCGTCAAGGCGCGCAAGCTGCTGGAGCGTGTCGGCATGGCGCCGCGCGCCGATCACAAGCCGGGCGAGCTGTCCGGGGGAGAACGTCAGCGCGTCGCCATCGCGCGTGCGCTGGTGACGGACCCGAGCCTGGTGCTGATGGATGAACCGACCGGCAACCTGGATCAGACCACGGCGGCGCGCATTCTGGAGCTGATGGATGACATCGCTCGGGAAGCGCAGGCCGCCTTCATCATCGTGACCCACGACAATGGGCTGGCCGCGCACCAGCACCGTGTGCTGCGCTTGGATGGCGGCAAGCTGCACGAGGACTGAGCTCCACCGCTGAGTGGCGGATGTCTGCCTCACGCCATGCCAGAAAGCCAAAAGCCCCGCCATCGAGAGATGGCGGGGCTTTTTCATAGGCGGCCTCGTCAGCCTTCAGGACTTGTCGGTATCCGGGGCAGCGTTCTGGTCGGACCGCTGCGCCTTGGTGCAACGCCTGGCGGCCAGACGCGCCTTGCGGCGACTGCGCCAGCTGCGCACGACCTGATAACGCCACAGCAGCCGGACCAGCACGTTGGCGAGCAGGGCGACCACCACCGCGCTGACCAGCGAGCCCAGCGCAAGTGCCGGCAGGATATCTTCCAGCTGGTTGGCGAACCAGGCCGCGGAGACCTGGTCCGGCATCACCCGGGCAGGCGTATCGAGCATCCAGGCGCCCACGCGATAGGTCGCGTAGTAGACCACGGGCATGGTCAACGGGTTGGTGATCCACACCAGACCTACCGAGAGCGCAAGGTTGCAGCGCAACGCCCAGGCGCCGAAGGCGGCCACCACCATCTGGAAGGGGATCGGCAGCAAGGCACAGAAGAAGCCCACCATGCACGCATTGGCAACGGTTCGACGCGACAACGCCCACAACGCGGGGTCGGCGATCAGGTGATGCATGAAGCGCAGGGATTTCTTGCGCCTGAGGGCATCCGGTTCCGGCATGAACCGCTTGAGTAGACGACGAGGCATGGCTTGGCCATTTGGCATTCAACGCCGGCCATTATCCATACATGTCCCCGGGACTGCCATGCTGTGAGCTCAGTTAAGCGGCCCGCATCGTGCAATCCTGTGTGCTTGAAATGATGCTGAACGCAGGCCAGCCCCCGTCATGCCTGATGAAGAGCGATATCTGCCTCCTTGAACGATTCGTCTGAAAAGCTGCCCGTGGGCGCGAGCGACGCCACGCGGTTTCGCGGGTCCTGGCTGACACCGGGGGCTCTGATCCAGTGGCTCGCCGGTCTGGTGGCCGGGGTGTGGCTGTCGCGACAGGGGGAGTGGGCGGCCGATTGGCAGGGACGCATGCCGGATGGCGCACCCGAAAGCGCAGGGGATGTCTTGAGCGGGATGGCAGACAGCCTGTTGCTGCCATCCCTTGTGCTAAGCCTGCTGGTGATGCTCGCCTTCGCGCGACGCCCGGCAGTTTTGCGGCTGGGGATTGCTCTGTGGAGTGGGCTGTTGCTCGGGCTGGCGCATCAGCCACTCATGCTTGCCGAAGCACTGGCGCGCGAGGATATCTGGCTGGAGGGGCGCATCGAGCAGGCCAGCCGTTCGCTCCCGGCCCCGGGGGAGTCGGTGCGTCTGGTCTTCAGGGTGGAAGCCTGTCGAGCCTCGGGCGCTGACGGCGAAGCAGGCGGTGAGCAGGGCGAGGTGCTCAAGCCCCCCAGGATGAACGCATCCGGCATGACGAGCGCCGGGCGTGAGCTGGCCTGTCGCCGTCTTGAGGGCCAGCGGGTGCAATTGCGGCGCTACTGGCCGCGGCGTGCCGCCTCTGAATCATCAGCTTCGCCTCTTCTCGTTCCCTGGCAAGCAGGGGAGCGGTGGCGGCTGATCGCCAGACTGGTGCCGCCGCATGCTGCCAGCAACCCGGACGCGCTGCAGAGTTTTGATCGGGTCAGCTGGTGGTGGCGCGAGGGGATCGTGGCGACGGGGTACGTGCGAGACCCCGCCCGAGCACAGCGACTGGCACCACCCCGCGGGGTGGCAGCGTTGCGCCTGGCGGCCGAGCAGCGGCTCTGGCAGGGCTGTGGAGGGCGGAGCGATGACATCCAATGGGCGCATTCGCCCTGCCGCTGGCTGGCGGCGCTGACGCTGGGGCGTGCCTCGGCGCTGACTCGCGATGACTGGGAGTCCTTGAATGCCACCGGGTTGACGCACCTCGCCGTGGTGTCAGGGCTGCATGTCGGGCTGATGGCAAGCCTGGTGCTGGTGGTGAGCTTTGGCGTCCTGCGCCGCCTTCGTCCTGCCGACTGGCGTTTCAGCGTCACCCCCTGGTGGCTGGCGTGTCTGGCGGCCTGGAGTTTCGCGATACTGGCGGGGCTGGCGCCGCCGGCGCTGCGAGCGGCGCTGATGACAAGTGCTGGGTTGTGGATGGCCAGCGGGCGCAGCGGCCTGGGCGTCTGGCAGATATGGATGTTGGCGTTGTCGCTGGTGATCGGCCTTGATCCGCTGGCCTTGTGGCGACCCGGCACCTGGTATTCGTTCCTTGCCGTGGCAGCGCTGCTGCTGGCCTGGCAGGGGTGTGAGCGCCCCCGCGGTGCGCTGGGCTGGTGTCGCGCCACGCTGCGCAGTCAATGGGTGTTGACGCTGGTGATGGGGGTCGCTCTGCTGGTCGGGCGTGGTCAGCTGTCATGGCTTGCCATGCCGATGAATCTCGTCATTGCCCCGCTCGCGACCCTCCTGGTCGTGCCGTTGGGGATGCTGGGCTGGGGGCTGGCTGGCATCGACTCCCTGCTGGACGCGATGGGCTTGAGGCTGTCGGAAGGGGCGGGAATGAGCGGGGCGCTGTGGCAGTGGCTCGCCGAGCGAGTGGATCATGGCATGGCGTGGCTCGGGACCGTCACGCAGCGTCATGGCCTCTGGCCCGCACGGACAGCGACGGACTACCTGTCCGCTGACATGGCAGCAGCGATGGTGATGATGGTACTGGGCGGCCTGTGGCTGGCAAGTGGAGTGCCGGGATTGGAGCGCCGTGTCAGAGGGCTGTGTACCGCCCTGGCGATGCTGTGGGGGACGGGGCTTGCCTTGCTGCTGTGGCCGCCTGCGCCATGGCCGTCCAGCGCCCACGCCGGCGAAGGACGCACAGGGCGCGACAGCGCGTGGCTTGCTGGTTCGCGAGCGGCCCCGTTGGTCGTGACCGTCCATGACGTCGGTCAGGGGCTGGCGATATCGCTCAGGGTAGCGGGGCGCGTGCTGTCACCTGAGACGATGGAGGATCTTCCTCGTCATTGGCTCTATGATCTCGGCCCCGGTGCTGCCTTCGGGCCGCCGCGCATGGGGGAGCTGCTGACGGCTGCCGAGGCGCCCTGGGGCGTCATCATCAGTCATGGTGATGGCGATCATGCAGGCGGACTGGCGGCGCTGCGAGCGGAGCAGGTCGCGCAACTGTGGGTGCCTGAGGGACAGAGAGGCCGTCTTGACCGTCAGGTCGGCTGGCTGAAGGGCGTGCCGACCGCGTCCTGTGAGGCAGGGCGGCGCATCACGCTCGGCCATCTCGCCGACCGCCCCGTGAAACTGGAGATGTTGTGGCCGCCGCCCGGGTGGAAGGCGCGACGTGACAATGCCCACTCCTGTGTGGTCCTGATTGCGTGGGGTGAGCGTCCGCTGGCGTTGCTGAGTGGCGATATCGGGGTGCAGGAGGAGCGCCAGCTGGTGGAGCTGCTCTCGCGTCGGCTGGCGGGAAGCCCGCTGCCATTGCTGGTCGTCGCGCACCATGGCAGTCGCAGCAGCAGTGGGGAATCCTGGCTCGCGCGTCTGGCACCGCGCCACGCGATCATCAGTGCCGGACGCTACAACCCGCATGGTCATCCGCATGACGAGGTGGTCGAACGCCTGATGCGGCATGCGCAATGTGTCTGGCACAGTGGCCTGGAGGGAGCGCTGCGCTGGGAGTGGTCCCCTGACGCGGAGCGCCTCATTCCCGCGCGGGGTGCTGCCGGTATCGATACGCAGTGCCTTGGGGTAAAATCCGTTGATTGATCAGGGGCATGGCGAATGTCTGCCTGTCAGCGTGCCAGGGACGCGGTCGCGCAGGCCTGATGACGACAACAATGATCGGCGCCGTTGACGGTGCACCATCAAGACCAAGGGAGAGGTCACATGTTGGAAGCCTTGTACGCAGGGGGGCTGCTGATGCTCCCGATCCTGGGATGTTCGGTCGTGGCACTGGCCATCATCCTCGAACGTCTGTGGACGTTGCGCACGCGCCGTATCGCGCCGCGCGGTCTGGGACAGCAGGTGTGTGAACTGATCAGTCAGGGACAGGTCAATGTCTACTGGTTGGAGAGTCATTCGCCCCTTGGGGGGGTGCTGGCGGCAGGGCTTCGCAATGCGCGCCTGGGCAATGAACAGGTGCGTGCGCGCATTCAGGAATCGGCCGTTGCGGTAATCCACGACATGGAGCGCTTCCTGAGCCCCCTGGGGACCATCGCGGCCATCACCCCGCTGCTGGGCCTTCTGGGCACGGTGGTCGGCATGATCGATGTCTTCGCCGTGATCGTGGACGCCGGGTCCGCCGAGCGTGCCCAGGAGCTGGCCGGCGGGATTTCCCAGGCGCTTGTCACCACGGCGGCGGGTCTAACGGTCGCGATTCCGGCGCTGATGTTCCATCGCTATTTCCAGCGTCGCGTGGAAGACATCACCGTGACCATGGAAGAGCAGGCGGGGCAGGTGGTGGAATACATCTCGCACCATCAGGGGGAGCTGGGGCTGGCCGAGAGTCATGACGGCTTCGATCGTCGCGCGGGCCAGCGCAACGGGCCAGCGCCGAGGGAGAGTCTGCCGGAAGACCTGCCGGCCTACATGCGTCGGGACGAGGATGATCCGCTCTCGGGCTCCGACACGCTCGCTGATCGAGGCGTGGGGCCCGGGAGGCCGTCATGAGGTTTCCTCGCCGCCAGCGTGAATCGGTCGAGGTCAATCTTACGCCGCTGATCGACGTGGTCTTTCTGCTGCTGATCTTCTTCATGGTCTCGACCACGTTTGACAGTCGACGCGCCCTGGACCTGATTCTGCCGCAATCCAGTCAGGCCAGCGCCGTGGAGCAGGCGCCGCTGATCATGACCATCGGCGCCAAGGGAGATTTCACGCTCGGGGACACCTCGCTCACCGAGTCAGCATTGGGGACTGCGCTTGCACGACACAAGGACCAGGCTGATCGCTTCGGGTTGATCCTCGAAGCCGATGGCCGTACGCCACATGCGAAGGTGGTGAAAGCGTTGGACGCTGCCGCCGAAGTGGGCATTACCCGAGTGCGCATCAGTACGCGCACCGGGACCGATACATCACCACCGGATGCCCCATGAGGGCGCCGCTCAAGTCTATGGAGACCCCGTGAGTCGCGACTCCACCTGGATTCATTACCGCCGCCTGCTCGGCTATGTCCGTCCGTACTGGAAGATGTTCCTGGCTGCCGTGCTGGGTTACGTCATCTATGGTGCCTCGAGCACGGCGCTGGCCGAGATGATGAAGCGCCTGATCGATGGCATTCAGAATCCTGACGCCCAGTTCAGATTGTTCCTGCCGTTGTTCGTGATCGGCATGTTCGCGATACGCGGTGTGGGGACCTTCCTGGGGACCTACTGCATGAGCGACGTGGCACGCAACGTGGTGCATACCCTGCGTACCACCGTGTTCAACCACATGCTGCATCTGCCGGGACGTTACTTCGACGAGAACTCCACCGGTCACCTGATCACCCGCGTGACCTATCACGTGGAGCAGATCACCGGCGCCGCCACCAAGGCATTGACCATCATCATGCGCGAAGGCTTCTTCGTGCTGGGTCTGCTGAGCTATCTGTTCTGGACCAACTGGAAACTCACGCTGGTATTCATCGCGGTCACGCCGCTGATCGGCTGGGTGGTCAGCTATGCCAGCAAGCGCTTCCGCAAGCTCTCCAAGCGTATCCAGGGCTCGATGGGGGAGGTCACCCATGTGGCATCCGAGGCGCTGTCCGGGCATCGGGTGGTCCGCACCCACGGTGCGGAAGATTACGAGAAGGCGCGCTTCGCTGCGGTCAGTGAGTACAACCGCGAGCAGAAGATGAAGGAGGCGTTGACCAAGGCCACCGCCACGCCGGTGATCCAGCTGTTGATCGCCGTGGCACTGGCGACCCTGGTGTGGCTGGCGATGGCGCCGGAATTGATGGCTGGCATGTCGGCGGGTGAATTCGTCGGCTTCATCACCGCGGCCTCGATGATGGCCAAGCCGGTGCGTCAGCTGACCGAGGTCAACGGCGAGATCCAGAAGGGCATGGCGGCATCCGAGGAGCTGTTCGGGCTGCTCGACATGCCCGCGGAGCCCGACAACGGCAACGTGGTTCCGGACGGTCGCCTGGCGGGTCGGGTGCGCTTCGACAACGTCCACTTCCGCTACGCCGACAATCAGCCGGATGTGCTCAAGGGCATCGATCTGGAAGTGGAGGCCGGGCAGATGGTGGCCATCGTCGGGCGCTCCGGTTCCGGCAAGTCGACGCTGATGAGCCTGCTGCCACGGTTCTACTCGCCTACCACGGGCCGCATCCTGATCGACGACGTGGCCATCGAGGACTACAAGCTGCGCCCGATGCGCCAGCAGATCGCGCTGGTCTCCCAGAACGTGACGCTGTTCAATGCCAACCTCACCGCCAATATCGCCTACGGCACCGGGGAAGCGGATGTCCAGCGGGTCGAGGAGGCGGCGCGCGCCGCCTATGCCCACGAGTTCATCGAACGCATGAGTCAGGGCTATGACACCATCGTCGGTGACAACGGCATCATGCTCTCGGGAGGGCAGCGTCAGCGCATCGCCATTGCGCGTGCCATCTACAAGGATTCGCCGATTCTGGTGCTGGACGAGGCCACCTCGGCGCTGGACACCGAGTCGGAACGCTACATCCAGCGGGCGCTGGAGGAAGTCTGTCAGGGCCGTACCACCTTCGTCATCGCGCACCGCCTGTCCACCATCGAGAAGGCGGATCGCATCCTGGTGATGGATGACGGCGAGATCATCGAAGACGGTACGCATGAAGCGTTGATCGCTAAGGAAGGGGCCTACGCCGCCCTGCATCGCATCCAGTTCCGGGAGACGGCTGACGCATGAGTGAACGACTGGTAGACGCCTGGTATCGGGGCGCCGCCTGGCTCCATCTGTTACGTCCGCTGGAGCATGTCTATAAAGGGGTGGTGGCACGCCGACGTGAGGCCTATCTCACTGGCAAGCGTGAGGTCTGGAAGGCGCCGGTGCCGGTGATCGTGATCGGCAACATCACCGTCGGTGGAACCGGCAAGTCGCCGCTGGTGGCCTGGCTCGGCCGTTGGTTGAGCGAGCAGGGCTGGCGCCCGGGCATCATCTCACGGGGCTATGGTGGCCACGCGCCGCGTTACCCGCTGTATGTCCAGGCCGATACGGACCCGCAGCATGCCGGTGATGAGCCGGTGATGCTGGCTCAGCAGACCGGCCTGCCGGTGGCGGTGGACCCGGACCGTCCCAGTGCCGCGCGTCGTCTGATCGCGGCGGGGTGCGACATCCTGCTCTCCGATGACGGCTTGCAGCACCATGCGCTGGGGCGCGACATCGAGTTGGTGGTGGTGGATGGCGAGCGCGCCTTCGGCAATCAGCGGTGCCTGCCGGCGGGTCCCCTGCGGGAGCCGCTGTCACGGCTGGCGAGTGTCGATGCCGTGATCTCCAATGGGGTGATCGACTGCACCCGCCTGCCGGTGGAATCACATTGCATGACGCTGACGCCGGTCCATTGGCGCCATCTGATCGATGATGTGCGTTATCCCGCCACTCATCAGCCATTCAGTGGCTCGGTGCATGCCTTGGCCGGCATCGGCAATCCCCAGCGTTTCTTCCGTACCTTGACCAATCTGGGGGTGGAGCATCAGCCCCATCCCCTGGCGGACCATCATCGCTTCACGCCGACGGATCTGCGCTTTTCCGACAACCTGCCGGTGGTGATGACGGCCAAGGATGCCGTGAAGTGTCGCCGCTTCGCCAACGAGCGTTGCTGGGCACTGGATGTCGAGGCACGGCCGGATCAGGCGCTGGTGGATTGGCTCGCCAACCGCCTCGAGGCGCTGTGAGCGACTGACCGATTGTTTCTTTCTTATTAGCTGTTATCCCGGAGATGTCTCGATGGACAAGGAATTGCTCGCGCTGCTGGTCTGCCCGCTTTGTCAGGCCAAGCTGACCTACGATGCGGCGAATGCCGAGCTCAAGTGCTTCTATGATGGGCTGGCCTATCCCGTGCGTGACGGCATCCCCGTCATGCTGGAAGAAGAAGCGCGCGTGATGGATGCCGACGAGAAGCTCAAGGGGAGTCGCGGCTGATGAGCGATGTGGCGCACAGCAGTGATGTGACAGGTCGTGGCGCCGTGGTGGTGATTCCGGCGCGCTTCAACTCCTCGCGCCTGCCCGGCAAGCCGTTGGCGGACATCCATGGTCGGCCGATGATCGAGCATGTCTGGCGCAATGCCTGTGCCAGTCAGGCAAGCCGTGTGGTGATCGCCACGGACGACGAGCGTATCCGCACCGTCTGTGAGGGCTTCGGTGCCGAGGTCGTGATGACTCGTGCCGATCACCCCAGTGGCACCGATCGTCTCGCGGAAGTGGTCGAGCGGCTGGCACTGGCTCCCGAGACGCTGGTCGTCAACGTGCAGGGAGATGAGCCGTTGTTGCCTGCCGCGCTGATCGATCAGGTCACCTTGCGTCTCGAGGAAGACGAGGGGGCTTCCATCGCGACCCTGGCCGAGCCCATCACCAGTGTCGATAGCCTGTTCAATCCCAATGTGGTCAAGGTGGTGCGTGATCTGCGTGGTCGCGCGCTGTACTTCTCGCGCGCACCGCTGCCGTGGGATCGGGAGCACTTCACCACGCCGCCGACCGTGCTGGCCACCGACTCCTGGTTGCGCCATATCGGTCTCTACGCCTATCGCGCCAGCTTTCTGAGCGAATATGTCGATTGGCTGCCGGCGCCGCTGGAGCAGCTCGAGCAGCTCGAGCAATTGCGCGCACTGCATCATGGTCATGCGATTCAGGTCGCCATCGCCTGCACCTCCCATCCTGCCGGTGTGGATACCCAGGAAGATCTCGAGCGCGTGCGTGACTGGCTGACGCAAGAGGCCGGTGATGAGTGAGTTGCTTGAGCGGATAGCGGCGCGCAGACCGCCGGTCAGACGAATTCTGATGGTCTGTCTGGGCAATATCTGTCGCTCCCCCAGCGCGGAAGGCGTACTGCGTGCCGCGCTGGCACGCCATGGGCTGGATGAGCTCATCGAGGTCGACAGCTGTGGTACCAGTGACTGGCATGTGGGTGCTCCGCCGGATTCACGTGCCATCGCGCATGCGGCTGAGCGTGGGTACGACATCAGTGGCCTGCGCGCCCGCCAGCTGTGCGTGCAGGACTTTTATGACGTCGATCTGATCCTGGTGATGGATGATGCCAACCTGAGTGACGCGCGGCGTCTGGCACCCCAGGACAGTCCGGCACTGCTTGGCCGTCTGCTGGACCTGCTGCCGACGCCGCTGCCGGCTCCGGCGCGAGGCAGTCGCGAAGTGCCGGACCCCTATACCGGGGGGGCTGAGGCCTTCGAGCAGGTGCTGGACCTGATCGACATCGCCTGTGAGGCATTGATCGATGCCCTGCCACCTGTCACGCGGGCCCCTTCATGATGGCGTCCGACAAGACATCGACGAGAGCATCACTGACGGCCTGCAATACCCTGGGCTTTGCCGCCACCGCACGTACCTTCAGTGAGCCACGCAGCGTGGCCGAGGCGCGTCGCCAGATTCTGGACTCGCGTGCGGCCGATGAGCGTCTGGTGGTGATCGGTGGGGGCAGCAATCTGGTGTTGCTGCCCTGGCTGGATGCCCATGTGATGCGCCCGGCCTTCGAGGCCATGACGATCACGCCGGCAGCGGATGGTAGAACCGCCACCGTGAGTGTCGAGGCGGGCAAGCGCTGGCACGCCCTGGTGATGGAGCTGGCGACAGCTGGCTGGTGGGGCTATGAGAATCTGGCCTTGATTCCCGGCTGCTGTGGCGCAGCCCCGATCCAGAACATCGGTGCCTATGGTGTCGAGCTGGCCGACCATCTGCTGCGACTGGAAGTCATGTCGCTGGAGGATGGCAGCACGCGCTGGCTGAGTCGCGAGGAGTGCGCCTTCGGCTACCGTGACAGTCTCTTCAAGGGGTCGCTTGAGCATCGCGTCCTGATCACTCGCCTGGAGTTCGTGGTGACGCGTGAAGCGACACCGCAACTCGCCTATGGGGACCTCGCTCAGCGCGTTAGTGCCGCCACACCGCAAGGGGAGGCCATCACGCCATTGAGTGTGGCGAATGCCGTGATTGCCATGCGCAGTGAAAAGCTGCCGGACCCTGCGGTGCTCGGCAATGCGGGAAGCTTCTTCAAGAACCCTCAGCTTGCCGCCGACGAGGCTCGCGAGCTGTTGGCGCATCATCCGACCTTGCCGCACTACCCGCAGGCCGATGACAGCGTGAAATTGGCGGCCGGCTGGCTGATCGACCAATGTGGCCTCAAGGGGGCACGTCGGGGTCATGTCGGCGTGCATGATCGCCAGGCGCTGGTGCTGGTTCACTTTGGGGGCGGGCAGGTCTCGGAGCTGCTGGCGCTGGCACAGGAGGTGCGTGAGAGCGTTCATGCGCGCTTCGGGATCTGGCTGGAGCAGGAACCGCGCGTACTGGGAGAGATGGCCGCGACGCCTTCCTGACGGTTGGTCGGTTTGTCGAAGGTATTCCGTCACGAAAAAGCCCCGCAGAGTGATCTGCGGGGCTTTTTCGTGACGGGTCAATCCCCTGCCTGCACCGATGAAGCCGGTGAGGCAGGGGGCAGGGCTCAACGTGTCGTGCTGTCGTCGTTGTCCTGCGAGCTGACTTCTGCCTGACCCTCTGTCGCCTGAGCATCGGCGGCCGCTTTCTCGGCGGCCTCACGCTCACGACGACGAACTTCGCGCGGGTCATTGTAGGCGCGAGCACCACGGCGGCGACGTGAAGCGTTGGCGGTCCCGGCTGCCTCATCTTGCTTGTCATCGCTTGCAGGTGCCTGAGCGTCTGCCGCGGCGATGTCGTCATCCTGTGCTGGCGTTTCCGTCTGCACGGAGGCGGTCGCCTCGACATCTTCCAGAGCGGGCTCTGCTGGCGCAGCCTCTGCCTGAGACGCATCAGGCTGTGCATCGGCCTGAGTCGACGCCAGCGGGGTCGCGGCAGATTCCGTCTGTGGCTGCTGCACTTCCGGCTTGGCGGCTTCAGACTGTCCTGCATCTTGCTCGGCAGGTGCAGTCTCAGGAGTCGCTTCTACCTGAGCTGTCGCCTCTGGCTGCGTCGCCGCTTCGCTGACGTCTTCTGCTGTCGCAGTCGGCGCAGCGTCGCTGGCGTGCTCAGTGCGATGGGGGGTGTCTGCTTCCACGCAAGCTTCGGTCTCTGCCACGGACGCCGTCTCCTGCGGCATCACGCTGTCCTTCAGCGCCTGGCTGTCGACGGCCGCTTCCGGTGCGGTCTCCACCGCGACCTGCGCCTGTACCGCGCTGTCATCCGCCTTGACGTCCGTTGCTGCCACATCGGCCTCGGCATCGGACACGGTTTCAGAGGTGTCGGCATCGGTATCGGTCGTTGCGCTCAGCGTCTCGGCCTGCGCTTGATGAGCGCTGGCCTGCTGCGGTGCATGCTGCTCAGTACGCTGGGTGGCGTGCTGTTCAGTGCGCTGAGCCTGATGGGGCGTGGCAGGCGCGGTGCTGGAGTCGCTGACCTCGGCAGAGCCATCCCGTGTCGTCACGTCCTGTTGCAGGGCTTGCGTGCTGGGCGCACTGATTTCCGGCGCCTCTGGCGTCTCGGCGACCGACGGCTGCTCATCAGGCGTGGCGTCGTCAGCGGTCACAGCCACGGCCGGCGTCACGTCCGTCTCCACCTTGGCGCTGACGTCGGCACTGGTGTCGGCAGGCGCTGCCTTGTCGCCGTCGCTGTCAGCGACGACAGCTTGCGCTTGCGGTTCACTGCTCTCGACCGTCTCAGGCGCGACCTTCACGCCTTCGGCACCTTCCTCGGCAACGGCGGGAACCGGTTGCTGCGGTGCTGCGGTCGGGGCGACGTCATCGAGCACGGCGTCGGCTGGCTGAGCGCTCTGCGCCTGCGGGCCGGCCAGTGCCATGGCCTTCAGGGACTGCTGCTGAGCGACGGCATCGGGATTGAGTGCATGGCTGCGGCTACGAGCGCGCGGATTGTTGCGCGTCGGCTGCTGGACATCGTCTGCCTGCTGCTCGCTCTGCTGGGCCTGTTCTGCCGCCTTGATGGACTCGCGAGCATGATGGCTGTTGACCTGCTCTGCCTTGTCCGCCTTGGAAGGCTTCTCACGGCGCGCCGGCTTGTCATCACGCTTGGCAGCATTGTCCTGCTTGGCATCGTTCTGCTTGGCAACGTTCTGCTTGGCATCGCTCTTGGCATCATTGCCAGACGGCGCCTTGGCAGGTGTCTGTGCGTCGGATGTCTTCTCCGTCGCTTCTGCCTGCGGCTTGCTGTCGTTGGTCACGATGTCCTGAGCGTTGTCCTGACGCGACTCGCTGGACTTGCGACGATTGCCACGGTCGTTGCGCTGACGACGCTTGTTGTTGCTGCGACCCTCGGAGCGGTTGTCGCTCTGGTTGTCGTTGCGACCATCGTTGTCGTTGCCGCGCGTGTCCTGCTGACGCGAGTCCTGCTGGCGCGAGTCCTGCTGGCGTGAATCGCCCTCGGCGTTGCGGCGACGATTGTCGTTGCGTGCGTTGCCGCGGTTGGCATTGCGGCCATCCTTGCGTGCATTGCCGTCGGTTGAGGCTTCGCTGACGCTTTCGCGACGTTCGCGTGCCTTTTCCAGTGCCTTGCGGGCTTCGCTGGACTTGGCCGGCGTCGCGCTGGCGCTGTCGTCGCTGCCCAGCAGGCGGCTGAAGCCCTTGGCCAGACGTGCCAGCAGACCGCCGCCGGAAGGGGCTGCTGCCGGTGCCTGGGTGGCCGGGGCCGCCGTGGCCTCGGATTTGCTCACCGCATTGCGCCCGTCATTGCGAGAGGTTTGACGGTTGTCGTTGCGATTGGCATTGCGGCCGTCGTTACGAGTGTCGCTGCGCGATCCCTGACGACTGTCGTTGCGAGTCTCGCTCTGGCTGTCGTTGCGATTGTCGTTGCGGCTGCGGTTATTGCTGCCATTGCCATTGCGACGACGGTTGCCGTTCTTGGCATTGTCGTTGCCGTTGCCGTTGCCGTTGCCGTTGCCGGAAGCGGAGGTGTTCTCGTCAGTCTCGGCGGGCTCGCTGACTTCCGGTGCGGAGGCGGGGGCAGGCGTCGTGTGGGACACGCTCTTGACCGCCGCTTCGGTGCGTGCCGGTGGCTTGTCGAAATTCGGATCCGGCTCCTTGCCGACTTCGGTCTCGACGGACAGCTCGAAGCTGGACTTGTCGGCACCGTCTTCATCGACATGGTCATCACGCAGACGCACGACTTCGTAGTGCGGCGTGTCGAGTTCCGGGTTCGGCAGCAGCACGACATTGACGCCCTGACGACGCTCGATGTCGAACAGCGTGGCGCGCTTCTCGTTGAGCAGGTAGGTCGCGACCGGCACCGGCAGGATGGCGCGGATCTGCGAGCTGCGCTCCTTCATGGCCTCTTCCTCGATCAGGCGCATGATCGAGAGCGCCATGGAGCGCACGTCGCGGATGGTGCCCTGGCCGTCACAGCGCGGGCAGACCACGCCGCTGGTCTCGCCCAGTGACGGACGCAGGCGCTGGCGCGACATTTCCATCAGGCCGAAGCGTGAGATGCGACCGATCTGCACGCGAGCGCGGTCGATCTTGAGCGCGTCTCGCACGCGATTCTCGACTTCACGCTGATTGCGCGCCGGGGTCATGTCGATGAAATCGATCACCACCAGGCCGCCGATGTCACGCAGACGCAGCTGGCGCGCGATCTCGTCCGCCGCTTCCAGATTGGTCTGCAGCGCGGTTTCCTCGATATCGCTGCCACGCGTGGCACGCGCGGAGTTGATGTCGATGGAGACGAGAGCTTCGGTGTGGTCGATGACGATGGCGCCACCGGAAGGCAGCTTCACTTCGCGCTGATAGGCGGTCTCGATCTGGGATTCGATCTGGAAGCGCGAGAACAGCGGGACGTCGTCTTCGTAGAGCTTGATCTTCTGCTGATAGCTCGGCATGACCTGACGGACGAAGGACAGGGCTTCTTCCTGGACGTCACCGGAATCGATCAGCACCTCACCGATGTCATTGCGCAGATAGTCGCGCATGGCACGGATGATGACATTGGATTCACGATAGATCAGGAAGGGGGCAGGGCGGCTGGCGGCAGCCTTGGTGACGGCATCCCAGACCTGAGCCAGATAGTCGAGGTCCCATTGGAGCTCTTCTGCGCTCTTGCCGATACCGGCGGTGCGTACGATGACGCCCATCTTGTCCGGCAGGGTGAGGCTGTTCATCGCCTCTTTCAGCTGGGCGCGCTCTTCCCCCTCGATGCGGCGGGAGATGCCACCGGCACGCGGGTTGTTGGGCATCAGCACGAGGAAGCGGCCGGCCAGGCTGATGAAGGTGGTCAGGGCGGCGCCCTTGTTGCCACGCTCTTCCTTGTCGACCTGGACGATGACTTCCTGGCCTTCCTTGAGCACTTCCTTGATGTTGGGGCGGCCTTGGCCCGGGTCCTTGCTGAAGTACTCGCGGGAGATTTCCTTGAGCGGCAGGAAGCCGTGGCGATCGGCGCCGAAATCGACGAAGCAGGCTTCCAGACTGGGCTCGATGCGGGTGATCTTGCCGCGGTAGATGTTGGCTTTCTTCTGCTCGCGGGCACCAGACTCGATGTCGAGATCGTAAAGGCGTTGTCCGTCGACCAGTGCGACGCGCAGCTCTTCCGGCTGGGTCGCGTTGATGAGCATCCGTTTCATGTCGTCTCGCTAGACTGGGCGTGCCGAAGGGCAGCCGCATTTGCGTCGGCGACGAGGAACCGTTTTCAGCTTCGTGTTGTGCTCAGCGCATGTCGTGGGATGCGTCTTTCGCATGCAGGCACGTCTCGTGACGTGCCACATGCGGCATGATCATGTTGAGTACTGGAAAGAGGCAGGACGTGTTGCGGGGAACGTTGACTCCTCCGGCCCTGCGGTCTCTTCCCTAACACCTGGCATTCGCCGATTCATCGACGCCGGCCTTCGGCACGGATATCGAATGATTGCCCGGGCATCATGCCCGGGCGGTAGTGTGTCATTGGCCCACCAGAAGGCTGGGCATTGCATCGTGTTGCTGCGCTCGAGGGCAGTGACGTGTCTCGCGGGGAGGTGGCGTCACGGCCGGTCGCGCTGCGGCGCGCGGGGTAACACGTCCCGCGCCCGCTGATAGCGTTACCTCGCCATCTCTGGCGCGGACGTTATCGATGTCTTTCGTCATGATGCTGGCCAGCCAGCGGCATTGGACGACTGTCCGTGAGGCGGCATTCGTGATCTGCAATCGGCAGACCCGTTGCGCAGGACAGCACGCGGCCGACAGGCCAGGTGACAACAGGGTGCGTGAAGACTCTGCACGGTGCTGACGTCGGTGCGCATTGTTTCGTCGTGGGCCGGCTGGCCCTGTTCACGTGGTCTGCATGGGGTTTCACGCCGCATGCAGAACCGTCTACCTCGCCGTCTCGGCGGGGTCGTGACGCGGGTGATCGGGCATATAGAGAAGGCCCATCTCACTGGGCCCGAATATACCAGTAAAGGTATGGGCCAGCAATTCGGCAGGCATATCAAATGCTTCGCCCGAATGCCCGCCATTCGTCCCGGGTTTCGCGGCCTTGAGCGGCGCAGCCAGAGCCCTCCGATGGCGGGATGATTCCCCATTGGTCGCATGACACCGTAGAATGGCCAGTCTGAGTGCGCCCCGGCGTACGGCAACATGATGAACAGGCCGCGCGAAGGCGAGGCCGGAAAGGAGCGAGACATGGCCGAGGGCCAATCAGTCCAGTGGATCGAGGTTGCCCCGGAACTGGCCGGGCAGCGCATCGACAATTTCCTGCGTACACGTCTCAAGGGGGCACCCAAGGCCTTGATCTATCGCATCGTGCGCAAGGGTGAGGTTCGGGTGAACAAGAAGCGCATCAAGGTCGACTATCGCCTGCAGGCGGGAGACCTGGTGCGTGTACCGCCACTGCGCCTGTCGCCGGAAGCTGCGGTGCAGGAAGTCAGTGGCAATCTGCGTGAGGTGCTGGCGGGCTGCATCGTGCGCGAGACCGATGATTTCATGGTCATCAACAAGCCGTCCGGTCTCGCCGTGCACGGCGGGAGCGGCGTCAAGATCGGGCTGATCGAGGCCATGCGTCAGATTCGTGATGAACTGCCGTTTCTGGAGCTGGTCCATCGTCTGGATCGTGATACCTCCGGCTGCATCCTGCTGGCCAAGACGCGTGCGGCGTTGCTGCAGCTCAATGCGGACCTCAAGGCCCACAAGATGACCAAGCTGTATCTGGCGCTGGTGGAAGGGCGCTGGGACTCGCGGCGTGATTACGTCAATGCACCGCTTGAGCGTTACGACGGCGGCAACGGGGAGCGTCGCGTGCGCGTCGACGAGGCCGGCAAGACGGCCAGTACCCGTTATGCGGTGCGCGAAGCCTATCCCAGCATGACGCTGGTCGAGGCCGAGCCGATCACCGGGCGTACCCACCAGATTCGTGTGCACTCCGTGCATGCCGGTCACCCGCTGCTCGGCGATACCAAGTACGGGACCGAGCGCGGCAATGCGCTGGCGAAGAAGGTCGGGCTGGAGCGGCTGTTCCTGCATGCCGCTCAGCTCAGCTTCCCGGACCCCACCGACGGGCGGACCGTGACGGTCCGTGCGCCGCTGGACAAGCGCATGAAGCGCGTCCTTGCCAATGCTCGAGAATTGGGAGCCCGTCATGACTGACGCCTCTGCGGTACTGCCTTCACTTCGCTATCGTCTGGTCATCTTCGATTGGGACGGTACCTTGATGGACTCCGAGGCACGCATCGTCGATTGCCTGCAGGCGGCCTCGCTGGCGGTCGGCATGGGAGAGCTTCCGGCGCATGCCGCGCGCGACATCATCGGTCTCGGATTGCCGGAGGCCATGGCGCGGCTGTTCCCCGGAGCTTCGGCTGCCCAGTGCGAGGCACTGGTCGAGGCCTACAAGCAGCATTTCGTGGCAGTCGATACCACGCCGCTGGATTTCTTTCCGGGCGTGGAAAATGGCATCGAGCGTCTGCGAGCTCACCCGGAGCAGCTGCTGGCCGTCGCGACGGGCAAGAGTCGCCGCGGGCTGGATCGGATGTTCCAGGCCCATGACTGCGGTGACTGGTTCCACGCCTCGCGTACCGCGGACATGACGCTGTCCAAGCCGCATCCACTGATGCTCGAAGAGCTGCTGGCCGAGCTGAACGTTGAGGCGCATGAGGCGCTGATGGTCGGCGATACCGAATATGATCTCGAGATGGCGCGTGCGCTGGGCATGCACAGTGTCGGTGTCACCTATGGCGTGCACAGCGTGCCGCGACTCGAGGCCTGTGCCCCACAGCGCATCGTCTCGCACTTCGATGAATTGATGGAGTGGCTTGGCGCGGTCAGATGATGACGGTGTCCTGCCCATGACAGGAGCAGCAAGCGATGAGTGACAGGCCGCAGGATCCCTGGCGTGAAGGGCCAGGTGGCAAGGACGAGGGGGGAGCGGGCGCGAGCGGACAGGGCGCTGACAGCGCTGCCACCTCCAGCAGCGAGGTGGACTGGCAGGCGCGTGAGCGTACCGTGCAGCTCGAGATGATGGACCGCTGGGTGCAGGGCGTGGTCACCGAGCAACGGCGCTCCAGGCGCTGGAAGCTGTTCTTTCGCTTCCTGTTCGCGTTGTTGTTCATTGCCTCGATCGCGACATCCGTGACCCTCTTCACGCTCGGCAGCCAGCCGGCAGCCTTGCCCGGTGAGCGGCACCTCGGTGTCGTGCGCGTCAAGGGCGTGATCGAGGCGGATGGCGAAGCCAATGCCGAGCGCATCATCAAGGGTCTGCGAGCGGCCAATGAGTCGCCGGCCTCCGTGGCGGTGGTGCTGGATATCAACTCCCCCGGCGGCAGTCCCGTGCAGTCCCAGCGCGTCTATGACGAGTTGATGCGCATGCGGGAGCAGGGTGGCAAGCCGGTGATCGCCGTGATCGAGGATCTCGGGGCGAGTGGCGCCTATTACATGGCAGCCGGCGCCGGCGAGATTCTCGCGGCACCGTCGAGTCTGGTCGGGTCCATCGGGGTGATCTCCTCGAGCTTCGGACTGAAGGGGCCGATGGAAGAGCTGGGAATCGAGCGACGTGTGTTCACGGCAGGTGACAACAAGGCGTTTCTCGATCCCTTCTCCGAGATCTCGCCTGAGCAGCGCGACTTCTGGCAGAACGTGCTGGCCACGACTCACCAGCAGTTCATCGCGGCGGTCAAGGCCGGGCGCGGTGAGCGGCTCAAGGACGATCCGGCGCTGTTCTCCGGTCTGATCTGGACCGGCGAGCAGGCTCGCGCGCTCGGGCTTGTGGATCGCACCGCAACGCTTGAGGAGCTGGCCGCCGAGCTGGCGCCGCAGGGTGGCGTGCATGATTACACGCCGCGTCAGGATCCCTTCGAGCGCTTTACGCGGCGCTTTGCCGGTGTGATGGCCAGCGCGTTGGGGCTTGACGCCAATGTCTCGCCGGTCAGCTATCGCCTGCCCTAGCCCTCCAGCAGTGGATCCAGTCCTGCCTCACGCAACAGTTCGCACAGGCGAATCAGCGGCAGGCCGATCAGGGTGTTGGGATCACGCCCCTCGAGACGCTCGAAGAGCGTGATGCCCAACCCCTCCATGCGAAAGCTGCCGGCCGAGTCCAGCGGGCATTCGCGCTCGACGTAACGCGTGATCTCCTGCTCGCTCAGCGTGCGAAACACCACGTCGTAGCTTTCATGGCAGACCCAGTGTCGCGCGCTGTGTGTATCCAACAGCGCCAGGCCGGTGACGAAGCGGACTCGGCGTCCCGAGAAGCGTGTCAGCTGAGCGCGGGCGGCGGCCAGGTCCTGTGGCTTGCCGAGGATCTCGCCCTCGAAGACGGCCACCTGGTCGCTGCCGATGATCAAGTGGTGTGAATAGGCCTCCGCCAGGGCGTTGGCCTTGCCCAGGGACAGGCGATGAACCAGTGCCTCGGGAGATTCCGTGGGACGAGGGGTTTCATCGATGTCAGGCGCCCCCCATGTGTAGGGGAGTCCGAGTCGATCAAGCAAGGCTCGGCGCCAGCGGGAGCTGGAAGCCAGTACCAGTCGTGTCATGGCGTTGTTCTCTTTTTGGGCTCTCGATTCGTGCAGGCGTTCGGGGCGCGAAGGGGGCGGAGCATGAGAGGGCAGGAGGTCGAGAGGGGCCGGCGCGCGCGTGATTCTCCGTGTGATGCATCGCCGCCATGCATTCTCACGACAACTCGTTGATATGCTTGAGATTGGAGGATGCCGCAAATCCTCTCGGCATTGAAGCGACACAGGCGTACAATCGCGCGCTGAAGGATCCGCCTGACCTCATCTGTACTCATGCTCGGGTCGGGTGGCGCGGAAAGGCCGCCATGCCGTGGGCTGGCAGAATGAACAAGTTGCTCATGCATTTTGACACCGGGAGGGGGAATCCCTATTATGGCGCGCCTATGTTGACCACAAGACTGCCGACCAAGGTCGAGCCCTACCGGCTGGCGTCAGCGGGAAAACGCCTTGAAGGCGTGATTCCTCTGGCGGACATGCCCCGTGTAGTTGAAGCGATCGGTGCACAGGAGGGTGACGTGAGCATCACGTTGGCCTTTGACATCGATACTCAGCGTCGCAGCTTCATCGAGGGCAGCATCGCCTTCGAGGCAAGTCTGCTGTGCCAGCGCTGCCTGGGACCTACCGAGCCGGAACCGCTTTCCAGCGAATTCCTGTTGGGACTGGTCACCAATGACGCACTGGCATCGCAGCTGCCCGGTGAGTACGAGCCGGTAGTGGTGGAAAACGAACAGCTGGATCTCCTGTCAGTGATCGAGGATGAAGTGCTCCTTGTCCTGCCGCAGGTGGTCTACCACGAGGAGGCCGATTGTGCCGTCTCTCGCGACCAGCTGGCCAGCGGTGTGGAACCCGAGGCCTCGGACGCACCCGCTGTGAATCCATTCAGTGTGCTTGGCACCCTGAAGGACAAGCACTGAACTCAATTTGTCGACAAGATTGGAGTAATTCCCATGGCAGTTCAGCAGAACCGCAAAACCCGTTCCAAGCGTGGCATGCGTCGCAGCCACGACGCCCTGACTGCACCGACCCTGTCCCAGGACAAGGAAACCGGTACAGTTCACCTGCGTCACCACGTGTCTGCCGACGGTTTCTACCGTGGCCGTAAAGTCGTCGATGCCTAAAGCATTGATGCAGCGCACGGCGTAACGCCGTGCGTATCGCCATCGATACGATGGGCGGGGACTTCGGTCCCCGCGCTACGTTACGGGGCACTGCCAGTGCACTGTTGCGTGACCCACGACTCAGCGCCACGCTGGTGGGTCCAGGGCATCTTCTGGATGCCGAGCTTGATTCCCTCCCTGCTTCACTCTCCCGTGTTCGTGATCGCCTTCAGACACTCGCTGTCGACGGCATTGTCGCGTCTGATGCTCGCCCCTCGCGTGTCGTGCGCAGTCGCGAGCCCAGCAGCATGTCCCGTGCGCTCGACCTGGTGGCGAGCGGGCAGGCCGATGCCTGCGTCAGTGCGGGCAATACCGGCGCCTTGATGGCGTTGGCCATGCGGGACGTGGGAACGGTCGAGGGAGTGGAGCGGCCAGCCATCTGTGCGGCGGTACCCACGCAGGGAGAGCGGTCCTGCAGTCTGCTGGATCTTGGCGCCAATGTGGCGGTCGCGCCGCAGCATCTGCTGGCATTTGCTCGCATGGGTGCCGTGCGGTGCCAGCTGGTGGAAGGTGTCACCAGCCCGCGCGTGGGGCTGCTCAATGTCGGTGTCGAATCCGGCAAGGGGACGGCGCAGGTGCAGGAAGCGCATGCCTTGCTGGCTGGCAGCGGTGCGAATTTCGATTATCTCGGCTTCGTTGAAGGGGGCGACCTCTTCGCAGGTGAGGTAGACGTCGTGGTCTGCGACGGTTTCGTCGGCAATGTCGTGCTCAAGAGTAGTGAAGGGCTGGCCCAGATGCTGTCGGCACAGCTGGGGGCGACATTGGCGGCGGATTGGCGTACGCGCCTGATGGCCTGGTTGGCACGTCCGGCATTGACGCGCCTGTCTCGTCAGCTGGATCCGGTGCGCTACAACGGTGCCAGTCTGCTGGGCGTGGCCGGCGTGGTCGTCAAGAGTCATGGCGGGGCGGCCGCGGAGGGATTCGCCTATGCTGTCTCGCGCGCGGCGAGTGAGGCGCGTCGAGGCTTGCCGGAGCGTCTTGCGCATGCTCTCAAGGGCAGCCTGCCGGGTTAATTGCGTAAATTGGTCGGATTCTTGGTCGGCGGGGGTCGAGCTTGGTCTCACTCGGTGCGACAATGCCTGCGCCCGACCGATGTGGCATCGGGTCTGACGCGAAGGCGCCGCCTGATGTCCGGGATGTCCGGCAGGTGTGAAGGCCTGTTCTCGCGAGGGATGGCGAGTGAGAGGGTGGCAGCAGGCAGCAAGTGTGTCGCTGGCGAGTACAATGCAGTGAAGGGAGAAGCAGGCTTTCCCCTGGCAGGAGTGTGTGGCGTTGGTGAATGGCTCCGGAGGGGAGCGACACGGCGCAGCGCACTGGCGGGCCAGCGGAAATCGGGTTTCCTTACCCGTGTCAGTCCCACCTGAACAGATGGAAATGGTGACAGCAATGACAGATTCCCTGGCCCTCATCTTCCCGGGACAGGGCTCCCAGCAGGTCGGCATGCTGCGGGAGCTGGCGGAGCGCTACAGCGTCGTCCGCACTACCTTCGAAGAAGCCTCTGACGCGCTGGGGCGCGATCTCTGGCATCTGACGCAGGAAGGCCCGGCAGAGGAGCTCAATCGTACCGAGTTGACCCAGCCTGCGCTTCTGACGGCCAGCGTTGCCATCTGGCGCGTCTGGCAGGAGCTGGAAGGTCCGCGTCCGGCGCGCATGGCCGGTCACTCCCTGGGCGAATACAGCGCGATGGTCTGCGCCGGCGTGATCGGCTTTGCCGAAGGCGTCAAGCTGGTCAATCTGCGCGGCGAAGCCATGCAGACTGCCGTGCCTCAGGGGCAGGGCGCGATGGCGGCCATTCTCGGTCTCGAGAATGCTCAGGTCGAAGCTGCCTGTGCCAGTGCGGCGCAGGGTGAAGTGGTCGCGGCAGTCAACTACAATGCGCCGGGTCAGGTGGTCATCGCGGGCGGCACGGCTGCCGTCGAGCGTGCCATCGCGGCGTGTCAGGAGGCGGGTGCCAAGCGTGCCATGCCGCTGCCGGTCTCCGTGCCTTCGCATTGTGATCTGATGCGTCCGGCGGCTGACAAGCTGGCCGAGGCGATGAACGACATCGACTTCCGTGCGCCGCGCTACACCGTCATCCAGAATGTCGATGCCAAGGCCCATGAGGATGTCGAGACACTGCGTCAGCGTCTGATCGAGCAGCTCTATCAGCCGGTGCGCTGGACGGATTGCGTCAATGCCATGTTCGACAGCGGCGCGCGGACCTTCATCGAATGCGGTCCGGGCAAGGTGTTGACCGGTCTCGGCAAGCGTATCCAGCGTCAGGCCCGTGGCCTGGCCGTGAACGACCCGGACAGCCTGGAAGCGGCGCTGGAACTTGCCCGTGAGACCGCTGCCGAACAGAATCAGTAAGCTCGTGATTGGCCCGCGCGGCCAGTCATGTGACTTGGATCAGCCAACTCAGGACTCAAGATGACGAGCGAACGCAGAATCGCACTGGTAACCGGTGCCAGTCGTGGCATCGGCCAAGCCATCTCCCGTGAACTCGGCCGTCAGGGCCGTATCGTGATCGGCACGGCCACAAGCGAAAAAGGGGCGGCCGCCATCGGCGCTGACCTCGAGGCGCACGGTATCGAAGGCGCGGGCATGCTGCTCAACGTCACCGACCAGGCCAGCGTCGACGCCGTGCTCAAGGAAATCGGCGAGCGTTTCGGCGCACCGACCATCCTGGTCAACAACGCCGGCATCACCCGTGACAACCTGCTGATGCGCCTCAAGGAAGATGATTGGGATGCGGTGCTCGACACCAACCTCAAGTCGGTCTTCCGTGTCAGCAAGAGCTGCCTGCGCGGCATGACCAAGGCGCGCTTCGGTCGCATCGTCAACATCTCGTCCGTGGTCGCGACCATGGGCAACCTCGGTCAGGTCAACTATGCTGCCGCCAAGGCAGGCATGGAAGGCTTTGCCCGCTCGCTGGCGCGTGAAGTCGCGTCGCGCAACATTACCGTCAATTCAGTGGCGCCGGGCTTCATCGCCACTGATATGACCGAAGCATTGCCGGAAGCGCAGCACGAAGCGCTGCTCGGCAACATCCCGCTGGCGCGCCTTGGCCAGCCGGAAGAGATTGCTGCGGCAGTCGGCTTCCTGACCAGTGATGCAGCAGGCTACATTACCGGTGAGACGTTGCAGGTAAACGGCGGCATGAACATGCGCTAAGCCCCGCGCGGGGACGTGGTTGCGTCCTTTTGGGGTGGCCTATAAACTACGCCCAGCTTTTTCGAGCTGCGGATTCCGTACCACTAGGAGTGATTGTTAAATGAGCACCATTGAAGAACGCGTCAAGAAGGTTGTGGCCGAGCGCCTGAACGCCAAAGAAGAAGACATCCAGAACTCTTCCTCTTTCACTGAAGACTTGGGCGCCGACTCCCTGGACACCGTTGAGCTGGTGATGGCTCTGGAAGAGGAATTCGATACTGAAATTCCTGACGAAGAAGCAGAGAAGATCACCACCGTGCAGGAAGCTATCGATTACATCGTCAACCACCAGTAAGGTGGATTGAAGCGACCAGCGGGCCCTTCGTGGCTCAGGGTCGTGATGCAATCGTCTGTACGTTCAAGAGCCGCACTGTCTTCAGTGCGGCTCTTGTCGTTTCTGCCATTCGTCACTCTTGAGCGCTGGTCGGCCGTGCCTTTCTTGGCAGAGCGGCCAGCAAGGACGGCAGACTTCTCTGTCGGCGGGAGATGCGAGAGTTTGGCGGTGCCAGGGGCGGGCGACGTCCGAGGCAAGGGCGAGGTCTGCGCAGGAGCGTGAGCCTGTCGCGGGATGTCTCGCGCGACCTTCCTGTGCCAGAGCCCTGTCTTTGTGGGCGAAAAGAGGCGGGAGCAGGGCGTGTGGTCGGCAGTGTTGATCGCAGGTGACATGGCGGTGCCACCCCCGTCGCCTGTGCGCAGGACAGCGTCTGGAAAACCGCAGGAAAACCGACTGCCCATCACTGGCAAGGTTTCTGTATAATGCGCTCAATTACCGCCCAGGTGCAGCTGGCCCAGGCGTGCCAAGTCGATAGTTTTGGAGGAGACACGATGCCTCGCAGAAGGGTAGTGGTGACAGGTCTAGGCCTGGTGACCCCGGTAGGGAATACCGTCGAGGAAAGCTGGAGCAACATCAAGGCGGGCAAGAGTGGCATCGCACCCATCGAGCATTTCGATGTCAGCGGTTTCAATACCCGTTTTGGCGGTTCCATCAAGAATTTCGATGTGGGTCAGTATCTGAACCCGAAAGAGGCCCGCAAGATGGACCTCTTCATCCAGTACGGTATCGCGGCGGCCCATCAGGCCATCACCGATTCCGGTATCGAGTGCACGGAAGACAATGCCGATCGCATCGGTGTTGCCATCGGTTCCGGTATCGGTGGTCTGCCGATGATCGAGCACAATCACAAGGCGCTGGAGAAAGGCGGTGCGCGTCGCATCTCGCCGTTCTTCGTGCCGGGCTCCATCATCAACATGATCTCCGGCAACCTGGCGATCCAGTTCGGTTATCGCGGCCCCAACATCGCGATCACCACCGCCTGTACCACCGGAACGCACAACATCGGTTACAGCGCTCGTACCATCGCCTACGGCGATGCTGACGTGATGGTGGCCGGTGGTGCCGAGATGGCGACCACACCGCTGGGTCTGGGCGGCTTCTCCGCGGCGCGCGCGCTCTCGACCCGCAACGACGACCCTCAGGCGGCCAGCCGCCCATGGGACCGTGATCGTGATGGCTTCGTGCTGTCCGACGGTGCCGGTGTCGTGGTGCTGGAAGAGTATGAGCACGCCAAGGCACGTGGTGCGACCATCTACGCCGAGGTGCTCGGTTTCGGCATGTCCGATGATGCGCATCACATGACGGCACCGCCTGAAGACGGCCGTGGCGCGGCCGCCTCGATGCGCAACGCCATTCGGGATGCCAAGCTGGACCCGAGCGAGATCGATTACATCAATGCTCACGGCACGTCCACCAATGCCGGCGACAAGGCCGAGAGCCTGGCCGTCGAATCCGTGCTGGGCGACGCGGCGCGCAATGTGGCCGTCAGTTCCACCAAGTCGATGATCGGTCACCTGCTGGGTGCCGCCGGTGCCGTCGAGGCCGTGTTCTGCGTGCTGGCGATGCGTGATCAGGTCGCCCCGCCGACCATCAACCTCGACAATCCGGCCGAGGGCTGCAATCTCGACTACGTTCCCAATGTCGCACGCGACATGAAGATCGAGTACACCCTGTCCAACTCCTTCGGCTTCGGTGGCACCAACGGCTCGTTGGTGTTCGGCAAGCTCAAGGACTGAGGTCGCACGCTGTCGTGATCTCCCCTCTGACGCGCTCCCATCCGGGGGCGCGTCTGTCTGTGGGGCGTTGCCTGGCGGTGATGACCGGATCACGATGTCTTGCTGACACCTTGTGTGCCATGCATGTCGCGAAGGAGTGTTGCATCGATGACGGCTGACCATACCGGTACCACGCAGGAGATGCTTCGCGACTCGCTTGCGGCGGACCTGCCCATGGAGGATCGCGGCCTTGCCTATGGTGAGGGCGTGTTCGAGACGATTCTGGTGCGCGATGGCCAGCCGCAGCTATGGTCACGGCACCTGGCGCGACTGACCCGTGGTTGCCGGCGACTTGGCTTGCCCGTGCCCTCGTCGCAGGCGCTCGATGCGTGTCTGGACGTCTGTCGGGGCGAGGGGCTCGAGGTGCTCAAGCTGGTCGTCACCGGCGGGTCCGGTGGTCGTGGCTACAAGGCACCCGAGTCACCCGAACCTCGTCTGCGGGCACGCGCAATGCCCTTTGTGGTCAATCGTGAGGCCCGTCAGGGCATCACGGCGCGCGTGTGCGAATTGCGCGTGGCGGAGCAGCCGGCGCTGGCCGGACTCAAGCATCTCAACCGGCTCGAGAATGTGCTGGCACGCCGTGAGTGGACAGACCCCGCCATCCGGGAGGGGCTGTTGCTGACGGCAAGCGATGAGCTCGTCGAGGCCACCAGCATGAACCTCGCCTGGTATCGCGACGGGCAATGGTTCACGCCATGCCTGGATCGCGCCGGTGTCGAGGGCACCTTGCTGGTGGCGCTAGAGGCCGAGCTCCCCGTCATGCGAGTGCGCGAAGGACTGTCATCACTGAGGGCGGCCGAGGTGGTGGTGGTGATGAATTCCGTGCAGGGCGTCTGGCCGCTGCGCACCTTGCTGGCGGCGTCGGGAGCGCCTCTGGCCCAATGGAGTGATGAGCGGCATCCGGCGCTTGCGTCACTGAACGACATTGTCGCGCGCTTGCTGGGCGAGCCCGCGTATTGATGGAAGGCGTCCAGGCTGCGGGGGCGTTCCCGAGCAGACACCTTCTTCGCCATGAAGACTGGAAATCCGATTATGCGTGTATTCAAGATCCTTCTGATGCTGGTCGTCGTGGCCGTGGCTGCGGGTATGGTGGGCTTTCGTTACTGGCAGGCACAGTTGCTGTCACCGCTGGCGATCGAGCAGGAACAGCTGTTCGAGGTCCCGCGCGGTGCCAGTCTCTCCAAGGTGATGAGCGAGCTGGAATCCCGAGGCATCATCGAGGCCAGCTGGCCGTACAAGGTATGGGCACGTCTGGAGCCTGATGCCGTCAATGGTCTGCGCGCCGGTGAATTCCGTCTCACGCCGGGCCTCAACGGGCGTGAGCTGGTGGCACTGCTGTCCAGCGATGACGTCGTCAGCTATACCCTGACCGTGCCGGAAGGCTGGACCTTCGCCCAGATGCGTACCGCCATGGACGCCTCACCCAAGCTTGAGCATACGACTCGCGACATGAGCGATGAGGAACTGATGGCGGCCGTAGGGGCAGAAGGCGAGAAGCCGGAAGGGCGCTTCTTCCCGGACACCTACCGCTATCACAAGGGCGTGAGCGATCTGTCGCTCTACAAGCAGGCCTACGCGCGCATGAGCAAGACGCTGGAGGACGTGTGGGCCGGGCGTGATGACGACCTGCCGATCACCACCGCGTACGAGGCCCTGATTCTGGCCTCGCTGATCGAGCGCGAGACCGGTGCCCCGGAAGAGCGTGGCGAGATCGCCGGCGTGTTCAAGCGTCGCATGGAGCGTGGCATGCGCCTGCAGACCGACCCGACCGTGATCTACGGTCTGGGCGAGGATTATGATGGCTCGCTGTCGCGTGCCGATCTGCGCAAGCCGACCCCCTGGAATACCTACGTGATCACCGGCCTGCCGCCGACACCCATCGCGATGCCGGGGCGTGCCGCTCTGGAAGCCGCGGTGCACCCCAAGCCAGGCGACACCTACTACTTCGTCGCCAAGGGCGAGGGCAAGCACCACTTCTCGCGCACTCTGCGAGAGCACAACAACGCCGTGCGCCGCTATATTCTCAACCGGTAATACGCCGTGAATGAGGCGAAATGTCCGCGTGGTCCGGTGATCATCGCCATGCCGCGTGGGCCTTCGTCGCGAGTCATCTGCCGTCTGAATCAGGAAACCTCATGTCTTCACGTCCGAGCGCCGCAAGCACGACGTCTTCTCGCTACACCACCCCCCTCGAGGTGAGCCCATCGACGGGGCGTTTCATCACCCTGGAAGGAGGAGAAGGTGTCGGCAAGAGCACCAATGTCGCCTTCGTGGTCGCCGAACTCGAGGCGCACGGCATCGAGGTGGTGCGCACGCGGGAACCCGGAGGCAGTGAGCGGGCGGAAGCCATACGCCGGTTGTTGCTGGACCCGGCCCCCGCGGAGGCCTTGAGCGATGATGCCGAGCTGCTGCTGATGTTCGCCGCGCGTGCCCAGCACCTGGCCGCGACCATTCGTCCGGCGCTGGAACGTGGTGCCTGGGTGGTGTGTGATCGCTTCACCGATGCCACCTTCGCCTATCAGGGCGGCGGGCGTGGCTTGCCGCTGGCCGACATCACCACACTGGAAGTCCTGGTGCAGAAAGGCCTGCAGCCGGATCTGACGTTGCTGCTGGACATGCCGGTCGAGGCCGCACGAGGGCGTCTGGCCGCACGGCGCGCCGAGACCGGCGAAGGCGCGGATCGCATCGAGCAGGAAGCCGAGCAGTTCTTCGAAGCGGTGCGAATCGGCTATCACCAGCGGCGCGATGCAGACCCCGAGCGCTTTGCCACCATCAATGCCGATCAGTCGCTGGCAGAGGTACAGGCCGAGATCGCCGGCGTGCTGTCGGCCCGCATCGCCGCCTGGCAGGCAGGAGAGACCGCATGAGCGCAACGCGATCCAGCGATGACGGCGTGACACTCTCGAGTTTCTCGCCGCTGCCGTGGCAGCACTCGCTGTGGCAGCACTTCACCGCCGTGCATGACAGCGGTCGCCTGCCGCACGCGGTGATGCTCAGCGGACCTTCGGGGCTTGGCAAGCAGGAACTCGCGGATGCGATGATCGCCCGTGTGCTGTGTCGCACCGCACAGGGCAAACCCGGCGCTGCCGCCTGCGGTGACTGCCATGGTTGCCACATGCTGGCGGCAGGGCATCATCCTGACCTGATGGCGGTGTCACCTCAGGACGTCGGCAAGATGATCCGTATCGACCCGATCCGCGATGTCAATCGGTTCGTCGCCCAGACGGCCCAGCAGGGCGGCTATCGTGTCATTCGCCTGCAGCCGGCGGAATCGATGAACATCGCCTCGGCCAACGCGCTGCTCAAGAGTCTCGAGGAGCCCGGCGCCAACACCCTGTTCATCCTGCTCAGTGACATGCCATCGCGCGTGCTGCCGACCATTCGCTCCCGCTGCCAGCAGTGGCCCCTGGTGATTCCGTCGGCTGAAGACAGTCTGCCGTGGTTGAGCGAGCAGCTGGGCGAAGATGCCCAATCGTTGCTGCGCATGGCAGGAGGCCTGCCGCAGCTGGCGGTGCGTCTGGGCGAGGCGGACCAGCGCCAGCTCAGGCAGGCATTGCGTGAACTGTTCGACGCGCTGGTGCGCGGGGGAGAGCCGGTGGCGGAAGCCTGGCGTCTGGAGCGCCAACCGCTGTCGCAGGTGCTGTGGTACGGTATTGCCTGGCTGGAAGATCTGATTCGCATGGGCTTGTCTGGCAATACCGCGCAGCTGCGTGACCCGAGTCTTGAGCCCTTGTTGCGTCAGGCGGTCAAGAATGGCCGCACCCGTGACTGGTTCAAGCTGCTGGACTTTGCCCGTGAGCAGCGCCGTCTGCTGGCGGCGGGGGGCAACCCCAACCCGCAGCTGGTGCTGGAGTCCTGGCTGGTGCGTTGGGCAGCGCTGCTGCGTTCGTGATGCCCGTGAGCAGGAGGCAGCGCTCAACGTGCCCCGCGGGCTAGACTGACAGCAGGCGCCGCGCGAACCGCAGGACAGGCGCCATGAGATTCACGCTGCTCGGCGTCGCCGTGAGAAGAGCAGACGCCGAGCCACGAGACTGAATTCGCCGGATCACCGGCCGGAGGTGAAGGATGCACACCGCTCCACAGCAAGGCCAGAAGGCACTGTCGCTGACGATTCGCGACCAGAAGACATTGCTGGCCGCCTACATGTCGACTCTCGTGCGAGGCGGTATCTTCGTGCCGACCACCGAGCGCTACACCATGGGGCAGGAGGTCTACCTGCTGCTGACATTGCCGGAAGAATCCGAGCGCATTCCGGTCACCGGTCGCGTGGTCTGGATCTCCCCCTCGGGTGTCGGCGGTCGCCGTACCGCAGGCATCGGCATCCACTTCAGTGAAGAGGACCGCCAGGTGCGTGATCATATCGAGAACCATCTGGCCGGCATGCTGGGCAAGGGCCACGCCACCTATACGCTATGAGCTGACCCCGCTCTGCCTGTCACCCCGACCGGTGCCGCCATGCTGGCGTGTCGGTCGTTCATGTTTTCGCCATGCCTCGCGTGGCCCCCAGTCTGAGAGTTTCCGGATGTTTGTCGATTCGCATTGCCACCTTGATCGCCTCAAGCTTGAAGAACATGGCGGCAGCCTTGACGCCGTGCTGGACGCCGCACGCGCCCGTCACGTGCATCAATTCCTCGCCATCGCGGTCACGCTGGACGATGTGCCCGAGATCTCGGCCATCGCCCGGCAGCATGACGATGTGGTGATTTCCGCCGGTGTGCATCCGCTGCATCAGGTGGATCCGGAGCCCTCGGTCGAGGACATCAAGAAGTGTGCCGAGCGCTTCGGTGCAGTGGCCATCGGCGAGACCGGCCTCGATTATCACTACGAGAGCGTCAGCCGTGAACTGCAATACGAGCGCTTCACGCGTCATCTGATTGCCGCGCGCGAGCTGGAGCTACCGGTCATCATCCATACCCGTGAAGCCCGCGAGGACACCCTGGCGCTGATCAAGGAGCATACCGACCCCGCCGTGGGTGGCGTGCTGCACTGCTTCACGGAAGATCTGGACATGGCACGTGTCGCGGTGGGCCACGGTTTCATGGTGTCCATCTCCGGGATCGTCACCTTCCGCAATGCCGAGCATGTCCGCGAGCTGGCGCGCGCCATCCCGCTGGATCGCCTGTTGATCGAGACCGACAGCCCCTACCTGGCGCCGGTGCCGTACCGTGGCACCTCCAACGTGCCGGGCAACGTGGTCGAGGTCGCCGAATGCATCGCCGCCGAGCGCGGCATCACCGTCGATGAGCTGGCGATGCAGACCACCGCCAACTTCTATCGTCTGTTCCGCGCCGCCGCGCCGGAAGCCCCGGACAACGTTCGCGAAGCGCTGGCCAGCAGCGGCATGCTCATCGACGGATGAGCGCCCACGGGCAGCGTGACACGCCAGGCAGGGAGGAAATGTCATGAATCCAGCCGCCATTCTCACTCGATTGGGCGACAGGGCCGGCAAGGATGGGCCACTGCCACCGGTGGAGACCTGGCACCCGGAGCACTGCGGCGAGATGGATCTCGTCATCCGCGCCGATGGTCGCTGGATGCATGAAGGCACGCCGATCGGTCGTGCACGGCTGGTGCACATGCTGTCGCGGGTCATGCGGCGCGAACCCGATGGCAGCTACTGCCTGGTCACGCCGGCGGAGAAGGTCACCATCCAGGTCGAGGATCGCCCTTTCCTGGCGGTGGATTGCTCTCGTGTCGAGTCTGAACCTGATCAGACACCGCCTGGTCAGACACAGCCTGGACAGGCAGAACTCGGAGAGGCTGAGCCTCAGCCTCAGCCTCAGCCTCAGCCGGACATCTGGCAGCTGGTCACCGACCAGGGTGATATCGTGCGACTGGAAGGGGATACCCGTCTGACGCTCAGCGAGACACCGGATGGCCTGTGGTTGCCGGAAGCGCCGGTGCGCTTCGGACTCGCCGCTCGTCTGCATCGCAATCTCTACTACCGCCTGCTGGAAGAGGCCGAGATGCGCGAGCTGGACAATGGCGATCAGGCACTGGGCTTCATGAGCGACGGCCACTGGCAGATGCTCGGCGTACTGAGCGCCCGTGACCTCGACACCTGAGCCACCCGGTCTCGCCCGCGGCAGCGCCGCCTGAACCGTATTCATCAACGACGCATGGCATCCTTGCCGTCCCTCGTCAGCCATTGCAGGTCTTCATGTCTTCTACTCTCCCGCCAGTCGCGCCTGATACCCCTGTCGAGGCCATCGGCGTCACGCCAGATGATGTCGCCGCCGACGGTGCGGAACCGGTCTCGCCGCTCGCGCACGCCGTCGGCCAGCTGACGCAACGGCTGACGGATCAGCAGCGTGCCGTGGTCGCACATCGCGGACGGCACGCACGGGTCGCGGCGGTGGCAGGCTCCGGCAAGACCACCACGCTGGTGGCGCGAGTGCTGAGTCTGCTGGCGGAAGGCATTCCGGCGCAGCGGATTCTGGTGCTGATGTTCAACCGCTCGGCGCGCGAGGACTTCGTCGCCAAGCTGGCGCAGTCGGCGCCACCGGGGACGCGGCTGCCGGATGTCCGCACCTTCCACTCCATCGGTCATCGCCTGACCACTACCCTGGTGCGCTGGGGGTGTCTGGCGCCGCGCGAGCTGATCCAGCAGGACTGGGCGTTGGAGCGGCTGCTCAAGCAGGCCGCCCAGCGTGCTCTGGGCGATGCCGACCGCGCCGATCGTGAGGCGGCACTGGAAGGTGAGCGTCTCGAAGCGCTTGCCCAGTTCTGTGATCTGGTCAAGGCCGAGATGTGCGAGCCGACGCTGCTGTACGAGCGCATGAACCTTGGTGAGCACACCGGTCACTTCGTCGAGTCCTTCGCCCAGCTTGAGCAGCTGCTCGAGCAGCATGGCCAGATGACCTATGCCGATCTGCTCTACCGGCCGCTGCGTCAGCTGGAGAAGGAGCCGGAGACCCGTGCGCGCATCCAGGGGCATCTGCAGCACGTCATCATCGATGAGTATCAGGACATCAATGAGGCGCAGCAGCGCATGCTGGCGCTGCTGGCCGGTGCGCCGTCCACTGCGGCTTCCTCGCCGGCAGTCACCGGCGAATCATCCAGCACCGTGGCAGAAGTCATGGCGGTAGGTGACGCCAACCAGTGCATCTATGAGTGGCGTGGCGCCCGCCCTGATTACATGCTGACGCGTTTCGCCGAGAGTTTCCCGTCCCCGCTGGACTTCCCGCTCAGTTACACCTTTCGCCATGGTCATCGTCTGGCATTGGCGGCCAATCACGCCATTGCCGCCAATGCGCGCCGACCGGATCAGCTGTGTCTGGCTGCACCCGGCACACCGCCGACGCGGTTGTTCGAAGGGCAGGGGGCCGCCAGTCTGATCGCGGCGCTGACCGCTTGGCGGGACGCCGGGCGCAGCGGTGCCGAGGCCGCCGTGCTGGTGCGCAGCTGGGCGCTGTCGGTGCCGGTGCAGCTGCAGTTGCTGAAGGCCGGGATTCCCTTCCGTCTCGGGCAGGGCGATCGCTTCGTGTTCCGCCTGCCACTGGTGCAGGCGCTGGCAGGCTATCTGGAGCTTGCGCGTGACGCCACGCGGCTGCGCGACCCGGCACATCTGATGTTGCTGTTCACCCAGCCCACCGCCTTCGTCGCGCGCGAGCGCCTCGAGCGTCTGTGTCAGCAACTGGCCGACAGCCAGCGCTGGCCGCGCAAGGAAGACGCGATTCTCGAAGGGCTCAAGCCGCTGCAGCGCCGCAACCTGCACAAGCGCTGGAAGCTGTTGTGTGATCTCCCTTCGCTGGGCGACTGGGCTCCCGCGCGGCTGCTGCGGCACGTGGTCGATGAGCTGGAAGCCGACAAGGTGCTGAGACGGGCCGCGGCCCGACGGGACAAGGGCGAGGAGGACGTGCGTCTGCTGGACGTGCTGATCGAGCAGGCGGGGGAGCTTGCCAACGACCCCGAGGCCTTCGTCAACCTGCTGCGCAATCCGGTCGAGGATGCCGCCGATGGCGTGCTGATCACCACGGTCCATGGCGCCAAGGGGCTGGAATGGCCGCTGGTAGGCCTCTGGGGCATGAACGAAGAGGACTTCCCGGCCTACTCGCGCGACAACCCGCTGTCACCGGAGCGCCTCGAGGAAGAGCGACGTCTGTGCTATGTCGGTGTGACCCGTGCTCGCGAACAGCTGCATCTGTGGCGGGATGGCGGGACCCATGCGCCGAGTCGCTTCCTGGCGGAACTGTGTGTAGAGGACTGCTCCCGCCTCGGTGACTGGATTCACGGTGCGGGCAAGCGTGCCAAGCTCGCTCGCCAGCAGGCCGGTGAGGGCGACGCATCCAGTCGCGAGGCGTTCTCTGAAAGTACCGAGACCCTGCGCGTGAGCGCGCCAGCCCTTGGCGAGGCCTATCTGGCGCGCCTGCCGTTGGTACGTCATGGCATCACGCCGCCGACGCTTGAGGCCTCGCCCAGGCCCAGAGCCGAGCACCAGAGCAAGCCCGGTGGTGTAGGCAAGACCGCTGACGCCGCATCCAGCTGGCGTCAGCCTCGTTCCGGGGGCCGTCATTCCCGCACGTCATCCTCTTCTCGCAGCGAGGTGTCTGGCGTGCTGCAAAGCGTCGGTGGCTGGAAGGTGGGGCAGCGTGTCGCTCATGACACCTTTGGCGAGGGCGTGATCGAAGAGGTGTCCGGCAATGACACCAATCCGCTGGTCGAAGTGCGCTTTGCCGATGGCAGCAAGCGACGCCTGATCGCCTCGCGTGCGCCACTGTCCGCTCTGTAAGACCAGGCGCCCAGGGTGGCAAGGTGCGCGATTGCCAATCATCGACGTGAGGGCCATCATGCCTTCATGGCGTCACCGTCCGCTGGAAAGGAGTTCCCATGGCCCAGTATCCCGATCCTGCCGCACTGGCGGCAGCCTCCGTCTCCACCTCATCGTTGCTGGCCCCGGACCAGCGGCAGGCACCCTTGATCGACGCCAGTCAGCTGGTGACCCAGCTGGCGATGGCAGGGCTCAAGTCCCCCGTGGTACTGGATTGCCGCGCTCGCCTCGAGGATGGCGAGGCGGGCGAGCGGATGTGGCGTGAAGGGCACCTGCCGGGGGCCATCCATGTCGATATGGAACGTGATCTCTCCGCGCCCGTGCGCGAGGACGGCGTGGGCGGTCGTCATCCACTGCCGTCGCACCAGGCGACAGTCGAGCTGTTTCGCCGTCTCGGCATCACGCCCGAGCAACAGGTGGTGGTCTATGACGACATGGGCGGCCAGATGGCGGCGGCGCGCCTGTGGTGGATGCTGACCTGGGCCGGGCATCCGGATGTGCGTGTGCTGGATGGCGGCATCCAGGCCTGGAATCAGGCCATGGGCGAGCTCAAGCGCGCTCCCTCCCAGCCAGTGACCTTCGAGCCCAGTGACTGGCAGCCGAGCTTTGACGACAGCCTGCTGGTCACTGCCGAGGAGGTGGTGGACAGTCAGGCGGTGCTGCTGGATGCCCGTGGTGAAGCGCGCTTTCGCGGTGAGCAGGAGCCGGTCGACCCGGTGGCCGGCCATATCCCCGGCGCCCTGTGTCGCCCGACCCCCGGCAATCTCGAGGCCAATGGTCGTTTCAAGGACCGCATGAGCCTGATGCGCGAGCTGCGCCGGACATTGCCGGATGACAGCGCCGTGATCGCCTATTGCGGTTCCGGCATCAGCGCCTGTCAGAATATCCTGGCCTTCGCGATCGCGGGACTGCCGCTGCCGCGTCTGTACGCCGGCTCCTGGAGCGACTGGATCAGTGATCCCGAGCGCCCGGTCGCCACCGGCGAGGCCAGCGAAGGGTAGCATTCAGGCAAGCCCGACACGGATATTGCCGAAACGACAACGCCCGCCAGAGAAACCTCTGGCGGGCGTTGTCGTTTGTGGGGCGCGCTTTCCGTGCGCGCTCAGGCTGGCGTCTTGGGCTCCGCGGCGGGCTTGCGCGACTCGAAGCGCTCCAGCAGGGCAGCGTTGGCGCAGTTGCCCATCACGTTGAGGGCGGTGCGCAGGCCGTCGGTGAAGCGGTCGACGCCGGCGACCACGGCCACGCCCTCCAGCGGCAAGCCCGCTGCGCCCAGCACGGTGGTCATCGCGACCAGCCCGGCACCCGGCACGCCCGCCGTGGAAAAGCTGACCAGCAGACCGGTGGTGAAGACGGTGATCACCAGTGACGTCGTGACGTCGATACCGAACAACTGCGCCACGAACAACGCATTGAAGCCCTGCAGCACGGCGGCGCCATCACGCTTGAGCGCGGTACCGAAGGGCAGCGCGAAACTGGCCAGAGATTCCTGCATGCCGTAGTCGCGTGCATTGCCCAGCGCCAGCGGCAGGGTGGCACCGGAACTGGCGGTACCGAAGGCGAAGCCCAGGCTCTGGCCGAAGTGGCGCATGAAGGCCAGCGGGCGGGCACCGGTCACGGCCAGCAGCACCAGATAGAGCAGTGCCATCAAGGCCAGCGCGATGATCAGACCGATCACGTACATGCCCAGCCGCATCAGCAGATCCAGCCCCTGGGTGGCGATCACCGAGGTGATCAGCGCGAAGACACCAAGCGGGGCCAGCTTGAGCACGAAGGACAGTACCTTGAGGCTGACGGTGTAGCCGCTTTCGATCACGCGATGCAGCGGCGCGCTTTCTTCCGGCAGGGCACGCATCGCCAGGCCGATCAAGGCGGCTGCGAAGATGACCTGCAGCAGGCCGCCGCCACCCAGCGCCGTGAAGGGGTTGTTGGGCACCAGGCCCACCAGCCATTGGGCGATGCTGTCGGCGTTGCGGCCTTCAGGCGCCGAGTCCACCAGGCTCTCGGCACCGCTGCCCGGGCTGAGCCAATGAGCGACCAGCATGCCCAGCGTCAGCGCCACGGCGCTGGTGACCACGTAGCTGCCCAGCAGACGCCCGGCATGGCGGCCCACGTCGGCACCGCCTTCGCGACTGGTCAGGCTGAGGATGAGGGCACCGAAGACCATCGGTACCACCACGAACTGCAGCAGACGCAGGAAGATCTGGCCTACCGGCGTCAGCAGGTTGGTGTCGAGCCAGGCGACACTGCCCTCGGGCAAGGCACCTGCTCCGGCGTTCAGGGCAAGGCCGCTGAGGATACCCAGCCCCAGGGCGAGCAGTATCTGACGAGTGACGGACATGGTGGCTCCGAAGCAAGGGAAGTCAGGAAGAGTCGAGTCGACGCTCGGGTGCTGCGCCGTCTGACCACGTTGGAGTGAGTGAAATCAAGGATGGCTAATGTGCTATCCATGGAAAGTTATATCAATGAAGTATTTGAGACTGTTTTGGAATAACACAAGAAGCGCCCTCGTGAGAGCGCGACATCTCCCTGCTGAAGCGGACCGCGCAGCGGTCCACGGAGCAGGTCCGTACGGGAGACCAGAAACGACAACGCCGCCGCGGCAGGGCCACGGCGGCGTTGTCAGCTGGCGGGCAGCGATGGGTCACATGTTCGGATAGTTGGGGCCACCGCCACCTTCCGGGGCGACCCAGGTGATGTTCTGCGCCGGGTCCTTGATGTCACAGGTCTTGCAGTGCACGCAGTTCTGGAAGTTGATCTGGAACTGCGGCTCACCGGCTTCCTCGATGATCTCGTAGACCCCGGCGGGGCAGTAGCGCTGGGCCGGCTCAGCGAAGCGCGGCAGGTTGTCACGCACCGGTAGCGCCGGGTCTGCCAGACGCAGGTGACACGGCTGGTCTTCCTCGTGATTGGTGTTGGAGAGAAACACCGAGGACAGCTTGTCGAAGGACAGCTTGCCGTCCGGCTTGGGATACTCGATCTTCGTGCATTCATCCGCCGGGCGCATGCGCGCGTAGTCCGGGGTGGTGTCATGCAGGGTCGGCAGTCGGCCGCCCATCAGCTGGTCGAGGAAGTTGTAGGCGCCACCGAGGAAGGTGCCGTACTTGTGCATCGCCGGGCCGAAGCTGCGCGAGGCATCCAGCTCCTCATGGGCCCAGCTGTCCTGGAAGCGCTTGCCGAAGTCGACGAGGTCCTCGCCACCTTCATCGCCGCTCTTGATGGCGGCGAACACGCTCTCCGCCGCCAGCATGCCGGACTTCATCGCGGTGTGCAGGCCCTTGATCTTGGCGAAGTTGAGCGTACCGGCGTCACAGCCGATCAGCAGGCCACCCGGGAAGCTCATCTTCGGCAGGCAGTTGAGGCCACCCTTGGCGATGGCGCGTGCCCCGTAGGAGACCCGCTTGCCGCCTTCGAGGTGCCGAGCCAGGGTCGGGTGCTGCTTCATGCGCTGGAATTCATCGAAGGGTGACAGCCAGGGATTGTCGTAGGCGAGATCGACGATCAGCCCGACCACCACCTGCTGGTCATCGGTGTGATAGAGGAAGAAGCCGCCTTCGGCGTTGCCCTTGAGCGGCCAGCCACTGCCGTGGACTACCAGCCCCGGCTGATGCTGCTCGGCCGGGACATCCCACAGCTCCTTGAGGCCGATGCCGTAATGCTGGGCATCGGCGTCCTTGTCGAGAGAGAAGCGCGAGATCAGCTGCTTGCCCAGATGCCCGCGGCAGCCCTCGGCGAACAGGGTGTACTTGCCGCGCAGTTCCATGCCCGGCATGTGGCCATCCTTTTCACTGCCATCGGCGGCCACGCCCATGTCGCCGACCACGATGCCGCGCACCGTGCCATCTTCTCCGTGCAGCACTTCCTGAGCGGCGAAGCCCGGGAAGATCTCGACGCCCAGTTCCTCGGCCTGCTCGCCCAGCCAGCGGGTCAGGTTGCCGGCGCTGATGATGTAGTTGCCATCGTTGTGCATGGTCTTGGGAACCAGCGCATTGGGGATGACCTGTGCCTTCTGGTCATCCTTGAGCAGTACGACTTCATCACGGGTCACGGCGGTATTGAGCGGCGCGCCGCGCTCGGCCCAGTCGGGGAAGAGTTCGGTGAGTGCGCGTGGCTCCAGCACTGCGCCTGACAGGATATGGGCGCCGACTTCAGAGCCTTTCTCGACCACGCAGACCGTCAGTTCGTGCTCCGCCTCATTGGCCTGCTGCATCAGTCGACAGGCCGCCGACAGGCCGGAAGGCCCGGCACCGACGATGACGACGTCGAAATCCATGAATTCGCGTTCCATGACCCGTCTCCTCAATCTTGATGCCCTGTATCAGGCCCCGCGGATCCGGCGGGGTGGGCGTATCACGATCAGTCGTTGCTGATCGCAGGGCTATTGATCTTCGGCGGCGCGCGTCAGGGCGGTGGCTCGCCAAAGCAAAAAACGATGCTGTGCTCGTCGTGTCGACAGTGAAGGATATGGTCCCCATCCCGTCGTGGCGAGCTGTCATGCGCAAGGCAGCCGCATAGCATGCCGCAACAGTAGCATTTAAAACGACCGTTTGTTTATTATGCTTGGGTCTGACGTAATAGCCACACGGCGTGTTGCAGGATATCGCCTGACGGGTTTCATGTCCGGGCACCCGGATGGTGGCTTTCCGGTTTGACCCCGACCCCCAATTCTGCGCAAGATGCCCCCATGAGAATGATGATCCGTTGCCATCAGGGCCGGTTGTCAACGGCCGGCGAGCAGCGTTCGCCAGCAGCAGGCAGCATGCCTTCGGGTCGTGGGATGGGGTGCCGTGACGCGGTGCTTGTCAGCACGACCTATTTTGGATGATATTCACCTATCAAACGCTTGCATGAATCGAGCGGGGGCGCCTCGAGCAGCCTCTCGCTCCATGAGAGATCAGCGAGGACACCATGAAAGTACTCGTCGCGGTGAAACGCGTCATCGATTACAACGTCAAGATTCGCGTCAAGGCGGATCAGTCTGACGTGGATCTGACCAACGTCAAGATGGCCATGAACCCCTTCTGCGAGATTGCCGTGGAAGAAGCGGTACGCCTGAAGGAAAAAGGCGTGGCGACCGAGGTCGTGGCCGTGACCATCGGGCCGAAGGCCGCCCAGGAACAGCTGCGTACCGCGCTGGCGCTGGGGGCTGATCGCGCCGTGCAGGTGATGACCGATGACGCCGTCGACTCTCTGGCAGTGGCCAAGCTGCTGGCCAAGGTGGTCGAGGAAGAGCAGCCTGGCCTGGTGATTCTCGGCAAGCAGTCCATCGATGCCGACAACAACCAGACCGGCCAGATGCTGGCGGCGCTCACCGGCATGGGACAGGGCACCTTCGCCTCCGAGGTGGTAGTCGATGGCGAGAGCGTCAACGTCACTCGTGAGATCGACGGGGGTCTGCAAACCGTCAAGCTCAGCCTGCCGGCGGTGGTCACCACGGACCTGCGCCTCAACGAGCCGCGCTACGCCAAGCTTCCGGACATCATGAAGGCCAAGAAGAAGCCGCTGGACGTCAAGACGCCGGAAGAGCTGGGTGTCTCCACGGCCTCGAAGGTCACGCTGGTCAAGGTGACGCCGCCGGCCGAGCGCCAGGGTGGCGTCAAGGTCGGCTCCGTCGATGAGCTGGTGGACAAACTCAAGAATGAAGCAAAGGTGATCTCATGAGCATTCTCGTCATTGCCGATCATCACGATGGCCAGCTGACAGGTACCACTGCCAGTGTGGTAGCGGCTGCCAGCGCCATCGGTGGCGATATCGATGTTCTCGTCGCGGGGGAAGGTGTCGGGAGCGTTGCCGAGCAGGCCGCGAAGCTTGCCGGCGTCAAGCGCGTGCGCGTGGCGGACAACGCGGTCTACGCCCATCAGCTGGCGGAGAATGTCTCGGCGCTGGTCGTGGCGCTGGCGGACGACTACAGCCATGTGCTGTCCGGTGCTTCCACCACGGCCAAGAATTTCATGCCGCGCGTGGCAGCGCTGAAGGACGTCGCACAGATTTCCGAGATCATCGCGGTCGAGAGTGCCGATACCTTCCTGCGTCCGATCTATGCCGGCAACGCCATCGCGACCGTCAAGAGTGACGACGTCCTGAAGGTGATCACCGTGCGTGCCACCGGCTTCGACCCGGTGGCGGCTGACGGCCAGGCGGCCATCGAGGCGGTGGATGTCGTCGAGGATGCCGGTGTCTCCAGCTTCGTCAACGAGACGCTGGCCGAGAGCGAGCGTCCGGAGCTGGGAGCTGCCAAGGTGGTGATCTCCGGTGGCCGCGGCATGGGCAACGGTGAGAACTTCGCTCTGCTCGACGGCATCGCCGACAAGCTGGGCGCCGCCATCGGTGCCTCACGTGCCGCCGTGGATGCCGGTTTCGTGCCCAACGACATGCAGGTCGGTCAGACCGGCAAGATCGTTGCCCCGGACCTGTACATTGCCGTCGGCATCTCCGGTGCGATCCAGCACTTGGCGGGCATGAAGGACTCCAAAGTCATCGTCGCGATCAACAAGGATGATGAGGCGCCGATCTTCCAGGTTGCGGACTACGGTCTGGTCGGTGATCTGTTCGAGGTGCTGCCGGAGCTGGAAGGCAAGCTGTAAGACAGTGCGCTGACCTCTCATCCGGCGCCGGACACCCGGACCGGAGATGAGCAGAAAACGCGACCCGCTTCGGCGGGTCGCGTTTTTTTTGTGCCCGGATCAGACATCGTCACGTCATGGCGTCTGCCTGGATGGCACCCCGTGGGCATGACATCTGACAGGCTTTGCGTGAGCGTCGGCACGCGAGGGGAAAGCCTGCAACGCGGCATTGCAGAGATGGAGGCGAGTGCGGATCGAGATCAATTGATAATTGTTCTTGTTTGTAATACCGTCCCTGCCAGTGATTTGCATTTCCACTCGCGACTTTCTGGCAGCTTGGCCAGTGACCGAGGATGCAACCCAGTCTTGTTCTTCAGGAGATGTCCGTGCGGCGTTCCACTTCTTTCTCTTTCCCGAGGGCGCGCGCGTTTGGCGGCATGCTGCCCGCGCTGGCGCTGATGGTGCCTCTGTGTGCCACGAGTCTGCCGGTTCATGCACAGACGCTGCGTGACAGTGCGGCGAGTCATCAGCAGACTCAGGGGGAGTTGCAGTCGCGCATCGACGCGGCTGACGACGAGACCCGCGAATTGCTGGTGAGGCTGCGCGAGGCGCGTCAGGAAGCGGCGCGTCTGGAAAGCTATACCGCGGAACTGACCCCGCTCAATGCCGACCGTGCCGCGCGAATCGAGCGTCAGCGCACGGCGCTCGAGAATCTCGAGGCCACCCGCGAGTCCTTGCCGGGCCTGCTGCGTGAGCAGGTCAATGAGCTGGAAGCGTTCATCGAGCAGGACCTGCCCTTCCTGAAGGAAGAGCGTCTGGCGCGTGTCGCACGGCTGCGCGACAACCTGTCCAACGCCAGTCTCACCAATGACGAGCGCCTCGATCAGCTGCTCAATGCCTGGCAGCAGGAGCTGAGCTACGGCCAGGGCCTGGATACCTGGCGTGCGGGGCTGATCGGTGCGGAGGACACCGAGGTGCAATATCTGCGTGTCGGTCGCGTGGGGCTTTATTACCTGACGCTGGATGGCCAGCACGGCGGGGCATGGAAGACGCAGAATGACAGCTGGCAGGTACTGGATGACAGTGCGCTGAGCGAGCTGCGCCAGGGAATCAGCATGGCGCGTGACCAGCAGGCACCGTCATTGCTCACCTTGCCGCTGTCCGTCCCGGTGGAAAACGTGGAGCTCGACGCCTCTCGTCAGGCTGTCTCCAATGCCGCTTCGTCTACCCCGTCCGCGCAGGAGTCCAGCTGATGTCCATGATGCACAAGACATTCCCGCGACTGTCGATGTCTGGCGCACTCAAGCGCGGGTGGCTCGGCGTGAGCCTGCTGGGCGTGCTCGGCATGAGCGCGCTGCCGGCACATGCCGTGACCGGCTCCGCGGCACAGGCACTGAGCGTCGAGCAGTTCGAGCAGGCGGCCAGTCAGGCGGAAGGTCGCGATCAGACACGCCTGGAGACGTTGCTGTCGGACAGTGAAGCGCTCAAGGCGGCCGTGGCCAAGGCCGAGGCGCAACGTGACAGCCTGCGCGAGAAGCGCGAGACCCTTGAAGCCGAAGCGAAGCAGCAGCAGGCGACCCTCAGCGGCCTGGATGACGAGCGCCAGGCGCAGCAGGGTGATCTCGGCCAGGTCTTCACGGTGGCGCGCAAGCATGCGCGGGAAGTCCGTGAAGGGGTGGCCGGCAACTGGTTGCTGGCCGGTGGGCAGGCCCGACTGCCGGACCTTGGTCCGCGGGATGAAGTGCCCGGTCGTGAGCGACTCGCGGCCCTGACGGCCGACATCGGCAGCATCGCCCGCGAAAGTGGCCGTGCGCTGCGTTTCAAGGCACCGCTGGCCGGTGCCGATGGCAGCATCAAGCCACGCGAGATCGTGCGTGTCGGCGAGCAGATGGCCTTCAGTGGCGATCTGCTGCTCTCACCGTTGTCCGATGAAAAGGCCGTGGATGGTGCAAGCGCACTGGAAAGTCTCGGCCTTGCCGGCAAGACGCCGGCGACCATGCGTGATCAGCTGGCGGCGTTCAATGCCGGCGATACCGATCGACTCGATTTCGATCCCACCGGTGGTGATGTCACCCGCGCCCTGTCACGTGCGCCGGGGCTGACCGAGCGACTCAAGCAGGGCGGGGCGGTCGGTTACGTGATCGTCGGGCTTGGCGTGCTGGGGCTGATCATCGCGCTGATCCAGCTGGTGCGCCTGACGGCCACGCGGCGCGCGGTCAAGCGTCAGGAAGCGGATCTGACCCAGCTCAAGGATGACAACCCGCTGGGCCGCGTGCTGACCCGCTTTGAAGGCATGCGTCATGATCATGAGCCGGAAGCGCTGGAAGCGCGTCTCGATGAGGCGCTGCTCGCCGAGCAACCGAAGCTGGAACGTGGTCAGGCACTGGTCAAGCTGCTGGCGGCCATCGCGCCACTGCTGGGTCTGCTGGGCACCGTGACCGGCATGATCGGCACCTTCCAGTCGATCACCGTCTTCGGTACCGGCGATCCGAAATTGATGGCCGGCGGCATCTCCCAGGCATTGGTGACCACCGTGCTGGGTCTGATCACCGCCGTGCCGCTGCTGTTCGCGCAGACCGGTCTGTCGAGCCTGTCGAAGGGGCTGATGGGACGCCTGGAAGGGCGTGCCAGTGCGCGTCTGGCGGATCACCTCGAGCGACGTGCGCCCGCCGCCGCGGCGACGGCCAATGCCCGCACGCGGGAAGCCGAGCATGCCTGAGTCGCTGGCCTCTTCTTCCCTGTTGCCCGGTGCGCTGGCACCGGTCATGCGGCTGGTGGATAGCGGCGGGCCTCTGATCGTGGTGATCTGCCTGATCGCCATGCTGCTGTTCGGTCTGGCGCTGGAGCGCGGCCTTTACTGGCGGCTGGTGCATCGGCCGGCGCGCCGCCAGTTGATCCACGACTGGGTGGCGCGCAGCGAGCACCACAGCTGGTCGGCGCTCACTCACCGCGAGGTACTGACCCGCGAGCTGCTGTCGCGCCTGCGCGCGCCGTTGCCGTGGCTCAAGCTGCTGGTGATGATCTGCCCGCTGGCGGGCCTTTTGGGCACCGTGACCGGCATGATTCACGTCTTCGATTCCCTGGCGATCGCCGGTACCGGCCAGGCGCGAGCGATGGCCGATGGCGTGGCCCGTGCCACCTTGCCGACCCTGGCCGGCATGGCGGTGGCGGTGGTGGGACTGTTGTTCGTGACCCGTTTCGAGCGTGTCGTGCGTCGTGAGGACCAACGCCTGCACGACCGCCTGGCGCGCGCCGTGGATGATGCCCGCAAGGGCAAGGTACCTGGCGGCATGTCCATCGCGCCTGACTCCGATTCCTCTGATACAAGCGAGACACCGCATGCGTAGACGTCGCATGGAAGCCGCGGAAGACAGCGGCGAGATCAACCTGACGCCAATGCTGGATGTCGTCTTCATCATGCTGATCTTCTTCATCGTCACCACCAGCTTCGTCAAGGAGTCGGGGGTCGAGATCCAGCGCCCCGAGGCCTCGCATGCCACGGCGCGTCCGGATGCGGCCGTGATGGTGGCGATCACCGCCGAGGGCGCGGTATGGGTCGATGGCAAGCCGGTGGATGCCCACCGTGTCGGGGACGCGGTAGCGGAGCTGGCCGATGGCCAACCGGTGGTGATCCAGGCGGACCGTCAATCGCGGACCGGGCTGCTGGTGGAGACGATGGATGCGCTGCGCAGTGCGGGAGTGCAGGACATCGCGGTCGCGGCATCGAAAGGCGAATGACATGACGCGACGTCTGTATGCCAATCGACTGATCGGATTGCTGGGCGGAGCCCTGCTGGCGCTGGCCCTGTTCTATGCCCTGGCACTGCTGGTGGCGCCGCCGGTGAACGATGCGCCGGCGCCTGAGCCGCTGTCGGTCTCGACCGTTCAGGCGCCTGAAGAGGCACCCGCCCCTGAAGCGGCGCCGGCAGAGGCCTTGCCGACACCACCGGCCGAGCCACCGCCGCCGCCTAAAGCGGCACCGAAGCCGTCACCAGAGGTGACAAGCACGGTGGCGATCCCTGAGGTCAAGACACCACTGCCGCCAACGCCGGAGCTGACGCTGGATGACAGCCTGCCGCCTCTGGAGGTGAAGCGTCCGCCGAGACCGACACCGAAACCGGAGCCGAAACCGGATCCGAAACCGGAGCCGAAACCCAAGCCAACGCCGAAGCCGGCCCCGGCACCCGCCTCCCAGGCGTCAGCCCAGTCCAGTGCCCAGGCCACCGCCAGTGCTTCTCGATCGGAGGCCAGGTCGACGCCGGCACCCGCGGCGCAAGGGGGCTCGCCCCGCCCGACGCTGCGCACGGCGCCTGAGTACCCCAGTCGTGCACGCCGGCGTGGCATCGAGGGTTTCGTCGAGGTGGCCTTCGTGATTCGTCCGGATGGCAATGTCGATGGCAGTTCGCTGAGGGTGGTGCGTGCAGAGCCTTCCGGTGTCTTTGATCGCGCCGCGATGAAGGCCATCGCGCGCTGGGAGTTCCCGGCGGCCCAGACAGCGCGTCAGGCGCGTCAACGGCTTGAGTTCCAGTTGCGTTGAGGCAACCCGGGCGCATGCAAAGCGGTACCTGTCATTCATGTCTTCGCCGCGAATCTGGTGTAGAAAAGAGCTGGTGTTGCAAGCAGATGGCAGGCATGACGCCTGAGGCGTATCTGAGACGTACTTGAGTCGTGGAGCAAAGGATATCCGTACGATGTCGAACCAAGACAAGCATTCCGCCGAGCGCTCACCATGCGGGCAGTCCGCGCGACAGGCGCCTGCCGAGTCAGCGACGCCTGAAGGTCTCGGCGCTCGTCTGATGACGGCGATTCGTCGCGGCGGGCGTCGCCTGACGCGCGTGACCCTGGTCTCCACCTGTCTGATGCTGATGATGGAGGTCGGGGGCGTCGCCACCGCGAATGGGGCAATGCGCGTGTCGGCGGAGGTCGCGGGGCAGCTGCGCACGCTCCAGTCACGGTTGGAAGAGGGGGATTACGACGAGGTCGGCGAGCGTGCCGAGCGGGAAGCCCGTCAGCAACGTGGCGAGGTACGTGCGCTGTATCTGTCGTTGGCCGCCAGCGCGCGGGCAAGACAAGGGGATCAGGCCCAGGCGGCGCGACTCTATGGCGAAGCCCGCCGGTTGCCGGGCGTCGATGCCAGTCAGGCGCGCAAGTGGCTGCGGCGCGAAGCCATGCTGAGATTGCGGGCGGGAGAGCAGGAAGCCGGTACCGCACGTCTGGCGGAGTACCTGCATGGCGGCTCGGCGAGTGCCGATGATCTGTGGCTGGCCGTCAGCCTGGAATCCAACCGTGGCCAGTGGTCGCGGGCCGAGGACTGGCTGGAGCGCGCCAGCAGAGCGAGTGCGCCTGAAGGCGATCGTCTGAAACTTGCCGTCAGCGTCTATCAGCAGACGGGACGCCATGCTGCGGCGGTGGCACTGGTCGAGCAGGGACTTGGCGAATCGCGGGATGCGCAGGACTGGCAGCGCGCCGTGGCGCTCTATCAGCGTCTCAATCAGCAGCGGCGTGCGGCGAGTACCTGGGAAGCCGCCTGGGCGGCGGGAATCGTCAGTGGTCGCGAGGCCTATCAGCAGCGCATCGATCTGCAACTGGCCGCCGGCGCGCCGGCGCGGGCCGCGGAGTTGATCGAGGCGGGACTTTCGACGTCGGCAACTCCCGAGGGGCAGCCGTTGCTGGTAGACACGCCGGTACTGCGTCGTCAGCTGGCAGAGGCCTGGACCTCGGCGCGCGACATCGAGCACTCGTTGACGGCGTGGGCGACGGTTTCCGAGCAGAGTGGCCGTGTCGAGGATGCTCGGCAGCTGGCGGAACTGGCCTATGACTGGGGGCGCTGGGATATCGCGAGCGGTGCCCTGGCCAGTGCCGGTGAGCGCGGGGATGATTCCGCGCGTCACTGGTTGCTCAGCGGTGTGGTCGCCCGTCAGCTTGATCAGCTGGACCCCGCGCGTGAGGCCTTCAAGAAGGCGCAGGCACGCGGCGCCGAAGGGGCCGATGACTGGCTGAAGTCTCTCGCGCAGCGCTGAGGCGCCCACCCCCGCGACTCCTGGCTGACTGACCGTCAGTGCAACGAAAACGCCGCCTTTCCTGATCGTCCTGAGACGGGGGAAGGCGGCGTTTGCGTATCTGGCGATCGTGTTCGCGCTGGCGTTGCTCAGCGTATCAGCCGATATCGGTCCAGACGGGCGCGTGGTCCGATGGCTTTTCCATGCCACGCAGCACGTAATCGACACCGGAATCCTTGATCAGCGGGGTCAGACCCGGGCTGGTCATGATCAGGTCGATGCGCAGGCCGCGTCTGGGCTCGCGCTCGAAGCCACGCGAGCGATAGTCGAACCAGCTGAACTGGTCATCGACTTCCGGGTGCACGTGGCGGAAGCTGTCGGTCAGGCCCCAGGCGTAGAGGCGCTCCATCCACTCGCGCTCGATGGGCTGGAAGCTGGTCTTGCCTTCGCGCAGCCAGCGCTTGCGGTTGGGCTCGCCGATGCCGATGTCGCGGTCAGTCGCCGAGATGTTGTAATCGCCCATCACCACCACGTGCTGATCGGGGGTGTGGTCCTCTTCCAGCAGGCGGAACAGCTGCTGATAGAAGCGCGTCTTGTAGGGAAACTTCACCGGGTGCTCGACATTCTCGCCCTGGGGGAAGTAGCCGTTGTAGACGATCAGCGGCTCGCCGTTCGGGCCGTCGATCTCGACACCGATCATGCGTTTCTGGGCGTCCTCGGTGTCATCGGGCATGCCGTAATGCACCTTCTTCGGCACCTGGCGGGTCAGCATGGCGACGCCGTAGTGGCCCTTCTGGCCGTGCCAGACCACGTGATATCCCAGTGCCTCGATGTGCGCGTGGGGAAACTCGCTGTCCTGCACCTTGGTTTCCTGCAGGCCGATGACGTCCGGCTGATGCGCCTCGATCAGCGCTTCCAGCTGATGCGGACGCGCACGGATGCCATTGATGTTGAAGGACACCAGTCGCATCACGCCTTGCCTCCCTCATCATTCCCGCCCTTGTCGTCCTGCTCGGCAGGGGCGTCCGGATGCAGCGGCAGCAGCGGGGCGGCGTTCATGCGTTCCAGCTTGGCGGCTGCCTGGCTCTTGCGCTGATCCTTCTTCTTGGCCACATAGCGAGGTCCGGAATGTACCTGATCCGGATTCTCGGCGCGCCACTTCTTGAAGTCCTTGCGGCGGCCGGTGCGAATCTGCACCTTGTCGGCGATGGAGCGGCTCTTCTTTCTGCGTGTCATCTTCGGGCTTTCCTGTTCGGTGTCAGCAGTCGCCAGCCTCGGGCACACGCGCAAGTCAGGGCGTGGCGTGCGGGCAATCGCATCAGTTGGCGGGCATTCTACCAGCCTGCACGGGGCAGGTGCCATGCGCCATGTCACACGCCGCTCCCCTGATGCCTGCAGGACGCAGACGGTGATGGGAGGTTTCCCCATGCCCGGGCAGGGTCATCACGATGCCACGCAGGGGCGCGAAGATGGTCACGTGCTGGTACAATGATCCGGCATCATCGTTGTTACCCGCAGGCGCGACTCGCGACTGGCCGCAGGATCCGAAGCCTCACCCTCCACACGCATGTCTCAAGTACCCTGCCTTCGCGGCACGTTGCTTGAATGCCGTGCCGGGGGACGGCTCTCAGGACCCGCCAGCCTCGTTGACCTGGCCTGCAACGTACCGCCCGGTCGCTCCGGCAGGAAGCGTTCAGCGTGTCCTCGCCGGGCCCAAAGAAGATGACAGAAGACAACCATTCCACCGACACGCAGTACTGGCCGCCCTTGTGGCGACCCATGAGCCTGTCGGTTCCCTGTGCGCGGCGATGACATGACCGATGCCAGGTGAGCTGACCCTCATGGCCGACGTCCGCTCCAGCCCCTGCCGAACATTCGGGCAGGGGAGATCCGGATGCGTGAATCCGTTCAGAACAGGTGAGAGCATTCGTGCATGTCTGCACCCGGGGCCTGCGTGGCCCTGGAGACGCATACCCCCGAAGGGGAGCAGACAGGCACGGGATGACTCCCAATCCGGCAAAGGCGCATGCAGCCCGAGACGACCGCTTGTCACAAGCGGGTCAGGCGAACCAGGTGAGACCACTGGGCATGACGAACCATCCGGGTGTGGCCTGTCGTGGCGAGATTCCGAGAGCGGCCCGCGCCTGTCGCATATGAACCCTTGAAAAGAACGGATTACATGAGCGAGACGGATCAGACCCAGCCAGCCGCTGAGCAGACTCAGCAAGAGCCGCAGGACCCGAACCAGAAGCCCAGAAAGCCCAAGCGTCGCCGCCGCAAGCCGCGTCGCTCCCAGTCCAAGTGGAACCTTGATCAGTTCCAGGTCGCGCCGGTCGCCGGTCAGTGGCGCTTCCACGATTTCGATCTGCCGCTGCCGTTGATGCGTGCCATCCAGAAGGCCGGTTTCGAATACTGCACCCCGATCCAGACCCAGACCTTCGAGAAGGCGCTGCTGGGTGGTGACGTGGTCGGGCGCGCCCAGACCGGCAGCGGCAAGACGGCTGCCTTCCTGATCGCCACGCTCGCCTACTTCCTGGAAGAGAAGGCGCCGGAAGGTCAGAAGCCGGGTGCCCCGCGTGCCGTGATCATCGCGCCGACCCGTGAGCTGGCGCTGCAGATCGAGAAGGATGCCAAGGCATTCTCCGAATTCGCGCGCATCTCCGTGGCCTGCGTGGTCGGCGGGATGGACTACCAGAAGCAGCGTGAGCGTCTCGAGCGCAAGGTCGACCTGCTGGTCGCCACGCCGGGTCGCCTGCTGGACTTCCATACCAAGCGCGATGTCGATCTCTCCGAGACCGAAGTGCTGGTGGTCGACGAGGCCGACCGCATGCTGTCGATGGGCTTCATCCCGGACGTCAAGCGCATCATCCGCGCCACGCCGCGTGCCGAGGAGCGCCAGACACTGCTGTTCTCCGCCGAGCTGTCCTCCGACGTGCTGGGCCTGGCAGAGCAGTGGACGCATGAGGCCGCTCAGGTGGCGGTGGAGCATGAAGCCGCGGCCGCCATCCCGGCGGACAACGCGGGCGTGCAGGCCTACACCGTCAGCGACGACGACAAGCTGCGTCTGCTGGTCAAGCTCGTCGAGCAGGACGCACTGGAGCGCGTGGTGGTGTTCGGCAATACCCGTGCGCTGGTGCGTCGCATCGATGCCGCTCTGCGTGAGGCAGGCATCGAGGTGGCGCTGATGTCGGGTGCCGAGACCCAGACGGCACGTCTCGAGGCGCAGGAAGCCTTCCGCAACGGCAAGCTCAAGGTGCTGGTGGTCAGTGACGTGGCCGGGCGGGGTCTGCCGCTGGAAGATGCCACCCATGCCATCAACTTCACGCTGCCGGAGGTGCCGGAAGATTACGTGCATCGTGCCAGCTTCAGTGACGTGAGCCTGATCAGCTTCATCGGCGAGGAGGATGTGTTCTCCCTGCCGGAGATCGAGGAGTACATCCAGGAAACGCTGCCCCGCGAGCAACCGCCACAGGGCATGCTGTGACGCGGGGGTGATACCCCGCTCATGCTGGCTGTCTGGCCTGGATGACCGATGCCACTCATCAGGGCATGGCTCGGCAGCGCAGTCAGAAGACAGCAAGTGATGGACGGCGAACAGCTCAGGCTGTTCGCCGTCTTGCGCTAGGGCGCCGCACGGCGGTCAGCTCGGCACAAGGAGAGACACGCAATGCTGGAAGACAGTCTCAAGGGCGAGATCCAGACCGCCTATCGCAAGCTGCTTGAGGGGCTTGAGCTGACGCCGCGCTATGGGCAGCGGCTGATGATCGCCGAGATTGCACGCACCCTGGGCAACATCGAGCAGAATCCGGAAGGGTATCGCCTCGGCAACGAGCACGTCTGCGTGCTGGAGGCCGGTACCGGTACCGGCAAGACGCTCGCCTACCTGCTCTCCGCGCTGCCGGTCGCCAAGGCGCGCGGCAAGCGGCTGGTGGTCTCCACCGCCACCATCGCGTTGCAGGAGCAGGTCATGCATCAGGACCTGCCGGCGCTCAAGAAGCATTCGGGGCTGACCTTCGACTATGCGCTGGCCAAGGGGCGGCGGCGCTATCTGTGCGTACAGAAGCTGGATCAGGCGCTGGAAGGCGTCGAGGACAACCCGACCATGGCGCTGTTCGAGCGCGACATGATCGCCAGCGATGGTGGCAGCTTCGTGGAGCTGGCCGGCAAGATGGCCGAGGACTATGCCAGCGGCGAGTGGGCAGGGGACCGTGACAGCTGGCCGCTGCAGGTCGAGGATCGCGACTGGGCGCGGCTGACCACGGATCACCGCCAGTGCACCAATCGCCGCTGCAGCCACTTCTCGGCGTGCGCCTTCTTCCGTGCCCGCCGTCAGCTGGAGCAGGCCGACATCATCGTCGCCAACCATGATCTGGTGCTGGCGGATCTCTCGCTGGGCGGCGGGCTGGTGCTGCCCTCGCCCAGTGACTGCATCTACGTCTTCGATGAGGCGCATCACCTGCCGGACAAGGCGCTGGACCACTTCCACCACCGCACGCCGATCAATCAGACGCTGCGCTGGCTGGGCAATCTCAAGAAGTCGCTCACCGAGCTGAACGCGGCGCTGGGCAGTCAGCCGACCATCGGGCGCCTGCTGGCGCGCATGCCGGAGTTGCTGGCCGACATCGAGCCGCGGCTGGGCGAGGTGTTCGGGTTGGGCCACCAGCTGGCTGACCTGCCGGAGGGGGCGGGCGATGATGCCACCAATCATCGTTTCGAGCGCGGCCAGGCACCGGAGGCGCTCAAGGAGTTGGGGCACAATCTGCTCAAGGGCTTCGCGGAGCTGTCACGGGCGCTGGAGCAGATCGCCGATATCCTGCGCGAGAGTCTGGACCCGGAGAAGGCGACAGGCCTGCCCAAGGAGAATGCCGAGGACTGGTTGCCGCTGGTGGCCCTGCTGCATGGACGTGCGCTGGAAGCCCATGCGCTGTGGGAGGCCATCGGCCTGAGCGACCCCGCGGATGGCCCGCCGCATGCGCGCTGGCTGACCTTCGAGCGCTTCAATGGCGAACCGGAGATGACCGTCTCGGCCAGCCCCGTCTCGGCGGCGGAGACCCTGGCGCGCCACCTGTGGGGGGCCTGTTTCGGCGCGGTACTGACGTCCGCGACCCTGACGGCGCTCAACCGCTTCGAGCGCCTGCAGGAGCGCGCTGGTCTGGCCAATCGCTATCGCTATCAGCGACTGCCCAGCCCGTTCGATTATGGCAAGGCGGTGCTGGCCATCCCGCGCGAGGCGGTGGAGCCGTCGCCGCCCGGCCCGCATGAGCAGGCGATCGTCGATTTCGTCAATGCGCTGGATGTGCGCGAGGCGGTGCTGGTGCTGTTCAGTTCGCGCAAGCAGCTGGCGGCGGTCAACAAGGCGCTGGACAACGAGACCCGCAAGCGGGTGCTGGCCCAGAGTCGCCTGCCCAAGCACGAGCTGCTCAGTCAGCACCGCAAGGCGGTGGATGGTGGTCGCGGCAGCATCATCTTCGGCCTGGCGAGCTTCGCCGAGGGGATCGATCTGCCCGGCAAGTACCTGACCCATGTGGTGATCACGCGGCTGCCGTTCGCGGTGCCGGATGACCCGGTCGGTGCGACGCTTGCAGAGTGGATCGAGTCGCGAGGCGGCAATCCGTTCATGCGCATCGCGGTGCCCGATGTCTCCATCAAGCTGGTGCAGGCCTGCGGGCGCCTGATCCGCAAGGAGGCCGATGAGGGGCGCATCACGATTCTGGATCGGCGCATCCTGACCAAGCGTTACGGTCAGCAGCTGATCGAGGCATTGCCGCCCTTCGTGCGCGAGATTGACGGCGTACGTCAGTACTGAGCCGCAAGCCCTGATCCGCAAGCCCTGATCTGCAAGTGCTGATTCGCAAGTACTGATTCGCAAGTACTGATTCGCAAGTACTGATTCGCAAGTACTGAGTGGCCACAAAAAAGCCCCGCCGATCGGCGGGGCTTTTTCTGTCTGCCTGTCCGGTGCGTATCAGGCTTCGGCGGACTGCTCGAGGCGGGCGCGCAGGGCGTCCTTGAGCTTGGTGTCCATGGTCTTGAAGGTCTCTTCGGTGGTCGCCCAGTCGATGCAGGCATCGGTGATGGAAACGCCATATTCCATCTTGCTGCGGTCGGCATTGATCTTCTGGGCGCCCCAGTTGATGTGCGATTCGACCATCAGGCCCATGATGGAGCGGTTGCCCTCGAGAATCTGCTGAGTGACGTTTTCCAGCACCAGCGGCTGCAGGCCCGGGTCCTTGTTGGAGTTGGCGTGGGAGCAGTCGACCATCAGGTTGGCGGTGACGCCGGCCTTGGCCAGTTCCTGCTCGGCCAGGGCGACACTGACGCTGTCATAGTTCGGCTTGCCGTTGCCACCCCGCAGCACGACGTGGCCGTAGGCGTTGCCGCGGGTGCGGATGATCGCGACCTGACCGGCCTGATTGATGCCCAGGAAGTTGTGGCCGTGGGAGACGGACTGCAGGGCGTTGACGGCGACATCCAGCGAGCCGTCGGTGCCGTTCTTGAAGCCGACCGGGCATGAGAGGCCAGACGCCATCTCACGGTGAGTCTGGGATTCGGTGGTGCGCGCGCCGATGGCGGACCAGCTGATGCAGTCCTGCAGGTACTGCGGGGAGATCGGGTCCAGCGCTTCAGTGGCCAGCGGCAGGCCCATCTCGGCCAGTTCGACCAGCAGGCCGCGGGCGATGTGCAGGCCTTCCTCGATCTCGAAGGAATCGTTGAGGTGCGGGTCGTTGATCAATCCCTTCCAGCCGACCGTGGTGCGCGGCTTCTCGAAGTAGACGCGCATCACGATGTAGAGGCTGTCCTTGACCTCTTCCGCGAGCACCTTCAGGCGGCGAGCATAGTCGCGGGCGGCGTCCAGGTCATGGATGGAGCAGGGGCCGACCACCACCAGCAGGCGCGGATCCTCGCCGTCCAGAATGCGCTGGATGGTGCGACGGCCTTCGATGACGGTCTGCTCGGCCTTGTCGGTCAGCGGGATGTCCTGCTTGAGCGCCTGCGGAGTGATCAGTACATCCTGGGACAGGACGTTGAGGTTGTTGACGTGCTGTTCTGACATGACGGTGTCCTGAGCGTTGTTCGGTCCGCAATCGTGAGCGCAGATCCTGGCAGAGGCTGTCCCCCTGCCGTGAGTGGAGTCGTGAATGGCTCCATGGTATCTGCTGCTTTGACGCTTGTCAGCGGCTTTGGCGCAATATAAATCACCTGTCAAGGTAAATGGAGGGATCAGGAGCGAGTGTCATGCCTGGCAATGAGTCAGTCGTAAAGTAATCGTTACACTTGAGCGAGTCAGCGTCGCCAAACACGGTCATCTCAGGCGTAGGCATGGAAAACCTGTGGCTTTGGCCACCACGTGTCTTGCCGTGCAAATGATAAACAGGAACACTGTGCGTTGATTTTGGTCGCCCGAACGGGTGCAAGGTAGCCAGTGTGCTGTTCGAATTGCGCGACGCATCCATGAGCATGAATGTCAAAGGGGCCGGATTCCATATGCGCGAGTCGCAATTTCCATCAGGTACTGATGCCCCGGGGACGTCTTTGCGAGTCGTCTCTAGCGGTGCCTCCACTCCCGCGGAGGGAGCGAGTGAATGAGTGTCAATGAGACAGATCAGCAGCTGGTCGAGCGCGCCCAGAAAGGGGATAACCGCGCCTTCGATCTGCTGGTCAACAAGTATCAACACAAGATTCTCGGCCTGATCAGCCGTTATGTGCATGATCATGCCGAAGTCCAGGATGTCGCCCAGGAAGCTTTCATCAAGGCCTATCGCGCCTTGCCCAATTTCCGGGCGGAGAGCGCCTTCTATACCTGGATGTATCGCATCGCCATCAATACCGCCAAGAATCATCTGGTCTCGCGGGGGCGGCGTCCCCCGGGGACGGATCTGGACATCGGGGATGCCGAGGTGCTGGATCAGTCCGGGCGTCTGGCGGATGTCGAGACACCGGAAGCGGCCATGGCGCGTGACGAGCTGGAGAAGGTGGTGTTCGATGCCATCGAGAAATTGCCGGAAGACCTGCGCACCGCCATCACGCTGCGCGAGTTCGACGGTCTGTCCTATGAGGATATCGCCGAGGTGATGCAGTGCCCGGTGGGGACCGTTCGCTCACGCATCTTCCGTGCTCGCGAATCGGTGGACAAGGCCATCCAGGGGCTGCTCAGTCCTGCTGCAGCTGGGGCGGTAGCTGACTGAGAGGGGCACTGTTGAGGACGGCGTCTGGCGGTCGAGCAGGACCCGACAGGCAGGTATCTGTCTCCGATGGTCTACATCCTTGTCTGTCGAGAAAACTCATCAAAAACAATGGCTTGTTCAGAGAGTGCATGAAAAGTGAATGTTTTCTGAATGAATCGCGGAACGAACTGGCGCGCGCGTGATCATAGTGTGCAGATTGCCGGTTCGTTCAGTCGGGCCGCCAAGAGTCATGCAGCGAGCCAGTCGTGTCATGACGCCATTCGTTGTCTGAAATGCAGGTTGTGCCCCGTGATGGCCTGTCGAGTGTGAGGGTATTTACGCATGAATCTTAAGACCACCGAATCCGTGAAGGAGTCGCTGTCCGCGCTGATGGATGCGGAGGGTGACGAGCTGGATCTGCGACGTGTCCTCAAGGGGCTCGACGAATCGCCTCAGGCGGCAGACACCTGGCGTCGCTATCATCTTGCGCGCAGCGTCATGCACCGCGAGCGCGAGAGCAGCTTCACCATGGATATCTCGGCGGCCGTGAGTGCCGAGGTCGAGATGATCTCTCGTGAAGCGCCGGTTGCCGAACCCGTGGCCGAGCGCCGCAGCCTCTTCTCCTTCGCAGGCTCTGCCGCGATCGCGGCGGGTGTCGCGGTGATGGTGATCACCGGTGTGCAGGTCTTCAATGGCACTGACACTGGCGTACCGAGCCTCAACGGCTCAGGCGCGGAGCTGGCCAGCGGGGCTTCAGGCCTGCAGGGTGGCGCGGTGCATCAGGTCAGCCAGCCGTCCGTGAATGCCGAGGCTTCCCAGTGGGCACAACCGAGTGCTGCAGGCGGTCTGATGCAGGTCGGCGTGACGGCTTCTCCGTCGCGTCCCATGTTCATGGCCCCGCAGAATGGCGGTTATGACTCCGGCATGTCGTCCAGCAACGTCGCAGCGGCGGATCTTGCCCAGCGTCGACTGCTTGAAGCGTACCTGAGCAAGTCGTCCGAGCGCGGCCCCGTGCCGGAGCGCAGCGAATGGATCAGTCTGCAGGATGTCGCCCAGTAACCTTCGCTGGATGACTGGCCTGCGATGGCGTCGTTGCCAGGGTAGGTGAAAGCAGCAAGGGTCGACAGGAAAAGAGGGGCAGCCATTGGCTGCCCCTCTTTTTGCGTCTGCATATCCTGGTCGCGTCCGGCCAGCGCCGTCACCTGGCGGTGTGGCCACTCTCCGCCTCAGTCATGTAGATAGCGATCTGCCGTCTGGATGTAGAGCGCCTCGACCTTGGCGCGTGCCCAGGGCGTGCGTCGCAGGAACTTGAGGCTGGAGTTGATGCTGGGGTCACTCAGGAAGCAATTGATGGGGATCAGTTCGCCCAGCGTCTCGAATCCGTAATGGTCGACCAGCCAGGTCAGCAACGCCTTGAGGGTGACCCCGTGCAGGGGGTCGAGACGCGAGGTGGAGGGTGGCGGTGCTTCGCTCATGAGAGTTCCTGTGCGGACATGGGTGTCATCTCGGTCGACCGGGATGAGGGGCAATGGCGGCGGGGTGAGGTGAAGCGTCCCCCTGAAAGGCGTTATTCTACCCATATGTGCTGCCGGCAGGTGGCGAGATTTCAGGAGTCGGCAAGATGATGCAGGAAGAAGGGCAGGTCACCGGTCATGGCAGGGAAGGGGTGTGGGTCGAGACCCAGCGCCGCTCCACCTGCGGAGCCTGCAAGGCTCGCAGCAGTTGCGGGAGCGGGCTGTTGAGCCAGTTCTCGCGCCGCAAGGCACACCGCGTGCTGATTCATGTGCCGCTTGGCGAGGCGTGGCCGATGGTCGGCGAACGGGTCGTGATCGGTATCGACGAATCCGCCTTCCTGCGCAGTGCCGGACTGCTGTATGGCCTGCCGCTGATGAGTGGCATGCTCGGCGGTATCGTGGCCGAGCAGCTGGCAGGCGCAGGGGCTCTGGTGGTGCCGCTGGGCTTTGCGCTCTCGCTGGCGGCGGGGCTGGGCGTGGTGCGCTGGCATGCCGCGCGTCCTGAGCAGCAGGCGCTGTATCGTCCCCGCCTGCTGCGTCGCCTGGGAGTGGACTCGCTGGCCATCAAGGCCGTCTGACGGCTCTTGTGCTCGGCTGACAGCTGCTCGCGCGCGTGAGCGGCAGTGGTCGACCCTCGCCCGTCCCCGAGAATGCCTGCTGCATGTCGTCTGTCGCTTTCATGCGACCTGAGGTTGCGTCGAGCGCGGTATCATTCGCTGAACTTCAACGCCGTCTTGGCGTCAATGAATGGGACGTCGCCTGCGGCGTCAGCATGCTGGATGGCAAGTGACAGCGTGCCTCATAACAAGTGACAGGACGTACCAGGAGTCGCATCGATGAAATCGCTTTCTCGCCTGATGGCGCCCGCGTTGGCCATGGCTGCCCTGATGGGTGCCCAGATGGCCCAGGCGCGTGAACTTCCCGATTTTACCCAGCTGGTCAAGGATTCGGCGCCTGCCGTGGTCAACATCGCGACCACCACCGAGATCAAACGTACCTCGGGGCCGGTGTTCCGTGGCCCGGATGGCCAGGAGATGCCGGAGTTCTTCAAGCACTTCTTCGGTGATCAGTTCCCCGGTCAGGGGCGTGGGGGGATCGAGAAGCGCTCCAGCCTCGGTTCCGGCTTCATCATCTCCGACGATGGCTACATCATGACCAACGCCCACGTCGTGGATGGTGCCGACGAGGTGATGGTGCGCCTGAATGACCGTCGAGAGCTGAAGGCTCAGGTGGTCGGCGAGGACAAGAAGACCGATATCGCGCTGCTCAAGGTCAAGGCGGATGATCTGCCCACTCTGCCGATGGGCGACAGTGACGCTCTGGAAGTCGGTCAGTGGGTGGCGGCCATCGGCTCGCCGTTCGGCTTCGATCACTCCGTCACGGCGGGGATCGTCAGTGCCATCGATCGCACGCTGCCCTCGGATGCCTATGTGCCCTTCATCCAGACGGATGTCGCGATCAACCCGGGCAACTCCGGGGGGCCGCTGTTTGATCTCGAGGGAGACGTGGTCGGAATCAACTCCCAGATCTACACCCGCTCCGGTGGCTTCATGGGGGTGAGCTTCGCGATTCCCATCAATGTGGCGATGGATGTGGCCGACAAGCTCAAGACCGATGGTCGCGTCGATCGTGGCTGGCTGGGGGTCGTCATCCAGCCGGTGTCCAAGGATCTGGCCGAATCCTTCGGGCTGGACCGGGCGCGTGGCGCGCTGATCGCCGATCTTGACCCGGATGGCCCGGCCGCAGCGTCCGGCCTCAAGGCGGGCGACATCATCATGGCGGTCGATGGCGATGAGGTGGAAACCTCCGCCAACCTGCCGCGCATGGTCGGTGCCAGCTCGCCGGGGGATTCGCTCAAGCTTTCCATCCTGCGAGATGGCAAGCGTCAGACCCTGCAGGCCAAGGTAGGTCACTGGCCGGGCAGCGATCAGGACGAGATTGCCGCTGCCAGCAATGACAAGCAGGGCCTGGGCATTGCCGTGACCGAGCTTGGCAAGGCGGCCCTGGCGGAAATGAACCTCGACAATGGCGTCAAGGTGCTGGAGGTCGACCCACAGGGCGTGGCGGCAGAAGCGGGCATCACTGCCGGCGATGTGCTGGTCGAGCTCAATCAGCAGCCGTTGACCAGCGTGCAGTCGCTGCGTGACGTGGTGGCCAAGCTGCCGGCGGATCGCCCGGTCTCGCTGCGCCTGGTGCGCAACGGCCGCCCGCTGTACATCGCACTGCGCATGCGCGATGAATGACGCGGACGCCAGCAAGGGTGGCGAGTGACGACGGGGCGCACGGGCGACTGTGCGCCCCGTCTGTATTCAGGGGCGAGCCCCCTTCTCGCGGGGCTCGCAAGCATGAGGATTGCCCTGTGGCTGCCGTTCGTACGGCTGGGTGAGAGAGGTGCAAAAGGTAACGCCTTCTATCATCGCCTCAAGTCGGACTGTACAATGCGTGCAATTCGATTTCCGTCGTCTCCCGTGTTGGCCGTGTGATTTCACGGAGACGGGCACAAATACAGAGCAGTGATCCATGACCGAACGCGTAACGCCGCCGTCCTTGAAGCATATCCGCAACTTCTCAATCATCGCCCATATCGACCACGGCAAGTCCACGCTGGCTGACCGCATCATTCAGCTGTGTGAAGGCTTGAGTGACCGTGAGCTCAAGGAGCAGGTGCTTGACTCGATGGACATCGAGCGTGAGCGCGGCATCACCATCAAGGCCCAGTCGGTGACCCTCGACTACCACGCCGATGATGGCAATACCTATCAGCTGAACTTCATCGATACCCCGGGCCACGTCGACTTCTCCTATGAAGTCTCGCGCTCGCTGTATGCCTGTGAAGGGGCGCTGCTGGTGGTGGATGCCGGTCAGGGCGTCGAAGCCCAGTCGGTGGCCAACTGCTACACCGCCATCGAGCAGGGCCTCGAGGTGCTGCCGGTCCTCAACAAGATGGATCTGCCGCAGGCGGACCCGGAGAAGGTCTCCCAGGAGATCGAGGAGATCATCGGTCTGGACGCGACGGATGCCTGTCAGGTGTCGGCCAAGTCCGGCATGGGCATGGAAGCGCTGCTCGAACGTCTGGTGCGTGACATTCCGCCGCCCAAGGGCGATCCGGAAGCGCCGCTGCAGGCGTTGATCATCGACTCCTGGTTCGACAACTACCTCGGCGTCGTCTCGCTGGTGCGTATCTTCGACGGCACCCTGAAGAAGGGTGAGAAGATCCGCCTGAAGTCCACCGGCCGCGACTGGGAAACCGGCGCGATCGGTATCTTCACGCCCAAGCGCAAGGAAACCGGTGTGCTGCGTGCCGGCGAGGTGGGCTTCATCGTCGCCGGCATCAAGGACATCATGGGCGCGCCGGTGGGTGACACCATCGTGCACACCAAGACGGCCGACAAGGTCGAGCGTCTGCCGGGCTTCCAGAAGGTCAAGCCGCAGGTCTACGCCGGTATGTTCCCGATCAGCTCCGATGACTACGAGGACTTCCGTGACGCGCTGCAGAAACTGGCGCTCAACGATGCCTCGCTGGATTACGAGCCGGAGAACTCCGACGCACTGGGCTTCGGCTTCCGCGTCGGCTTCCTGGGCACCCTGCACATGGAGATCATCCAGGAGCGTCTGGAGCGCGAGTACAATCTCGACCTGCTGACGACTGCGCCGACGGTGATCTACGAGGTGCTGATGGACAACGGCGACGTGCTGCCGGTGTCCAACCCCTCGAAGCTTCCGGACATGGCCAACGTCGATGAACTGCGTGAGCCGATCTGCCGCGCCACCATCCTCGTGCCACAGGAATACGTCGGCAACGTCATCACCGAGTGCGTCAATCGTCGCGGCGTCCAGCTCGACATGCAGTTCCTGGGCAGCCAGATCCAGCTGGTCTACGAGCTGCCGATGGCCGAGGTCGTGATGGACTTCTTCGATCGCCTCAAGTCCATCTCCAAGGGCTATGCCTCTCTGGATTACAGCTTCGAGCGTTTCGAGGCGGCCAAGCTGGTACGTCTGGACGTGCTGATCAATGGCGATCGCGTCGATGCGCTGGCGGCCATCATCCACCGCGACCATGCTCACGGCCGTGGCCGACTGCTGGTCGAGAAGATGAAGGAACTGATCCCGCGTCAGATGTTCGACGTGGCGATCCAGGCGGCCGTCGGAGGTCAGGTCGTGGCACGCTCCACCGTGAAGGCGCTGCGCAAGAACGTGACCGCCAAGTGCTACGGCGGCGACGTCAGCCGCAAGAAGAAGCTGCTCGAGAAGCAGAAAGCGGGCAAGAAGCGCATGAAGCAGGTCGGCCGGGTGGAAATTCCCCAGGACGCCTTCCTTGCCGTGCTCAAGATGAACGACTGATGCAGGCCGCCGGCTGGCGGCCTGCCCCAAGACCCAGGGCAGACAGGGATGACGATGGATTTCTCGCTAGTATTGGTGATTGCCGTAGCGGTAGCCGGCGTGGTGTGGCTGATAGATCTGATTGCCCTGCGCGGTGCGCGCAAGGCGCGTCTGGCCAAGGCCGAGGCATCCGTCGAAGGGGAGCTGGACAGTGGTACGCGTGAGAAGCTGACGCGGGACCCGTGGCTGGTGGACTATGCCAAGTCGTTCTTTCCGGTACTGTTGCTGGTGCTGGTGGTGCGCTCATTCGCCTATGAGCCGTTCCAGATTCCCTCCGGCTCGATGCTGCCGACGCTCAAGATCGGCGACTTCATCCTGGTCAACAAGTATGACTATGGCCTGCGCCTGCCGGTGGTCGACACCAAGGTGCTGGAGGTCGGCGAGCCCGAGCGTGGTGACGTGATGGTGTTCCGTTTCCCGGAGGACCCGTCCACCAACTTCATCAAGCGCGTCGTCGGTCTGCCCGGTGACACCATTCGCTATGAGGGCAAGCAGCTCTACGTGAATGGTCAGGCGGTCAGCAAGACGCTCAATGCGCGCAACGTCAGTGAGCAGCCCGGCGAGAGTCTGCTGGATGAGACACTGGGGAAACACGCCCATCAAATCTACAATAACCCTCAGGACCCCGGCCCGCAGATGCGCGAGATCCGGGTGCCTGAAGGGCAGTACTTCGTGATGGGTGACAACCGCGACCATTCCAACGACAGCCGCTACTGGGGCTTCGTGCCGGAAGAGAACATCGTCGGCAAGGCGGTCGCGGTGTGGATGCACTGGAAGGACGGATTCCCGGACTTTTCCTCGGTACGCCTGATTCATTGATCAGTGCATTGACCGGGCCGCCGAGAGGCGGCCCGGTCGTGTCTGGCAGCGCCGCCCGGCGGCGTGCCAGTACCGCAAGGACGGATCTTTCGACATGGGACGATGCGTCGTGCCTGCCATGTCAACCTGCTGTTCATCATGTCGGACCCGAGGCCACGAGCCTGCGGGCAGCGCGGCTGACGAATATCGGATTGGGATGGTGGCGATCGGCAACTCCTCAAGCCGTGTAGGCTTCGGGCATCGCGAAGCATGTCGATGACGACAGGCATCAGCCGTCAAGACTGATGCACCATTCGACAGGACGCCTGCGGGCGTCAGCGACAAAAAGAGAGTAGGGAGACCTGTGAGTAGCCCGCTGAATGCCTTTGTAAAGCGTATCGGCCACACCTTCGAGGATGCCAGTCTGTTGGAACTGGCATTGACCCATCGAAGCTATGGTGGCCAGAACAATGAGCGGCTCGAGTTTCTTGGCGATTCCATCGTCAATTTCGTGATCGCCGAAGCGCTGTTCCTGCGCTTCCCCCAGGCCCGTGAGGGCCAGCTGTCACGCCTGCGTGCGCGTCTGGTCAAGGGCCAGACCCTGGCGGAGCTTGCCCGTGAGTTCAAGCTGGGCGAGAACCTGCGCCTGGGCTCCGGCGAGATGAAGAGCGGCGGTCATCGTCGCGAATCCATCCTGGCTGACGCCGTGGAAGCCGTGATCGGTGCCATCTATCTGGATGCTGGCATGCAGGTCGTGCGTGAACACGTGCTGCGCTGGTACGACAGCCGTCTTGAGGCGTTGAACCTTCAGGACACCCAGAAAGATCCCAAGACACGTCTGCAGGAATTCCTGCAATCGCGTCAGGCGGCCCTGCCGCGCTATGAGGTGACCAGCGTCGAAGGCGAAGCGCATTCGCAGACCTTCAGCGTCGATTGCCACGTCGAGATGATCGACACCAAGACCACAGGCGTCGGCTCCAGCCGTCGCCATGCTGAACAGCAGGCGGCCGAGTTCGCGCTGCAACTGCTCGAACCTGCCCGCGGAGGCCGCTCATGAGCCATACCCCAGAAGACAACGTCACCCCGAGCGGCGACGCCCCTGATGCCTCTACCGAGACGCACACCGGCAACGCCGATGCCCTCGAGGGCATGCTGGCGGCCGCCGGTGTCAGCGATCAGCCGCTGCCGGATACCCGCTGTGGCTTCGTCGCCATCGTCGGGCGCCCCAATGTCGGCAAGTCGACGCTGATGAACCACATCCTGGGCCAGAAGGTCTCGATCACCTCGCGTCGTCCGCAGACCACGCGTCACCAGGTGATGGGCATCCACACCGAGGACGGCACCCAGTGCGTCTTCGTCGATACCCCGGGGATCCACATCATGCAGCGCGATCGCAACAAGGCGATCAACCGCTTCATGAACCAGACCGCCACCCAGGCGCTGCGCGATGTGGACGCCGTGGTGTTCATCGTCGACCGCACCCGCTGGATGGAAGAAGACCAGATCGTGCTCGAGAAGCTGGCCCACGTGAAGGCGCCGGTGATTCTCGTCGTCAACAAGATCGACTGGCTGAAGGACAAGACCACTCTGGCCCCCTGGCTCCAGAGTCTGCAGGAGCGTCGTGACTTCGCGGCCATCATCCCGATGTCGGCCAAGAATGGCACCAACATCGACCTGCTGCTCGAGAACGTGATGGGGCGTCTGCCGCACGGCGAGCACATGTTCGCGGATGATCAGATCACCAACAAGAGCTCACGCTTCCTGGCCTCCGAGCTGGTGCGCGAGAAGGTGATGCGTCAGCTGGGTGACGAACTGCCGTACCAGATGACCGTCGAGATCGAGGAATTCAAGACCGATCAGCGCGGCACGCTGCACATCAGCGCGCTGATGATGGTCGAGCGTCAGGGCCAGAAGAAGATCCTGATCGGCGAGAATGGCGAGCGCATCAAGAACATCGGTCGCGAAGCGCGTCTCGAGATGGAGCGTGCCTTCGATGCCAAGGTAATGCTCAACCTGTGGGTCAAGGTCAAGCGTGGCTGGTCGGATGACGAGCGCGCCCTGAAAAGCCTGGGTTACACCCACGACAAGGACTGATGCTCCCCGCACCCGTGGCGTGGCAGGCAAGACGACTGCCGCGCCACGGGTGGCCTCATCAGCCGAGCATCGCCTGATGCTCGGCGTTCGCCTCTGCCGGATGCCATCTTCCCTGTCCGCAAGCCCTCTCTGTCGTGAGCCTGTCCGATGACGCCGCAACCGGCCTTCCTGCTGCATCGCAAGCCGTATCGTGAAACCAGTGCCATCATCGAGTTGTTGACCCTCGAGCATGGTCGGGTGCGTGCGGTGGCACGCGGTGTCCAGCGTCCGGGCAGCAAGTCGCGGGCGCGACTGCAGCCGTTCACTCCCCTGCACGTCACCTGGCGCGGGGAAAGCGATCTCAAGACGCTCAACCTGATGGAGACCGGCGGCAGCGCCAGTCTGCTGGCGGGGGAAGGGCTTCTGTGTGGCTTCTATGCCAATGAGCTATTGACGCGCACCTTGCCGGTGGAAATGCCGGTACCGGAGCTGTTCGCCCTCTATTCGCTGACCCTGGATGACGTGGCGCTGCCTGCTCGTCGCGCCCCGGCACTCAGGCGACTGGAATACACCCTGCTGGAAGCCCTTGAGCAATTGCCGCAGTTTCGTACGCTGGAGGATGCCCCTCTGATGCCCGACGTGCGCTACGACTATGTCGCCAGCGAGCGGCGTTTTCGCGCCCAACCCGAGGGGGTGGCAGGTATCGAGGGGCGTGCCTTGAAGCTGCTGGCCAGTGAGGACTGGGGGCACGCCGGCCTGTCGCGCGAGAGTCTATGGCTGGCGCGGCGCGCCTTGGCGCCATTGCTGGGAGAGCGTCCGCTGCGCTCGCGTGAACTGATGCGTCAGCTGACCGCCCGGCGACGTGAAAGTCGTCAGACAGGTTGATGCGGGCCTTGCCTGCAGATCGTATCCTGTCGTCATGCAAGCTGTCTTCGTCATGGCACCTGTTGCCATGCCTATTTTCCATCTCCATCGCTAGGAGCTGATCATGCACCCGCTGCGTATCCTGCTCGGGGTCAATATTGACCACATCGCCACTCTGCGCCAGGCGCGTGGCACCCGTTATCCGGACCCGGTCCAGGCCGCGCTGGTCGCGGAGGAAGCCGGCGCCGATGGCATCACCGTGCACCTGCGTGAAGACCGTCGCCATATCCAGGAGCGCGACGTGCGTCTTCTGGCCGAGGTGCTCAATACGCGCATGAATCTCGAGATGGCCGTCAGTGACGAGATGCTGGCGCTGGCCGAGGAAGTGCGTCCGGCCAATGTCTGCCTGGTGCCGGAGAAGCGCGAGGAACTGACCACCGAGGGTGGTCTGGATGTCGCCGGGGATCTGGAACGCATTCGCGCGGCCTGTGAGCGTCTCGCGACGGCGGGCTGTGAAGTCTCGCTGTTTATCGACCCGGAGCCTGAGCAGATTCGTGCCGCCTTCGAGACCGGGGCGCCAGTCGTCGAGCTTCACACCGGTGCCTACGCGGATGCCAGCGGTGAAGCGGCGCGTGTCGAATTCGAGCGCATCGCGGCTGCAGCCGAGCTCGCCAACGAGCTGGGTCTGATCGTCAATGCCGGGCATGGTCTCAACTATCACAACGTCGAGGCCATCGCGGGCATCTCGGGGCTGAACGAGCTGAATATCGGTCACGCGATCATCGCGCGCGCCATGTTCGTCGGCCTCAAGGAGGCCGTCATCGAGATGAAGCGCCTGTGCATCGCAGGCCAGGAAGCGGGCCTGATGGCAGCGCTGGATGCACACGACCATGATCATGAGCACGATGAGGATCATGAGCACGTGCAAGGGTCAGGCTGCTGCGGATGATCGTCGGGATAGGCACGGACATCGCGCGAATCGAGCGTTTCGAGGCCGGCATGGCACGCCACGGAGAGCGCTTCGCTCGGCGTCTGCTCGGAGCGCAGGAGCTGGCACGCTTCGCGGATCACCCCCAGCCGGCGGCTTTTCTGGCCAAGCGTTTCGCGGCCAAGGAAGCCTTCGTCAAGGCGCTGGGGACCGGGCTGCGTCAGGGCATGCGTTTCACCCAGATTCAGGTGGTGAACGATGCGTTGGGCAAGCCGTCCTTCGTGCTGTCAGATGAAGCGGAAGCGCTGACTGCGCGTGCCGGGATTCGTCATCTGCATCTGTCGATCAGTGATGAGCGTGATCAGGCCATCGCCTTCGTGGTGCTGGAGCGCTGAGTATCCGCTGACCGCTGAAAGTGCTGGACATGACAACGCCACCCTCGCCTTGCGGCCAGGGTGGCGTTGTCGTTGTCGGCAGAGGGATGGTGAGGAGGGGGCGGAAAAGGCAAGAGAAAAAGGGGTGGCGAAGAGCGGATGCCGTCATCAGTGCTCTCGACCAGCGCTCTCGCTCAGCGCTCGCGGTCCGAGGCGTCGGGGCGCGATTCTGCCAGGAGCAAGGTGGCTTCCTCGCTCTGCGCCCACTGGGCAAGGCTTGCGATGGCATCGAACAGCGCGGCGACGTCGTCCTCCAGCTGATCCAGACCACTGACGCGCAGGCGTGTCTCCAGCGCCTCGACCAGCAGTGCCAGGCGCGGCACGCCACAGTAGCGGCAGGCGCCATTCAGATAGTGCACCCCATCGAGCATGGCCTCGCCATCCTGTACCGCCCAGGCCCTGCGGATGGTGACCTCACTCTCCGGCAGGCTCTTGATCAGCAGTCCCAGCATCTCCAGGGCCAGCGCCTTGCGCCCGCCGGCCATCTCGATGCCCAGTGCCATGTCGACGATGGGCAGTTCGCCATCCTGCTCGCTCAGTCCCTCGAACGCGGCGGGCATGGGAGGTGTACCCTCGGGGCGCTTGCCACGCTCGATACTGCCCGCGTCAGTGGCACTGGAGAGGGGGGAGAAGGCGGGGGCCGTGTCGTGTGGCGGGGTCTTCGGCACGCTGAGCGTGATGCCAAGATGACGGCTCAGCATGTTGGCCAGCAGGTGCTCGTCGACCGGCTTGATGAGGTAGTCATCCATGCCCTCGGCCAGCAGCTCCCGGCGCTCGTGTGCCAGGGCGTGCGCGGTCAACGCGATGACGGGAAGGTGCTCATGGCGCATGCGCTGTTGATGGCGCAGTGCCTTGGTGGCTTCCAGGCCGTTCATGCCCGGCATCTGGATATCCATCAGTACCGCATCCACCGGCTGCTGCTGGGCCAGGGCCAACGCTTCCTCGCCACTCTGTGCGGCCAGGGTATCCAGACCCATGTCGGTGAGCAGTTCCTCGGCCAGCAGGCGATTGGAGGGGTTGTCATCGACGACCATCACGCACTTGCGCGTCATGTTCGGCGTCTCCGCAGGCGTGGCAGCCTGAGGCAGCCCGTCAGGCATGGGGGAGGCAGGCGACGCCTCGGGGGGCCGCGGCGATGCCGGCGAGCGCTCCGGGAGCGGAGCGGAAAGATCAGGCGTCAGCCGCCCGGCCGTGGTGCCATCCTCCAGCGGCGTGAAGGCCGGCAGCTCCTGGAGGCGTGGTGTGTCGCGCCGCGGTGAATGCAGCAGGTTGGCCAGCTTGTGGCGCATCTGCAGGCGTGTGACCGGCTTGCTGAGCAGTTCGTCGATCCCGTATTGCTGCAGGTCCTCGATATTGGCCGGCAGTGGCGCATTCAGCAGACACAGCACGCGACACGGCAGATGCTTGAGGCGCTGACTCCATTCCTCCAGCCGCTTCAGGTCACGGCTTTCCAGGGCGACTACCACGAGATCAGGCTGCTCCTCGATGCCGACGAGGTCCAGCGACCAGCGCGAGAGCAGGTAGCTCAGGGCGCGGCGCGTGGCCGGGTGAGGCTCGATGAGACAGATGCGCTGATGATCGAAGACGATCTCGCGCGGGCGCTCCTCGATGCTGCTGACGGCCACCGGCACGCTGAACAGGAAGGTGGAGCCATGTCCGGGCAGGCTTTCGACCTGGATCTCGCCACCCATCTGTTCCACCAGGCGCTTCGAGATCATCAGGCCCAGGCCGGTGCCGCCGAACTGGCGGGCGCGGGACGGGTCACCCTGGGAGAAGGCCTGGAACAGGCGGTTGCGTTGCGCACTGTCCATGCCGATGCCGGTATCGGCCACCGCAATCTTCAGGCGGGTACTGCTGCCGGAAAGGTCATCCACCATCACGCGGATGATGACTTCGCCCTGCTCGGTGAACTTGACCGCATTGGCCACCAGATTGGTGACTACCTGCTTGATGCGCAGCGGGTCACCCTCGAAGCGTTGTGGCACGTCATCGTAGACCAGCCCCAGCAGGTGCAGATGCTTGCGATGCGCCTCCGGGGCGTGCATCGCCAGCACTTCCTCGATGAGCGGCTCGATGTCCATCTGGACCTTCTCGAGCTCGAGCTTGCCGGCCTCGATCTTGGAGAAGTCCAGGATGTCATTGATCAATGACATCAGCGAGGAGGAGGCGTTCTGCATGTGGCCCAGCCAGTCGCGCTGGCGGTTGTCCAGGTCACTGCGCCCCAGCAGGTTGCTGAAGCCGATGATGCCATTGAGCGGCGTGCGGATCTCATGGCTCATGTTGGCGAGGAATTCCGACTTGATGCGGTTGGCTTCCAGCGCCTTGCGGCGGGCCATGTCCAGTTCGATGTTCTTGATCTCGACGGTTTCCATCGACTCGTGCAGGTCACGCGTCGTCTGGTCGATCTGGTCCTGCATGTCTTCCCGCGCGCGCTTGAGCTGCTCGACGCTGAGATTGTAGTGCTCGGCCAGCTCGCTCATGTCGTCATTCCCCTGCACCGGCAGACGCTGGTGAGTCTCGCCGCGCGCGAGGCGGGTCATGGCTTCGCCGAGGTCATGGAAGGGCTGCAGCATGCGACGTGAGGCATGGTAGGCGAACAGCAGCAGTGCCAGTCCGAAGACCAGATTGGCCAGCCCATAGCCGACCAGCAGCTGATAGCGGTGCAGCACGATACGGGTATCGGAGGCCTCGAGAATCAGCCAGGAGATGCGGTCTCCGCGTCGTGCCTCCCGCCATGGGTCGATCACCGGTGTCACCAGCACCAGCGCGTCGGGGGCTTGCGGGTAGGCGTCGCTTTCCAGCAGCGCGCTTGTCTGTGGACGTTGGCTCGGCCCCATGTGAAGCAGGGTGCCACCCTCGGGGGTGCGCAGCGTCAACCCTCGCACGTCGCGTTGATCGATGAGCATCTGTGCCAGTTCATGCAGACGCTGGTCGTCGGCTTCCAGGGCGGCATTGGCAAGCCCGGGCATGATCGCCTGCACACTGGCCTGCAGACGCTGCATCATGGCGGTGCGTTCACGACTGATCTCACGATCCACCACATAGAGGCTGAACAGCAGGCTCGTGGCAAGCGGCAGCAGAAGCAACGCGAGCTGAAAGCGGGTTCTAAGCAGCATGGCAGTCCATCGCGACGGGGCAGCGAGCCAGAGACTCGGATGCCGCAGGAAGAGGAAAACAGGGTTGCAGCGCCGCACCATTCGGAGGTGACGTGTCCGAGGGCCTGCGTGCAAGGCCCGCACAGCCGCCAGCGGCGAGCGGCGTGCGAAAGCCAGGCTCAAGCATACCTTCCAGACTGCAGTGATGCGATGGTTCGCGCCCTGACAGGGAGGTGGCGGGAGCGATATACTGCGCACATCTTCTACACCCCCGACGTGGCCCCGATTGTCTCAGGTCTCGATGCTGCCTCCTGACGGTCAGCATCGGAGTATCCGGGCGCGTCCTTGGAGTCTGCCCCTCATGTCTCATGTCAGTGACCCCGCGGATCTTGCCGCGACTGAATTCCCCAGTCTTGCCGATGTCGTCGGCAATACGCCGTTGGTACGCCTGACGCGTATCACCGCCGGTCGCAACAACGTCTTGCTGGCCAAGCTGGAAGGCCACAATCCCGCGGGTTCCGTGAAGGATCGTCCGGCGCTTTCGATGTTCAATGAAGCCGAGGATCGCGGCGAGATCCAGCCCGGTGACACCCTGGTGGAAGCCACCTCCGGCAACACCGGCATCGCGCTGGCGATGGTCGCGGCCATCAAGGGCTACCGCATGGTGCTGGTGATGCCCTCCACTGCCTCCAGCGAGCGCAAGCAGGCCATGGGCGCGTATGGCGCGACGCTGATCGAGGCAGACAACATGGAGCACGCGCGGGACATCGCCGATGGGATGATCGCGCGTGGCGAGGGCAAGGCCCTTGATCAGTTCGCCAATCAGGACAATCCCCTGGCGCACTACCGCACCACCGGACCGGAGCTCTGGCAACAGACTCAGGGACGCATCACGCATTTCGTCTCCTCCATGGGCACGACCGGCACCATCATGGGTACCTCGCGCTATCTCAAGGAGCAGAATCCCGCCATCGAGATCGTGGGACTGCAACCGGCGGACGGCGCCAGCATCGCCGGCATCCGTCGTTGGCCCGAGGCCTATCTGCCGCGCATCTTCGATGCCTCGCGCATCGACCGCACCCTGGATATCGCTCAGCGGGACGCCGAAGTCTGCATGCGCCGTCTGGCGCGTGAGGAAGGCATTCTGGCGGGCGTGTCCTCCGGCGGCGCCCTGGCAGGGGCGCTCACGGTGGCGGAGCAGGTCGAGAACGCGGTGATCGTATTCATCGTCTGTGACCGTGGCGACCGCTATCTGTCGACCGGCCTCTACACCCACGGAGATGACCTCTGATGGCACTGCTCGGACAGAAACGCCCAGCGCGCAAACCGACGCGTCGTGAGAAGGAAGTGGCCAGTCGCGAGACGCGCAACGTCAGTGATGCCGACAGCCAATGGCTGACGGTGGAACGTCTGGCGCATGATGGGCGAGGCGTCGCGCATGACGAGAACGGCAAGACCCAGTTCATCGACCAGGCCTTGCCCGGTGAGCGGGTCACGCTGGCCATCCACCGTACCCACAAGCGCTTCAACGAAGCGCATGTGCGCTCGCGGGACAATGCTGCCGAGAGTCGCGTGACGCCACCGTGTGCGCACTTTGGCACCTGTGGTGGTTGTGATCTCCAGCACATGGCATTGCCGGCCCAGCGCACCCACAAGGTGCAGGTGCTCAGTGAGCATGCACAGCGCAATGGCGTGGCGCTGGCGGATATCCAGCCACTGGGCGAGGACGAGCATCGTTATCGTCGGCGTGCACGCCTCGGGGTGCGCGTCACGGACAGCGGCGAGATCCAGCTGGGCTTCCGCGGCCGTGGCAGCAATCAGCTGGTGGATATCCAGAGCTGCAGCGTGCTGGTGCCGGCGCTGGATCGACTGATCACGCCGCTGCGCGAGCTGATCAATACGCTGGAAGCGCCCAAGCGTCTGGGGCATCTGGAGCTGACGGCCGCGGATGACCAGGTCATCCTGGTGATACGACAGCTCAAGGCCGTGCCGCGTGATGCCGAGCGCTGGCAGGCCTTTGCCGAGCAGCATGGGCTGGTGGTCGGCTGGCGAGTCGGGCGTGATCCGGTGGTGCTGGAATGGCTGGCCGGCACGCCGGACGCCGCCTACTCCGTGCGCGTCGGCGAGCGGACACTGCGTCTCGCCTTCTCGCCGGGTGACTTCGTGCAGGTCAATGCCGCGCTCAATCAGCGCCTGGTGGATACGGCGCTGGACTGGCTGGGCGACGTCAGTGGCCTTGCGGTCATGGACCTCTACGCCGGAGTCGGCAATCTCACGCTGGCCGTGGCGGCAGCGGGGGCCGCGAAGGTAACCGGCATCGAAGGCAGCCAGGGCATGGTGGATCAGCTGATCGCCAATGCCGAGCACAACGCGCTGCCCCAGGTGAGCGCTCGACGCGCCGACCTCAGTCGTGCCCTGCCATCACTCGAGGGTATCGACCTTCTGGTACTGGACCCGCCGCGCGATGGCGCTCAGCCTCTATGCGATGAGCTGGCACGTCACCTGCATGCCGGGAAGGTCTCCCATGCACCCGCACGGGTGCTGTACATCGCCTGTGACCCGACCACGTTGATGCGTGACGTGAAGATGCTCACCGACGCCGGCTATCGTGTCACGCGTGCGCTGATGGCGGACATGTTCGTTCACACGGCACATCTGGAATCGATGCTGCTGCTGGAGCGGATGGAAGACTGAGACGGCGCCCCCGGGCGCTGTCATCAAGATGGCAAGATATTCAAGGACATAGGGTCATGGTCAAGGTGCGCGAAGATCAGCCGCTGACCGATAGCGGTGGTGTGGACATCCCGGTGTGGGTCGCGCGACTGCGCGAGGAAGTCCCGTCGGTGAATGCCGAGGTCATGGTGCGAGCCTGTGAAGTCGCATTGAAGGTGGCGCGTGAGGCGGATGCGCGTGGCGACAAGCCCTGGCGTGAGCCGCTGGTCAGTTTCCGCTTCAGTCTCGAGATGGCGGATATCCTCTCGGAGCTGAAACTCGACCAGCCTGCGCTGGTGGCGGCAGTGCTCTATCGCGCGGTGCGTGAGGGGCACCTGGGGCTTGAGGCCATCGACAAGCACTTCGGTGCCGAGGTGGCACGCCTGATCGAGGGCGTGCTCAACATGGCCGCCATCAGTCAGTTGCAGGCGCCCAGTCATGGCATGGCGCAGCACGATCAACAGGACAACCTGCGCAAGATGCTGGTGTCGATGATCGATGACGTGCGCATCGCGCTGATCAAGATCGCCGAGCGCACCGTCGCCCTGCGTCACGTCAAGGATGCGCCGCGCGAGAAGCGCATGCGGGTCGCCAATGAGGTCTTCGACATCTATGGTCCGCTGGCTCACCGTCTTGGCATCGGTCAGCTCAAGTGGGAGCTGGAGGATCTGTCCTTCCGCTACCGCGAGGAGACCGAGTACAAGAACATCGCCAAGCAGCTGGCCGAGAAGCGTCTGGAGCGTGAGCATTACATCGCCGATCTGCTGGTCGAGATGCGCAGTCTGATGCGCGATCAGGGCATCAAGCACTTCGATGTCGCCGGCCGCGCCAAGCACATCTACTCCATCTGGCGGAAGATGAAGATCAAGCGCATCGCCTTCTCGCAGGTGTATGACGTGCGTGCGGTGCGGATTCTCGTCGGCACCGTCAGTGACTGCTATACGGCATTGGGCATCGTCCACTCGCGCTGGCACCACGTGCCTCACGAGTTCGATGACTACATCGCCAATCCGAAGAAGAATGGCTATCAGTCGCTGCACACCGCAGTGGTCGGGCCCAGCAACAAGGTCATCGAGATCCAGATCCGCACCTTCGACATGCACGAGGAGGCGGAGCTGGGCGTGTGTGCCCACTGGCGTTACAAGGGCCACGACGTCGGCCACAAGAGTCGCAGCTACGAGGACAAGATCGCCTGGTTGCGTCAGGTGCTCGAATGGCAGGACGAGGTCGGTGAGAGCGGGGGACAGGAGTCCATCCGTCAGGGCCTGAGTTCCGACGTGGCGCCTGATCGCATCTATGTCTTCACGCCGGAAGGGCATGTCATCGACCTGCCCAAGATCGCCACGCCCATCGACTTCGCCTATCGCGTGCACACCGAGGTGGGGCATCGCTGTCGTGGTGCCAAGGTTGACGGCCGTATCGTGCCGCTGACCTACAAGCTCAAGACCGGCCAGCAGGTCGAGATCCTGACGGCCACCAAGGGCGGGCCGAGTCGTGACTGGCTCAACCCCAATCTGGGCTATGTGCGTACCTCGCGCGCTCGCGCCAAGATCCAGACCTGGTTCAAGCTCCAGGCGCGGGATCAGAACGTCGACGAGGGCAAGGCGCTGCTCGAGAAGGAATTCTCGCGTCTGGCGCTGGAGAACCTTGATCGCGACAAGCTGGCCAACGCCGTCAACTATCCGACACGTGATGACATGTACGCCGCCATCGGCGCGGGGGACCTGCGAGTCGGCCAGGTGCTGCATCAGGCGCAGCAGCTGTTCGGCGACACCGATGATCAGGAGCAGCTCGAGCGCCTGCTGCGTCAGCGCAAGCCGCAGGGCAAGGAGAAGCCGGACGCCGTCATGGTGCTGGGGGTCGGCAACCTGAAGACCACCATGGCCAACTGCTGCCATCCGGTGCCGGGGGATCAGATCGCCGGTTTCATCACCCAGGGGCGTGGCGTGACGGTGCATCGTCAGGACTGCCCGAACCTGATCCAGCTGCGCTCGGACGAGCCGCGGCGCATCGTCGATGTCGACTGGGGCCAGCGGTCACGCAGCCAGTATCCGGTGGATATCGAGATCCAGGCCTGGGACCGCTCGGGGCTCCTGCGCGATGTCACCAATGTGCTCAGTGGCGACAAGGTCAATGTGCTGTCGGTCAATACGCGCACCGACCAGCTCGACAACATCGCCACACTCAGGATCACGCTGGAGGTCGAGAACCTCGATGTGCTGGGACGCGTGTTCGCACGTATCCAGCAGCTGCCCAACATCATCGACGTCAAGCGCCTGCGGGTCGGTGGCAACAAGTCATGAGTGCCGCTACTCCCCCCGGACGCCATGGCCTTGAGGACCTGCTGACTTTGATGGCCGTGCTGCGTGACCCGCAGTACGGCTGTCCGTGGGATCTGAAGCAGGACTACGCGAGCCTGGTGCCGCACACCCTGGAGGAGGCCTATGAAGTCGCCGACGTGATCGAGCGGGCCGCGGCAGATGCCGAGGTGCTCGACGAGCTGCCGGCGGAGCTGGGCGACCTGCTCTTTCAGGGCGTGTTCTACGCCCAGATCGCCAGCGAGCAGCAGCGTTTCGACTTCCATGACGTCATTCATGTGCTCACCGAGAAGATGCTGCGCCGCCATCCGCATGTCTTCCCGGATGGCACCCTGGCTTCGCGCCGTGAGGGCATCGCCACGCATGAGGTGGACGCAGGGTCGCTCAATGCCCAGTGGGAGACCCTCAAGCAGCAGGAGTCCGGCGAGCCATCTGCCAGCCAGGCCGCTGACGTCAGCGTGCTGGATGGCGTGCCGCTGGGCCTGCCGGCGCTGACGCGGGCGGCCAAGCTCTCGAAGAAGGCCTCACGTTCGGGCTTTGACTGGCCGGACACTGCCGGCGTGCTGGACAAGATCCGCGAGGAACTCGGCGAGGTCGAGGAAGCGCTGGCCGAGGGCGATGAGGCCCATGCGCGTGAGGAGGTGGGGGATCTGCTGTTCGCGGTGGTCAACCTGGCGCGGACGCTCAAGGCGGACCCGGAGCAGCAGCTGCGGGCGACCAATGCCCGTTTCGCGTCCCGGTTCCGTCATGTGGAAGCCGCGATTGCGGCAGAGGGGCGTTCGCTGAAGGAGGCCAGTCTCGCCGAGATGGATGCGCACTGGGATGAGGCCAAGCGCCGGGAGCGGGCGGCCAGTCAGTCCGAGAGCCTCGAGGATGGCTCGTCGAACGCGCGTGCGGTGACTCCGCTTGTCAGGTGATGTGATGCCGTCGTCGGGCGACAGAAAGAAAATGTAGTAAGTTTACGCGATAGTCGGATTGTGGAGCCAAGGCCCGCGGTCGTATGCTGATGGTAAGCGATCAGGGCAAGTGCCTTGTCCTGCTTTCCGGTCTGCTGCGCCGCGGGCCTTTCGTTTGGGGCATGCGTCAGATCTCTGTGCCAGTCTCCGTGTCAGATGGCGCAGGGCTTGCGACGGGCCGCGAGCCCGTCATGGATCTGTCAATTGAATGCCCCTGATGACAGGGGATGATTCCCGCGGCGGCACCGTCACTCCCAAGGAGGGTTGCATGAGTCACGACCTGCATGAATCGTTGCGCGACAATGTGCGCATTCTCGGGGACAACCTCGGCCAGACCATCGCGGCCGATCTCGGCGATGACTTCGTCGAGCGTATCGAACGCATTCGCGCCCTGGCCAAGAAAGGCCAGCAAGGCGACCTCGCGGCCCGTCGCGAGTTGATCGATTACCTGCGCGACCTTCCCGACAGCGATCTGCTGCCGGTCACCCGCGCCTTCAATCAGTTTCTGAATCTTTCCAACATCGCCGAGCAGCACTACCGCGGCCGCTTCAAGCGTGTCGAGGATTATCGTCCCGGCAGTCAGCCGGATCTGGGCGAGCTGATCACGCGTATCCGTGAGCGTGGCTTCAGTGCCCAGAAGATCGTCGAGGAGCTGTCGGCGATGCGCGTCGAGCTGGTGCTGACGGCCCACCCGACGGAAGTCATCCGCCGTACCCTGATCCAGAAGTACGATGCCATCGAAGGCTGCCTGACCCAGATGGAAGGTGCCTGTGATCGCCCGGAACAGGCGACGCTCGCGCGTGCACGCCTCTCTGAGCTGATCAGCCAGGCCTGGCATACCGACGAGATCCGTCACGAGCGCCCGACCCCGGTGGACGAGGCCAAGTGGGGCTTTGCCACCATCGAGAATTCGCTGTGGCAGGCGGTGCCTGACTTCCATCGTCAGCTGGACGAGATGACGCTGGAGGCGGCCGGCGAGCGTCTGCCGCTGGACGCCGCGCCCCTGCGCTTCGCCTCCTGGATGGGGGGCGACCGCGATGGCAACCCGAATGTCACCGCGCGGGTCACCCGCACCGTGCTGCTGCTGGGTCGCTGGATGGCGGCGGATCTCTACCTGCGGGATCTCGAGCAGCTCAAGTCCGAGCTCTCCATGTGGAAGTGCTCCGCGGCGCTGCGTGCCGAGGCCGGCGACGTGGCGGAACCTTACCGCGAGATCCTGCGGCGTCTGATCCTGCGCATGGAAAGCACCCGTGACTGGGCCAAGGCTGGCCTGGACGGCAAGCGTCACGAGGGGCTCGACATCATCGAGACGCGTGAGCAGCTCTATGCACCGCTGCTGGCCTGCTACCGCTCGCTGTGTGACGTGGGACTGGATACCATCGCCAATGGCGCCTTGCTCGACACGCTGCGCCGCGTGGCCTGTTTCGGCGTGACTCTCACCAAGCTCGACATCCGTCAGGAAAGTACGCGCCACGCCCAGGTGCTCGACGAGCTGACCCAGTCGCTGGGCATGGGCAGCTACTTCGAGTGGGATGAGCAGAAGCGCTGTGAATTCCTCGCCAGGGAGCTGGGCGGTCAGCGTCCCTTGATCCCGCGTCATTGGGAGTGCTCCACCGATACCCGCGAAGTGCTGGATACCTTCAAGGTCATCGCGCGTGAACACCGTGAGGCGCTGGGCACCTACATCATCTCGATGGCGGGCCAGGCCTCCGATGTACTGGCGGTGGCGCTGCTGATGAAGGAGGTGGGCGGTGATGTGCGCCTGCCCATCGCGCCGCTGTTCGAGACCCTGGACGACCTGGATCGCTCCGGCCCGGTCATCGACACGCTGCTGGGCATGCCGATCTATCGCAAGCACGCCGGCAATCGTCAGGAAGTGATGATCGGCTATTCCGACTCCGCCAAGGATGCCGGCCAGCTGGCGGCGGCCTGGGCACAGTATCGTGCCCAGGAGACGCTGGTGGATGTCACCAAGCGGCACGGCGTCGAACTGACACTGTTCCATGGTCGTGGCGGCACGGTGGGTCGCGGGGGCGGTCCGGCACATGCGGCGATCCTCTCGCAGCCGCCGGGCTCGGTGACCGGTTCCCTGCGCGTGACCGAGCAGGGCGAGATGATCCGCTTCAAGTTCGGCCTGCCGGACATCGCCAGCCGCTCGATGGAGATCTATGTCTGTGCGGTGCTCGAGGCCAGCCTGCTGCCGCCGCCCGCCCCGCGTCAGGAATGGCGCGACGAGATGAATCGTCTCGCGGACGTCGCGCACAAGGCCTATGTGGGGGTGGTGCGCGAGGACCCGAACTTCGTGCCTTACTTCCGCTCGGTCACGCCGGAGACGGCACTGGCGCGCCTGCCGCTGGGGTCACGCCCGGCCAAGCGTCGTCAGGATGGCGGTGTCGAGACATTGCGGGCAATCCCGTGGATCTTCGCCTGGACCCAGATTCGTCTGATGCTGCCGGCGTGGCTTGGCAGTGGCGAAGCCTTCGCCAATCGGCTCGAGGAAGAGGGTGGGCTGGAAATCCTGCGCGAGATGATGAACGACTGGCCGTTCTTCTCCACCTATGTCGACATGCTGGAGATGCTGCTGTCCAAGGCGGATCTCTCGACGGCGGCCTACTACGAGCAACGTCTGGTGGATGAGCCGGCGCTCAAGGAGCTGGGGCAGTCGCTGCGTGATCGTCTCGAGCGTCTGGAGAAGGTGGTGCTGGAGATCCGCGATCAACAGACGCTGCTGGAGCACATGCCGCTGATCCGTCAGGCCATCGATGTTCGCAACCCCTACATCGACCCGTTGCATGGCCTGCAGGCCGAGCTTCTGCAGCGCAACCGGGATGCCGATGGCGCCATCTCCGCCGAGCTGTCGCGCGCCCTGATGGTGACCATGGCCGGTATCTCGGCCGGTCTGCGCAACACCGGCTGAGGCGGCGGCTGACGATATCGCGTCAGCCAGTCTTGAGTCACTGCATGAAAAAGCCCCGACAGGCATGCCTGTCGGGGCTTTTCGTTGTCATGAAGCTAACGGCGACGTCTGGTTACAGCAGGCCGCTGGCGCGCTCTCCCACCCATGGCATCAGGAAGCGTTCCCGTTGCCAGTCCTCATCCTGATTGAGCGCGACCAGGTGCAGCAGCTTGGTGAAGGCGGCCTCCAGCGTCATGTCATCACCGGACAGTACCCCGATGGTGGCAAGGCCCGCGCCTGCCGCATAGTGGCCGATGCTGACCGGGCCATGCGGACACTGGCTGATGCCGGCCAGCAGCTTGCCTTCGCCGCGCGCATCGGCCAGCACGCCTAGAAGCTCGGCGTCCGCCGGCAGATTGCCGCTGCCCCACAGTTCCAGCACCGCGCCCTTCACTTCGCTGCGCAGCAACTGCACTCGTACGCTCTCGGCGCTGATGCCGGGGTAGAGTGGCAGGCGGATGATGGCATCCTGGCCGAGGCAGGCGTAATCCGGCAATTCGAAGGCCGGCCCCTGGTCATCCATCAGGCGGCCTGGATAGACCACGACACGGTCATCGACCCACTCGCCCAGCAGGGGGGCATTGGGAGTGGTGAAGCCGCGGTGATCCTGGGTATACCACTTGCGGGTGCACACGCCGCGCAGCAGCTGACCGCCGAAGGCGACCACCACCTCATTGAGGGTCGGTTGGGCGGCGGCGGTGAGGGCCAGTTCGACATTGGCAAGAGCATCGCTGCCGTCGGCCTCCAATGGCAGCTGGGCACCACTGACGATCACCGGGCGGGCTGTGCCCTTGAGCTGGAAGGCGAGGCTTGACGCCGTCCAGGCGAGGGTGTCGGTGCCCTGCAGCACCACGAAGCCATCGAAACTGTCATAGGCATCGGCGATCTCGCCCGCGATCTGCTGCCAGTCAGCGGGCGTCGCCGAGGAGGAGTCGATCAGTTGCGGGAATTCGCGCAGGGTGAAGGCGGGCAGACGGCCACGACGGCTGGGCGGCAGATCCTCCAGCGCTGCTCGCAGACGCGCATCGAAGTCTCCGGCCGGCACCAGGCCCTGCTCGCTTTCGACCATGCCCAGCGTACCGCCGGTATACAGCACCAGGATGTGTGTCTCGGGAGTCATCGTATCCACCTGCCAGAAATGGGAAAGCCGGCATTGTAACGCATGCCGGCTGGCGGGTGAGACGTGCTGCCAAGGGGATGACCAGGTCAGCAGCGAGTGGGGAGGCGGCGGAAGGGCTAGCTGATGTTGCCACCGCCGATGCGCACATCCTGCTGATGGGTCATGGCGCTGATGCAAAGGACGCGCACGCCTTCCAGCAGGCTCTCCAGGCTCATGGTCGGCAGTCGGCCATCGAGGCTCTGCTCGGGGAGTGCCGGAATATGCACGAAGCCGGAGCGGATCGGACTGTCCGCCAGATGGCGTTGCACGCCGTAGAACAGATGGTTGCAGACGAAGGTGCCGGCGGTATAGGAGACGCTGGCCGGCAGACCCGCTGCCTGAAGATCATTGACCATCGCCTTGATGGGCAGGGTGGTGAAGCAGGCATCGGGCCCTGCGACCTCGATGGGTTCATCCACCGGCTGGTGTCCGCCATTGTCCTTGATGCGGTAGTCATCCAGATTGATGGCGACGCGCTCCGGCGTGATGGCGCTGCGATCACTCGCCTGGCCCAGCATGATCACGGTATCGGGGGCGTGACGCTCGATGGCCTCCACCACGCTCTCGATCGCGGCGTAGCGCGTCACCGGCACGCGGCAGGTGCGTATCTCGACACTGTCCGATGAGCCATTCGGCAGGGCCAGGGTCTGACCCTCCAGCTGCTCGATGATCTTGAGTGCCGGATTGACGCTGTCGTGGCCGAAGGGCTCGAAACCACAGAGAAGCAGACGGGACATGGGAGACTCCTTGACTGGCATCGATCACCGCAGGCCACTGCTGGCAGTGATCGATGCGCGGGTAAGCATGAGAACGAATCAGAAGGCCAGCAGCAGCATCAGGCTGATGTTGGCCATCAGCATCACCAGCGCCGGAATGATCTGGGCACGGATGATGTGATAGCGATCATCCAGCTCCAGCAGCGCCGCCGGCACGATGTTGAAATTGGCGGCCATGGGCGTCATCAGCGTGCCGCAATAGCCCGACAGCATCCCCAGCACGCCGACGATGGCGGGATTGCCACCATGCAGGGCGATGACCAGCGGATAGCCGATCCCGGAGGTGATGACGGCGAAGGCGGCGAAGCCGTTGCCCATCAGCATGGTGAACACGGCCATGCCGACACAGTAGGCGATCACGCAGGCGATGAGACTGGTATCGGGAACCACGCTTGAGACCAGCCCCGCGATGGTCTGGCCGACACCGGCCTGATCGAACAGCAGACCGAGCGCGGCCAGGAACTGCGGCAGGATGGCGGCCCAGCCGATGGCATCCGCCAGGCGACGACCTTCCTGCATGCCGGTGCCGGGGCGCTCACGCAGCAGCAGCAGGGCAACGGCAAACGCCAGCACGGTCGCAAGCCCCAGTCCGACCAGTGCGCTCTGCCCGGTGGTGAGGGTGTAGAGGAAGGTGCCGATGGGAATCACCAGTGCCGGAATGAACAGCCGAGACCCCAGGCGTTGGCGGCGCTGCTGGCGGGCTTCATCGCTGAGCTGTCCGTAGTTGCCGAAGCCGAGCTGACCGGTGGCGGCCAGCAGTGCCATGGCGAGCATGGCGAGGCCGACCACGACATTGGGCAGCCACTGGCCGAAGGCCAGGCTGATCCCGAAGATCATCCAGAAGGCGCTGGTGCCAAGGCGACGCGGATGGTCGCGGTCGGTCAGGGTCAGAAGGGCAAACACCATGACGGCGAAGCCGGTGATCAGGTAAAGGGCATCGATACCGCTCATGAGTGGCTCTCCGTCACGGGAGTGGTGTAGCTGTCAGGGGCTGACGCGGGGGTTGCCTGCAAAGGGGAGGCGGGATACTCCTCGCGCAGCAGTCGATGCTCCTGCTGGATGCGCTTGTCCAGCCGGCGACACAGGATGAAGACCACGACCAGCGAGACGAGTGCGGTAGGAATGGCATAGAGCGCCATGTCCGCGAGACTGACGCTGGTGCCGCTCTTGTCCAGCACGCTCTTGATCAGCAGCAGGCCGCCCGAGGCGACAAAGATCAGCTGACTGAAGAAGTTGCCGAAGTTCTCGCTGACGGCATTGAGTACCCGGATGCGCTGGCTCAGGGTCTTGAAGCGGGGGGAGGCCACGGCTTCCTCGGAGAGGTCGCGCTCGGCGGCACCGACCGACATCGGCGCGACCAGCGGACGGATCATCGCCGGGTGCCCACCCAGCTGCAGCCCGAAGGCGTTGGTCACCTTGCGCAGCAGCAGGTAGCTCAGGGTGATGCGGCCGGCACTGGCGGCACGCAGCTTCTGCACGAGATGCTCGGCCTGGTCACGCAGGCCATTGCGCTCCAGCAGGCCAATGACCGGCAGGGTGATGATGAAGAGTGACACGGCGCGGTTGTCGGTAAAGGCCTGGCCGAGGGCGCCGAGGATCTCGGTGGGTGTCATGCCGGCCACGAGTCCCGAGGCAAAGCCTGCCACCAGGACCACCAGCAGAGCGTTCAAGCGCAGTGCCAGACCGACCACGATGATGGCGACGCCGATCAATGACAACATGTGATATCTCCCGAGCCTGAGGAGGACAGTCTGTTGCGGGGGCAGGACATGGGCTTTCACCTCTGAGTGTGAGCTTGTTGTTGTGAAGTACGTGCCGCGAAGTAGGTACCGTGAAGTACGTTGTTTTACTACGCGAGTTCAGAGGGTAGGGTCAGGCAGGAATAATCCAAATGAGACATTCGGAATATATAAATTAATCGTAATTGTTGAATCGATAGAATCTATCACTTGGAGGTGCATGACAGGTCTGGTCGATATCAGGCAGACATCAGCACGTCAGCGTGTGAATGCCGGAGCGGGACGCTCGCGTCAACAGGCCCCGCCGGGCGCACGCTCGAACATCACGCCAGAGCGAGCAACCGCTTGGGCAAAACGGCGGGGCAGGGAAGAGATGAAGAATGCGCAGCAGAGGACTCAGCCGTCGATGACCTCGGGGCTTCCATCATCGCGCAGACAGATGCGCTGACGTCTCCCGACCTTGAGACCCAGCGCTGCGGCGGCGATGAGAATCAGCGCGAACAGCGAGGCGATCACGTCAAGGTCATTGGTGAATTCAAGCAGTATGCCCACCGCCAGCGGGCCGAGTGCCGCCAGCATGTAGCCGGTGCCTTGCGCCATTCCCGACAGCGCCCCGGCCAGGCGAGCGTCGTTGCTGCGCAGTACCAGCAAGGTCAGCGCCATCGAGAAGCTGCCTCCTTGACCAAAGCCCAGCAGTACGGCGAACAGCCAGCGCAGTGACAGCGGGCCGACCATCAGGCCGAGCAAGCCGACCGCCGAACAGGCAAGCAGCAGCAGGATGGCGGGACGCTGATCCCGTCCCATGCGCCCGATCACCGGCGCCAGCAGGGCAGTGAGTACCTGGGCCATCACCGAGGCGGCCATCAGCCAGCCGGCCTCGACATCGCTCAAGCCACGTTGTTGCAACAGAAACGGAAGCCAGCCGAAGACGATATACGCCAGTGATGACTGGCAGCCCATGAAGAAGGTGATCTGTCGTGCCAATGGCAGGTGCCACAGGCGTGGCGCGTCATGTTGGCCGGCCGGCAGGCGCCGAGGCCAGGGGTGCGGCATGCTCAGACGCCAGACCGGTAGGGCGATCACCACCAGCAATGCCCAGCAGCTCAAAGAGGCCTGCCAGCTGTCCAGCCAGTTGGCCAGCGGCACACTGAGCCCTGCGGCAAGGGCGGCGCCAAGGCATAGCGCCATGGTGTAGACACCGGTGAACAGGTCAGCGCGCTCGGGATGTTCGCGCTTGACGATGGCGGGCAACAGGGTGCCCGCGATACCGATACTGCCGCCGCACAGCAAGGTCCCCAGATAGAGAAGGAGGGTCAGGTCGCTGGCACGCAGCCACAAGGCGATCCCCAGGGTGACAAGCGCCAGGCTCAAGGTACGCTCCGCCCCCAGTCGCCCCGCCAGGCGTGGTGCCAGTGGCGCGAACAGTCCCAGGCATATCACCGGCAGAGTCGTCAGCAGGCCGGCGGCCAGTGTGCTCAGGCCAAGATCCTGCGTGATGCGATCCAGCAGGGGGGCCAGCGAGGACAGCGCCGGTCGTAGATTGAGGGCGACCAGTATCAGGATGAGCAGAAACAGCGGGACGGACATTCGGCGCATGAGGCAGGCCTATCCTGAAGTGAAGGAGAGTCATGAATACGCGGGCGGACAGGGGCAGTGAACCTCCTGAACGCTTGGACAGTTCTGCGAGAATACCGTCATCCTCCGGCACTGTCTTGCGGGTTCCGACCAATATGCAATACCCATGATACAAGGCACGCCGTGCAATGAACGACCTGCCATTCACGATCTGGCATCCACGACGCAAGACGCCCAGCAGGGGCTGGGCGTCTTGTGAGATAAGGCGGGTTGCAGAGAGGGGCTCAGTATTTCGGCTCGAGCTCCAGCTCCCGAGCCCCGGGGTAGAGCTCAAGCGGAGTCTTGCGTGGCGTGGTGCCAGCTCCCTGCCCTTGCTGCCCGGTACGTGACCTGGTGTCACCGTTGCGCCATGAGGAAAGCGGCGACGTGCGATCAGACGAGACGCTGCTGGTCGACGAGGCAGCGGGACGACGCAGCGCCTTGGCACGAATCAGGGACATGTCCTCGGTACTCAGCAGCAGGCCCTGCTGGGTACGCTCGATCTTCAACAGGCCCTTGAAGTGCCAGCAGCGCATCGGGGTATGGGCGACGCGGTAGCGGTGGCCTTCCACCTCCAGCGATACGGCTTCCCTGGGACGGCAGCCCCGAGGATGAAGCTGTACCTCTTCCAGCAACACCAGACGATTGAAGTCCTGGGGTTGAAGGACCTGGTTGCCTTCATGCATGCGCACCGGGAAGGCGTGGTTGTCGCGGGACAGTTCACGTCGCTTGTGGTTGACGCTGCCAGACCCTTCCAGGACACCCACGCCACAGACGTGCAACAGTTCGCCGTCGATCTGCTTGATGACAAGCACCTCGACGTGGCGTTGCTTGAACAGTTGATTACGCAATGAGCTCAAGGGCATGGCGGGAATCCTCTCTGGCAGCTTCTGGCCTCTTTTCAGTGGCGGGTCGCCAGACGGGTTGGATGGCGTTGAAGCGATATCTGTCGACTATATCATACGCCGTCCTGTCGAGGATTTCCTGAATCCAGCGCCCTGGCGCAGTGATCTATGCAACCTGTCGCTGGATTCATGGGCGTCTTTGATGACAAGGGCTGAGGCGTCTGGTGCCAAGTGCTCATGTCACTCGTACTTGCCAAGTACCGCCCGGCAGATGTCGGCAAAGCTGCGGGCTTCCGGGGGATGCTCAAGGTGGAGTCCGAGGGCCTGCCCGACACGAGATGCCGCGATCAAACCACGGATGCAGGGGTGGCCATCGCTGTCCTCTTCCGTGACCAGCAGGTGGGATTCTCCGCTCTGACGCAGGGTCTCGACCAGATCGCCCACCCTGGCGCGCTTGAGCACTGACAGGGCAATGCCGTGCAGCTCGGCGCGTGGCACCTGCACCATGTCAACGGTGACTTCATCACGCTGTACATCGAAGCGTGTCATGGCCCGCATCACCACGCGCCCGCCCTGCAGCTCGCGGGAGGTGACGACGCCGGTGAAGGTGCCGTCGTGATCATGCACCAGCAGAAGACGCACGCCTGCCTGTTTCATGGTCGCCAGCGCCTGACCGATGGAGGCACTCCCCTGGATGCTGCGACCCGCGGTCACCGAGAAATCGGTCAGCAGTTCGCTGGCGGGGCTGTCCATGTTGATGTCGCCCAGAGGCTGGAGAGGCAGGCGTGAGGTGGTGACCTGTTCAAGCGGTTTCACTTCGAGGGTGTGATAGGCAGATGGGGCGATGGCATTCATGGAATGACTCCGATACTTGATGAACGATGAGCGTCTGCAAGATGAGAGTCACGCTGATCAAGGGAGTTTCCTGCACCAGGAGTAACGACTTGTTGCTGTTGTCGCAACCACTGATGCAAGGCCCCGCTCGAGAGGCGGGCGTGTGACTGGCGCGCGGAAAGACGCTGTCTGGCAGCAGGCGAGCAAGATGGAACAGAGGCGAAGTGACTGGCAAGAAAGCCGGATGGGGCGGGGGGGTGAAAGATCCTGCGCTGAATGACAGCCGGATGTGACAAGGCACGGCGTCCTCCCGGATCAGGAATCACGTCGTGCCTTGTTCATGCAGGGGGCAGTGAGCTCATCACCGCGTCAGCAGGCCCAGCTGTTGTTCTGGATTGGCAACAATGCGCCGCTGGCTCCGTTTCAGAGCCCTCATGTCGAAGTCCTTATGCCAGAGCTCTTATGCCAGGGCTCATATGCCAGGGCCCTTATGCCAAGCCCTGATGTCTGGGCCCTGATGCCAGCATGCTCACGGCATCACAGCCACTCTTTCAAGTCGCCGCGCACCGAGTCCAGGAAGGTGATGAAGTCCGTCTGACCCTCGCCATCGCAGCGATCGACCTTGCAGGCGAGCTTCATGCGAGTCCCGGCCACGATCTCGTCATAGACCTCCAGCGTCAGCTTCTCCACCTCGGCATCGGCAGGCTCCCGCTCGCCATCTGCCAGACTGAAGGTGGTGATCAGCGTGCCACGCAGACGGGTAGTGCCGCCTTCGGCGACGATCCGGCGGACTTTCAGCCAACCTTCGCGCACCAGGACATCCCCCTGGGCATCCTTGTGCTTGTAGATCGTGCGGTAGCAGGCGTTTTCCGAGGCACCCTTGGCCGCCATGCTCTGGTAGGCCTGAATCATGCGGGTCGCCATGGTGCCGGCTTCGGCAATCTTGCGACGGGCAGCACGGTGTTCGCGCTCGAGACGATCCTGCTTGGAGAAACGCTGCCACAGGTGGAAATCGCGCGTCAGAGTGGTCGCGTCCATTGAATACTCTCTTGTTGCATGAAGGCCGTTGCCCCCTGGCGGGGGAAACGGGCAAGGATGGTGGCGGGAGGCAGGACCTTGTGGTCGTGCTGCTCCGGCCCGGTAGTCAGGCGTATCACTGATGGCCCTCATCATCCCTAATCCGAAGGGCGCTGCCAAGGCAAGCGTCGCCGCGCATGAGCGTCGAGCATTGCGCGGCCCCGTGGCATCCACCGTGGTTGATGCGCCATGCAGCCTCACCGGATAATGGGCCGCATTCAATGCGCGGCCAGGTCATGTCGAGGGGGATGGACATCGTGCGGAAGAGGGATGGCATTTGAGGTGGGCGGCATCGGATTGCGGCGCCTGTCGGCGAGACGTGATCAGGCTGGCTGTCATGCAGGAGTATCAGGCTGCCATTTGCAGGTGATGGCACCTCACTCACACTCTTGCCTGAAATCCTCTACGAGATGTGGCCCCTGGCGCAAACGCCAACAACGAAGACTTGGCACGTCCATATGCCTTTCCCGCGTCAAACGGCGACGTTATGTCACGTTATGCCCCCTTTCCTGCATGCCTTGAATGACGCGCATGGACTGTCGCCATCACGTTTCACACTCGAACGTGAGGTAGACTGGGAGCATTCAGACGGTATGAGATTCTCACACGGGACACATGGAAGGTGTCAGTTCAAAGAGGAAGGAATCATGGCGAAACCTGATCGCCGTCGGGCCGGGGAGAGGACCGGTCTGGCTGGGGTGAAGTGGCGTTGGCCGGCTCCAGGAGGGCTGGCTGAGCGGCATGCCGGGCTCTATCAATTGTTCATGTGGTGCTACATCAGTGCGCTGGGTTGCCACATCGGCTATTTCGCCCTGCTCAGCATGCAGCCCTACCCGCAGCCCGTCGTCGCCCAGGTGGTCGGGACCTTGCTCACCGTGGCTTCCGTCATCCTGCATCGCAGGGGACACCTGCAGACCGCGTTGTTGCTGCTGGTCGTGCCGGTATCGCTCAAGGCGTCATGGTGGGAGCACCAGTTCGGCGTGGGTGCGGGATTCGAGTACTACCACATCCTGTCGATCTTCTTCATCTGCATCGCGCCGATGGCGCGGATCACGCGTCTCTTGACCAGTGGCGGCCTGCTGATCTTCTATCTGATCGCCCAATCCCTGCCGGGGCCTGTCTACATCGGCTCCTATGAGTTCATGGCCACGGCCAGCATCGTCAATCTCGTGATCTGTGTCACCTTCATCGGCCTGGTGGCCATCGAGATGGGGTGGGAATCCGAGCGGCGCGAGAAGCGCTATCTGCTGGAGTTGCGCCATGATCAGCTGACGGGGGCCCTCTCGCGGCTTGCGCTCAGGGAGGAGGGCGCACGCATGCTTCAGGAGGACGGGCTGGGGGTGTTGATGATCGACGTGGATCACTTCAAGACGATCAATGACACGCATGGGCACGCCAGCGGTGACGATGTGCTGGTGGAGCTGACACGCCGTCTGAGTCATCACCTGCGCGGCAGTGATCTGCTCTGTCGCCAGGGGGGCGAGGAGTTCGTGGCATTGTGCCCCAGCAATGATCGCCAGGGGTTGCGACACGCAGCTGACCGGCTGCTGCAGTCCATCAACGGACGCGCCTTCGTGTTGAACAATGGCAAGCTGCTGCGGGTCACGGTCAGTATCGGCGTGGCCCAGGGAGGGCCGGCCACGGCAGCCGAGTCCTTGCTGCCGGAGCTGATCCGTCGTGCGGACCAGGCGATGTATCGCGCCAAGCGTACCGGTCGCAATCGGGTGGTGACGGCCTGGGACATGCTGGATGAACCCCGCAGCCAGACCGACGCGGCCGATATCCCGGCGACAGCACAAGCCACCGCCCCGATGCCGAGTCCTGCGTCATCCTCGTCAGAGATGCGTCTCTGTGTGGAGGGCTCCCAGCGCGAGACGCGACAGCAGGACACTCACGGCGAAGGTAGCTCCCATGTCGCCGGGACTGGATGCTATGGCTACAAACGTCCTTGAATCGCACCGCTCCCGATGACGGTCGCGCCACTTCCATGGCCGTGCCCGGGCAGCCCGGTGGCAAGACCCTTTCTGCGTATTCCGGAGATTGAGATTGATGATCGATACGAGTGGTGGACGCGCGGGGCGTCTCTGGCAGTGCCTGTTCATGACCGCAGCCTTGTTGACGGCAGAGATGACACTGGCGGCTCCTGCAACGACGCAGGACGGTGATGTGAAGGCCGGCCAGGCCAATGCCGCCGCGCCAGCTGTGGCGCCGGCCTTGCCAACGGCTGCCAAGGCCGGCAACAGCATCTATCGCTGCATGCTCGACGGTGTCCCCACCTGGCAGCAGCAGCCCTGTCATCAAGGGGATGCGCCGGTGGCGCTGGATGACTCCCTGACGTTGGTACCCGCTGCGCAAGGCGGGCCGGCAGATCTGGAGGAAGACGCCACCGCGGAGCGTCTCGAGCGCGAAAAGCAGCGGACTCTGGCGGCCCGTCAGGAGAGCCAGCGCCAATACCGGATTCGCTCGGCCATCAATGATGGCTATCTGGTGGAAGGCATGAGTGAGTCTCAGGCGGTGTCCCTGCTGGGCAAGCCCAGTGATGTCAGCGAGACCATCGCCGACAATCAGTCATGTCGCCTGCTCAGCTGGTGGGGAGATGTTCGTGTCCAGTTCTGCAATGACGAGGCTGTCTCCATCACCGCGACGCAGCGGGACTGACGACCTGAACCCCTGCTGGAAGGGGGCCGAGCATGCCTGGCTGCTTGAGTCTTTCGAATCGAGGCCCGGATATTCAATTATTTAGAATATTTGCATAATAGCGGCATCTTCTAGCGTCGATATGCCGTTATCGGGCTGGTTGTTGCTTTCTTGAGACAGCCGGGTGGTGAAGTTGCCACATTACCGAGTTTATCGAACAGTGTTAGATTACTCTCCGAACGCAGCGGCACGCCCCTCAAGTGTTATCCAGGGGCATGGCTGACTGGCCGACGAGCCAGGCTGCAACACTATTCGGTGAGGAGAACACGCATGAACAAGTCCATCCTGATTGGCGCGATCGTTGCTGCACTGGGCATTGGTGGTGGAGTGGCGATCGGCAGCTATACGGCCAGCAACTCAGGCCCTGAATACGCCGACATCGTGGCGGTGGATGCGGTGACGGAAACCGTGACCACCCCGCGTCAGGTATGCCACAACGAGACCGTGACCCATCAGGCGCCCAGCAAGGATACCCACAATGTCGTCGGCACTGCCGTCGGTGCGATCGTCGGAGGCGTGGTGGGCAATCAATTCGGCGGTGGCAACGGCAAGAAGGTATTGACCGCCGCTGGAGCCGTGGGGGGTGGCTATGCCGGCAACCAGATCCAGGGACAGATGAAGAAGGGTGATACCTACACCACGACCGAGCAGCGCTGCGAGACAGTGCAGGATGCCAGCGACAAGGTGGTGGGTTATGACGTCAAGGTCGACATGGGCGACGAGACTCGCACCGTGCGTCTTGAAGACAAGCCGGACGTGAAGCGCTTCGAGATTCGTGACGGTGAGCTGGTACTGCCACAGCAGGGCTGAGGCCAGATAGCCGAGCGGTCAGGCGTAGACGAAGAGCGTCGACAGGCGCGGCTCGATGAGTTCTCTCAAACGTTTCCCTCGATCGCTCTGCGCAATAGCCGCCAGACCAGAAGACCCCCGACGGAATCCGTCGGGGGTCTTCTGGTTTCTGGGCATCATACCGTGCCCCGTTCTGTCAGCCTGTCAGACCGTCAGCTGGCACCTGCCGTGGCCGGCAATGCCTTGGCGATCTCACGTGCCAACTGCTCGCCGGTCACACGCCAGCCTTCGCCCAGGCTGTTGACCAGTGCCGGATAGCCGTCATCCGTCAGTGGAGTCAGCGTCTGGATGTCGCCTTCCTCCAGCACGCTGCCATCCACGCCGCGCAGGCGCCAGCGACCGGTGATGACGGACTGGCCATCATGGCGACCGATGAAGCGATCCAGGCTGACGCTCAGGCGGGCACCCTTCAATCCGCTCAGGCTGGTATCCGCGATACGGTACTGGCTCAGCGGCTGGGCGGGGCTGGCTTTCAGCTGGTTCAGCAGCTGGCGGGTCAGCATGTCCTGCAGGTCATCGGCCCACAGGTTCTGGCTGGCCTGTACCAGGGTGATGTCGTCCGTCTGATAGACCAGACTGCCGCCTTCCAGATAGCTGGCCAGTTGCACCGGCATCACTTCCAGCAGGGGTGCATCGGCGGCAACGCTGCGCTGGGCAGCGGTCTGTGTCGTCTGTGGCAGCAGGTAAGCGCCACCAGTGGCGGCGGTCGTGCAACCCGCCAGTGTGCCGAGCATCAGCAAACCTGCCATCAGGCCGCCGAAGCGGCCCTTGCGCGACGTTGAAGTGCGCGGTGAGGCAGACGCGCTGCACGCTTGCGGCATGGCTGCCGTGCGGGTCGAGAGACTCATGGCTGTTGTCATCATTGGGCCCTCGGAATCGGATCACGGGTCGTCGGTTTGTCGAAGATCAGGCTTGAGGGATTCTTCTCCAGCGTGTCGAGCAGAGGCTCGGCCTTCTTGAGCACGCGGTCCAGGCGCTCGAGATCTCCCTCCAGCTTGCGATAGGCAGAAGACTCCGGTGTCAGGCCATCCAGGGTGCGATTGAGGTTGTCGAGGCTGGTGCTGATGTCGCTCGGCAGCTTCTGTACCTCATCGGAACCCAACAGGGCATCGACATGGCCGGCGGTCTTGTCGAGACGCTTCACCAGGCTCTCGGAGGCCGACAGGGTCTTGTTGAGATTGCCCAGCACCGGCTCGATGTCCAGGCCATTGAGCTTGTCGAGCAGCGCATTGAGCTTGGCTTCCATCTGCGCGAGGCCGCCTGACACGCTGGGCATGACCTCGATGTCATCGAAGGTATCGGTCTTGTACGGCGGTGGATTGTCATAGAAGTCCAGGTCGACGAACAAGGCACCGGTCAGCAGGTTGCCGGACTTGAGCGTCGCGCGCAGACCACGCTTGAACAGTCGCTCCAGTCGCTTCTCCCACTGCTTGACGCCTTCATCATCGACCTGACCCTCGAGGCGTTCCGGTTCGATGCGAATCAGCACGGGAATCTCGAAGCTGGAGAGCGTGCGTACCCGCTGATGGGTCAGGCGGTAGGGCACGCTGACCACCGTGCCCAGTCGCACGCCGCGGAATTCCACCGGTGCGCCACGCGACAGGCCGCGCACGGTGTCGTCGACCATGATCACGTAGTCGATGGCCTGATGGAAGCTGCCTTCACGGGCCTCTTCCTGATCGGAATACAGGGTGAAGGAGGTGTTCTCCACCACAGGGCGGCCACGCGGCAGGTCCTCGGGGATGCCGAAGGCGACCCCGCCGCTCAGTACGCTTTCCAGTGACCCCACGTCCACCTGAAGCCCCTGGGAGTCCAGGCGCAGGCTGACACCGCTGGTGGACCAGAAGCGCGTGGTCGAGGTCACCAGCTCGTTGTAGGGCGAGTCGATGTACAGGGTGTAATGCATTTCCTTCTCGCTGGGGCGGAACTCGCTGGATTCCACGCGCCCCACGACGAAGCCCTCGTAGGTCACGGGGTCGCCATCGGACAGCACGCTGCCATCATTGCTGGTCAGGTCGATGCGCAGCCCCTTGGCGTCCTGGGTCGTGACCGGAGGTTGCTCCAGCGCCACGAAGTGGTCGGCTTCCTCGCGACTGTCGCCGGGCTGCAGCTGGATGTAGGCGCCTGACAGCACGGTATTCAGACCACTGATGCCTTCGCGTCCGATACGCGGCTTGACCACCCACAGACGCGTGTCCTCATTGAGCATGCGCTCGCTGTCCTTGGACATGCGTGCCGTGACGATGGTCTTGTCGAGGTTGTCCGACAGGCGTACGGATTCGACCTTGCCGACCTCGACGTTACGGGTCTTGATCAAGGTCTTGCCGGCCTCGATACCTTCTGCCGTCTCCATCTCGATGGTGATCTGCGGGCCACGGCTGGCGATGTTGTGCCACACCATCCAGGCACCGATCAGCAATGCCACGATCGGGACGATCCAGATCGGCGAAAGACGGCGTCGGCTTTCACGACGCGCACGAGAGTCATCACTCATAGGTCATCCTGTGACGGTGAATCGATAGGGGAGGAAGCGGGGGAGACCTCACGTTCCTTGCTTGCCTGGAGAAGGCCGCTGGTCGCGACTCGCGCCTCCTGTGGCGTATCCCAGACAAGACGTGGATCAAAGCTCTGGGCGGACAGCATCGTGAGCACCACCACGCTGGCAAAGGACAGCGCTGCCGGCCCCGGGTGCACGGACATCAGGGCGCCCAGCTGGATCAATGCCGCCAGCAGCGCCACCACGAAGACGTCGACCATCGACCAGCGGCCGATGTACTCGGTGATGCGATAGAGCGTGACGCGCGCGCGGGCATGCTGGACCTGCGGGCGTTGCGCACTGAGACACAGCCAGGCGATGGCGATCATCTTGGAGGCCGGCACCAGGATGCTGGCAATGAAGATGACCATCGCGATGGGCCAGTCTCCGTGGGACCACAGCACCACGATACCGCCGGCGATGGTCTGCGGGTCGCTCTCGCCCAGACTCACGGTACTCATGATCGGGAAGAGGTTGGCCGGCAGATACAGTATCAGCGCCGCGATCAACCACGCCCAGGTACGTTGCAGACTATGTGTCTTGCGCTGATGGACCGGGTCGCCGCAGCGCCGGCAGTTGACGTGCTGGTCCTGCGTGCATTCATTGATCAACCCGCAGCTGTGACAGCTGCCCAGCCCCTGCAGCGCGGCCCCCAGCCCCGGTCTGGCTGTCTCCGGGGCCGGCGGCTCGCCCGCAAGGGCGAACCACATGCGATCACCGTCGATGCTGGCCAGGGTCTTGGTCATCAGCAGGGCGAAGGCACAGAAGGCCCAGAACGACGGGCCGAAGCTGATATCGGCCATGCCGGCGATCTTGACCAGACTCACCATCACGCCCACAAGGAAGACATCGGCCATCATCCAAGGGCGCAGATGGCTGAGCGTTCTGGCAATGCCGCGAATGCCGGGCAACGCCACCTTCAGGCCGATGGCCGTGTGGGTATAGATCACCCCGATCAGGTAGAGCGCCGGCAGCAGCACGATGGTCAGAATCAGCAGCACCGCCAGCGACGGATACGACTCTGCCGTCAGCGCCGCTGGCGTGTCCACCAGACTGAGGCTGGCGGAGATGCCGCGGGTGGCAAAGGCGATGAACTCGAAGGGCAGCGTCAGCCCCAGCATCACCAGGCACGCCGTCGCCAGTGCCAGGGTTCGCTGGACGGAATGGGCGTGGCGTTGGGCGAAGAGATGATCACAGCGTGGGCAGCGCGCCCGCTCGCCGGTCTTGAGCGCCGGAAGGGCCACGACCAGGTCACAGCATTCGCATGCGCGAAGTCGCCGCCGTGAGACGCTGCGCGTGACAGGCGCGAACAGTGTCGGCGGGTCACGTCTTTCCAGGGTATGGCGCGCAAGACGACGCAAGGCAGCTAGAGGACGAGGCATGTCTCTCCTGAATGAAGGGGCGCGTTGGCGCCATGCCGGATAAGGGCGAGTGGCGAGAATGACGGGGGCGAAGTCCGGGTGACTGGCGCCTGCCCCGGCGGCAGGCAAACACTGTTCGATACCTGCATGATGCCGCAAAACTCGCCTCGCACTCAATGCCCGCCAATGCGAAGCATCGCTCACGAGACATCACGGGCACCCGTGCCGTCATCGATCCACCAGACGCATGAACCGACACGCCGCCCGGAGAGGGCGGCGTGCAGGGCCATCACGCGAGGTGACGGCAATGAGGAAGCGTGCGATCAATGCTCAGACAAGATCGTCTTCCTGGCTTGCGGCTTCATGGGCCCGCTTGAGCTCTTTCGGCTCCCCGAACACGCGGCGAACCACCACATAGCAGACCGGCACCAGGAAGATCGCCAGTACCGTGGCCGAGATCATCCCGCCGATCACGCCGTTGCCGATGGCATGACGGCTGGCCGCACCGGCACCGGTCGAGATGGCCAGTGGCACGGCCCCCAGGGTGAAGGCCATGGAGGTCATCAGGATTGGGCGCAGACGCATGCGTACCGCTTCCATGGTGGCGTCGATCAGTGAGCGGCCCTGGACCTCGAGGTCCTTGGCGAATTCGACGATCAGGATCGCATTCTTCGCCGAGAGCCCGATGGTGGTCACCAGGCCGACCTGGAAGTAGACGTCATTGTCCAGGCCACGCAGCCAGGTGGCGAGCAGGGCGCCGAGGACCCCCAGCGGGACGACCAGCATGACGGAGAACGGAATGCTCCAGCTCTCGTAGAGCGCGGCCAGACACAGGAAGACGAAGACCAGCGAGATGGCATACAGATAAGGAGCCATGCCGCCACTCTGGGATTCCTGCAGTGAAATGCCCGTCCATTCCAGCGCGACGCCATTATCGAGCTGGCCGACCATGTCTTCCATGGCCTGCATGGCCTGACCGGTGGAGTAACCCGGTGCCGCCTGACCCAACAGTTCCATCGAGGAGACGCCATTGTAGCGTTCCAGCTGCGGAGACCCATAGGTCCACTCACCGTGGATGAAGGCGTTCAGTGGCACCATCTCACCAGAGGTGTTGCGGACGTACCACTTCTTGAGATCTTCTGGCTGCATGCGTGCGCTGGCTTCTGCCTGCACGTAGACCTTCTTGGTGCGGCCGTTGTCGAGGAAGTCATTGACATAGCTCGAGCCCCACGCCGTGGAGAGAGTCGAGTAGACCTCTGACAACGAGACGCCCATCGCTGTCGCCTTGAGCTCATCGATGTTGAGCGTGAACTGCGGACTGTCCTCCAGACCATTGGGACGCAGGCCGGTCACTGCTGGATTCTGAGCTGCCATTCCCAGCAGTTGATTGCGTGCATTGGTCAGCGCTTCATGGCCGATACCCCCTCGGTCCACCAGCATCATGTCGAAACCGCTGGCGTTGCCCAGTTCCATGATCGGTGGCGGGTTGATGGCGAAGACCACGGCTTCCTTCAAGGTGTTGAAGTAGCTCTGAGCTTGTCCGACCACGCTGAAGGAGTCACGAGTACGTTCATCCCAGGGTTTGAGGTTGATGAACGCCAGGCCCATGTTCTGGCCTCGGCCAGCGAAACTGAAGCCGGCGACGTCGAACATTTCCTGAACGGCATCTTCCTGATCGACGAGGAAGTGATGCTCGACCTTTTCCAGCGTCTCGAGCGTCTGTTCCTGAGTGGAGCCCACCGGCAGGATGACCTGATTGAACAGATAGCCCTGGTCTTCATCGGGCAGGAAGCCCGTGGAGATGCGAGTGAACAGTACCCCGCAGCCGACCACGATCAAGGCGTAGACCAGCATGGAACGGCCAGTGCGCTTGAGCATGCCACTGACGCCTTTCTGGTAGCGCGCGTTGGAGCGGTCGAAGACCCGGTTGAACAGCCCGAAGAAGCCGGTGGTCTTCTCCTTGGTCGGCTTCAGCAACGTGGCGCACAGGGCCGGTGTCAGGATCAACGCCACCAGCACGGACAACGTCATGGCCGAGACGATGGTCACCGAGAATTGACGGAAGATTGCCCCTGTGGTGCCGGGGAAGAAGGCCATCGGGATGAACACGGAAGACAGCACGAGACCGATGCCGACCAGAGCGCCGGTGATCTGTCCCATTGACTTGCGCGTCGCCTCGAGCGGCGAGAGCTTTTCCTCATGCATCACGCGCTCGACGTTCTCCACCACCACGATCGCATCGTCGACCAGCAGCCCAATCGCCAACACCATGGCGAACATCGTCAGGGTATTGATGGAGAAGCCCATCACTTCCAGCACCCCGAAGGTGCCCAGCAGAACGACCGGGACAGCGATGGTGGGGATAAGCGTGGCACGGAAGTTCTGCAGGAACAGAAGCATTACCAGGAAGACCAGCGCCACGGCTTCCAGCAGCGTCATCACCACTTCTTCAATGGAAATCTTGACGAAGGGCGAGGTGTCGTAAGGTACCTTGAAGCTCATGCCCGGGGGGAAGTAGTCGGACAGCTCACCGAGACGATCCTTGACGGCTTGTACGGTGTCCAGTGCGTTGGCACCCGAGGCGAGCTTGATGCCCAGCCCTGCAGCAGGCTTGCCATTGTAGCGGCTGACGGTGCTGTAGCTTTCCGCCCCTTTCTCGACACGGCCGACATCGCGCAGATAGACCTGAGAGCCATCTTCCTGTGTCTTGAGCAGAATGTTGCCGAACTGTTCCGGTGTCTCGAAGAGTGTCTGAGCCACGATGGTAGCGTTGAGCTGCTGACCCTTCACCGCCGGCAGGTTGCCAAGCTGGCCCGAGGCGATCTGGTTGTTCTGCGTGCTGATGGCCGTGGTGACATCGCTGGTGGTCAGCTTGAAGTTGTTGAGCTTCTGCGGGTCAAGCCAGACGCGCATGGCCCCCGGTGCGCCGAACAGTTGAGTTTCGCCCACGCCCTGAACGCGAGCTACCTCGTCCTGAATATCGGAGGCGACATAGTCGGTCAATTGCTGTTTGGTCATGCTGCCATCGTCAGAGACGAAAGCTGCCACCATCAGAAAGCTACCGGACGATTTGGTGACCGAGACACCCTGGTTCTGGACGGATTGCGGCAGGCGCGGGGTAGCCAGCTGCAGCTTGTTCTGCACCTGCACCTGAGCGATGTCGGGATCGGTGCCAGTGTCAAAGCTCAGCTCGATGCTGGCATTGCCCTGGGAGTCTGAACTCGAACTCATGTACAGCAGATTGTCGATGCCGTTCATCTGCTGCTCGATGACCTGAGTCACCGTATCTTCTACCGTCTGGGCTGAAGCGCCGGAGTAGGTGGCCTGAATGGTAATGCTGGTCGGGGCCAGCGAGGGATATTGCTCGATCGGCAGCTTGAGGATACTGAAGATACCCCCCAGCATCACGATGATGGCGAGCACCCAGGCGAAGATAGGGCGATCGATGAAGAATCTGACCATGACGTTTGAGGCTCCTGGAACGTCGTTCGGGACGTGCCGCCAGTCAGGCGTGATACGCATAGCTCAGTGACTGGCGACAGTGGCGCGAAAAGAGGCGGCAGGCTTACTGGCGATTGCCAGTCCCGGCCGGTTCACTTTCCGAGGAGTCGCTGGCCGCAGTCTCGGACTGAGCCGAGCCATTCTGGTCAGTGCTCGTCTCGTTGGCAGCGATCTTGACCGTGGCACCCGGCTTGATCTTCTGCAGTCCGCTGACAATGACCTTGTCATTGTTGTCGAGGCCATTGGTCACCAGCCACTGATTGTCGATGGCCTGACCGATCACTACCTGCTTGGCTTCGACCTTGTTGTCAGCATTGACCGTCATCACGCTCGCATTGCCTTTGCTGTCACGACTCACGGCTTTCTGCGGAACCAGAATGGCATCCCTGGCCACCGTCTCCGTCAGGCGGGCGCGCACGAACATGCCGGGCAACAACAGCTCGTCCTCGTTGGGGAACAGAGCGCGCAGCGTGACCATGCCGGTACCTTCATCGACGGTGATATCCGCAAACTGCAACTTGCCCTGAGTGCCGTATACGCTGCCATCTTCCATTACCAGTTCCACCGATGCTTGAGCCGGTGCTGCGGCGGCATCGCGATTCTCGGCCAGTTCACGCTTGAGGCGCAGAACTTCGGTAGCGGACTGGGTCACGTCAACATAGATGGGGTCGAGCCGCTGGACCGTTGCCAGGCTGGTGTCCTGGCTTGCCGTGACCAATGCGCCCTTGGTGACGCTCGACTTGCCGATACGACCGCTGATGGGGGCCTTCACCACGCTGTAATCCAGATTGATCTGGGCGCTGGTTAGGGCAGCCTTGGCAGAGGCGACATCGGCGCGATCCTCGCCGACGGTCGCCACGGCATCATCATAATCCTGTTGGCTGACCATCTTGCGTGCCACGAGGTTCTTGAAGCGCTTGGCCTTGAGGCTGGAGGTGTTGAGGCTCGCCTCGGCACGCGCCAGACTCGCCTTGGCGCTCTCGACATCGGCGCGATAGGTGCGTGAATCAATGTGATAAAGCGCCTGCCCCTCCTTGACGTCACTGCCTTCGGTGAAGTCACGCGATTCGATGATGCCTCCCACCTGCGGACGTACTTCAGCGATCTGATAGGCGCGCGTGCGGCCCGGCAGCTCGGTGGTGATAGGCACATCCTGCGTGGTGACGGTAATGACATCGACCTGAGCGGCCTGGCTTGCACCTGCGGCGGGGCCTTGGGCAGCCTCTTCCTTGTCGCCGCTACAACCGGCCAACAGGGCACCGATCAGCAGCAGGCTTGCCGGAAGCAAGCCAAGGCGGCGGGCATTGACGGCCAAGGGTTGTCTCTGCAGGCGGGGTAGACGGAGGGAAGTCGGGGCCATGGAGCGTCCTTTACGAAGTTCAGGGGCTGAGGTGCGTTTCAATCGTCACACCCTGGCCCGCCGCGGGTGCGGCACGCCAAGGCAATGGTGTCATGATGAGAAAAATATTTAGCCAGCTATTCTATCGGAATGGCGAGGCGGCTGTATGGTTGTTTTGTGCAGTTATTGCGCATCGTGCTGCAACAGATTGTTGCCAGGTGATCAGCACCTTATGTTCAGGCTTGCATGATCCTGGCAATACCTTTCTCTTGCCATCATGTGGATCGTTCTCATGCATTGCCCCACTCTAGCTTCGTGAGACATGAGGCGGTGACAGCCCATCCTATGCGTCAATGGTGCATAAGTTAGCAGATAGAGGTGTATGAATGCTGAACCACTGCGCACCGGGAAGAAATTTTGCCCGAAGGGCGTGGCGCGGTGATCGAGCATCTCATTCAGGGAGGCAGTGCCAGGAAGGTGTCGATGAGGAGTTGTGAGACCACGGCCGGAACGTCGAGAGTGCCGTGATCAGGGGGCCTAGGCTCTCCCTGTCTTCCGGCAGACGTGACTGACGTGACAGGCGCAGGCAGGGGCGATCAGCGAAGGCGTCCTCCAGTCTGGCCGCCCACTGGTACTGCTGCTCACGCCAGCTCGTGATCCAGTCGGCCTGTGCTTCCCCGGAGGAGGGCGAGCTTGCGCCCGAGACCTCTGACGGGGCATCCGGCAGGCATTGATTGATGATCAGGCCGCCGACGCAGAGCCCATGGCTTTCCAGTGCCTCGCGCGTACGGAGCGTCTCCAGACAGGGCAGCTTCTCTGGCGTACTGACCAGGATGACGCGCGCCCGGCTGGCATCCGTCAGGCACCGACGCAGCGCTTTGTAGCGGGTACGACGTTGCTCCAGCGCTTCGCTGATCGGGTCTTCGGGGGCAGAAGATCCGGTCTCGCTGGCGGTGGCTGTCTGCTGGCTGTCCAGCCACAGGCTGCGCTCCGCGACGGCTCGCCGGCGCTGGCCCAGCATGCCTTCCAGCCAGCCGCCCAGCACCTCCGGCAAGCTCAGCAATCGGATGGTATGCCCGCTGGGAGCCGTATCGAACAGGATGTGTCGATACGATGAGTTGTCCGGTGCCAGTGGGGCCGGCGGGGTGAGGATGATCTCGACCAGCGCATCGAAGAGCGCCGCTTCACTGGTGCCCGGTGCATGGCGTGCGAGTGCCAGCTGGCGCATCACCGTGGCGCTGCGCTCCCCGCTGACCAGTGGCGCGATGCGTTGGCGTACCTCCTCGAGATAGCGCTCGCACTCCTGTTCGGGGTCCAGCTCCATCACATCCAGGCACGCCGCGATGGCGCGCGGTCTGCCTCCCAGATCTCCGAACAGATCGCCCAGATTGTGCGCCGGGTCCGTCGACACCAGCAGTGTCGGCTCGCCTTTCTCTGCCAGCGCCAATGCCTGCGCCGCCGCGCAGCTGGTCTTGCCGACACCGCCCTTGCCACCGAAGAACCAGATCTCGGGGCGGGGGGCGGCGCCTTCCTCTTGCGTATCACGCACCCTGCCGGGGTCGGAGCGGCCTTCGGCTGCATGCGTGCGTCGGGTCCCATCCTGTCGGCGACGCCGCCTGAGCCAGTTCAGCAGCATTTGATCCCTTCCAGCGGTGAATGCTCAAGCCCCTGGCGCAGGTGCCAGTCGTGCATGCGCTCCAGCATCAGCGGCAGCATTTCCAGTGAGACGGCGGGTGCCGGATTGGGGATTCCCATCAGCTCGGCGAAGCTCATCATCATGAAGATGTCTTCCTCCTCGCGGGCGAGCTGCGCCAGGTCACGTTGCTGATTGACGCGCAGCATGGCCTCCCAGCCATCCCGCAGCCCTGCGGCACCTGTCAGCAGGCGCCTCGTCAGTACGGGGTGTCGTGGCGAGCGTGCCATGCGGGAGTCGTCATCAGCTCTCATGGGCGCTCACCTGGGCGGGTGCCTTCAGGCTGCGGCTGGCCTCCAGCAGAATCCACAGCGCGAACACCATGATCAGGCTGCCGAAGGTGAACAGCAGCCATTGCGGGTCGTTGCTGCCCATGCCGGACCAGTCCAGGACTACCTGCTGCACCATCGCCCACAGGGTCATGATCATCAGGAAGACCATCGGAGCCAGGGTGTAGATCACCGGGCGTCCCTGACGCTTGAGCCAGACCGAGATCAGCATCAGCGAGATCCCTGCCAGCAGCTGGTTGCTGGTCCCGAACAGCGGCCACAGCAGATAGCCGCCGGAACCGAAGCCCTTGGGCCCCTGCGGCAGGATGACCAGCGCGGCGCTGGAGATGACCGCGATGCTGGTCGCGACGTGCTTGTGGCTGAGTGCCGGCATGCCGTACTCGCTGCCCAGCTCCGCGATGATGTAGCGCATCAGACGTACCGCGGAATCCAGTGTGGTGGCCGCGAAACTCACCACGATGACCGCCACCAGGGTACTGCCGATGCTGGCCGGCAGGCCAAGGTGCGAGATCAGCTGTCCTGCACCCTCCACGAAGCTGGAGAGCCCGTTGGCACCGGCGGCGGCGAAGCTTGAATAGGTGGCGGTGAAATCGGCCTGGGTCCCGAAGAGGGTCGCTACCGCGATGATGGAAATCAGCGCCAGCATGCCTTCGCCCAGTGCGCCGGTGTAGCCGATCATGCGTGCATCCGGCTCATGGGCAAGCTGCTTGGAGGTGGTCCCCGAGGCGACCAGTCCATGGAAGCCCGAGATCGCGCCGCAGGCGATGGTGATGAACAGCAGCGGATAGAAGGACATCTCGGCTTCGGTGTTGTAGGCCGGCGCCGTGAGATGTGGGCCGCCCACGGCGAGCCCCAGATACAGCAGCACCAGCCCGACCACCAGCTGATGGGAATTGATGGTGTCGCGCGGTTGCAGCAGCTTCCACACCGGCAGCACCGAGGCGATGTAGACATAGGCCATCAGCACGACGATCCACACCAGGAAGGCACTGGAGATCGGTGAGAGGCCGAACAGCAAGGTGCCATCCTCGCCGCCTGCCATGGCGGTGAAGGTGCCGGCCAGATCAATCTGCAAGAATTCGTACTGGCCGGCCAGCAGGGCAGCGGCATACATCACCAGCAGCGCCAGTATCGAGGGCAACAGCATCTTGCCGCCACGCCGATAGACACGATGGCCGATCCAGACCGCCAGCGGAATCTGGATGAGCACCGACAGCACGCTGGCCGGGAAGTTGATGAACAGGTTGGCGATCACCCAGGCGAACACCGCGTTCAGCATCAGCACCAGAATCAGGATGATGAACAGGAACAACAGCTTGGCGCGCTTGCCGATCAGCTTGTCCGCCAGCGTGCCGATGGACTGGCCGCGATGACGCGCCGAGAGCGTCAAGGTACCGAAGTCATGGACTCCCGCGGCAAACAGGCTGCCCAGCACGACCCACAGCACCGCCGGCAGCCAGCCCCAGTAGACGGCGATCGCCGGCCCGACGATGGGCGCTGCACCGGCGACCGAGGTGAAGTGGTGGCCCCAGAGTATCCAGCGATTGGTCGGCAGGTAGTCGGTGTCATCGCGCAGCGCATGGGCGGGAGTCACGTAATCGGGGTCGAGACGGAAGATGCGTTCCGCCAGAAAGCGCGAGTAGAAGCGATAACCGATGGCAAAGGCGAGACAGCCGAACAGGGCGAGCCAGATGGCGTTCATGGGGCGTTCCAGTAGGCGTGTGAGTGGGGTGACGGCAATGCATGGCGTGTCATCGGCGTGACGCTAACATCTATGTTTGCGCATATAACTTCGCCATTGGTCGCCCCGGGCTGACCCGACGTGGACCCTGTCTGCAAGCGCAGGCAAGCAGGTGGAATACACGCGGTGCGTGGAGACATCGCGGAAGTCGCCCGGGGCCCTGCCGGCGCTTGTCTGGTGGAACCGCGTAGCCGCTGTTGCACTTCCTCGCCTTGCGACCAAGGAGTATCAGTGGGTTGATCCACGCGACCTTGTGTTCCGCCCAGCTCTTCTATACTCCAAGCAAGTCGGAGCACAGGGAGTCGCTCATTGCCGTCATCCGGATGAGGCTCTCGATAACAATGACAAGGAGGCGCCGATGTCGTGGATCGCGGAATGCCTTTCCCGTGTCACCGCACTCCGGTGGCGGCGCTCGTGGCGCCCGTTGACGGCGGTGTCACTGATGGGGCTCGTTCCCGCGGCATGGGGAGTCGAATACAACATGCCGGTCGGCGTCACGGCCGTCAGTCGCGAGATCCACTCCCTGCACATGATCATCTTCTGGATCTGTGTGGTCATCGGGATCGTGGTGTTCGGTGTGATGGGGTACGCGATGGTCAAGCATCGCAAGTCGCGTGGTGCGGTCGCGGCCAGCTTCCACGAGAACACCCGCATCGAGATTCTATGGACCGCCATCCCGTTGCTGATCCTGGTGGTGATGGCAGTCCCCGCCACCGCCACCCTCAAGGACATGTACGACGCCTCCGAATCGGCGCTTGACGTGAAGATCACCGGGCACCAATGGCGCTGGCAATATGAGTATCTGGGCGAGGATGTCGCCTTCACCTCAAGTCTCGCGACCCCGCGCGAGCAGATCAACAACACCGCCGCCAAGGGCGAGCATTACCTGCTGGAAGTCGACAATCCGCTGGTGCTGCCCATCAATCGCAAGGTGCGCTTCCTGACGACGTCCTCCGATGTCATCCACTCCTGGTGGGTGCCGGACTTCGGCGTCAAGAAGGACGCCATCCCCGGCTTCATCAACGAGGCCTGGACCCGCATCGAGACACCCGGCACCTATCGCGGCCAATGCACCGAGCTGTGCGGGAAGGACCACGGTTTCATGCCGGTGGTGGTCGAGGCGCTGCCGGAGGCCGAATTCGACGAGTGGCTGATCGCACGCAAGGCCGAGGCCGAAGCGTCACGCAATGATGCCGGACGCGACTGGAGTCTCGAGGAGTTGATGGAGAAGGGCGAGAAGACCTACGCCACCATCTGCTCCGCCTGTCACCAGCCGGATGGACAGGGCATGCCCCCGGCATTCCCCTCATTGGTGGGGAGTGCCATCGTCACGCAGGACATGCAGGCGCACATCGATATCGTGGTGAACGGCAAGGCAGGCACGCCCATGGCGGCCTTCGCCGATGTGCTCAGTCCGGTCGAGCTTGCGGCTGTCATCACCTATGAGCGCAATGCCTGGGGCAACGATACCGGCGAGCTGGTACAGCCAGCCGTCATCAAGGAACAGCTGTCTCAATAGCGTGCAAGCGACGCATTCAGGAGGCGTGTCATGGCCAGTGAACAGCCACGCAAGGCGGTACTTCAGGCCAGCGAGAGCGAGGGGACCGCCGGCGGCTATTCCGCAGGCGGCTCCCGTGCGGGAGGAGGCCATGGCACCGCGCCGCGCGGCATGCTGCGCTGGCTATTGACCACCAACCACAAGGATATCGGCACGCTCTATCTGATCTTCTCGCTGAGCATGCTGTTCATCGGCGGCATCATGGCACTGGTGATCCGTACCGAGCTCTTTCAGCCCGGCCTGCAGATGGTGCAGCCGGAGTTCTTCAACCAGATGACCACCATGCATGGGCTGATCATGGTGTTCGGTGCCATCATGCCGGCCTTCACGGGACTGGCCAACTGGATGATTCCGCTGCAGATCGGCGCCCCTGACATGGCGCTTCCGCGTCTCAACAACTTCAGCTTCTGGCTGTTGCCGGTCGCCTTCCTGCTGTTGCTTTCCACCCTGTTGATGGAGGGCGGGGGTCCCAACTTCGGCTGGACCTTCTACGCACCGCTTTCCACCACCTATGCGCCGCCCTCGACCAGCTTCTTCATCTTCTCGCTACACATCGCCGGCATCAGCTCGATTCTCGGCGCCATCAACATCATCGCCACCATCCTCAATCTGCGTGCGCCGGGCATGCGCCTGATGGACATGCCGCTGTTCGTCTGGACCTGGTTGATCACCGCTTTCCTGCTGATCGCGGTGATGCCGGTGCTGGCGGGTGCCATCACCATGATGCTGTTCGACATCAACTTCGGCACCAGCTACTTCAATGCCGCAGGCGGGGGAGACCCGGTGCTGTTCCAGCATCTGTTCTGGTTCTTCGGCCATCCCGAGGTCTACATCATGATCCTGCCGGCCTTTGGCATCGTGTCCGCCATCGTGCCGACCTTCTCGCGCAAGCGATTGTTCGGCTACGCCTCGATGGTCTACGCCACCGGTTCCATCGCCATCATGTCCTTCCTGGTCTGGGCGCATCACATGTTCGCCGTCGGCCTGCCATTGGTGGCGGAACTGTTCTTCATGTACACGACGATGCTGATCGCGGTGCCGACCGGCGTGAAGGTCTTCAACTGGATCGCCACCATGTTCCGCGGCTCCTTAAGCTTCGAGCCCCCGATGCTGTTTGCCATCGCCTTCATCGTCCAGTTCACCATCGGCGGCTTCTCGGGGTTGATGCTGGCCATCGCGCCAGCGGATTTCCAGTATCACGACACCTATTTCGTGGTGGCCCATTTCCATTACGTACTGGTGCCCGGCGCGTTGTTCGCGATTCTCGCCGGGGCCTATTACTGGCTACCCAAGTGGACTGGCTTCTATCCCCACGAGGGGCTCTCGAAATGGCATTTCTGGATGTCGGTCATCGGCGTCAATCTCACCTTCTTCCCGATGCACTTCTCGGGGCTGGCCGGCATGCCACGGCGCATTCCGGATTACGCGCTGCAATTCGCCGACTTCAACATGCTGTCCAGTATCGGGGCCTTCCTGTTCGGTATCTCGCAGCTGCTGTTCCTGGTCGTGATCATCAAATGCGCGCGCGGCGGTGTCAGGGCGCCGGCCAAGGCCTGGGAAGGGGCGGTGGATCTTGAGTGGAGCGTGCCAAGCCCGGCACCGCTGCATACCTTCGAGATACCGCCGCAGACCCGCGATGGTCAGATCATCCGCTGAGCGATAGCCAGCGGCCAGGAGAATGACATGTCCTCACGCGATCACGCAGCACAGCAACAGGCGGTGGCACGTACCGTGCGGCGCACGCTGCTGGCGCTGGTCGGGATGCTGGGCTTCGCCTTCGCGCTGGTGCCGCTCTATGACGTCTTCTGCAATCTCACGGGCCTCAATGGCAAGGCCGCCAGTCAGGCCAGGGCTGCGGTGGCCATGGAGATCGACGAGAGCCGTTGGGTCTCGGTGCGCTTCATCACCCAGCAGGGACAGGGTCTGCCCTGGACACTCGAGGCGCTGGATGAGCAGTTCCGCATCCACCCCGGTGGCCAGTACCGCGCACGCTTCGTGTTCACCAATCACGCCGATCATCCGGTGCGTGGTCGTGCGGTCCCCAGCGTCAGTCCTGCCGAGGGCTCGCTGCATCTGCGCAAGATCATGTGTTTCTGCTTTCAGGAACAGACGCTGGCGGCGGGAGAGCGGCGTGAGTTGCCGCTGGTCTTCCAGGTGGACCCGGATCTCCCCGAGGGCATTCGCGACCTGACGCTGGCCTATACCCTTTACCCGGTCGCGATGCCGTCGATGCCGGCGGGCGACCTGGCAGAGAACTCTGCAGGAGGTGAACGATGAGCGGTGGCAGCTATTACGTTCCGGCACACAGTGCCTGGCCCATCCTCGGTGTGCTGGCCGTGGGTGGGATGATGATCGGCACGGGAATCTGGATGGTGCATGGCAGCGCCGCCTGGTTGTCAGGCATCGGCATGCTGGCCGTGGTGCTGGTGATGGCAGGATGGTTTCGCGATGTCGTTCGCGAGTCGATGGGCGGCCTTTACGACGATCAGATGGACCGCTCGTTTCGTTGGGGCATGGCGTGGTTCATCTTCTCTGAACTGATGTTCTTCGCAGCCTTCTTCGGCGCGTTGTTCTACGTACGAACTTTCGCGTTGCCATGGCTGGATGGCGAGGGTGCCAAGGGCGTGACGGCCCTGTTGTGGCCTGATTTCACGGCCAGCTGGCCCTTGATGAATCCGCCGGATGCCAGCATTGCCGGACCGAAGGAAGTGCTGTCCCCCTGGCAGTTGCCGCTGGCCAATACGCTGCTGCTGGTCAGTTCCAGTGTCACCCTGACGGTGGCCCATGAGGCGCTGAAGATGGGATATCGCCGCACGGCGCGCAACTGGCTGGCGGGTACCGTGACGCTTGGGGTGTGCTTCCTGCTGTTGCAGGGGCTCGAATATTACGAGGCCTGGCATCATCTGGGGCTGACGCTTCAAGCCGGTGTCTATGGCGGTACCTTCTTCCTGCTGACCGGCTTTCATGGCCTGCATGTCACCATCGGCACCGTGATCCTGATCGTGATGCTGGTTCGGGTGATTCGCGGTCATTTTTCCCGCGAGCGCCATTTCGCCTTCGAGGCGGCTGCCTGGTATTGGCACTTCGTCGATGCGGTGTGGATCGGCCTGTTTCTGTTCGTCTACGTGTTCTGAGGCAGGCCGAAGAGCGTCGAGCGCGAGTCAGTTCAGCATTCCGGTGGAGAAGCCCATGACCAGCAGAATCACCAGACAGACCGCCAGGCCCACTCGCCACTTGAGAGACGTCAGCAGGCGTCGACTGCGGCTGCCGTCGTGTAACAGAAAGCCGGCTCCGGCGATGAGACTTGCCAGCATGCCGACGAAGACCAGCGCGATCAGCGATTTGAGCAGCATGTCACCTCCCGGGGCGCAGACGTTGTCAGGCGAGGGCAAGGATCTCGCTCGCCCCGTATCTGACAGTCGAGCCCATCCGACGGACAAGCGCAAGTCGGCGATGACAGCGCTGGCGTCACCGGAGGCGCCGCAGGAGCGATGTGTCGGGCGTGGCTGGTGGCTGTTCTGGGGATGCCTGATCGTGCTGGGCCTGTGTCTGTGCAGCTGGCAGGTGATGCGTGGCCAGGCGCGAGCCCAGCATCTGGAAGATACGGCCAGTGCGCCGGAACTGGTGATGCCGACGGCACCGCCAGCGAGTGCCAGCCTGATCGAGCTGCAGGGCGAGTGGCTCGCGGAGCACAGCCTGTTACTGGATAACCGGACGTTGGACAAGCGCCATGGCGTGGCGGTGCTCACGCCTTTCAGGTCCCGGGATGGCCGCTGGTGGCTGGTGGAGCGGGGCTTCGTGGCATCGCCAGCGCCACGTGCGGACCCGGAGTTCACCACCCCTGAAGGCTCTCTGGTGATCAGGGGTCGCTGGCAGTGGTTGAACGGCCAGGGGACCAGCGGTGGGCCACTGTTCGGCCCCAACCGGGAGGGGCAGCGGTTGCAGCAGGTGGATCTGAGTGCCTGGAAGGCGCTTGGCGCTCCGGCGTTTGCCGGCATCGTGCATCAGACCGGCGGTGCGGGAAGGTTCTTGCCCTGGTGGCAGCCGAGCAACATGACGCCTGAGCGCCATTACGCCTACGCCCTGCAGTGGCTGGGGCTCAGTCTCGGTGCGGCGGTGGTGATGATCGTGGGCGCGCGCCGCCAACGACAGGCCGCGCTGCGTCAGCGCCAGGTCTAGCGAGTCAAGGGACGTCTTGCTCTGGAGGAGGTGGTATGACACACGTGATGCGACAGCGTCTGAAACTCGTGGCATTGCTGGGGTTGCTGTCTGCCCCGTTGCCATTGGCGTGGGCCATGCTGAGTGTGCAGGTGGGGATACCCGAAGGGCGGGTGGCGAACGGCGCCTTGCTGCCGGACGTGATGCCGCTGCAGGACTGGTCACTGGAGTATCTCGTGAGTGCATCAGCCCCGCGACAGCTCGAGGATGACAGTGGCATGCCGCCCAGAGCCGCTCAGGGCGCGGATGAGCAGCGTTTCTGGCTCAGCTGGCCGGAGCCGGGGCGGTCGGAGCTTGCCACGGCGCAGGCCGAACGTTGGTGGCGTCTGCACCGCGCCCTAGGCAAGGAGGCGCCGCGGCTGGGGCGTCTAGTGGTGGCCGAGCAGTCCTTTCAGCATCCCCAAGTACCGGGGGAGCAGCGTGCGCTGGGCCATTGGCCTTCGGCGAATGGCCCAGCGGCCTCGCCACAGCCGTTGCGCTTGATCGACCCACAGGGGCGAGTCGTGGTGGCATACGGCCCCGAGATCACACCGCAGGCCGTCATGAAGGATGTGCGCCGATTGCTCAAGCGCAATCCGGCTGCGCCGCGCTGAGCTGAGCGTGTGATGCGTCGATCACTCGCTCGCCCCTAGCTCTCCAGCAGGGAGATACGCCATGTCTCGCCTTGTCTCGCACCCGCGCTACCCTCTACGTCCCCGTGTCAGCGCGCGCGCCCGTCAGCGCGGTGCCGCGCTGATACCCCCGCCGCCGTTCCTGCGTCCCTCAACCTCTGCCACTTCGCTGACAGGGCATCCTTTGTCTGGGAGTGTGCCGGGAATCACACCGCTGACCGCTGCTGATGACTCGATGGCCCGGCAGGCAGTCAGTCAGACAGACCTCCTGCGTGTGTGGCGGATGGCTCGGCAGCTGGTCGCCGGCATGCTGGGACTGGTCATTCTCGTGATCGGTCTCGGGGCCTGGACGCGTCTGGTGGATGCCGGCCTGGGATGCCCCGATTGGCCTGGCTGTTATGGCGCTCTGGTGGTGCCGGATGCGCACACGGCAAGCTTGCATAGTCCTCACCACCCGCTGGAGGGTTACAAGGCATGGGCAGAGATGATTCACCGCTATGCGGCGAGCCTGCTCGGGCTGGCATCACTGGCTTTGCTCGTGCTGGGCTGGCGTGTCCGGCGGCGTGAGCGCCGCCTGCGGCTTACCTGGTCGGCGGCAGGCATGCGTCATCTGGCGCTGGACATGGCTACCTGTTTCCCGCTGGCAGGGTGCTGGCTGTTGCTGGCGGCATTGCTGATACAAGGTGCCTTCGGCGCCTTTACCGTCACGCTGAAGCTTTGGCCACAGGTGGTGACGTTGCATCTGTTGGGCGGCCTGGGCGTGGCGAGTCTGCTGCTGTTGCTGTGGTTGTCACTGACGCGACGACTGGCGGCGCGTGGCGCGAGAGCAACGCTGCCCAAGGCGGCGGACGATCACGGGCATCGTGTCTTGCGTCAGCCGTGGCTGGCCACGCTGGCAGCGGCACTGTTGCTTGGACAGCTGGCATTGGGAGGCTGGACCTCGAGCAATTATGCCGGACTCGCCTGCGAGGGTTTCCCCACCTGCAATGGCTCGCTATGGCCGGCGATGGATTGGGGAGAGGGCTTCCATCTGTCTCAGGATGTCGGCCCGAGCTATCTGCACGGACAGCTGCATGGGGAGGCGCGTACCGCCATCCATCTGGCGCATCGCGGTGGAGCGGTGTTGCTGGGCGCAGTGCTGCTGATGCTCTACTGGCGCCAGCGGCGTCATGTGCAATCCGGGCATCCCGAGGCCGTCCTTCCATCGCGACCTTCCTCTTCACTGGCACGCCCGCTGGCGAGGCTGGCGGGCGATAGGCGCTTCATGACCACGGGGACGCTCAATCCCTGGGGCTGGGCGCTGGCAGCCTGGGGCCTGCAGGCCGCGCTGGGGATCGCCAATGTGCTGTGGTGGCTGCCACTGGACCTGGCGCTGGCGCACACCCTGGGGGCCGTCATGCTGACATTGGCGATGGTGTGGGCGATGGATCGGATGAGCCAGGCTCACCGGGTTAAGCGGACGGGAATGTGTCAGACGCTGGCCTGAACGGCATGCTGATGACTGTCCCGCTGACGCAACGACGCCGCTCATGAGAGCGGCGTCGTTTTGTTTGCCAAGGCGCACCTCGGGCGGTCTCGAGACTTGCGAGAGTCTCAGGCGGCGTGACCGAAGCGTTCCTGCAGATAGGCATTGATGGTGTCGGATTCGTACATCCATTCCTCGCGGCCATCGTCATGGGTGATCAGCAGGCACGGCACCTTGACGCGACCGCCACCCTGTTCGAGGGCCTGGCGGTGAGTGGCGTTGTGCTGGGTGTCGCGCTGCTCGATGTTCAGGTTCAGCTGATGCATGCGTTTGCGCACCTTGATGCAGAACGGGCAGGTCGAGAACTGATACAGCGCCAGCCTGGCGGTCTCGGCGTCCACCTCGGCCTGCTGGGCGGGGCTACGCTCGAGCGCGCTGCCACGGGTCAGCTTTTCGCTGATCAGCATGAAGGGGGCCAGTACCAGTCGCAGAGTGCGGAAGAACAGGCGGATGATGGGGCGCATGGAAATACCTCGTGTACAGGCGGATGGTGATATGAGGTGAGTGCTTGCGCGTCGGGCCAAGCCTTGGTGGAGGGCTGGACGACGCTTGCACTGCGCTTGCGATCAGTGCTCTTGATCAGCACCCTCGGTCAGCGCTCGCAAAAGCGGTGGGTTGCAGAGTGTGCGGCCATTCTAGTGTTCGTCAGCGGCTGCGTCTGCCCCATGGGCGTTGCGAATGTGGGTCATCAGCGATTGACGCAGCCAGCGATGGCCCGGGTCCTGCTCGTGGCTGGCATGCCAGATGAGGCGATAACTCAGGGCCGGCAGTTTCAGCGGCAGTTCGCGAATGACCAGTCCGTGTTGCTGGCGGCTGGCCTGGGCGAAGCTTCTGGGTGCGCAGAAGATGAGCTCACTGTGGGCCACGATGCTCAAGGCATCCCGGAAGTCCGGCACCAGTACCTTGATGCGACGCGGAGCACCATGCCGTTCGAGCCGCTCATCCAGCGACCAGCGAGAGCGGCCCTCGCAGGTGGCCTGGACATGATCGAGCGTGGCGAACTCCTCGAGAGTCAGCGGCACCGAACGCTCGAGCAGTGGATGGCCGTCGCGCAGTAACATCACGTGATCATCGCGCCACAGGGTGTGCGAGTGGAAGCCTCTCGGTAGCGCCGGGGGCTCGCTCGGCGTGTCGGTCGGATGGTCGTGTGCCCCGAGGCCGATATCCAGCAGGCCTCTTTCCATCAGATTGAGACAGTCGGCCTGCCAGCGACTGATCTCGAGACTGCCGAGCGGGAGGGCCTGGGTGAGGGCGCGGGTACAGGAGGGCATCAGCGTCGCCCAGGCGCTCTCCAGCACGGCCAGCTGGAAGCGTCGGCGACTGGTGGCGGGCGTGAAGGTCGGCGGTGCGCTGAGATGCTCGAGACGCGAGAGCAGCTCGGCAAGCTCACCCCTGAGCCCGAGCGCACGTGGCGTGGGCCGCAGGCCATGACGCTCTCGAATGAAGAGGGGGTCATCGAACATCGCTCTCAGGCGAGCCAGGCTCTTGCTGACGGCCGACTGGGAAAGGTGCAGACGGCCCGCGGCCCGCGTGACGCTGCATTCTTCCAGAAGCACCTGCAACACCTGCAGGAGATTGAGGTCCAGGCGCGGATTGAGGGGGCCGGGTGACCGGATGCCAGCATTGGAGGGAGCATGGCGGGAAGTCGAGCTCATGAATTTCGCCAGTGGAATATCAGGGCTGAAATAATATCATTTTGCAGCATAAGTCACAGGCGCTAGTCTCTGCAGCTTCCGACTCGCTCGCCATTCGCCGCTGAGCTGCCTTCCGACTCCATGAGAGACTCCATGTCCGCGTCTTCCTCCGCTACCGCACGGCCCCTGCCGAGTGCCCGACAATTGTTGCTGCTATTGGTCGGCTGCGTGATGTTCTCGCCGCTGGCGATCGATATCTATCTCCCATCGCTGCCGGCGATGGCGCGCGAGTTTGCGCAGCCCACCGACGTGATGCAGATGACGGTGACCCTGTTTCTCGGTGCGGTGGGGGTCGGCCAGATTCTGGTCGGGCCGCTGACGGACCTCTATGGCCGTCGTCCCGCCTTGCTGGGCGGTGCGCTGGTCTATCTGGCAGGTGCCGTGGTCGCGACGCTGGCCCAGGACATCGGCATGTTGTATGTCGGGCGCATCCTGCAGGGGTTGGGGGCCTGTGCCACCGTCACGGTGGCCTTCGCGGCGGTGCGTGACTGCTATACGCCGGAGCAGGGTGCCAGGATGTACAGCTACCTCAACGGCGCGTTGTGCATCATTCCGGCGTTGGCGCCGGTTCTGGGCGGCCTGCTGGCGGTGCAGTTCGGGTGGCGTTCCAACTTCTTGTTCATGGGATTCTTCGCGCTATGCGTCGGGTCAGCCGCCTGGCGGCTGTTCGCCGAGACGCGCCCCGCCAACACGGTGGTGGAGCGTCCGCTCTACAATTGGGCGCGGTATCGTCCGGTGCTGACCAGCTGGCGCTTCCTGTATCAGGCGCTGGTGGCCATGTCGGCGATGAGTGCGATCCTGCTGTATGTCTCCTCCTCTTCCGAGTTGCTGGTGGAAACGCTGGGCCATTCCGAGCTTGCCTTCAGCGCGATGTTTGGGGGCAACGCCGTGATCAATATCCTGACGTTCTTCTTCGCACCGCGCGTGATCACCCGGCTGGGACGCCAGCCGACGGTTCGGCTGGGACTGGCGATCATCCTGGTCTCCGGGCTGATGCAAGGGGCCGCCATGGCCTGGCTGCCGTTGTCGGCGGCAGCCTTCATGGTGCCGGTGGGAGTGCTGTCAGTCGGTTTCTCGCTGGCCCTGGGCGCCGCTTCCAGTCTGGCGCTGGAAGCCTTCGGTGAGCGTGCTGGTACGGCGGCGGCGCTGTTGGGCAGTATTCAGCTTGGGGGCTCGGCCATCGTGGCCACCGCGCTGCTCAGTACCCCGCTGGCGCCGCAACAGGGATTGCTCCTGATCAGCGTGGTGATGATTCTTCCCTTGCTGTTGCTGGGCGCGCGTCGTCAGCCGGGGCTTGGCGTCGATGAGACACCTCAGGGCAGCTAACCGATGTGGGCTCGCGTGGGTGGTTCATTCCTGAGGCCTGACGGGAGTATGCTTGTCGCTCGATCCGCATGTCGCCAAGGAGACACCACATGGAATCAGCGGCGCGTGTGCGCGTGATACTCAACGGTGAGAAGGCACAGCAGCCTGAGCTGCGTGATGCCTTGTTCGCCCAGCGTGAGCGCACCCAGGGGTTGGAGATACGTCTGACCTTCGAAGCACAGGATGTCGCGAGGTTGGTGGATGAAGCGATCGCGGAAGGCGTCACACGCCTGATTGCCGGGGGCGGGGATGGCACGCTCAACCTGCTGGCCAATGCGCTGATGACGCATCCACGGGCTCAACGTCCGGAACTGGCCATTCTTCCGCTGGGGACGGCCAATGACCTGGCGACCTCGCTCGGGATACCGCCCGGTATCTCCGAGGCTCTGGCACTGGCCTGTGAAGGGCAATCACGAGCGGTGGATCTGGTGCAGCTCGATGATGCCTACTTCCTCAATGTCGCCTCGGCCGGTTTCGGAGCGGAGGTGACCCGCTCGACCCCGGCCGGACTCAAGAAGCTGTTCGGGGGTGGGGCCTATTCGCTGATGGGCGTGCTCAAGGCGTGGGATTTCCGTCCCTATCGAGGACGTCTCACGCTCGATGGGGTCGAGGAAGAGCTTGCGCTGTTCGTGCTGGCCATCGGCAATGGTCGGCAGGCCGGTGGCGGGCAGGAGCTGGCGCCACGGGCCTTGCTCGATGATGCCGGTTTCGATGTGCTGGTGATTCGTGATTTCCCCATCGCGCGCATCGGTGAGGTGGTGGAAGAGTTGGAATCCCTGCCTGAGAACGGTCATTTCGTGCGTTATGTGCGTACCGATACGCTGCGCTATCGAGGGGAGCCGCTGCCGGTCAATCTGGACGGCGAGAGTCATCTGATCGAGGACAGCGAGTTCAGTATCGCGCCACAGGCTCTGCAACTGGTGGTGCCAGCGGATACCGAGCTGTTGCAGGCGAAGCGCTAGCGCTCCTCTCATCATCGATGCCAGTCTGGTACACGAGCGCAGTCTGAGGTTTACTCGGGCTGCGCTCGTGGCGTTGATGGGTAGAAAGTTTGGGTTGTCAGCAATAATGTTTACAGTGACTTATGATAAATATCTATGCGATGAGAGTTATGGTTTTTAATAAGGATGTTAAATGGAAAGCTCGAAGCTAGGTCTTTTGAAATTCTGTGGTCCTACAGAAAACTCTATTTCAAATCTTGAGAAAGGAGTGATTTTTTGTCAGCATTATTCTGCTTACAATGATCCTTTTGAGTTTTGGCATCATATCTACACCAATGTTCCAGATCGTTGGAAAGAGCCGAAAAGGTATGCAGCTGCTCTTGACGCTTGGGGCGTGTTAGATAGCCCGCCTGAAGATGAAGTTGTGTTCAAATATTTTGATGGTTGTGTAAGTTACGACCCTGGTTTCCAGGATATGTGCGATAAGACCCGTATATCCTGCTTTGGTTCAGAGCGTGATAGTATGCTTATGTGGTCACATTATGCTGATGGGCTTAGAGGGTTTTGTGTAGTATTCGATGAAGATGTTTTGTTGGAATCTGAGCTAGAACCTTATCTATTAAATGTTGATTATCAGGACTATCCTCCGGTTATCGATTGTTTTGTGTATGTAATAGCACGTGATCAATATGAATATCATTGTATGGCTATAGAGGAAGCTAGTGCTCTGGCTGATCAGAAATATTGGATTCCACTTTACAAGAAAGCTAAACTTGAAGCTTTTGATAGTATGGCAAAAACATGGCAACAAGTATTTGCCACAAAACCACTTGCTTGGAAGTATGAGCGTGAGCGGCGACTTTTAGTGATGAGTGAAGAAGAAAATGTTTCGCCATCTCTTCTACAATATTCACCTAAGGCGGTTAGAGAGATTATTTTGGGCGAGCGGATGGAGTATGGTGTAAGGCAGCGTATTAATTCTATATTAAGGGAAAGTTATCCTCATGTTCCAGTTAGAACTGCACGAAGAGTTCAAGGTGTGTATTCTATAAATATTGATTGATGGAGTGTTGATTCTTGGAGTAAGAGAATTACGGTTGTCGTACTGTAGAGTTTGATGCAACTTGGTAGGTTAAATTGCTTGGCATTTCATGCCAGTGTTCAGGGAGTGATTGCATGATCGGTTTGGCAGCGTGGCATCTCTGGGTCATTCTCGGGTTGATTCTGGCGGGGCTTGAGTTGCTGGGAGCGCAATTCGTGCTGCTGGCGTTGGGGGTCAGTGCGCTGAGTGGCGCTCTGGCATCCGTTCTCGGGGCGGGGCTCAACGTCCAGCTGATCAGCGTGGCCATCACGGCGCTGGTGGTCGTGCCGTTGTTCGTCCGCAAGATCCATCCCTATCTGTTGCCCAAGACGCCCTACGGTACCCTGGGCAGTGGCGCGGAGACCGGCCAGCTGGCCAAGGTGATCATCGGCAACGGCGGCAAACTTGCCGTGCGCGTGTCAGGCAATGAGTATCCGCTACGCTGGGAGGGGGAGACGAAGCCGGCAGCGGGGGACACGGTCAGGATCCTCAGCGTCGAAGGCATCACGCTCTGCGTGGAGCGCGTCGAGTAATCTGTCTCAAGGTCCGTCTCGCCGTCCTGGCGGTCGGACAAGTGGTGATATCACCATTCATTCGGGCGGCAGGAAGCTGCCCAGTTCAAGGGAGTTGAGCAACATGATCATCAGTCCGGGTCTCATCATCATTCTCTTCATCGTGGCGCTTGTCGTCATTCTGCTGGCCAAGGGATTGATGATCGTCCAGCAGTCCGAAGCCGTCGTGATCGAACGGCTCGGCAGCTACAGCCGTACTCTGGAATCCGGTATCAATCTGGTCGTGCCTTTCATCGACAAGCCGCGCTCGATTACCATTCGCCGCTATCGCCAGATCAAGGGCGACAACCTGCCGCTGGTGGTCGAGGAGACGCGCATCGACCGTCGTGAGACGGTGATGGACTTTCCGGGACAAAGCGTGGTGACGACGGACAACGTGACGGTGACCGTCAATGGCGCCCTCTATTTCCAGATCGTCGACCCCAAGCGTGCGGTCTATGAAGTGGAGAACTTCACCCAGGCCATCGAGGTGCTCGCCAAGACCAGCCTGCGTTCCGAGATCGGACGAATGGAGCTCGACAAGCTGTTCGAGAGTCGCAAGGAAGTGAATGATGCCTTGCAGGTCACCATGGATGAGGTCGGTGACAAGTGGGGCGTCAAGGTCACCCGAGTCGAGATCCAGGACATCAGCATGCCCGATGAAGTCGAGGATGCGATGCGTCTGCAGATGGCGGCCGAGCGCCGGCGTCGTGCCACCGTCACCGAGGCCAATGGTCAGCGCGAGGCGGCCATTGCCACGGCGGAAGGTGAGAAGCAGTCCGCGGTGTTGCGCGCCGAGGGTGACAAGCAGGCCTCCATCCTGCGTGCCGAGGGTGAGCGCCAGGCCATCTACCAGCTGCGTGATGCCATCGGGGCGGAAGATCCGCAGCTGGTGGTGGGCTACATGCTGGGACAGAAATACCTGCAGATGCTGCCGGACATGGCCCGTGACGGTGATCGAGTCTTCATCCCCTATGAAGCCTCGGCGCTGCTCGGTGCGATGGGCAGCTTCCGCGAGCTTGCCAATGAAGTCGGTGAGCCCACCAATGCGGGCAATGAAGGGCTGAGACGAGCCCGTCAGATGATGACAGGGGAAGCGGGACTCGGGTGATGCTCGCCGTTCACGCCAGGTTCGCTCACAGGGGCGTACCTGCAGGGTGGCCTCCCCATGTCGTCATCGCCGATGTTTCATGACTGAACCCCCTTACTGAATATTCAGGAGCAAGACCATGTCAGCGCAGACTCAGGATCACGAAGGTTTCCTGCAAGCGGCCATCGAGGAGGCCGAGAAGGGCCATGCCGCAGGTGGCGTACCGATCGGCTCGGTACTGGTCCACGATGGCAAGATCATCGGGCGTGGCCACAACCAGCGTCAGCAGAAGGGCAGCACGGTACTGCACGGTGAGATGGATGCGCTGGAGAATGCCGGACGTCTGCCGGCGAAGGTCTATCGCGAGTGCGTGCTCTACACTACCTTGTCACCGTGCCCGATGTGCAGTGGCGCCATCCAGCTCTACGGGATTCCCCATGTCGTCGTGGGTGAGAACAGGACCTTCATGGGCGCGGAAGACCATCTGCGCGCTCAAGGCGTCAAGGTGGACGTCGTGGACAATGCGCGTTGTCGGGAGCTGATGGAGACATTCATCCGCGAACAGCCGGAAGTATGGAACGAAGATATCGGAGAGTGATCAGAGAGTCGTCAGAGAAAAGAAATGGTGTTCGTTAACATTTTCATGCTACTGAAAGGGCGATTTGCTTGAAAAGCTGCCAAGCGAGCACCATGTTGAAGTCATCCAAGCGTTTGAACACGCTTTCGCTTGCATGAATACTCGACCTTTGTTGCAATGCTTTGCGCAGGAAACAAGGGGCTGATGACTCCCCACCTATCAAGGAGAAGACGATGAAGCTCAAGCAATGGATGATTCCCGCACTGGCCGCTGGCCTGTCCCTGGCCATCGCCGGTTGTGACAATGGCGATACCGACAAGGCCGCCCAGCAAGCCGAGACGTCTGCAGAGCAAAGCGCAGAGCAGGCTGAGCAGAGTGCCGATCAGGCTGCTGAAGCCGCTGCTGCCGAGATGGACCAGGCTGCAGATGACGCTGCTGCTGAAATGGACGACGCGGCTGACAAGGCTGACAACATGGCCGATGACGCAGCGCAGTCCGCTGACGCCATGGGTGACGAAGCTGCCGCCGAGAGCGATGATGCCCTCGATGCGACCAAGAACGCCGCAAGCGAGACTTACGAGTCCGCCAAGCAGGGTGTGAACGATGCCGCTGACGCCACCGCCGATGCTGCCAAGAACGCCTACGACTCCACCAAGGAGCAGGCTGCTGAACTGACCAACTCCGCTGAACAGCAGGGTGATGACGCTGCGGCAGAAGCCAACGCCGAGATCAATGAAGCTCAGAAGGCGGCCAACGAATCCGTTGATGACGCTCAGCAGTGATCGTTTGAGGCAATGCCATCACTCACGTGAGTGAATGTCCTGCCTGCAACGCCGCGGCCCCGTGCTGCGGCGTTTTGCGTCTTGCTCTCATGCCGTCCTGAAGCGATGTAGTGCCATCGCTCTGGCGGAGGCAGCGGACACAGAAACGCCCGCCAATAGGCGGGCGTTTCTGTGTCTTGCCATCATCAGGCCACCGGTGAGGGTGGACTGACCGGAGTGATCAGATGATCAGACCGGCTTGATGTTTGCGGCCTGAAGGCCTTTCTTGCCCTGGGTGACGTCGAAGGAAACCTTCTGGCCGTCCTGCAGGGACTTGAAGCCTTCTGCCTGAATTTCAGAGAAGTGCGCGAACAGGTCGTCGCCGCCGTCGTCCGGAGAAATGAAGCCGAAACCTTTGGTGTCGTTAAACCACTTGACTGTGCCAGTTGCCATGATTCTTTCCTTGCTTACGTGATGATGTTGGTGGTCTGCCCATCAGACCGGATTGCGTTGGTGCGGCTAGGGGGAATTCCACCAGAGAGACGCGTTACGTCCTGCGACGACATCCTTTCCTGCTTGACCTACGCCTGCAGTAGAAACTGCACATGTTCGCATCTTGACCGAATAGTCAGTCGTCGTATTGGCGACGTCTGCCTGCTCAAGTAGGATGCGTACACAGAGCCAACATAGATGGAAATGCCATGAAGGTCCAGAACGTAGATTACCGCTCGGCCGATGCTGCCGAAAAATTTGTCGAATCCCTGCGCACGACAGGCTTCGGCGTGATTCGCAATCATCCGATTTCTCATGAATTGGTCGAGAAGATCTACGCTGAATGGGCGGAATTCTTCGCGAGTGCCGACAAGATGGAGTGGCGCTACGACCCGAAGACCCAGGATGGTCTCTTCCCGGCGGATGTCTCCGAGACCGCCAAGGGGCATACGGCGCGGGACCTCAAGGAGTACTACCACATCTATCCGTGGGGAAAGATTCCGGACAGCCTGCGCGAGAATGCCATGGAGTACTACCGTCAGGCAGAAGCCTTCGCCGCGGAGCTCCTGAGCTGGGTGGAAGCGCATTCGCCCGCTGAAGTGGCCGAGCTCTATCGTGAGCCGCTCTCCAACATGATCAAGGACAGTGGGCAGACGCTCTTGCGCGTCCTGCACTATCCGCCGATGACCGGTTCGGAAGAGCCGGGTGCCGTGCGTGCCGCTGCCCATGAGGACATCAACCTGCTGACCGTGCTGCCTGCCGCCAATGAGCCGGGGCTGCAGGTGATGGATGTCGATGGTGAATGGATGGACGTGCCCTGTGATCCGGGTCAGCTGGTCATCAATGTCGGCGACATGCTCCAGGAAGCCAGTGGCGGCTATTTCCCGTCCACCACGCATCGCGTGATCAATCCGACGGGGGAAGGGTGCAGTCAGTCGCGTCTGTCCCTGCCGCTGTTCCTGCATCCGCGTCCACAAGTGGTGCTGTCTGACAAGCACACCGCGGATTCCTATCTCAAGGAACGTCTGCGCGAACTGGGCGTGATCTAGGCCTCGGTGACGACACGACAGGCTTCAACGCCACCCGCGCGGCTGCGTGGGTGGCGTTGTCGCGTCTGGACAGGGCTTGCGGGCACGAGAGGCTTGATTCCCGCCCGCCAAGACCGCATTGACTGTATTCGCAATCATGATCTGCCGTTTCACGGCTAAGGCTTTACAGATGACCGCATCGCCCGTCGTACAGGACACGCACTCCAAGACCATGGGCTACCTGCTGTGGATCTTCGGTTTCCTCGGCGCCCATCGTTTCTACTATGGCAAACCGGTCACCGGCACCATCTGGCTGTTCACCTTCGGCCTGCTGGGGATCGGCTGGCTGATCGACCTGTTCCTGATTCCCGCCATGGACCGCGAGGCGGATTTCCGCTTTCGTGAAGGGCCAATCAACTACTCGCTGAGCTGGATTCTGCTCACCTTCCTGGGCGTATTCGGCGTCCATCGCATGTACATGGGCAAGTGGCTGACCGGGCTGATCTATCTGTGTACCGGTGGGCTGTTCTTCATCGGCGTGCTCTATGATTTCTGGACGCTCAACGAGCAGATCTCCCAGGAACAGGCCCGCTGATCCACCTTCGGCAAGCGTCAGTGCCGCATCGGTCCCGGGAGGTGGCTCCGGGACTGTCCGGACGCCGCCGACCTTCAGTGCAGGCGGCCTCAATCACAAGGATGTTCACATGATCTGGCTCAAGGCTTTCGTGGCGGCTTTTCTGGCGACCCTGATCTTCCATCAGGGGCTGTTCGGGCTCTTCTATCTGGCCGATATCCTGCCCAAGGCGCCCTACAACATGACCCCTGCCGGGCCGCTGGGCGTTCCGTCAGTGCTCTCGTTGGCCTTCTGGGGCGGGCTATGGGGACTGCCGCTATGGGCGCTGGTACGCCGCAGCACCGGCATGAGCCACTGGCTGATCAGTCTGGCATTCGGTGCCGTCGGTCCGACGGCAGTGGCCATGCTGGTCGTCTTCCCGCTCAAGGGCATCGCCGTGGTGCCGATGATGATCATCGGCGGGCTGATTCTCAATGGTGCCTGGGGGCTCGGTACCAGCCTGCTGATGCGCGTGCTGGATGAACGTCCGGCCCCTGGTGGCCGCCCGGCAGCATGATGGCAGACCTCCCCTGGGAAATGTTGGCGATGGCCTGGGCGGCCGGGTTGTGCATCCCGCTGGGTGGGGTGATCGCGCAACTGGAGCGTAGCCACGAAACCCACGTCAAGCGCAGCTGGTTGGCTGGCATCACGGCGCTGGGGGGAGGCATCCTGCTGGCAGCGGTCGCGTTGGTGCTGGTGCCTCGCGCCATGGAATCCCTGTCCGTCCTGCCTCTGCTCGGGCTGTTTCTGCTCGGGGCGCTCGTCTTCATGCAGCTGGATCGCTGGCTGGCCCGCAGCGGCGACGCCAGGGGACAGCTGCTGGCGATGTTGATGGACTTCATCCCCGAGGCGATCGCTCTCGGGGCCCTGGCATCCGCCTCACCTGCGGCGGCCATGCTGATGGCGCTGTTCATCGCCGTGCAGAACCTGCCAGAAGGTTTCAATGCCTATCGGGAGCTGGAAGGCGCTGGCCTCACCGCGCGACAGGGACTGGGCGCCTTCCTGCTGCTGTCATTGCTCGGTCCGCTGGCGGCCTTCTCCGGCCATCTGTGGCTGGCGGATGCCCCCCGGCTGCTGGGCGGGCTGATGGCCTTCGCGGCGGGAGGCATCCTGTATCTGATCTTTCAGGACATCGCCCCCCAGGCGCGAGTGGTGCATCACTGGTCTCCACCGCTGGGGGCCACGCTGGGATTCATGATCGGCATGCTCGGTGAACGTCTGGTCGGCTGATGGCAGGCGATCCGCTTGCCGACAGCAGGACTGACCGACATCGGTATTGCCATGTGTCTGCTCTTTCTTCCCTGTCACGTCTCACCACGGATATCTCATGAGCGAACACGCCAAGGACAGCGGTCTCACCGCATTGCTGGAAGAGCTGGACCGCGAGATAGAAGGCGACATCTCGCTGGGTGCCATACTGGAACATTTCAATTCACGCGGCTTCGGCCCCTTGCTGGTGTTGCCGGCGCTGCTGGTTCTGCTGCCGACCGGGGCCATTCCGGGCGTGCCGACTACCTGTGCGCTGTTCATCGGGCTGATCGCCTTCCAGCTGTTGCTGGGCCATCGCACTCCCTGGTTGCCCAGACGGCTGGCCAGCTTCAGTTTCGAGCATGAGCGCCTCACCCATGGCGTGCAGCGAGCGCGTCCCTGGACACGGCGCATCGACCGATTGCTCAAGCCGCGGCTCGGTTTCATGACACGTGGCATCGCCTATCGTCTGATCGCTGCACTGGCCATTCTGCTGGCGGCCACCATGGTGCCGCTGGAGCTGGTGCCGTTTGCCTCGGCACTGCCCGCCGCGACGCTGTTGCTGCTCGGGCTGGGGCTGATCGGTGAGGATGGCGTCGTCATTCTGCTGGCATTGGCGGTGCTGCTTGCCGATGTGGTGGCGGGATTGTGGCTGGTCGGTTGAAGGCGCTGCCCCTGCGGCGCCTCGGCGCCCGGGGCGGCTCCCCCGAAGGCATGAGTGATTCTCAGTGGAAGGGATCACGCCGAGGTGGGGGCGAGGGCGGCAGTTGAGCGACGAGGATGGGCTGGCGGTCTGAAGGTTGTCAGCGATGACTTTTCAGGCTCGCATCCCTCGCTTAGACTGGACATCCGTTCATGCCGCAGGGCGTGGAGAAGTCCGTCACAAGGATATGCGGCATGTTTGACTTCATTCAGTTCGATACCGCGTTCTGGTCATTCGTGGTGGCCATCACGCTGCTCACCGTGACCCCCGGAGTGGACACCCTGCTGGTGATTCGCAACACCCTGCGTGGCGGCCTGCGCGACGGGGTGCTCACCAGTGTTGCCATCTGTGCCGGACTCTTCGTGCATGCCCTGGTGTCGTCGGCGGGGATCTCGCTGATTCTTCTGCAATCCGCCTGGGCCTTCTCGGCACTCAAGCTGGTCGGTGCTGCCTATCTCGTATGGCTGGGGATCAAGAGTCTGCTCAGTGCGCGCCGCACTCGCGGGCTGGATATCCAGGCCGATGTCGCGCGTCAGCGAGTCTCTCTCTGGCAACCGTTGCGCGAAGGCTTCCTCTCCAACGTGCTCAACCCCAAGACCGTCGTCTTCTACATGGCGTTCCTGCCGCAGTTCATCGCACCGACCGACCCGGCCATTCTCAAGTCGCTGTGGCTGGCAGGTGTCCACTTCGTGATCGCCAACCTGTGGCAGATCGGTGTGGCGGTGATGGTGGGCGGTGCCGGGCGCTGGCTGGCTCGACCCCGTGTCGCCAGCTGGATGGAAGGCATCACCGGCACCGTGATGGTGGCACTCGGCGCGCGCCTGGCCCTGAGCCGCTGACGGCGGCGTCTGACATCTGCACGCGGCCCTTTGCGGGCACGAGAGCACTCACTGCGACGGAGAAGCCGGGGATGAACGCCTTATCCCTCACGCCACATGGATCCTGCTACGCTGACCCTTGCCTCCTTCCTCAAGATCGTGACCCATCTTGAGTCTCGTGATATCAGCGATGTCTACGATTCGCGTGTCCAGCAGGTACAGGTGCTCTATCACGGCTACACCGTCGACTTCCGTCATCAGTTGTGGCGTATCCAGGAGGAGTCGGTGTGTGCCCGGCTGAGCAAGACCGGCAGCGCGGCGGAGCAACGTGATTGCTCACGCATGGCCAGCCGTCTGTTCGTCGAGACCTGTCACGCCCTGCAGCAGAGGGGGCGTGCTGCCCATCTCGACACTCGCACCATGTATTGCAAGGCGGCCGCCACCTACAAGCCCCTGCGCGACCCCTATGCCGGGATGACACCTGCCCAGCGTGAGGCGCGCAAGGCGCTGGAAGCTGCCCAGAAACGTGCGGAACGCGCCTGCAATCGTTATGTGCTGGATGCGCTGTCGAGCAACTCACTTGAGGTGCTGCGTCTGCGTCAGCGCTACTGTCGTGAAAGTGAGCGTCTGTCCTCGCGACTCAAGGGCCCTTGAGTCCGGGCGCTCACCGCTGTCGCGTGGCCGGCCGAGTGTGGAAAGGCCGCGTGAGTGGATGAGGTATGCTGTCGTGAAGATCACGATGGTTCGTGTCGTCATTACATCAAGACCGGCCGCACGTCAGGCTGGCAGAAGCAGGGAATGCTAACCAATGAGTCCTTCCTACACCTTGCGTCGCCGGCTGGCCGGGGCGGGTATCGTCGTCTTGCTGCTCGTGGGGCTGGCGGCCTGGCTGTTTGCCTTCGAAGAGGGACGCTGGGTGGGCCGTGTCACGTCCCGGCCTGAGACCTTGAACCTGGAAGCCGTCGAACAGGGCAATCTACCGGTCAATCAGTTCGTGTCGCTACGCGATCACTGGGCGGTCTATCGCGAACATGCCGAGACCTTTCGTCTGGATGCGGCTGCCGAAGGTGGGCAGCGTATCGAGACGCTCTATTACCCGGTGATCTCGGACATGAACCCCTATCTGCTGGAGCTGGCAGGATTGTCACGCGCCTTCGGTGGCATCGATGGCATTCCCTCGGACGAGTGGCCGCGCATCGAGCGCATGGGCGTGCTGGTGCGTACCGATTCCGTCCATAGTCTGAAGAACGTCCCGCCGCTCATCGAGTTCCCGGATGGCCTGTTCGGTACCGTGCTGCATGCCGAGACCGACCTGCCCGGCGATGAGCGCGCCCTGTTGAGTGAACGCTGGCCGGACATCGACCTGTCGCGGGTGATCATCATCAATGCGGGCCATCGTCCCGGCAATGTCTGGAGCATGATCGCCTACGGGCTGCTGGGGAGCGTCAGCTGGGCAGGGGGGCTGATACTGGCCTGGCGCCTGTGGCGCCGCCCTCGCGTCAGCCATTCGGCTCGTCACTCGGATGGGGCTCGCCAGACACCCCATGAGACCTCGCCCTCGACATTTCCCGCGAATCCCTCTCTCGCCCGCAAGGACGAGAACTGGAAGGGCAGTCAGCGCGACAGCGGTGATGGGCGTCCGCTGAGCTATGCCGAGGCGCTGAATCGCTACGCTCCCCAGCATGAGGAAGCTCCCCGACAGGGTGACGGCCAGACGCCACCGCTATCGGGAATCCATGCCCGACGCGATGATTGAGCCGTAGCGGAGACGCACGACGACAACGCCAGCCCTGAGGCTGGCGTTGTCGTGTGTGACGTCACGATTGGTCTGTCAGCGCGTGCGCTGGACGTTCGGCATGACTCTCTTCAGCGGCGGTCCACCAGCGCGGTGGTGTAGGGCTGATTGACCTCGCGCTCACTGACCACTCTGACGCCGTCGCTCGTGCCCTTGGCCAGCGACTCGAAGATGACGCGATACGCCAGTACTGCCTTGACGTACTCACGGGTTTCCTTGAAGGGAATGCGCTCGACGAAGCGGTCATATTCGCGCGGGGTATCGGCCAGCCAGCGATCCACGCGGCCCGGGCCTGCGTTGTAGGCCGCCGCTGCCGCAAGGCGATTGCCGGAGTAGCGGTCCAGCATCTCGCGGATATAGGTGCTGCCGAGGCGGATGTTGGTGTCCGGGTCACCGAGCGCGGCATGGCTGGGCGTGGCCAGCCCCAGGTCACGACTGACCTTGGCCGCCGTGCCCGGCATCAGCTGCATCAGCCCACGGGCACCCACGGGCGAGGTGGCGGTAGGATTGAAGGCGCTCTCGCGACGCGCCAGTGCCATCAGCATCCAGGGGTCCACGCCGGCGTTGGCCCCATAGCGCTGGAAGTCCTGCTGCCAGGCGGGCGGGAAGCGCCAGGACAGGCCATCCCACAGCTTGCCGCGAATGGTCGCGAACACGGTCAGGTCATACCACTGCTGCTTGAGGGCGTAAGCCGCCAGGCGACGCGCGCCGGCGTCATCGGCCTGGCTCACGGCATTGAACCATTCCGAACGCGCCAGACCGATCTCATCGATCTCCATCAGCGCCCTGACACGCCTGACGGCCGGGGTGCGGGCAATCTCTGCCAGTTGCGCATCATCGAAGGTCTGGTCATCGCGATTGAGCGAATAGGCCTTGCCGATCCGGTCCGAGGCGAGGAAACCATAGAAGTTGCGTTCGCCACTGGCGCGTGTCCAGGCGGCGCGTGCCTCATCCCGGCGTCCCAGGCTGTCATCCGCACGGCCCAGCCAGTACTGATAACGGGCTTCGCCACTGAAGCGTTCCGGCATCTTGAGGACCCATTCGCGTACCTCGCTCCAGGCGCCATCGCGAATGGCATTGCGCATGCGCAGGTCGAACAGCTCCTCATCATCGAGCATGGCCAGGCGCTCATCCACCCAGCCCTGGTTGTTGGGAATGTCACGTACCAGGGAATACCAGGCCAGATCACGCTCGACCTCATGACGCTGCTCATCGCTCAGCGGCATGTGCGGGCTGACCTTGCGCCAGGCCTCCAGGGCTGCCTCGGTATCCGCGCGCACGAATCCATGCATGGCAGCGACACTGAGCGCGGCAAAGGCATGACCACCGTGACCCAGATCGGTCGGAATCCGGGTAATGGCGGCAAAGTTGCCGTCCAGCTGCTCGCGTGCGGCGATAGCCTGCTGCCAGTTGCCCGACAGCTGGCGTTCCAGGTAGCTGACCATGCTGCCCTGACCGGCGGCCCAAGCGAGCATCATGCGTTCCCAGACGGCCTGATCATCGATCACGCCACGTTCGCGCAGCGTCGAGAACAGCGGGTCACAGGCGGAATCCTGCGAGCCCGAGACATGCCAGAGTTTCAGGCCGCCTTGCGAGGCGCTGGCGAAATCACTGTTCAGCTGTGCCGTGTAGTAATGGCATTGACGGCTGGCACCGGCAGGCACGCCATCGCTGACCTCGAGCAAAGCATCATGGCGTCCGGTGCGCCCGTAGGCCGAGATGGCCTGGCCGCGCATCCACTCCGCCAGGGGGGAATCGGCGTGACGCTCCATGAAGGACAGGACTTCCGCCGGCGTTGCGTAGGGCAGGCGTGCCTTGAGCTGGTGATATTCGATATAGCCTTCCAGCACATGGCCATTGACGGCGACCTGCTGGATATCCTGGAAGCGCTTGGCTCGGGCATCCTCCAGCGCAGCGCGGAAGCTCTGATCACTGGGAGTGGCCGCTTGCAGCGGCAGGCTGAGGCCCAGCAGCAGACCCAGGCTTGTCAAATGGCGCAACGATGTGAAGCGGCGCATGGCGCGGGCGCCGCGGCCCGGTGGGGAAACGAACTTGCCTAGTGTCACCTGGAGACTCCTGCGATGAACGAGGTGAAGAGGGCTGAGGCGTCGCCCGCATCTTGCGTAGACGCCCCAGTGCCCCGATGTCGTGTATCAGGGGTTGCAGAGATAGCACCCATTGAGGGCTATCGTGGCAGCCGATGACGAGGAATGACAGTGTCGATGGATGCTGACAGTCACAATACATGCAATACCTGCGATACAGGCAATGTACGAGGAGTGTTCCCATGGGCAAGGCAATGTGGTTGACCCGCCTGTTTGGTCGCCGACACGTATTGGGCAAGGCCGGAGCGGCATTGCGTACACTCGTTCCGCTGTGCCGTGACGTGATCAGTGGACGTTATCGCCCGGTGCCGTGGAAGGCGCTGGGACTGGCCGCAGGTGCGTTGCTCTATCTGGTCTCGCCGCTGGACCTGATCCCCGACATGCTGGTGGGGCTGGGGATTCTGGATGATCTGGTGATCGTGACCTGGTTGCTCGGCAAGCTCGATGATGCGCTGGCCGACTATCGCCTGTGGCGTGGCGAGGTCCCCGACTCCGAGCCTTCCGATCCCTCGGCGCCCTGACGGCGCTGGCTGACCATGCGATGCCAAGGCACTGCCCATTGGCCGCATGGCGGCGATGAGGATCACCTGTCATGCTCGTGAGGAATCATCAAACACCAGTTTGAACCGCGTCGTGCCGGTGACATGCACACGCGCCCTGGCGGACGATGCCTTTCATGACGAGTCTCGAGGAAATCCTGCATGCTGATCTATGCCTGTCTGCTGTTCGCGGCGCTGATGCTGGTGCTGACCAAGGCGCCCGTCGCCTGGGCCCAGCAACGTACCGGACGCTATGACAACCATGACCCCCGCGCGCAGCAGCGCGAACTCACGGGCTTCGGGGCGCGTGCGCTCGCCGCGCATCAGAACAGCAACGAGGCGTTCCCGCTGTTTGCCGCCGGGGTGCTGGTGAGTGTCATCGTCGCACCCGGCGCGCCGATCGCCACCACTCTGGCGGTGATCTTCGTGCTGGCGCGTCTCGGGTACTGGGGCTGCTATCTGGCCAATATCGCGCTCTTGCGCTCCCTGCTGTGGGGCGTCGGCTATCTGGTCTCCCTCGCGCTGATCGCGATACCGCTATGGATGTGACGGTGACGGCGTTGGAGGCGACGGAAGACGGGCCGCACAGTCTGCTGGGGCTGGCCGTCAATCGCGCTGACGTGCCGGCGGCGGGAGGAGGGCTGGATGACGCCAGCTGGGTGAGGGCGCTGACGGGGTTCGTGAGCTTCATTCCGCATACCGCGAGATTGCAGGTCAGTGTCGATGAGGTCGCCGCGCCAGCCGTGCGCATGACGTTACCCTGGCAGGCGGCACTGGTGGGGGACCCGCATCGCCACCTGGTGCACGGCGGCGTGCTGACGATGTTCGCCGACACCCTGTGCGGCAGTGCCGTCCTGACGGGCCTTGAGCGTCCGGAAGTCTGCCCGACGCTGGATCTGCGCCTCGATCATTATCGTCCCGGGGTGGAAGGCATGGCGTTGATCGGCGAGGCACGCGTCCTGCGTGTCACCGAGTCGATGGTCTTCACCGAAGCGCAGATCTGGCAGCAACAGGGCAAGCTTCTGTGTCGCGCCATCGGCAACTTCGTTCGCCTGGGGGCGCGCAATACGCCTCCGGGATTTGGCGAGGCGCTGATGGCCGCCGCGCAGGGTCGCCCATCGACGGGGGCGGCCGGCTCTGTCATCGATGACCCGCAGAAGACCGCTGACGACGAGGCGCTCCCTGCCGTGTCGCAGCCGTTCGTCAGCCGTCCGGGGAACGGGCTGCAGCATGCCCGGCGTTTCGTCGAAGGCCAGCGCACCCGAGGGGATCTTGCCGACCTGCTGGCAAGCCTGCCCTACGCCAGAGCCATCGGGCTGGGCCTGTGCTCCCTGGCGCCCTCCTCGTTGGCAGAGGATGACCCGCTGCCGACCACCCCGCTTCGCTATGCGATGGCCGCCATGCCCGAGAACGTCGGCAACCCCATGTTGCCCGCCGTGCATGGAGGCGTGCTGGCGGCCGCGATGGAGACGGCCGCCACGCTCGAGGTGCTGCGCTTGAATGGCCGTGGAGGGCGTCAGGCGCGTCTGCCCAAGTTGATCGATTTCTCCATCGATTATCTGGCCACGGCGCGGGGTGACAGTGTCACGCGCATCGATTGTGAGGTGCTGCGCGAGGGGCGGCGCATGGCCAACGTGCGCGTCAGTGCCTGGCAGCACTCCAGTCAACGGCCGGTCGCCAGTGCGCGCATGCATTTCGTGCTGGAACCTCTGGCAAGAGAAGAAGAGGCCTGATCCTCAGCCACCTTCGTCAGCGACACCTCAGGGCACCCCGCGCGGGTGCCCTGTCGTCTCACGCCTGGCCTGACGGAACCTGCTGAAGGAATCAGCGCGACGCCGAGCGCAATATGCTGCCTCTAGTGCCTTGAAATCGTTCATCCTTGCCCCATATCTGGTCCACGAGAGCGTGACTCGACCCGTCCCCGAGAATGACGGGCGAGCCTTCGCCACCACCTTGCAGCGGTGACGCAGGTTGCCGCCGGTTTCCACATCAGGCACAGACATAGAGGGGTCCTTCACGATGACCACCGCCACCCACACCGAAACACATGGCTTCCAGACAGAAGTGAAGCAGCTGCTTCACCTCATGATCCACTCGCTGTACTCCAACCGCGAGATCTTCCTGCGCGAGCTGGTCTCCAATGCCGCGGATGCCTGCGACAAGCTGCGCTACCAGGCGCTGGACAACGATGCCCTCTACGGCAACGACAGCGAGCTGCGCATCGAGATCGAGCACGATGCCGACGCGAAGACCATCACCCTGCGTGACAACGGCATCGGCATGAGCCGCGATGACGTGGTGGCCAATCTGGGCACCATCGCGCGCTCCGGTACCGCCGAGTTCATGAAGAATCTGTCAGGTGACCAGCAGAAGGATTCGCGTCTGATCGGTCAGTTCGGTGTCGGCTTCTATTCCGGCTTCATCGTCGCCGACGAGATCACCGTGCGCACCCGTCGCGCCGACCTCGATGCCGACCAGGGTGTCGAGTGGAAGTCCCGTGGCGAGGGCGAGTTCAGCGTGGCGGACATCGAGCGCGCCGAGCGCGGTACCGAGATCGTGCTGCACCTCAAGGACGATGCCCTCGAGTTCGCCGATGAACATCGCCTGCGCAACCTGGTCACCAAGTACTCCGATCACATCGAACTGCCGGTGCGCATGCAGCGTGTCGAGAAGGACGAGGAAGGCAACGAGCAGATCCACTGGGAAACCGCCAACTCCGCCACTGCGCTGTGGGTGCGCTCCAAGTCCGAGGTCAGCGACGAGGAGTACAAGAACTTCTACAAGCACGTCTCTCACGACTTCTCCGACCCGCTCAGCTGGAGCCACAACAAGGTCGAGGGCAAGCTCGAGTACACCAGCCTGCTGTTCGTGCCGGGTCGTGCGCCGTTCGACCTCTACCAGCGTGATGCCGCGCGTGGCCTGAAGCTCTACGTGCAACGCGTCTTCATCATGGATGACGCCGAACAGTTCCTGCCGCTGTATCTGCGCTTCATCAAGGGCGTGCTGGACACCAATGACCTGTCCTTGAACGTCTCGCGTGAGCTGCTGCAGCAGGACCCGCAGGTCGACAAGCTCAAGTCCGCGCTGACCAAGCGTGGCCTGGACATGCTCAAGAAGCTGGCCAAGGACGCCGAGCAGTACCAGACCTTCTGGAACCAGTTCGGCTCCGTGCTCAAGGAAGGCCCGGCGGAAGACTACGCCAACCGCGAGAAGATCGCCGAGCTGCTGCGCTTCTCCACCACGCATACCGACAGCGCCACTCAGGATCAGTCGCTGGCCCAGTATGTCGAGCGCATGAAGGAAGGTCAGAGCAAGATCTACTACCTGGTCGCCGACAGCTTCAACGCCGCCAAGTCCAGCCCGCATCTCGAGATCTTCCGCAAGAAGGGCATCGAGGTTCTGCTGCTGACCGACCGTATCGATGAGTGGCTGATGAGCCACCTCACCGAGTTCGACGGCAAGTCCTTCGCCGACGTCGCCAAGGGCGATCTCGATCTCGGCGATGTCGAGAACGAGGAAGAGAAGAAGGCCCAGGAAGAGACTGCCAAGGCCAAGGAAGATCTGGTCAAGCGTGTCAAGGAAGCGCTGTCTGATAGCGTTCAGGAAGTGCGTATCACGCACCGTCTGACCGATTCCCCGGCCTGCGTGGTGCTGCCGGAGCACGAGATGGGCTACCAGATGCGCAAGATGATGGAAGCCGCTGGCCAGCCGCTGCCGGAAGTGAAGCCGATTCTCGAGCTGAACCCGGAGCACGCCCTGGTCTCGCGTCTGGAAGGCGGCGAAGGCGACTACTTCACCGACCTCGCTCACGTGCTGCTCGATCAGGCCATCATCGCCGAAGGTGGCGCGCTGGAAGACCCGGCCGCCTACGTGCGTCGCCTGAACGGCATGCTCAGCGCCTGAGGCGACTGACCGAACACGTCACGTGGAGGCTCGAGTGCCCGTCGTGACAGGTCGTTCGTGACCGGCCATGCTTGACGTGATGCCCCCGCAGCCCCGGCTGCGGGGGCATCGTGCGTTTCAGGCATCGTGCGTTTCAGACATCGTGTATTTCAGCAACCGTGCCTGTCAGCCTGTCAGCCTGTCAGCCTGTCAGTCTTTCGTGTCGCTGGCGATGAGATGGGCTTCTCCAGACGGCATTTTTGGGGTTTCATGCAGCCTCATGAGATACGCTGCCAGTGATTATGCGTCTTGGATGTGTCCATTCTCATCACATGTCTCATCAAATGAGCGCCGCGCATGACCTACCTGCTTTCCTGTCGACTCCCGAACCGCCGTCAGTCCCTGCAGCCTCTCGCGATGGCTCGTGGCCTGCGGGCTGCCGGCGAGCGACTCCTGCGCCGTTTTGCCAGGTCACGCATGCAACGTCGATCCGGCCTCTGCCTTTTGATGGTGGTGATGGCCGTGTGCTCGGTCGCCGAGGCGGCACGCCTGGATGACGAGCTGCTGGTCAGGGACACCACCCATCAGATGCCGGACCTGCGTGTCCTTGCTGCCGGCAATCCACGCAAGGTCGCCTTCTTCGAGCTGATGATCCCGCTGGTGGTGGCCCAGAATCAGCGTCTTTCGGAGCAGCGTGACTGGCTGCAGGCGATGCGTCGGCGAGCAGGCGAGGCCGGCAGAGACTACAGCGAGCGTGAGCAGGAGCGATTGAATGCCCTGTGCGAGCAGGCGCAGCAGCGCTGCAGCGTCAGCGCCGCGGACATCGGCATTCCCTGGGACGACCTGCTGGCGAGCATCGATACCCTGCCACTGGACATGGTGATGGTGCAGGCCATCGAGGAGTCCGGCTGGGGGACGTCCGGTCACGCCCGCAACGCCAACAATCTGTTCGGCATGCGCTGCTTCACCTCCGGCTGCGGTACCGGCCGGGCAGGGCGTGAATATCAGCGCTTCGAGAGTCTGGAGGCGGGGCTGGCCGCCTATTACCAGAACCTCAATGCCAACCCGCGTTATGCCAGGATGCGCCAGCTGCGGGCCCGCCTGCGCAATGCCGGTGAACGGGTGCGCGCCGAGGATCTCATCCCGATGCTGGGCGCCTATTCGACCCGGGGCGAGGCCTACTTCGCGACGCTCAATGAGCTGTTGCGCTGGAATCGCGGCCTGATCCGTACCGTGCGTGAGCGCCTGGCGGCCAATGGTGTCTTGTCGTGAGCCCTGGTGCTGGATATCGTCCTGCGTGAATCGCTTGTCCCACGGTCTGACAGAAGGGATCATGCCCCGATGCATCTGAGCAATGATCAACGGCGGATTCTCGCCCACCCCTTTCCCTCGCGACTGCGCGATCGCACGCCGGCCACCAGTGCCGAGAACAGCGATTGCGTGGTGGTGCGAGCCTGTGCCGGCAGCGGCAAGACCGTCCTGATGGTAGAGCTGGCGCGGACCTATGCCGATGAGATCCTCATCTATACCTCACTCAACCCGGCGGTCGCGGGACGTACGGCCAGCCAGCTGCCGGCCAATGTCCAGTCCCTGTCGTTGCACCAGCTGGCGCGTCAGGCGCTGCAGGAAGAGTACGGCGACAAGCTCAAGCGGCAGCCGGACATCACGCGCAGACTGTTGCCCCAGAGCCTCAACTGGCTGGGCAGCCTGTCCAGTCAGTCGCGCAGCCTGATCGCCCAGGGACTCAATACCTTCTTCACGCTGAGTGATGCCGTGCCCATGCCGGAGCATCTGCCGGAGGGCTGCGCCGACCGCTTGAGCGCCAATGAGCTGCGCCAGCTGGTCGAGAGCATGCGACTGGTGTGGGAGTGCCTGCTGGACCCGGCGGACCATCAGCAGGCGCTGTCCTTCAATGCCTTGCTCAAGCTGTGGTCCCAGCATGGTCAGTCGCTCGATGCCGATCTGGTCATGCTGGATGAGGCCCAGGACGCCACGCCGGCGCTGCTGGCCATGCTGAGACGTCAGCGCTGTGATCTGCTGCTGATCGGCGACCCACACCAGAGTCTGGCACGCCAGGCCGAGGGGCTGAGCTCGCTGGATTCGCCGCTGCTTGGCGATGCCACCGTCTACTCCCTGCCGGGGGCCTGGCGATTCGGGCCGTCATTGGCCGCGCTGGGAACGCGTCTGGCGGCCTGTTCCCCGACCTCGCGTGAGCAGGCCATGAGCGGTCTCGGGCCTGCCACGCGTCTGGCGGCACCGGGCGTGCGTGAGGCCTTGCTGACCGCCGGCGCGCGACATGCCGTGATCAGTGCCGGGCCCATCGCGGCGCTGGGTGAAGCGCTGGCACTGCATCAGCGTGGCATCGCGGTGGCATGGCTGGACGGCATCGAAGGCTATCCGCTGGCGGGTCTGCTGGACCACTGGCGCCTGTGGCGCTGCCACCAGCTAGCGGAGCAGGGCGACAGGCACGAGCAGCAGCAATGGTGGCGTCAGTTGCCGCCAGCACTGACGCGGCTTGGCCAGACCCCGGCACAGGTGCTGGGGGCTCTCGCGCGTCTCGATGATCATCAGGCGCGCAGCCTGCACGAGCTGGCCTCCTGGTACGCGCAGGCGCCGCTGGATCAATGGATAGGCGAGCTGCGCAGGCAGGATGGTGATCTGCAGGCCGCCATCCTGGCCGACCAGACCGTCACGCTGCCTTGCGTCATGCTCGGGACCGTCTTCCGCGCCAAGGGCCTGGAGTTCGATTGCGTCGTGCTGGCGGATGACCTGATGTTGCCCGGTGAACGACAGCAGCTTGCCAATCAGGTGCTGGTCACCAATCTGACCTACACCGCAGCCACGCGGGCACGACAGCTGCTGGTGCTCAACGAACGGCTGAGCCACTGGTGGCAGGCGCAGGCCGAGAGTGAGCGCTTCTCTCTGATCCAGGAGTTGTCCGCCGAGATGCTGGCGATGTGGCGTCCGGCCGTGAGGGGGCAGGCGGCGGGGGCTGCCCATGGCAGCCGTGCCCCTCACCCCTGGTGGGGACGTGCGCGGCTGGCCGAGCTGGCCCTGACGCCCCGCAAGCGTCTGATGCTCAAGCGGACTCATCAGGCCGTCGACGAACCAGTGCGTCCGACTCGGGCCGCCGCCGAACACCGACAGACCGGTGCCGAGCTGGCCCCCGACGTGCAGACCCGCCCTCGTCACGACGACGGCCTCCAGGCGCTGGAGCGTCAGGCGCACAGGGACAGCACGGCGCGCAAGCTGTATGACATGGCCAGCCAGTTGCCGCCGGGGCGTCCGCCAGGGGGGCTGCGTAGCCTGTTGACCCCTGAAGCGCCTCCCGCGACAGCCCCTAGGGCTGGCAGTGACGAGGAGCGTGGCTCCCGTGAATCCCCGGATGGGGTCGTCACGCCCCCGCGTCCGCGCGACCCGCTTTCCGATGAATGAATCCAGCGAAGACAGCCCGGCTGTCGGAGATAACGTGCCTGATCTGATGTCATTGAGCTTCAACAACCGCTACGCCCGTCTGCCGGAGCACTTCTTCAGTCGTGTTGCGCCGCAGCCACGTCAAGGCACTCGCCTGGCCGATGTGAGTCCTGACTGCGCCCGCCTGCTGGGCCTGGACTCGCTGGTGGCGGAAATGGCGTCAAGCCGGGAGGATCGCGAGTCACTTCGCCTGCTGATGGCGGGGGAGCGCCTGCTGCCGGGCATGGACGCACTGGCCCAGAAGTACACCGGGCACCAGTTCGGTCATTACAACCCGCAGCTGGGCGATGGGCGCGGCATGCTGCTCGGTGAGCTTCAGACCGAGAACGGCAGCGTCTTCGACCTGCATCTCAAGGGAGCCGGGCGTACGCCATATTCCCGCTTCGGTGATGGGCAGGCGGTGGTGCGCTCCAGCGTGCGCGAGTATCTGGCCAGTGAGTACATGGCGGCGCTGGGCATCCCGACCAGTCGCGCGCTGGCGTTGGCGGTGAATGCCGAGCAGGTCCAGCGCGAGACGCTCGAGCCCGGTGCCACCGTGCTGCGGGTCTGCGAGAGTCATCTGCGCTTCGGACATTTCGAGTGGCTGGCGCACTCCGGCCGTCACGCCGACCTCAAGACGTTGATCGACCATGCCCTGCGGGAGCACTTCCCGGAGTGTCTGCCCGACACGGAGAAAGGGGCATCGCGCGCAGGTGAAGCGCCCAGCGCGCCGCTGGCGGATGAGACGCGCATCGCCGCCGCGCTTTTGATGTTCGAGACAGTGATCACTCGCACCGCGAAACTGATCGCGGCCTGGCAGGCGTATGGCTTCGTGCATGCCGTGATGAACACCGACAACATGTCGCTGCTGGGACTGACCTTCGATTATGGCCCCTATGCCTTCCTCGATGGCTACGAAGAGAATCTGATCCCCAACCATACCGACCAGGCCGGGCGCTATGGGTTTGCCCAGCAGCCGGGCATCGGGCTCTGGAATCTGGAGCGCCTCGGGATTGCGCTGTCCCCGCTGATCGATGTGGAAGCGCTCTCCGCCGCGCTGGGCGCCTATGAAGGCGAGTTGCAGCGCGAATATGCTCGCCTGATGCGCGCGCGTCTCGGGCTGCCGGATTCCCGGGATGAGGACATGACACTGGTGCAGCAATGGCGTGAGCTGCTGGCGGCCGGCAAGGTGGATCACACCCACGCCTATCGTCTGCTCAGCCATTGGGATGTCACGCAGGCCGCGCCGGAAGCGCTGGTCGTGCGCCTGGCGGGCGAGCGTGGGCCGCACGGCAACTCGGCACAGGCGCGCGATGAAGCCTCGGCCTGGCTTGCACGCTATCAGGCACGTGTCATGGCCATCGGGCTCTCCGCCGATGATGAGCGCCAGCGGCGCCTCGCCATGCTGGGTGTGAACCCGCTCTACGTGCCGCGCACGCATCTGTTGCTGGAAGTGATCGCGCGGGTCGAGCAGGGCGATGACACGACGCTCGAAGCGTTCCGTGAGCGCCTGAGTGCTCCGTTCCATCGTCCTGAAGAAGGCAGTCTCGAGGCGGCGCAGGCACTCGGTCAGGCGCAGGGTGTCGAGGCGGAACTCGTCGATGACTGGACACGCCCGCCGGCGGCGAATGCCGCGCCGATCTGCATGAGCTGCTCTTCCTGAGCCGCGCCTGGCGAGAGGGCTGGACCGCTTTCTGACAGTGCAAGCGCTGGCCGAGCATCCGCTGGGCGCAATGCCGGGATCATGCACTGGTACTCACCTCGGCGCCATCACGAGGGGAGGCTGCTTCGGTGGCATCCCGTTTCCCGTGGCAATGGCGGCAACAGCCATAAGCTCGAGATTATGCGATGCATAACACAAAGCTGAGCTATTCTTGGAAGGGCCTGATTCACAAACTCATTGGAAATCAGTCGCTTGGCGAGATGTGGAGTGTCGTTCAGGCATAAGCTCACTGTTATGTCGCGCATAACGTTAGCTTTATGATTGATTTTATTGCCTTTTTTGCAATGCAGCGCTTGACCCTGATACACCGACGAGAAAAGACTGATACTGGACACTCATCGTGTCACAGGGGATGTCAGGCCTCTTGGCCGTGCGTGACCCGCGGCTTGCGATTGCGGCACGCCTCACCTGTGACAGACAATAACGTCGCTGAAAGCGCATCGGGCAGGCAGGGATGACGCGAATCAGCGCTCAACAGGAACGACGCCATGAACCTTTCAAGGCTGGCAGCCTCTGGCATGAACATGGATGTGAAACGAGGTGCGCGATGCTGAATATTCTTGTCGTGCGTGAAATGCGTGCGCCCGATACTGTCTCGCAGGCCGCAGACGGACAGCAGGGCAGCGCAGACCCCACCCTGGCGCGCGGAGAATGTCGTGTCGCGCTGGACCCGGTGACGGCCGGCAAGCTGGCGCGTCATCTGGACAGCGCCATCGCTGACTCCGGCGACGCCATCGTGCACGTGGAGAGCGGCGCCGGGCGCCATGCGCACTTCGATGATGCCGCCTATGCCGAGCAGGCCGGAGTCGCCATCGTCGCCGAGCAGGACATCCCGGCGGCACGTGCCGCGGCGGACCTCATCCTCTGCGTGCGTACGCCCAGCGAGTCCCAGATCAACGACTTCCGTGAGGGTGCTGTCATCGTGGCCCTGATGACGCCGTATCAGAATCCGCAATTGATCCAGACGCTTGCCCAGCGCGGGCTGACCAGCCTGTGCATGGAGTTCGTGCCGCGCATCTCGCGTGCCCAGAGCATGGATGCCCTGTCCTCCCAGGCCGCCGTGGCCGGCTATCATGCCGCACTGCTGGCGGCCAACGAGTCCTCGGTATTCTTCCCGATGCTGACCACCGCTGCCGGCACCGTGCGTCCGGCACGTGTCGTGGTGGTCGGGGCCGGTGTCGCGGGGCTGCAGGCCATCGCCACCGCCAAGCGTCTCGGCGCGCAGGTCTGGGCCTATGACATTCGCGCAGCCGCCCGTGAGCAGGTCGAATCGCTGGGGGCCAAGATGATCGATACCGGTGTCGATGCCTCCGGTGAGGGCGGTTACGCCCGTGAGCTGACCGATGAGGAGCGCGCCCAGCAGGCCGAGGCACTGGCGCGTCACATGGGCGATGCCCATGTGGTGATCTCCACCGCGGCGATTCCGGGGCGTCCGTCGCCGCGCATCATCAGCCGCGAGATGGTCGAGGGCATGAAGCCCGGCGCCGTGCTGGTGGATCTGGCGGCGGAAGGGGGCGGCAACTGTGAGCTGACCCAGCCCGGTGCCCGGGTCGAACATGGCGGCGTCACGGTACTCGGCCCGCTGGACATGACCTCCAGCCTGTCGGTCAATGCCAGCGAGATGTACGCCAAGAATCTCTTCAACCTGCTGACACCCTTCATGAAGGATGGCGAACTGTCGCTGGACTTCGAGGATGCGGTACTCGGCCCGATGCGCCTGACCGAAGCGGGTCGCATCACCCACGATGACGTACGCGCTCGCGCGGAGGACGCCGCATGATCGAAGGACTCTCAGCCATATACATCCTGATGCTGGCGGCCTTCGTCGGCTACGAGGTCATCTCCCGGGTACCGGTGATCCTGCATACGCCGCTGATGTCCGGTTCCAACTTCATCCATGGCATCGTGCTGGTCGGGGCGATGATCGCCCTCGGCCAGGCCGAGACCGGCATGCAGCAGTTCATCGGCTTCATCGCCGTGCTGCTGGGTGCGGGGAACGCGGTGGGCGGCTACGTCGTCACCGAGCGCATGCTGGAAATGTTCAAGGCCAGTGATCGCAGCAAGGGCGCTGACGCGGCCAACGCCATCAACGACAAGGAGGCTCGCTGATGAACTGGCTGGTCGAAACAGGATATTTCGCCGCGGCGGTGGTCTTCATTCTGGGCCTCAAGCGCATGTCGCACCCCACCACGGCGCGCAGCGGCATCCACTGGGCCGGGATCGCGATGGTCGTGGCCACGCTGCTGACCTTCCTGCACCCGCAGATTGACGGGCGCTACGGGCTGATGCTGCTGGCCATCGTGATCGGTGGCGGCATTGCCTGGTACTCGGGCAAGAAGGTCGCGATGACCGACATGCCGCAGATGATCGCCATCTACAACGGCATGGGCGGCGGCGCGGCGGCGGCGATCGCCGCGGTCGAGCTGATGCGCATGAGCGACAACCCGGGACTGATCGAGCAGCACGGCTCGCTGGCCCTGTGGCTGGGCGTGCTCGGCGCCTTGATCGGTGCGGTGGCCTTCTCCGGTTCCATCATCGCCTGGGCCAAGCTGGACGGGCGCATCAAGAAGGCTGTCCATTTCCAGAATCAGCAGCTGATCAACATGATCGTGCTGGGCCTGGCGATCTATCTCGGGGTGGTGATCGCGGCGGTGGAGCCGTCAAGCTCGCTGGTGATCGTGTTCTTCGTGCTGGCACTGCTGTTCGGCGCCATGCTGGCACTGCCCATCGGCGGCGCGGACATGCCGGTGATCATCTCGCTGTTCAATGCGCTGACGGGCCTTGCGGTGGCAATGGAAGGTTTCGTGCTGGGCAATGCCGCGATGATCATCGCCGGTACTGTCGTCGGGGCGGCGGGTACGCTGCTGACCCAGCTGATGGCCAAGGCGATGAACCGACCGATCCGTAACGTGCTGTTCAAGCAGTTCGGTGGCGCAAGCGGCGCGGAGCAGGGCGAGATCGAAGGCAGCATGAAGGCTTCTGATCCGATGGACGCTGCCGTGCAGCTGGCCTTCGCCGAGCGCGTCATCATCGTGCCGGGCTATGGTCTGGCGGTGGCCCAGGCGCAGCACAAGGTCTGGGAGATGGTCGAGCTGCTGGGCGAGCGTGGAGTGGAAGTGCGCTTCGCGATCCACCCGGTCGCCGGTCGCATGCCGGGCCACATGAACGTGCTGCTGGCGGAAGCCGGGGTGCCCTACGACATGATCGCGGACCTGGACGAGATCAACAACGACTTCGAGAACACCGACGTGACGCTGGTCATCGGCGCCAATGACGTGGTCAATCCGGTCGCCAAGAACGATCCCTCTAGCCCGCTGTACGGCATGCCGATCCTCAATGCTGATCAGTCACGCAACGTGCTGGTGATCAAGCGTGGCCAGGGAGCAGGCTTCTCGGGTGTCGAGAATCACCTGTTCTATCTGGACCACACGCGCATGGTCTATGGCGATGGTCAGAAGGTGGTGGGCGACATGATCACGGCGCTCAAGACACTCTGAACTGACTGCCGGGCGGTGATCGCTGCCTGATGCAAGACGCGATGGCCATCGGCCTTCGTGACGACGCCGGCAACTTCCGGGGCTCCTGCCTTGAGAGTTGCCGGCGTTTTCGTGTTCGCCATCCCTCATCAAGGAGAGTTGAATATGACGTCATCGCCACCACTGTCAGGATGTCATCGCCCACGCAGGCTTTGGCTTGCGAGGGCAGCCCGACAGGTGCCGACGACAGGCACTGACTAGAGGTACAATGCGCGACAGTTGCCGAATCCGCGTTTCTTTCTCCTTCTTACGCCACTACCAGGAGTCTTCATGTCTGCCTCTTCACCCGCTCCTCGTCGCGCCATCCGTGATCGCGAGCTTTCGGAAAGTGCACCGCAGGCAGCCGGCTTGAATGTCTGTGTGCTGGGCGGCGGCAGCTTCGGCACCGCGATCGCCTCGATCGCCGCCGACAATGGTGCCAATGTCACCCAGTGGATGCGTGATGCAATCCAGGCCGAAGAGGTCAACACCGAGCACCGCAATTCGGGCTATCTGCCGGATTTCGTCATCAACTCGGCCGTGCGGGCCACCACCGACATGGCAGAGGCCCTCAAGGAGGCGGAACTGGTGTGCGTGGCGATTCCCTCCAAGGCGTTTCGCAGTGTGGTGCGTCAAGCGCGCCCGCATCTGCGCGAGGAGCAGATTCTGGTCGCGACCACCAAGGGGATCGAGAGCGAAGGCTTCACCCTGATGAGCGAGGTGCTGGAAGAGGAAACCGGCTTCTCCCACATCGGCGTGCTCTCCGGCCCCAATCTGGCCAGTGAGATCGCTCAGCGTCAGCTGACCGCGACGGTGATCGCCTCGGATGACCCCTACACCCGCGCACGCGTACAGACGGCCTTCGGCTGTGATTACTTCCGGGTCTATGCCAGCAATGATCGCTACGGGGTGGAGCTGGGCGGGGCGCTGAAGAACATCTACGCCATCGCCGCGGGCATGGCGGCGGCCCTGGGCATGGGGGAGAACACCCGCGCCATGCTGATGACACGGGCGCTGGCCGAGATGAGCCGTTTCGCCGTGGCCAAGGGCGCCAATCCGATGACCTTCCTCGGCCTGGCCGGCGTGGGGGATCTCATCGTCACCTGCTCGTCGCCATTGTCGCGCAACTATCGGGTCGGCTACGCCCTCGGGGAGGGGCGTACTCTGGATCAGGCCGTGGAGGTGCTGGGGCAGGTCGCGGAAGGTGTCAATACGGTGCGACTGGTGCAGGATGAGTCAGAGCGTCTGGAGATCTACATGCCGCTGGTGAATGGCATGGCCAAGGTGCTCTTCGAGGATGTCGATCCTCACCACATGGCCCGCGCCCTGATGGGCGGTGAGCAATCCACGGATGTGGAATTCGTGCTGTCGCGCGAGTCCGTCAAGCAGGCGCGTCAATTGGAACCTGATGGCTCCTGAAGACTCCCAATTCCATGGGGTGGCATCGGCTGAGTGGTGCCATCCCGTTCCTCGCTCGGCGCTCCGGCCGTGCGAGCACTGTCATCGACCGCCGAGGGCGGATCTTCGTCCCGCGCGGTAGTCACCCTTCAGGAGAAAGCCATGAGTGTATTGATCATGCGTCACGGGGAGGCAAGCTCCGGCTCGCCGGACGCCAGCAGGGAATTGAGCGCCCGAGGGCGTGAAGAAGCCCGCCGCATGGGGCAATGGCTGGCGCATCAGTTGCCCGCGGAACGCCGTGCCCGTCTGACCCTCGTCGTCAGCCCCTTCACCCGTGCCCAGCAGACGGCGCAGGAAGTCTCCTCGGCGCTCAAGCTTGCCGGTGAGCAACAGACGACTCTGGAAATCATCACCCCGGATGACCCGCTCACGCCGGTGCTGGATTGGCTGCAGACCCACGTCCCGCCCTGCAGCGAGGCGCGTGAGCCGCGTGACTGGCTGATCATCAGCCACAACCCGCTGGTGTCGAGCCTGGCCAGTGCGCTGGTGGATGGCCCCGGCAGCACTCAGCTGGCCTTTGCCACCGCGAGTCTGGCGTGGTTGGATGCCGATATCTGGGCGGCAGGTCTGGCGGACCTGCACCACTTCGTCAGCCCGGCGGAGCTTGACTGACACACGCGCAGGCGCGTGCCCGGGACCGGGACCGGGACCGGGACATGAGCTTCAGACGCAAGCGCCCCCGTCAGCCATTCGCTGTCGGGGGCGCTTGCGTTGCGTCATCCGAAGGGTGCTAGACCAATCCGCTCAGCTTGAGGAGGAAGATGCCCAGGGTGATGGTGAGCGCGGCCATCAGGGTACTGATGGCGATGATGTTGGCGGCGAGGCGATCATTGCCGCCCATGGCCCGCACCATCACGAAGCTTGCCGCCGCCGTCGGTGAGGCGAAGAACAGGAACAGCACACCGAGTTCCGTGCCGCGAAAGCCCAGCAGCACGGCGAAGGCCGTGGCCACCAGTGGCACGCTGACCATCTTCATCAGGCTGGCACTCAGCGCCAGCTGGCGGCCTTCACGCAGTGAGCGCATCGAGAGGGTGCCGCCGATGCAGATCAGCGCCAGCGGCAACGTCATGCGCGCGAAGTAGTCACCGGAGGTTTCCAGCCACTGTGGCAGCTGCCAGCTGAACGCCGCGAAGGGCAGCGCCGCCAGGACACCGAGAATCAGCGGGTTGGTGATGATGCCGCGCGCGATGGCACTCCAGCTGGTGCGGCCATCGCCCAGATAACTCGATAGCACCACCACTGACAGCATGTTGTAGGACAGGATGACGACGCCCATCAGGATGCCGCCCATCGACAGGCCGAGGTCGCCATAGAGGTTGGCTGCCAGTGCCAGCCCGACGATGGCACAGTTGCCACGAAACGCCCCCTGGACGATCTCGCCGCGCTCCTTCAGCGGAATGCGCCAGATGGCCCAGCCCCACAGCAGCAGGAAGGTCCCAAGCGTGGCGCAGGCGAAGTAGAGCAGCATGCCGGGGCGCAGGGCGTGGTCGAGGTCCGCTCGCACGATGGACAGAAACACCAGTGCGGGCATGGTGCCCTTGAAGACCAGGGAAGAGGCGGTGCCGATGAAGGTGTCATCGATCCAGCCGAGACGCTTGAGACCCAGTCCCAGAAATACCATCGCGAAGACCGGCACGGTGATGTTGAGTGTCGCGACGAACAGCGCCAGCATGTCGTTCATTCCAGTCTCTCGCTCATGTCAGTCTCTCGCTCATGTCAGTCCGCCCTCAGATCAGCCAGAAGCCGGTGATCAATGCTGCCGCCAGCAGTGCCCAGAACAGGCGATTGCGCAGGCGTGTGTCACGCTGCGGGCGCCTGGTCGAGCGCTCGTCCGTGGAAGACTCCAGGTCCTCGGGTGTCGGTGAGGCGTTCGAACGGGAGCCGCAAGAGGGCGAGTTGACGTGCGGATCGGGCATGGGAACTCCTGGAAGGGTGAGCGCGTGGTCCCGGCGCCTCACGGATGTCCGGCGCCTCGCCTTGCGGCAGAATAGCGCCAGCATATCAGGATTTTGCAGCGCAGCAGACTGGAAGGCGCGCGCCCGGCTTGGCGAGCGCAGGCTGTCCGCTTACCCTGTGCTGCAATCTTTCGGGCGCAGGCCCCACATCATCACAAGGAGCGGGTAACTTGCAGGACCCATACGCGACCTCTGCCGCATCGTCTTCCGTGCCCTTGCCTCATCAACCTGCGCCTGTGCCACTGCTGGCAAGCCGGGGGCTGGGGCGTCAATTCGGCCTTCACCAGGCCGTGTCCGGACTTTCCTTCAAGGCCTTTCGCGGCGAAGTGATCGGTCTGCTGGGGCCCAATGGCGCCGGCAAGACCACCAGTCTGCGCATGCTGGCAGGCACCCTGGCGGCAACCCATGGCGAACTGACGCTCGAGGGAGAGGCCTTCGATGGGCGAGCCGGTCAGCGTCAGCTCAATCGCCTGAAGCGACGGATCGGCTATCTGCCGGAAGGGGCACCATTGTGGCCGCAGCTTACCGTGCGCGAGACGCTCGAGTGCGTCGCGGGCCTGCATGGTCTGTCGCGCAGGACTCGCAAGGAGCGCCTGCCTGCCTTGATGGATCGCCTCGACATCACGCCGTTCGCCAATCAATTGTGCGCCGTGTTATCCAAAGGCTATCGCCGGCGCGTGGCACTGGCGATGGCGCTGACCCATGACCCGGACATCCTGCTGCTGGATGAGCCCACCGATGGGTTGGACCCGCTGCAGAAGGACAGCGTGCGCGCCTTCATACGTGAGCTGGGGCGCGAGCGTCTGATCATCGTCTCCACTCATCTGCTGGAAGAGGTGCCGCGCATCTGTGATCGTGTGCTGGTCATGGCCAACGGCCAGCTGGGCTTCGATGACACGCCGGCGGCGCTGGCGGCCCTGTCCGTCAGCGAGGCGGTGCCCAGTGCCTATCGTGAGCGACTCGGTGCCGCTCATGGCGGCACGTCGCCCCTGCCGGTGTGGCGGGTGATCCTGAGCCGTGAACTCAGCGAGCTGGAACTGGCCAGCGTCTCGCGGCTGCCCGGTGTCGCGGCCATCACCGCCGTGTCGCCCGAGGGCGCCGAGCGAGTGTCCCGTTCAGGGCGACGCCTGATGGCGGACCCGGCCTATCGACTGGTGGGCAGGCCCGGGCAGGACCCGCGCTCCGCGCTGGCGCGGTGGTGCAGCTACATGCAGATACGGCTCGACGAGTGCGTGCATGAGCGGGGGGACATCGAGGTGGCATTCCGTCAGCTGGTGGCGCGCATGGCCGAGCAGCCCGCGCCATTGCCGCGCGTGAAGCGCCCCCTGGATGCGGATCAGGAGGTATCGTCATGAGGGCGATGATGGCGCTGGTGCGGCGTGACCTGCATCAGGCAATGACCCAGGGGGCCAGCTGGTCTCTGCTGGTGGTGATGGCGGTGCTGGCCCCGCTGGGGGCCTTCGAGGTCGGTGATCTTCTGGCACGTGATCGTGCGGACCTGGGAGCGCTGTGGCAGGTATTGCCATGGCTGCTGGTGCTATGGACACCGTTGCTGGCCCTGCGTGGCTGGCCGGAAGAGCGCGCCAATGGCCTGCTTGAATGGCTGTCAGGGCTCGGGCTTGGTCCATGGCGGCTGGCGGGCGCCCGCCTGGCAAGCGCCTGTGTGCTGGGCTGGCTGGGCCTGGCGATGACGGCACCGTTGCTGGTGCTGATCCACTGGCTGGGCGATCCCGATCTCGGCCTTGTGCTCAGCGGGTATCTTGGCATGGCGCTGTTGGTGATGGCACTGGCAAGTCTCGGTCAGGCGCTGGCGGTCCGTGCGCCCTCGGCGCTCTCGGCCTGGCTGGGGGCACTGGTGCTGGGGCTGGCGTTGATGCTGCCGGGCACGCCGGCAGTGACCGCACAGCTGGCGCGTCATCTGGCGCCACACTGGGTGCAGCTGCTGGATCTGATCAGTCTGCCGGCCCATCTCACGCCCTTCAGCGAAGGGCGTCCCGCGCTGCTGGATGTCGGCTACTTCCTGTCGTTGACCCTGGCCGGTCTGGTGCTGCAGGTGCGTGGCCTCAAGCAGGAGCGCAACACGCGTCGGCAGGCGCCCCAGTGGCTGGTCGCCCTGGCCGTGGCATCAAGTGTCACGGCCGTGCTGCTGGCCGCCCAGCGTCTGCCCGCCATGGTATCCCCGAGTGGGTCCAATCCGCTGATCACGGCGCATGACCTCACCGATACCCGCCAGCACAGCCTGAGCCCTGCCAGCCGGGAGCTGCTGTCGCGGCTGACATCCCCCGTGACGCTGACCTTCGCCTACAGCGAGCGCTTTGCCGCGGACCTCCCGCAGCTGCGGGAGCTGGCGACACGAATCGAGACGCGTCTGGGCGCCTTCGCGCGTGAGCCTCAGGTGCGCCTGAAGCGGGTGGACCCGCAGCCGGACAGTGCCGATTTCACGGATCTCGAGGCCCAGGGACTCACGGCGCTTTCGCTGCCTGGCGGTGAAAGAATGCTGTTCGGTCTGATCATCGATGGCCCCTATTCCGAGCGCCGTGCGATCCCGATGCTCAAGGCCTCCGATCTCGGCGGACTGGAAGCGCAGGTCGCGCGTCAGATCCAGGAAGTCTCGCGCACCCAGCCACCCCGTCTGGGCGTGATCTCCAGCCTGCCGGTGATGGGTCAGCCGAGCATGGAGCAGGGCCGGGCACTGGGCAGCTGGGGGCTGATGGAACGTCTCAATGCCCGCCTGCGCATCGATTGGCTGTCCGGCGGGGATGACCCGGCGCGCCCTATCGGCGATCAGGATGCGCTGCTGGTGATCGCCCCGCGCCTGTTGCCGACGGCGACGCTGACGGCGATCCGTGACTATCTGGATCGTGGAGGGCGAGTGCTGATGATGCTGGACCCGCTCCCCGAGATGCTGGATCAGCCAGCCCCGGCCTCCGAGGCTCTGAGCGCCTTGCTGGCCCATGCAGGACTTGAGTCACGTGCCGACGAGGTGGTGGCGGACACCCGACTTGCCTTGCCGATCGGTCTGCTGGACGGCACGCGCGCCCTCAGTCCGACGCTGCTTGGCATCGGCCCGGACCGTCTGTCGGATGCCTTGCTGAACCAGAATGTCGATCAGCTGGTGATGTCCAGCGCCGGTTGGCTGGCCCCACGTGAGGAGACGGCGGAGACACCGTCAGCGACCTCGCGGCAGTGGCTGATCCGAGGGGCCGACACCACGCGCCTGCTGCCGGCCGACAAGGTGTACGCCAACCGCATGGACCCGCGGCCGTTGTCCGGCCTGTCTGGACAGGGCGTCGAGGAGGGTGGGCTGGCGGTGCTGACCCACTGGCCGGCGCCAGTGGAACAGGGGGCGCGTGACGACGGGCATGAAGACGGGCGTGAGGGCCAGCTGCTGGTGGTCAGCGATGTCGACATGGCCAGTGATCGCCTGTGGCGGCGCAGCGCGGCGGACGGCAGTGAGCGCGAGCTGAATGCCAATGCCCGTTGGCTGGAGAACGCGGTGGATGTGCTGGCGGGCAGCCCGGAGCTGGTGGCGCTGCGTGCCGGTGCCCATCAGGTGCGCGAGTTGACGCGACTGCATCAGCTGGCGGATCGCCAGGCGGCCGAGGAAACCCGTCTGCGCAATGACTGGCAGTCGCGCCTGAGTGCACTGGGGACTGCCCCGGTGGCCGACAAGGCGGAGGCGGCACACCAGCGAACGGCACTGGATGACATGCAACAGGCGTTCGAGAGCGCACTCGCGCGCCAGCAGCGCGCGGCGAATGCCGAGCGTGATGACCTGCGTCGCAGGCTTCGTCTCTGGACCTTGCTGGCGCTGCCGGTGTTGCTGGGCCTGTTGGGTGAGCTGATCTGCTGGCGGCGCTATCACGCGAGCCGTCGAGCGGGCTATCGCCCTGCCGGGCGGCTGTCCGGCCATCGTCAGCCCGGTCGTCATCGCCTCGGTGGCGGGGGACTGTCCGCGTCCACCAGCGCCGAGACGGCGTCGGCATCCGGCAGACCGGACTCATCCAGCACGTCTGACCGATCCGCTGAGGATCATCGCGGCGAGCGCCGCAGGGGAGATGACGCATGAGTCGCTTCAATCGCGCCGGATGGGCACTGACAGCACTGGCCTCGTTGCTGGCGATCGGGGCTCTGACGCTCGGCCCGCGTGAGTCGGGCTCGTTTCCGGATGCCGGGCCAGGCGCTCCGCTTCAGGAGGGCGAGGCCTCAAGCGCCATCCTGACACCGCTGCCGGCGTTGTCGCATGTCGCCGCGACGGCGCAGAGAATCGGCATTCGTCGCCATCCCGATGAGGCGCAGGACTGGCTGAGTCTGACGCGAGACCCGAAGGGGGATTGGCAGCTGGCATCACTGGGCAACTGGCCGGCGCGTCAGGACAAGGTGACCGGGCTGCTGCACCAGCTGAACGAGGCACGCCTACGCACGCGCAAGCCCGCGACTGACCAGGCGCTTCAGGCGCTGGGCCTGGCGGGGCAGTCTCCGGTAGTGAATGTCACCGGCAGTGATGGTGAGGTGAGTCTGCAACTGGGCGGCACGCCGTCGGCTGCCCGCAGTGGTGCTGATGCCTTGCCGGGGCGTTACGTGCGCTGGCTTTCGCTGCCGGATTCGCCGGTGCTGGAACTGTCTCGCGACATCGGCTTGCCGGACTGGCGGGGCGGCCTGGCGGCAAGCGAGGTGCTGGATCTGTCCGCATTGCTGCACGAGAGGCAGGGGCCGCCCGCGCTGAGTCGTGTGGAGGTGCGTCTGGCGCCTCATCCGCAGGCATCCCATACCCCGCACACGCGAGGGCTTGCCCCCGACAGCGCGGCGGCCGAGGCCCTCATGGCGGCGCTCTCGCCCCTGAACCAGAACGATCTGCGCCTGCGTGTCGCGCAGGCGGACTGGCAGCCGGCGGTCACGCTGACCCTGAACTGGTCCCACGCCGCGCGGCAGTATCGCCAGCCGCCATCGCGGGATGATCACCTGCAGCTGACGCTGTCCATCGCATCCGGCAGCAAGCCCTGGGCGCGTCTGACCCTGGAGGGCACGCGCTGGCCGGCGGCTCTGGTACGGCGTCTCGCGGCGGTGGAGATCCAGGTCAACGGTGCGCTGCGCGAGCGCTTGATCGGTCTGGGCAAGGTCATCGAGACCCATACCGGGCCTCATCCTGGCGTGTCCGCTGGCTCGGCAGAGGCGGGCGGTAGCCTCGAGGCGGGCAGACTGTCGCCAACGGCGATTCAGGCCGCTCTGCAGGCGGCTTCCCGAGCGAGCGAAGAGGTGGCTTCGACGGCGGATGCCAGGTCTGCCGCGCAAGGTGAGACATTAGGCGAGTAGCGTGGTGGCGGTGGGGCTGGCATGCTGGGAGACTGGGTCAAACGACCGTTTGCTCTGTGGCATCCGGCGACACCGCCACGCAAGGTGAGGAGACTTCATGATGACAGTGCCATCCCGCAATGCCTCATCAGCATCCGCTGGGCAAGCCGCCGTGGCGGGGGCCGTAGAGGTCACGCCGCAAGCGGAGCCTCGGGAGGTGTCCGAGCCGCGAGAGTCACGTCCGCTGCTGGCGTTTGCCCATGCCAATGGCTTCACCGGCGCCTGTTACAACAGCCTGCTGGCCCCGTTGGCCGAGTCGTTCGATCTGCTGCCGGTGGACAGGCTGGCGCATGATCCCGCCTATCCGGTGGGGCGCAATCTGATCGCGTTGCGTGACGAATGGCTGGCCTGTCTGGACACGGCGCTGGGGCCGGTGGGCACGCCGGACAGTCGCAAGGTCATCGGGGTAGGGCATTCGCTGGGAGGCGTGGTCAACTACATGGCCGCGCTCAAGCAGCCGGCGCGTTTCCACTGCGTCATCCTGCTTGACCCGCCCTTGATGCTGGGGCGTGATGCCATCGGCCTCAAGATCGCCAAGCGCTTCGGTTTCATCGACCGTGTCACGCCTGCAGGGCGCACGCGTGGGCGGCGCGCCCGCTGGGACTCGCCTCAGGCGATGCATGATTACCTGCGTCGCCGCTCGCTGTTCGCCAACTTCACGCCCCGGGCACTTGCGGACTACATCGAGCATGCCACGCATCGCCACGGCGATGGCAGCCTGTCGCTGAGCTTCGATACGCGTCACGAGGTGGAGATCTTCCGCCATCTGAGTGATCACCTCACGGGGTCCGTGGCCAGGCTCAAGGTGCCGGTGAAGATACTGGCAGGTGAGCAGTCGGACCTCTTGACGCCACCGCGCATCGCCAGGCTCCAACGGGCCGGGCTTGAGGTCGCCACGGTGCCGGGCGGACACATGTATCCCTTTGAGCATCCTGATCTGACGCGTGAGGCGCTGCTGGCGACCCTCTCGCAATTGGCACCGGAGTTGATGGCATGAATTCCACGACGGGCACATCACGCCCATCCCCTCGTCCCTTGACGTTCACGCGGCGCTGCGGCGGCGAGATAGCGGCGCTGGAGTGGCGCTCCGAGCAGGTCAGCGCTGACGCCCCGGTATGGCTGGCGCTGCACGGCTGGCTCGACAATGCCGCCAGCTTCACGCGCCTGGCACCTCTGCTGTGTGAGCGACTAGGCATCCGGATCGTGGCCATCGACCTGGTCGGGCATGGTCGCTCGAGTCCCCAGGGGCCGGATGGCGACTATGCGGTGTGGGATTATTGTCACGATGTCATCGAAGCGTTGGAAGGGTTGCGAGGCGAGGGCATGTCGGAGGCACCGGTCACCTTGCTGGCGCACTCGCTTGGCGCTGCCGTCGCCGGACAAGTCGCAGCGGCCCTGCCGGAGCATGTCGCCCGACTGGTGCTTATCGACGGTATCGGGGCGCTGGCGACACCGGCTGACAAGGTGGTGGGGCAGTTGCGCCGTGGCCTGCTGGCGCGTCATGCGCGTCCGCTCTCGCGAGAGGCCTCAGGGAGCCAGCCGTCGCGTCGTGCGCACTATCGTGGCATCGAGGAGGCGGTGGCGGCGCGTGTGGCTGGTGGCGTCACGCCCGTGGATGCCGAGACGATACGCCCGGTGGTCGAGCGCAACCTCGAACCCCTCGAAGAGGGCTGGCGGCTGTGCAGTGACCGTCGTCTGCTCAGACCCTCGGTGATGCGCTATACCCCGGAGCAGGTACTGGCGCTGCTGGCCGCCGTCAATCAGCCGGTGCTGCTGATCGAGGGGGAGCAGGGTATCCTGAGGGAGCGGCCCGAAGCGCAGCTGGCGCGAGCGGCCGTGCGCGGGCTGGAGCGTTGCGTCCTGCCCGGCGGCCATCACCTGCATCTGGAGCCGGGACATGTCGCGGCGGTCGCGGCACGGATCATCGACTGGACCGTCGCGGGCGAGTAGTCCGTCGCGCCAAGGTCATCCTTCATCATCGTCATCGGGAGACATGCCATGGCCAAGCGCAAGACCATCGCCCTGGCACTGGGGAGTGGCGGGGCACGCGGTTATGCTCATATCGGTGTCATCGAGGAAGTGCTGGCGCGGGGCTACGACATTCGCGCCATCTCCGGCTGTTCCATGGGCGCGCTGGTGGGCGGCATCTATGCCGCCGGTCAGCTCGACGCCTATCGGGACTGGGTGTGCAAGCTGGATTATTTCGATGTGCTGCGACTGGTGGACGTGACCTGGAGCCCGATGGGCGCCATCCGCGCCCGTCGCATCATGGAAGAGCTGGAGGCCCTGATCGGGGATACGCGCATCGAGGACCTGCCGATACCGCTCACCACCGTTGCCACGGACCTGATCGCCCAGAAGGAGGTCTGGTTCCAGAGCGGCAATCTGCTCGAGGCGATCCGGGCCTCCATCGCCGTGCCGGGGGTGATCACGCCGGTGCAGCGCGATCGCAAGATGCTGGTGGATGGTGGCTTGATGAATCCGTTGCCCATCACGCCGCTGGTGGCCGCGCATGTGGATCTGGTGCTGGCGGTGAATGCCACCGCGCACTCGCCGCGCAACCAGACGCTGGAGCAGATGCTGCCCCCGGCGGAGGCGGCCGAAGAGGAAGCACGCGAGGCCGCGCTGCAGGCGCAGGAGGGCGGATTCGGTGACTGGCTGCGTGGCGTGCGCCGCAGTGCCGAGCGCATGTTCTCGGCCGAACGTGAGACGACGCAGCCTCCTGAGCTCGCCGAGCCACCGCCATCCTCCACCTCGGCGGTGAGCCCCCTGGGCGGCGTGCCGCTGCCGCCGGGAGGCAGTCTCGCCCCGCCCTTCACGGCCTTGTCGGAGGCGCCGGAGACGGAGCCCACCACCAGCGCGGGCGCGACCCTGAACGATGTGCTGAATCAGGCCGTGAAGGAGGGCCGGGACGACGCTGATCCGCGCGAGGCGCAGGGGCGTCAGAGCGAGAATCGGGAGTCGCGGCGGCTCGCGGAGATCGAGGAGGGAGTCGACGACGACAATTCGCCGGAGCAGGCCTGGGGCAAGCTCGACATGATGATGCGCTCCTTCGATATCACCCAGGCGACACTGGCCAAGTACAAGATCGCCGGGTATCCGCCGGACATTCTGGTCGAGATCCCCAAGACGGTGTGTGGCGCCTACGAATTCCATCGGGCCGAAGGCCTGATCAAGCTGGGCCGTCACCTGGCCGCCGAGGCGCTGGATCGTTACGAGAAGGGGCTGGATGGCTAGGAGGTCGATGAGCACGCGGCAATGACGCAAGCCCCCGCCAAAGGAGATTGGCGGGGGCTTTTGGCATGTGGTTCAGGCTGACGCTGAGGCGCTGGTTCAGCCCTTGATCCATTTCTCGAAGATGGCGGCCTGCTCGCCGGTGCCCTGCATCTGGGTCAGCCACTGATCCACATAGGCTTTCCAGATGTTGTCACCCAGCGGCAGCAGATAGCCCTTCTGGGAAAAGGTGAATGGCGCATCAGGATGCACGCTGCACAGCGCCGGGTGACGGCTGGCCTGCAGCTGGGTCTCGATGGCATCCGTCACCATCACGTCGGCGCGGTCTTCGATGATGTTGTTGAAGATGGTGCGGTTGTCATCGTGTGCCACACGGGTGGCATCACCGAGAAACTCGTTGGCGAAGCGCTCGTTGGTACCGCCCGGATTGACGGTGATGCGCACGCCTGGCTGATTGATCTGGGCGACGGTCTGGTACTTGTCGACATCTTCACAGCGCACGATGGGCGTCTTGCCGCCGGTCTGGTAGGGCAGGCTGAAGTAGGCCTGTGCCTGACGATCCAGCTTGATCGAGATACCGGACATGGCGATGTCGCACTTGCCGGAGGTGAAGTCTTCCATCAGCGTCGGCCAGCTGGTCGGAACCGTCTCGACGCTTGCGTCCAGGCTTGCGGCCAGCGAGGCGGCCATGTCGAGATCGATGCCCTCGAACTCGCCGTCGTCTTCACGATGGCTGAAGGGGGCATAGTCACCGGTGGTGCAGACCTTCAGTACCTGAGCGTCCTTCACGCGGGAAAGCGTGCTGTCGGCCAGGGAATCGCTGGCGGCAGCGGGCATGGCAAGCGTCAGTGACAGGGTGGCTGCGGTCACGCCGCTGAAGATGGCGGTGGAGCGCGCGCGGCGTGAGGGCTGGCGTGTGAAGTGTTCAGCGTTGGGTGTCATCGAGGTGTTCCCTTGTCGTTATGGTGGCAGGCTCGGCGTGAGGCCTGCTTCAGATGTTCCGTTGCTCAGGTGTTCAGATGCTCAGATGTCCTGTGTCGCTACTCCGTGGCGTGGCGATGGAGGGGCTCGCTCAGTCCATCAGCGGATCACGGCCCTTGCTGCGCAACAATACATAAACTGCGCCGCTGCCGCCGTCCAGCTCCAGCGCCGAGGTGAAGGCCAGCACATCCGGCCACTGGCGAAGCCAGGCGTTGACGTGGCTCTTGATGATCGGGTGATCCGCCATGCCGGTCCACGCCTTGCCATGCACGACCAGCACACAGCGTGAGCGCCGCGCGATGGCGTCATCGATGAAGGATTCCAGCTCGCTGCGCGCCTGCTCCAGTGTGTAGCCGTGCAGATCGAGACCGGCTTCCCAGGCGATCTCGCCGCGCTTGAGGCGCTGGCGCTGGCGGTAGGGGAGGTCCGGTACCGCGAAGTCGAGCAGCTGGCTGGGCGTGACCGGTTCGACCTGGCCGTCCGTGGTGCGCGATGGCGTACTGAGAGAGTCGGTCGAGGCTTCGCTGGCGGCAGCGCGACGCGCGGCCAGTCGGGCCTGCTCGTCACGGCTGAGCGGCTTGCGGCCGGGGTCTGCCCGGTTGCTGGTGATCTTGCGCACGCCGGCCTGTTTGAGGGCGGCGCGGAAGGCGTTGAAATCGTCGCCGTCATCCGAGCTGTCGTCGTGTCGGGGGGGCATGGCTGGGGGCTCCGCAAGCGGTGAATGGCAAGGGGCGCAGTATAGCGTGGCTGTCGGTGCTGTGAAGCACCGCGCCGTGCCGTGCAAGGTCAGTGGCGTCCCATGATGTCGCGCACGTCACGCGCGGTGACCATGGCGCGTGCAAGGGTCGCCGCCACGCCTCGTGAACGCTACAATGCCTGCGCGAGACGCCACCGACGCTTCATGACTGGCGGCGCTCGTTGTCCATCTGTCCGCTTACAGGAATCACCGTGTCCACTACTTCCGCGTCCGACCTGCGCCATCCTTCCAGCCTCAGTGAGCCGGACTCCCGTCTCGTCGAGGAGCTGGTGACTCTGCGCGACCTGATTCGCTGGGCGACCAGCGAGTTCCACGCGCACCGTCTGCACTTCGCCCACGGCACCGACTCTGCCTGGGACGAGGCGGTGGCACTGGTGCTGGGTGCGCTGCATCTGCCGTGGGACACGGACCCCGCCGTGATCGATGCCCGTCTGTTGACCATGGAGCGTGCGCGCATCGTGGCGCTGGTGCGTGAACGCATCACCACCCGCAAGCCGCTGCCCTATCTGCTCGGTGAAGCCTTCTTCACCGGCGTGCCCTTCGATGTCGATGAGCGCGTGCTGATTCCGCGCTCGCCGATCGCCGAACTGATCGAGAGCGGCTTCTCGGCCTGGTTCCCGGAACTGCCGCCGACCCGGGTGCTGGACATGTGCACCGGTTCCGGCTGCATCGGGATCGCCACGGCGCTGGTGATGCCGACCGCCGAGGTGGATCTGGTCGATATCAGCAGCGAGGCGCTGGAAGTCGCGCGTCGCAACATCGAGCGTCACGATGTGGCAGGGCGGGTCATCGCCGTGCAGTCGGACCTGTTCGCGGGGGTGGCCGGCAAGCGCTATGACCTGATCGTCTCCAATCCGCCCTACGTGGACAGTTTCGATCTCTCCCACATGCCGCAGGAATTCGGCCACGAGCCGGCGCTGGCGCTGGGCGCCGGTGATGATGGCCTGGATATCGTGCGCCGTATCCTGCGCGAGGCGCGTGACTACCTGACCGACGACGGCGTCTTGATCGTCGAGGTCGGTAACTCCGAGCGCCACCTGATGGACGCGTTCCCGGACGTGCCCTTCATGTGGCTGGAGTTCGAGCGCGGCGGCAACGGCGTCTTCGCCATCGATGCCCAGACACTGGACGTCTGCGCCCCCGAATTCGCCTGAAGACAGGCTCGTCTGGTGCCTTCGCTTCAGCCCCAGACCTGAAAAGCTCACGACAACTATTATCAGAACGCCGTCGGCCATGACCGGCGGCATCGCCTGAGGACCCCCTGAATGTCCGGAAATACCTTCGGCAAGCTGTTCACCGTCACCACCTTCGGCGAAAGCCATGGCCCGGCGCTGGGCGCCATCATCGATGGTTGCCCGCCGGGCATCGAGATCAGCGAAGCGGATCTGCAGATCGATCTGGACCGCCGCCGTCCCGGCACCTCGCGCCACACCACCCAGCGGCGCGAGCCGGACCAGGTGCGCATTCTCTCGGGCGTGTTCGAGGGCCGCACCACCGGCACGGCCATCGGTCTGATGATCGAGAACACCGATCAGCGCTCCAAGGACTACGGCAAGATCAAGGACCAGTTCCGTCCGGCCCACGCCGACTACACCTATCACCACAAGTATGGTGAGCGTGACTACCGTGGCGGTGGCCGCAGCTCCGCGCGCGAGACGGCCATGCGCGTCGCCGCCGGTGCCATCGCCAAGAAGTATCTGGCGAGCCACGGCGTGCAGGTGCGCGGCTATCTGTCCCAGCTCGGTCCCATCGAGCTTGAGGTCAAGGACTGGTCGCTGGTCGACACCAATCCGTTCTTCTGTGGCGATGCGGACCGCCTCGAGGAGCTGGAGCAGTATATGGACGCCCTGCGCAAGGAAGGCGATTCCGTGGGCGCCAAGGTCACCGTCGAGGCGACTGGCGTGCCGGTGGGTCTCGGTGAGCCGATCTTCGATCGCATCGATGCCGAGCTGGCCCATGGCCTGATGAGCATCAACGCCGTCAAGGGCGTCGAGATCGGGGACGGGTTCGCCGTGGTCAGCCAGAAGGGTACCGAGCACCGTGACGAGATGACGCCGGAAGGTTTCCTCTCCAATCATGCCGGCGGCATCCTGGGCGGCATCACCAGCGGCCAGACCCTGCGTGCCAGCATCGCGCTCAAGCCGACCTCCAGCCTGCGTCTGCCGGGTCGCAGCATCGACGTCAACGGCGAGGCGGTCGAGGTGATCACCACTGGCCGTCATGATCCGTGTGTCGGTATCCGCGCCACGCCGATCGCCGAGGCGATGGTCGCGCTGACGCTGATGGACCACCTGCTGCGCCATCGTGGCCAGAATGCCGACGTCAAGGTCGACACACCGGTGCTGCGCGAGGTGTAAGCCGCTTGCGGCGCGGCTGAACTGCTGGCGCTGCCCAGCTGTTGAACTTGTAACGCTGCCAAGCTGCTGAACTTTTAGTGAGAAAGAGACGCCCCATCCGTGGAGTGATGCCCTGCATCCTTCGTGGCTGGGGCGTCTTGCGTGGTGGGTTGGCTTGCACAAAGTAAATAAGAAAAGGCGTAAGTAGCAGGCTGCCCCCGTGTCATTCTCGCTGCTAGACTCGAATGGCAAGCATGCCAGCGGACTCGCGCACCACGCCGTGCGCGGGCAGACAACAAAAGGACACTGCCATGAAGATCAATGTCGAATTCGACCTGACGCCTCAGGAGTTTCGCCAGGCGATGGGCCTGCCGGATGTGGAAGCCTTTCAACAGGAATTGATGGAGCGCTTTCGTCGTCAGATGGAAGCGGGCGTCGAGGGCTATGATCCGATGAGCCTGCTCAAGCCGCTGATGACACCGGGGGCGGGCACGCCGTTTGCCCGGTTCATGCCGCCGGGGATGGCGGAAGGCATGGCGGGGATGGGCGGCGCGTCAGCGGCCGATTCCCCGGGGGCCTCATCCAACGAGATGGGCGACAGCATGGCCAAGGGCATGGCGGCTTTCCAGCAGTACCAGAAGATGATGCTGGATACCTTGCAGCAGTTCGGTCAGCAGGGCACGGGCAACGCCAGTGGTGGGGCCAGTGGTGGCGACAGTGAGCCCGCTGGGAATGACCCGCATGCGGGAGCTGCGCAGAAGGCGGCCGCTGAGGACAGACCCAAGGCCGCCAGCGCGCGCTCACGCAGTCAGCGTGACTGATGGATGACGAGGGAAGCTGAAGGCATTGCGGTGCAGGATTATCGTCATGGGATTGCAACCGCTTCGGGAGCAGACTAGTCTTTGTGCAGTGCAGCATAATGCTGCGCTCCAAAGATGGCGCAGAGTCTTCTGCGCGCTCTTCCGGTACGGAATCCATGGGAGGAACCGTCATGCAACAGGATCAGATGTTCAACGCCTTTGCCGAGCAGGCCCGCAGCTTCTATCAGCCGATGCGCAAGCTCAACAGCCTGGTGCTCGACCACATGAGCAAGGTGGCCGAGTTCCAGATGGATGCCGCCAAGCGCTATGCCGATACCGGTTTCGAGCGTGCCCGCGCCGCGACGGAAGTGAAGAGTGTCGAGCAGCTCAGCGAATTCGGCAATCGTCAGCTGGAAGTGGCCACCGAGCTGTCCCAGCAGATGATGGACGATTCCCTGAAACTGGCGGAAATGGGCAACGAGATGCGCAGCCAGATGGAACAGGCCTATTCCGATGCGGGCAAGGAAGCCACGGACAAGGCATCTTCCGCTGCCAGCAAGGCGTCTTCCGCCACGGCGGATGCCGCGAAAGACAGCACCAGCAAGCCGGCAAGTGCCACCAGCCGCGCCAAGCAGAGCTGAAGAATCATCGAGAGGGCTGGCGCACGCGCCAGCCCTTTTTTTGGCGAGGTCAGGCATTGCCCCCATCACGGCCCGGGTGCATGCTGAGAGTCGCCCCCCGAGGCGGCAAGACGACAGATGAGAGGTCTCAGCCGGCTTTCCGTCGTATTCGCGCCTCTGGCATGAATGCGACGGAAAGCGGACTGCAAGGCTCTGGCCTGCCAGAGTGACGCCAGAGTGAAGAGAGTCGGTGCAAGGTGCCAGTGACGGCGCCGCGAACGCCTTTCGAGGCCATTGCACTGCAGAGGTACGGAAGGATTCGGTTCGATGAAATCGTGCATGTCGGCGTTCGTTCGACAGCCATGCTTCGATAGCCAATGACAAGGAGGACGGGCGATATGGTTTCAGCCCAGCAGCAGGCACTTTCTCAGGCATTCTCTCAGGCCTTTTCCCATCTGTTCCCCGATGGCGTCGACGGCGGCGAATGGGCCGGCGTGGTACAGGAAGCCAGCACCCAGTATCAGGCTCTGATGAGTGACATGCTGGAGCGCCTGTGGCCAAGTGCTGCTGCCTCCACCATCTACGACGAGATGGGACGTTGCTTCCAGGCAGGCGCGGAGGCGCTGGCACGTGACCCCCAATTGCTGATTTCCACGCAGACCCGCCTCTTCCAGGACCAGATGGCCCTGATGCAGGGCACGCTGCGCGAGATGAGCGGTGAGAGTGTCGAGCCCGTGATCAGCCCCGCACGCTCTGATCGTCGCTTCCGCGATGAGGCCTGGCAGAGCGAACCGTATTATCACTTCCTCGTGCAGCAATATCTGCTGTTCTCGCGCGCCGTGGATGAGATGCTGGCGGGCATCAAGGGATTGCCGGAGAGCCAGAAGCGCAATCTCGAGTTCTACGCGCGCCAGTACGTCAGTGCCTTCTCGCCCTCCAACTTCGCCTCCACCAACCCGGAAGTGCAGCGGGTGACCCGCGAAACCGGCGGCCAGAATCTGCTCGACGGCTTGAAGCGTCTGCGGGAAGACCTTGCCAACTCCGCCGAAGGCATCAATGTCGCGATGACCGACACCGAAGCCTTCCGTCTCGGCGACAACATCGCCGTCACGCCGGGGGATGTGGTGTTCGAGAATGAGTTGATCCAGCTGATCCAGTATCGCCCGGCGACGGAAAAGGCTTTCAGTACGCCGTTGCTGGTCGTGCCGCCGTGGATCAACAAGTACTACATTCTCGATCTGCGTCAGGACAATTCGATGATGCGCTGGCTGGTGGAGCAGGGGCACACCGTGTTCCTGATCTCCTGGCGCAATCCCGGGCCGGAGCAGAGCGATCTCACCTGGGCCGATTACATGCAGATGGGGCCGCTTGCCGCGATGGATGCCATCGAACAGGCCACCGGCGAGAAGCAGGTCAATATCCTGTCCTACTGCATCGGTGGCACGCTGACGGCCAGCACCATGGCCTATCTCACGGCCAGGAAACAGGCGGATCGCGTGCGCTCGGTCAGTTACATGGCGACGTTGCAGGACTTCTCCGATCCCGGCGAGATCGGTGTCTTCCTCAACGAGCCGGTACTGCAGGGCCTTGAGAAGCAGATGGCGCAGGACGGCTACCTGGATGGCCGCGTGATGGCGTTCTCCTTCAACCTGCTGCGCGAGAATGACCTCTTCTGGTCGTTCTACGTCTCCAACTATCTCAAGGGCGAAGCGCCGACCGCGTTCGACCTGCTGTACTGGAATACCGACGGCACCAACCTGCCGGCCGGTACCCATGCCTGGTATCTGCGTCACATGTATCTGGAGAACCGCCTTGTGCAGCCCGGCGGTATCGAGCTGGACGGTGTGCCGATCGACCTCTCGCAGATCGAGATTCCCAGCTATTGGGTCTCTGCCCGCGAGGATCACATCGCCAAGTGGCAGACCACCTACAACGGCACCCAGCTGCCCAAGGCTTCCATCAAGCGCTTCGTGCTGGGTGGCTCAGGCCATATCGCGGGTATCGTCAATCCGCCGCACAAGAACAAGTACGGCTACGTCACCAATGACGAGCTGCCGGCGACACCGGATGCCTGGCTTGAAGGCACCGAGGCGCATGAAGGCTCCTGGTGGAATGACTGGCAGGCATGGATGTCCGGCAATGGTTTCGTCGAGCCGGAACCGGAAGTCTCTGCGCGCACGCCGGGTGAGGGCAAGCTCGACGTGATCGAAGCGGCGCCGGGGCGTTATGCGCGCCAGACCATCCCCGAAGTACTCGGCCAGACTGTGCCGGAAGAGATCACCTCAGCCGCACAGGCGCAGCTCAAGACCGTGCGTGATGTACAGGAGACGGTCGAGAAGCGCATGAATGAAGCGCTCAAGCAGGTGACGCTGCCGCTGGAAGAGGCCATGACCGCGATGACCGAAGCCGCCACCGGCAAGGCCGCCAATGATGCCGGCGACACGGCGGACAATAGCTCATCCAGTGCCTCCAAGGCGCAAGGGGCGCGTACCAGGCCAGCCGCTTCCAAGGCGGCATCAGCGGCTACTGAGTCAGCAGCGCCGGCAAGCAAGCCCGCCGCGCGCAAACGTGCTGCACCCAAGAGCACGGCTTCCAAAAGCACTGCTGCCAAGAGCACTGCAAAACCGAGCACTGCGAGCACGGCTGCCAGCAGCTCCGGTAGCTCAGCAACCAAGACCACCACGGCGAGAAAGACTTCCACGCCACGCAAGACGGCTGCCAGCAAGACGACCACTGCCAACAAGTCAACGGCGGCCAAGACGACTGCAAGCAAGGCGACCGCAAGCAAGGCGACTGCGAGCACGTCAGCCTCTGACAGCAAGCCGTCTGCATCCGGCACCTCGAGCAGCAGCACTTCTTCCACGGCTTCGGGTTCCAGCGCTACGAAGCCCGCGACGACGCGCAAGAGCACTGCCAGCAAGAGCACTTCCAGCAAAACCACGGCGAGCAAGAGCACTGCCAGCTCGACGGGAAGCGCAAGCACTGCCAAGACGGGCAGCAGCACTGGGACTTCCAGTCAGAGCGCTTCAAGCTCTGGTGCTTCCACTACCACCGCCAAGAGCGACACCGGCAGCCAAGCGTCCAAGCCGCGCCGTGGCCGTCCCTCCAATGCCAGCAAGGCCGCCACCGCCAAGGCAGCGGAAGAGGCGAAGAAGGACGATGCCAAGCCTGCGGCCAGCAAGACGGACGATTCGTCTAATACTAATAAAAAGCCTAGTAATAGTTAATTGTGTGTTGTTAAATGTATAGCAATGTTGCCAGCTCTTTAGGGGGCTGGCATTTTTATAGTGCGATTATCAAGGGATGATGATGAGAAGGAAAGCAGTGAATGAAGTGTTCACACCAAGGAATTCTTCTGTAAATACTAGTATGTATATCGACCGTGGCACGCATGAGCGAGCTTTATATCGTTCAGTTACTGGGACAATGCACTCTTTTTTGTTTGGTGAAAGTGGTAGTGGCAAAACATGGTTGTATAAAAAGGTTTTTGCTGATCACAATGTTGTTTATTTGTCAGTTAATGCGGCCAATGTTTCTAGGGGTGGTTCGTTAGTTGATGAGCTTTATAGAAGATGTTTTAAAGATTTAAAAGCACAAAAGGTGGGATACAAGGAGACTAAAAAAGCAGGTTTTTCAGCTATTGGCACTGCAGAGCTATCTCATGAGGCCGAATTTGTTTTAGAGGAGAAAGATAAGCTGTATGAGGTTTACAAGTATCTCTATAGCAAGTCTAATAAGAAAGGCGCAACTATTGTACTAGATAACATAGAGACAATGTTCGAAAGCCATAAGTTAATGAGCGAGTTAACAGATGTGTTAATTTTGTTGGATGACGATGATTATGCAGGCTTTAAGGTTAAGTTTCTTCTGATAGCTGTGCCTAATAATGTTCTCCAATATTTTTCACACGCGAAGAATCCTACATCCGTTGGAAATCGAGTTAATGAGCTCGCTAGAGTTGCTGGGCTAAATGCGAAGCAGGTACAAGATTTTATTGAGAGAGGATTTGTAAATTCTCTTAGAGTTAGTATTGAAGATGTAGATCGCAAAAAGCTTGCGAAGCATATTTATACAGTCACGCTGGGAATTCCTCAGCGTATGCATGAATACTGTGAATGTTTGGCATATCGTGTCGAAGATAATGACTGGTCTTACAATGATGGGTTGATGGATCTGGCCGATTTTGATTGGCTGCAGAAAGGCTTGAGAGAATGTTATTCTATTATTGAGTGGTATTTAAATTCCGATGAAACGACGGATGGTAGACGGAATCAAGTTATTTATGCATTGGGGCGGATTTCGACCCACCAGATAGATGCATCTAAGATTGGTGCTGTTATCTCTCAGGATTTTCCAAGCTGTGCTCCTAGTAGTAATTCGGGTATCGGACAGGTTTTGGGGTATATATCCAAAGGTGATAAGCCAATACTTAAAAAATTGCTTAATTCCACTTTGTATTCGTTCCAAGATCCACGTTACTTGATGTGTATAAGGCTTATGCTATATATAGAGCCTATTACTGAAAAGGTTAAAAAGAAAACCTTTACTTTAAACTAGCTGGTTAGCAGTGCTTAATTTTTACCGCGACGCCGCATCCCTTGCCCCTTCCAGCAGTTCGATCATGGCGCTGGCGGCATTCGAGAGGGTGCGGTTGTTGTGATAGAGATAGCCGAGCTGGCGTTCGATGGGGCGGTGGTCGATGGGCAGGATCTCGATCTCGTCGTCGATCATGCTTTCCGGCAGCACGCTCCAGCCCAGGCCGATGGCGACCATCATCTTGAGGGTCTCGAGGTAGTTGGTGGACATCGAGACTTCCACCGAGAGGCCGTCACGCGCGAAGGTGTCGATGACGATGCCACGCGTGAAGGTCAGGTGGCCCGGCAGCACGGCGTCGTGCTGTGAGAGGGCGGCCAGTGGCAACGCCTTGTGTCCCGCCAGCGGGTGATCCCGTCCGCACACGAAGCGCATCTCGTCCAGCCACACCGGTACCACCGTCAGATTGGGATCGCGATGCGGTGCCAGAGTGACGACGGCCAGTTCCAGCTCCCCATCCAGTACGCCCTGATAGGCCTGTTCTGAATCCAGGAAGCGCATGTCCATGCGTACTTCGGGGTGGGACATGGTAAAGGCCTTGAGCAGTGGCGGCAGACGGTGCAGGCCCACATGGTGGCTGGTCGCCATTGTCAGACTGCCTTTTACCTCGCCGGACAGATTGCGCAGCGCGCGCCGCGTGTCATCGTGCATCACCAGAATGGCACGGGCCCGCGGCAGCAGGATGTTGCCGGCCTCCGTCAGGGTGACGCGCCGCCCGATGCGATCAAACAGCCGCGCGCCGTGGAGCTGTTCCAGCTGCGCGATGCGCTTGGAGACAGCGGGTTGTGTCAGGTGCAGCTGCTCGGCCGCCAGCGAGAAGGAGGCGGTTTCCGCGACGGCAACGAAGGCCTGAAGAGAGGGAGTGTCCATGTGAGGCAGCTATCCTGTCATGAGGGCGTTCAGAAGAATGATCTTCCGTGCGATCAGGGGGAATGTCGGCTGAGGCAATGGTATTCCTTTTGGGAATCCAAAGCATGAAAAACATGAATTGCTTTTATTCATCGCCGCCGAGTACTCTTGATGACACAGGACGCGGCGGCGATGCTCGAGCCTCTGGTGGCAAGCCACCTGCGACATGGCTCGCACGACCGCCCCGCCATCAACACTGGACGACACACCTCATCAAGGGGCCGCCACGAGCCCCGAGGCAGCAAGCGCTCTTACCGTAGGGCGCCACGAGGAGACACGACATGGCCAGCCAGACCCTTTATGACAAGTTGTGGGACCAGCATCTGGTCAAGCAACGTGAAGACGGTACTGCACTCATCTACATCGACCGTCACCTGCTGCACGAAGTGACGTCGCCGCAGGCCTTCGAAGGGCTGCGTCTGGCCGGTCGCAAGCCGTGGCGTCTGGATGCCAACCTGGCAACGCCGGACCACAATGTGCCGACCTCTCTCAAGGAGCGCGCTGCCGGCATCGCGGGGATCGAGGATGAAACCTCTCGCATCCAGGTGCAGACCCTCGACGACAACTGCAACAGCTTCAACATCGAGCAGTTCACCATCAATGATGCGCGTCAGGGCATCGTGCACGTGGTCGGGCCGGAGCAGGGCGCGACCCTGCCGGGCATGACCGTGGTGTGTGGCGATTCCCACACCGCGACCCACGGTGCCTTCGCGGCACTCGCTCACGGTATCGGCACCTCCGAGGTCGAGCACGTGCTCGCCACCCAGTGTCTGATCCAGCGCAAGATGAAGAACATGCTGGTGCGCGTCGATGGTCGTCTCGGCACTGGCGTCACCGCCAAGGATGTCGTGCTCGCCATCATCGGTGAGATCGGTACCGCCGGCGGTACCGGCTATGCCATCGAATTCGGCGGCTCCGCCATCCAGGACATCTCCATGGAAGGCCGCATGACCATTTGCAACATGGCCATCGAAGCCGGGGCACGGGTCGGTCTGGTCGGGGTCGATGACATCACCATCGATTACCTTCGCGACCGTCCCTATGCGCCGAACGCCCAGCAGTGGGAAGCGGCCGTCGCCGACTGGCGCAATCTGGTATCCGATGCAGACGCCGAATTCGACAAGGTTGTCGTGCTCAAGGCGGAAGACATCGCCCCGCAGGTCACCTGGGGCACCAGCCCGGAGCAGGTCACCAGCGTCAATGGCGTGGTGCCGGACCCGGCAGCCGCCAACGATGACACCGAAGCGCGTGGCATCACCCGTGCGCTCGAGTACATGGGCCTCAGCGCTCAGCAGAAGATCACCGACATCAAGCTGGACCGCGTGTTCATCGGTTCCTGCACCAACTCACGTATCGAGGACTTGCGTGAAGCGGCGCGCGTGGCCGAAGGCCGCACGGTCGCCAAGAGCCTCAAGCAGGCGATGGTCGTGCCGGGCTCTGGCCTGGTGAAGGCACAGGCGGAAGCCGAAGGGCTGCACGAGATCTTCCTCGCCGCGGGCTTTGAATGGCGCGAGCCGGGCTGCTCCATGTGTCTGGCGATGAATGCCGACAAGTTGGGCGCCGGCGAGCATTGTGCTTCCACCTCCAACCGCAACTTCGAAGGCCGTCAGGGCTTCGGTGGGCGTACGCACCTCGTCAGCCCGGCCATGGCCGCCGCTGCCGCGATTGCGGGTCACTTCGTTGATGTTCGTGACTTTGCCCCCATTCCTACTTCCGATACCCACGCAGCCTGAGGAGGCCCGACATGGAAAAGTTCATTCGCCAGCAGGGCCTCGTGGCACCGCTCGATCGCGCCAACGTCGATACCGACCTGATCATCCCGAAGCAGTTTCTGAAGTCGATCAAGCGTACCGGCTTCGGCCCGAACCTCTTCGATGAGCTGCGTTATCTCGATGAGGGCTATATCGGACAGGACATCAGCAAGCGTCCGCTGAATCCGGATTTCGTTCTCAATCAGCCGCGTTACTCAGGCGCAAGCGTGCTGCTGGCACGTCGCAACTTCGGTTGCGGCTCCTCGCGGGAGCACGCGCCCTGGGCACTGACCGACTTCGGCTTCCGGGTCGTCATCGCACCGAGCTTCGCCGATATCTTCTACAACAACTCGTTCAAGAACGGCCTGTTGTTGATCACCCTCGACGAGGACACGGTGGATCGCCTGTTCAAGGAAGCCGAGGCGGTGGAAGGGTATCGTCTGGATATCGATCTCGAGGCACAGGCCGTCATCACGCCGTCCGGTGAGTCGATCGCCTTCGAGGTGGACAGCTTCCGCAAGCATTGCCTCATGGAAGGCCTGGATGACATCGGTCTGACTCTCAAGGATCAGGACGCCATCGACAGCTTCGAGACGCGTCATCGCGCCGAGCGTCCGTGGCTGTTCCGCGATGGCAAGACGGCCTGATCTGTCCAGCGTCACGCCAGTCAGCGCCGAAGTCGCAACACATTCGTCATGGCTCGCCGTCCAGAGTGGCAGCGAGCCCAGTCTCAGCACCGGCGGTGAACCGTCGGTCTTGCCGGATGCTCTCCGGCCCAAGGAGTTCCAGATGAGCCGCAATATCCTGATTCTGCCCGGTGATGGCATTGGCCCGGAAATCACGGCCGAAGCCGTGAAGATCCTTGAAGCCGCACGCAGCGAAGGGCTGGACATCACGCTGAGCGAAGGCAAGGTCGGTGGTGCAGGGTATGACGCGGCGGGCCATCCGCTGCCGAAGGACACGCTGGACGCCGCCAAGGCGGCAGACGCCATCCTGCTCGGCGCGGTCGGTGGCCCGCAGTGGGACAAGCTGGAAGACATCTCGCTGCGTCCGGAACGCGGCCTGCTGGGGCTGCGCAAGGAGCTTGAACTCTTCGCCAACCTGCGCCCGGCAATTCTCTACCCGCAGCTGGCCGAGGCCTCCAGCCTCAAGCCGGAAGTGGTGTCCGGTCTGGACATCATGATCGTGCGTGAGCTGACCGGTGGCATCTACTTCGGCCAGCCGCGTGGCATCGAGACGCGCGACGGACAGCAGGTCGGCTACAACACCTACGTCTACTCAGAATCCGAGATCGAGCGTATCGGCCGCACCGCCTTCGAGATGGCCCAGAAGCGCAACAAGAAGCTGTGCAGTGTCGACAAGGCCAACGTGCTGGAAGTCACCATGCTGTGGCGTGACGTGATGGAGCGCATCTCCGCCGACTACCCGGATGTCGAGCTGTCGCACATGTACGTCGACAACGCCGCCATGCAGCTGGTGCGCGCACCGAAGCAGTTCGACGTGGTGGTCACCGGCAACATGTTTGGCGACATCCTCTCGGATGAAGCCGCGATGTTGACCGGTTCCATCGGCATGCTGCCGTCCGCCTCGCTGAATGCCAGCGGCCAGGGCATGTATGAGCCGTGCCACGGCAGCGCGCCGGACATCGCGGGTCAGGGCATCGCCAACCCGCTGGCCACCATCCTGTCGGTGGCGATGATGCTGCGCTACTCGCTGAATGAAGCGGCGTGGGCCGAGCGTATCGAGAAGGCCGTCGGTGTGGTGCTGGATGAAGGTCTGCGTACCGCCGATATCGCCTACGCTGGCACTCGCAAGGTCTCCACCTCCGAGATGGGCGATGCCGTGCTGGCCGCCTTCAAGGCCCAGGCATAAGGCAAGACCCGCGTGAACGCCGCTCGTGAGTGGCGTTCACGCGAGATGATCATGAGGAAGCCTGGCGTGCGTCGCTGGGCTTTCGTGTCAGGACCTGCGGCTGGAGCGTTGGGCAAGGCTCGCCTCGTGTGAGTTGCCTGTGCTCGCTGCGGGTCATTCCTGTGCCGGGAGCTTCGGTGTCTTCCGTGTTCCCGGCCGTGCATGAACAAGGAGAACAAGCATGTTGAAAGTCGGATTTGTCGGTTGGCGTGGCATGGTCGGTTCCGTGCTGATGCAACGCATGCGTGATGACAACGATTTCGCCGGTATCGAGCCGGTATTCTTCTCCACCTCCCAGGTCGGTCAGGCCGGCCCGGACGTGGGCACGCCGGTGCCGGCGCTCAAGGATGCCAATGACATCAATGAGCTGAAGGCGCTGGACGTCATCGTTACCTGTCAGGGTGGCGACTACACCAAGCAGGTGTTCGGCCCGCTGCGTGAAGCCGGCTGGAAGGGCGACTGGATCGATGCGGCCTCCACCCTGCGCATGGAAAAGGATGCCGTGCTGGTGCTGGACCCGGTCAACCGTCACGTGATTGATGAGAAGATCGGCGCCGGCGCCAACACCTTCGTCGGCGGCAACTGCACCGTCAGCCTGATGCTGATGGGCCTGGGTGGCCTGTTCGAGGCCGGCATGGTCGAGTGGATGACCTCCATGAGCTACCAGGCGGCGTCCGGCAGCGGTGCGCGCCACATGCGTGAGCTGCTGACCCAGATGGGCCAGCTCAATGGCAGCGTGGCCTCGGAGCTTGCAGACCCGGCCAGCGCGATTCTGGATATCGACCGCAAGGTGACCGCCACCATGCGCGGCGATGATTTCGCGACCCAGCAGTTCGGTGCGCCGCTGGCCGGCTCGCTGCTGCCGTGGATCGATTCCCCGATGGAATCCGGTCAGACCCGCGAGGAGTGGAAGGCCGGTGTCGAGGCCAACAAGATTCTCGACAGCCAGGGCAACCCGATCATGATCGATGGGCTGTGCGTGCGGATCGGTGCGATGCGCTCCCACTCCCAGGCCTTCACCGTCAAGCTCAAGCAGGACGTGCCGCTGGACGAGATCGAAGACCGCCTGGCCAAGCACAATGACTGGGTCAAGGTCGTCGCCAACACCAAGGAAGACAGCCTCAAGCACCTGACACCGGCTGCTGCTACCGGCACCCTGACCGTTCCGGTCGGCCGTCTGCGCAAGCTGGCGATGGGTGGTGAATACCTGTCTGCCTTCAGCGTGGGTGACCAGCTGCTGTGGGGGGCCGCGGAGCCGCTCAAGCGCATGCTGACCATTCTGCGGGAACATCGCGCCGCCTGATCATCACGATGGCTGGCCCTCGCGGTTGAGTGCCATGGCGTGATGCAAGACGTCGCCCCCGACTCCTCGGAGCCGGGGGCGACTTTTTTGCGCTCGAAAATTCTGCAATCGAAAATCCTGCAATCGAATATCCATGCACTCGAACGTCCCTGGCGAATGTCCTGGCGGACCATGTCCGGGTTCCCGGTCATTCCCCGAATGCCCAATGAAGGGTGATTGTGATGGTCGGTCGTGCCGATGATCGGCAGTGCCATGGGCATCAGATGACCGGCATGTCATTCCAATGACTGACCGGCTTCATTCCGGCTTGCGCATTTTTTGCGAATTTGGCTGGCGATGTTGATGCATGATGGCATCTCGTATGCATATTTGAGTATCGTGTCAGCCGGATGAGGTGGAGCTGGTCACTCCTGTCATCCGGGGAGCAGGTGGGCTATCAGAGGGGACGACGCCCGCTAGCGTTGAAATTTTTCTGGCTGAGTCGCGCCTTGCCTGAATCATGAGGCGGACTCTCTGGTATCTTATATGTAAGAATACGTAACATAATGCGCCGGCCGGACACTGAATCGGTCGCATACGAAGGGACACTCAATGGGACGCAAGCTTCCTCTCGCACTGGCGATCTCCTTCGCCATCTATAGTGCTCAGGCCTTGGCGGTCGGCATGGAATCGCCGCGATTGCGCTCGAATCTGAATCAACCGCTGGATGCCCGCATCGGCCTGACAGATACCTCCGGGCTTGATAGCAGCCTGATCAAGGCGAACGTCTCCGATGCCGCCGCCTTTGCGCGTGCCGGTGTGGACCGCAGCTATGTCAGTGATGACGTCAAGGTGGCCATCAAGCAGCAGGGCAGCCGCTATTATCTTCAGCTGACCACCAACGGGGCAGTACGTGAGCCCTATGTGGATCTTCTGCTGGACGTCGAGTGGCCCAATGGCAAGCTGCAGCGTCAGGTCACGCTGCTGTTCGATCCGGCGGGCTATTCCAGTCAGCCGGCACTGGTGACGCCTTCTGGTGCGCGCTCACGTCCGTTGGCCGACACGGGGTCGACACCCTCGCGTTCCGTGGTCTTCCGTGACAGTGGTCAGTCGTCCTCGGCAAGCGCTGCGCCCGCGGCGGGCGAAACGCCGTCAAGCATCAAGGTACGCAGTGGCGATTCCCTGTGGACCATCGCACGACGCGTGCGGCCGGATGCCGGGGTCAGCATCCGTCAGGCCATGCTGGCGATTCAGGAAGCCAATCCCAGTGCCTTCCCGGGCGGCAACATCAACAAGCTGAGGGCGGGGGTGGTCCTGAGCGTTCCCGATCGTGCCACCATGCTGGGCCGCTCGCGCACGGCGGCCGATCGCGAAGTGCGTGAGCAATATCAGCAGTGGGTCGCGGGGGCGCAAGGCAAGACCATTCCTGCCCCGGCCAGCAAGAAGACGACGTCCGCGTCTCCGAAGGATACCGCCACGGCCAGTGAGACGCCCGCTGCAGCGCCCGCTCCCAGCGGCCCCGCCAGTGCGGGTGCTGACGGCAAGCCGCGCCTGACGCTGATCGATGAAGAGGCCACGCCGGCGAGCAAGGCGGCCGCCAGTACGCAGATTTCCGCAGGCAGCCAGCAGGCCATCGATGAGCTGTCGGATCGCCTCGAATCGCTGGAAGACCAGTTGCTGACCAACCAGCAGCGTCTGGATCAACTGGAGCAGGAGCGTGACGACCTGCGCAGTGAAGTCGCTTCATTGCGCAGTGAAGTCGGTGAACTGCGTGCTTCCCTGGCCGAGCGTACCGAGCAGCTGGAAACGGCCAAGGTATTGCTGGCCAAGCAGAACCGTCTGCTGGTCAACAGCGGCATCACTCCCTTGACGCTACCCGAGAGTCTTGTCGCTGCCGGGGTGGATCTGGGCCAGCCGCGTGATGGTGAAGGCAATCTCGTGTTGCCCAGCCAGCCCTGGCCGCAGGCGACGTGGAAGTGGGTACAGGACAATCTGATGATGGTGGGCGGCGCGGCGGGAGCATTGCTGTTGCTGCTGTTGCTGTTGCTGCGTCGTCGCTCGGGGCCGAAGGATGACTCCAGCATGAGCTTCGCGGATGCCGTGCGTCACAACGACCAGGACCTGCAGGACCCGTCACGGGGTGCCTTTGGAGCTGCAGCGGGTACCGCTGACAGACAGGTCCCGGAAGAGACGTCCGCAGTGGCAAGTCGTGGCTCTCACACTCTTGAGCCTCTGGCCCAGCCTGAGGCCGCTGCCATCAGCGAGGCGGATATCTTCATCGCCTATGGACGCTTCGACCAGGCGCAAGCCCTGCTGGAAACCGGTCTTGCAGACGATGAGAGTCGTCAGGACCTGCGTCTCAAGCTGATGGGAGTACATGGAGAACTTGGCAATCTCGAGGCGCTGAATCACGAAAGCGAGAAGGTATTGGCGGCGGGCAATGCAGAAGAGCGTGAAGAGGCTCAGGCGCTGCTCAACCGTTATGCCGGGATGGGTAGCCCCATGCGTGCTGCCATGGGTGGCGCGGTGGCCGCAAGCAACGTGACGCATCTCTCCGGTGTCGTCAGTCAATATGCCCAGTCCCTGCGTGTGCCATCCTCGGCCAGCGCAGCCTCTGAAAGGCTGGCGGCAGGTGGCGCGAACCTGCAGGACGATGAGCGCGAGCCGGAGGGTGACGTGTCTGACTCTTCAGGCGAAGGGCAGGACAGTGGCTCGTTCGAGGATGACTTGCACGCTGATGCCGCCGTCACGAATGACACTCCGGCAGACGTGGGAGTCGCATTCGAGCCCGGCCTCAAGGGCAAGAGTCCCGAGCACGGAAAAGCGGCACCCGATACCAGTTTCTTCAGTGACAACGTGATCGATTACCAGGCGCCAGAACTGACGCTTGATGACGGTGTGGAGTCTGCGGCAGTGGCAAGTGTTGAGAAGGCGGACGAGGCGCTCAAGGGTGAGGCGGTCGAATTTACCTCCGCCTCCATCGATGAGGAAGGTGAATCTGCGAAATCCAGTGCACCTTCAGGCGACGAGGTGGCGCCTGCAAGCGCCTTTTCAGCAGCCGACGAGTTGCCGTCGCTGGATAGCATGACGCTGGAAGAGGTGGATGTCCCTCGTCGTGATATCTCGCAATTCGAGGTGGAGGAAGTGGCGTTCGAGTCCGGGGATCAGGATAATGCCTATCCCTCTGTCGGCATGGCAGGGGCAGGGGCTGGCGCCCAGGACAGCGTGGCCTTCCAGCAGCTCGAGGAAGCCCGCCAGTTGCTGGTGGATGGTGAGGATGATCAAGCGGCAGCGCTGCTTGAGCCGCTCGCCTCCGCCAGTGACGGGATGATCCGTGAAGAGGCGCTGGCGTTGATGGAGCGCTTTGGTCTGACCTGATGCCCTTTTTTACACCGCTTGATGATAATGAAAGACGCCCGGGGCGCATCGCTCTGGGCGTCGAGTATGATGGCAGCCGCTATTGCGGTTGGCAGCGCCTCAGCCACGCACCCTCCGTGCAGGAAACGCTTGAAAAGGCGCTTTCCAAGGTGGCTTCCACTCCCATCACCGTCCACTGCAGCGGGCGCACCGATTCAGGTGTGCACGCCGTGCGTCAGGTCGTGCACTTCGATACCCCCGTGGGCCGCAGCCGCAAGGCATGGCGCATGGGCAGCAACGTCAATCTTCCCCCGGATATCGGCATCCATTGGGCGGTCCCCGTTCCCGATGACTTCCATGCCCGATTCAGCGCCATCGCGCGTCGTTATCGCTACATGATCATCAATCAGCCTTTTCGGCCGGTGATGGAGCGTCACAACGCCACCTGGTGTCGTGAACCCCTGAATGTCGCCGACATGCAGGCGGCGGCCGCCCATCTGGTAGGGGAGCTGGACTTCTCGGCCTTCCGTGCGGCAGGTTGTCAGTCGCGCTCGCCACGACGCCACGTGCATTTCATCGAGGTGAGTCGTCACGGCCAGCTGGTCATGATCGACATCCAGGCGAATGCCTTCCTGCACCACATGGTGCGCAATATCGCCGGTACCTTGATGGCCATCGGGCGTGGCGAGAAGCCTGTCGAGTGGATCGTCGAGCTGATGCGCGGGGGAGATCGCACGCGTTCGAGTGCCACGGCAGCAGCCACGGGACTTCACTTCGTCGACGTCATCTATCCGCCGCGCTATGAGCTGCCCAGGGAGCCGCTCGGGCCTGGTCTGGTGGCCCATCTCGGGGAGTGGACGGGAGAGCGTCCCTTGCCGGATTGCCCGATGGTACGCTCACGCCTGGCCCGTGCCGAAGCCGAGGGTGCCGAAGAGGCTCGGGCGGCAGGCAAGCTCAGTGAAAAGGAAGCCATTCGGCTGGCAAGCGTTGCCCGTGAGGCCGAGCGTCTCAGTCGGGAACATGAACAAGCGATTCCTGCCGCAGGATCGCCTGTCGCAGGATCGCCTGCCGCAGGATCGCCTGCCGCAGGATCGCCTGCCGCAGGATCGCCTGTCGCACAGAATGAATCCTCACGTTGAACGGAGTGATCCCATGACCGAGATGAGCGCTCGAGCGAGCCAGCGTACCCGAATCAAGATCTGCGGATTGACACGTGAACAGGATATCGCCGGCGCCGTGGCGGCAGGTGCCGATGCGCTGGGGTTCGTGCTGTGGGCGGGCAGCAAGCGGGCGGTGGACGTTGCTCGCCTGGCGGAGCTTTCGCGCCTGGTGCCGGCATTCGTGACGCGTGTCGGATTGTTCGTCGATGCCAGTGAGGCCGAAGTGGCCGCCGCTGCCCCGCATCTCGATCTGCTGCAATTCCATGGCAACGAAACGCCCGAGCAGTGCCGCGCCGCTGGCCGCCCCTATATCAAGGCGTTGCGCATGCGTGACGGGATCGACCTGGCGGCAGAGGCAGAACGCTTCCATGACGCACGCGGTCTGCTGCTGGATGCCTATCGTCCCGGTGTCCCCGGTGGCACGGGCGAGACCTTTGACTGGTCGCGCATCCCTCGAGGATTGCCCCTGCCAGTGATCCTGGCGGGCGGGCTCGAGGCCGGCAACGTGACGGAGGCGGTCAGGCAGGTAGCGCCCCACGCGGTCGATGTCTCGGGAGGGGTAGAGTCTGCCCCTGGCGAGAAGTCACGGGAGCGCCTCCAGGCGTTCTGTCAGGCAGTACGAGCCGCCGACTGACTCCACTGATGCCCTGCGCGGCATGCCGCAAGGCCTGCGCGGGACAGGCGCAACACTGGACTCCACAAGGCAATTGGCATATCGCACTACCCGCAAGGGGGGCGAAGCCGCTACAATGTTTGCCAGAATCTGGAAAAGGGGCCGTACGACCAATGGGTTGCACGGTCTTTTCCTTTGGCGCCACTGACTTCCTCCAGCGTCCCGAGACAAGGGGGCGAAGAGGGTGTCAGTCGTTGCCCGCCACGTCCTTGCCTCCTGGAGAGGTGGGCGTGTGCCAACTCGCATGGCCGCCGACAGTCGTCGAGCGGTGCCCAGAACAGCAGCAAAACGGAAGCCTCCCCACCATGAGCTGGCTTGACAAGATTGTGCCGTCAATGAGCCGTATCCAACGCAAGGATCGGCGCACCTCCATTCCTGATGGCCTGTGGCGTAAATGCCCCAAGTGCGAAGCAGTCCTGTACCTTCCGGAGCTGACCAAGCACGACAACGTCTGCCCGAAGTGTGACCACCATCTGCGTCTCACTGCGCGTGCCCGTCTGTCCTGGTTCCTCGACAGCGAGGGTCGCGAGGAGATCGCGGCAGATCTGGAGCCGGTCGATCGCCTCAAGTTCCGCGATTCCAAGAAGTACAAGGATCGCCTGAGCGCCGCCCAGAAGCAGACGTCCGAAAAGGATGCGCTGGTCGCCATGCGCGGCACGCTTTCCGGACAGCCTGTCGTGGCCGTTGCCTTCGAATTCAGCTTCATGGGCGGCTCGATGGGTGCCATCGTCGGTGAGAAGTTCGTGCGTGCAGCCGAACTCGCGCTGGCGGAAGAAGTGCCGCTGGTATGCTTCGCGGCCTCCGGTGGAGCGCGCATGCAGGAAGCACTGTTCTCCCTGATGCAGATGGCCAAGACCTCCGCTGCGCTCGAGAAGCTCAAGCAGGCAGGCGTACCGTACATCAGCGTGCTGACGGATCCGGTCTTCGGTGGCGTATCGGCATCGCTTGCCATGCTGGGCGACCTGAACGTTGCCGAGCCGAATGCCCTGATCGGCTTCGCTGGCCCGCGTGTCATCGAGCAGACCGTGCGCGAGAAACTGCCGGAAGGCTTCCAGCGTTCAGAGTTCCTGCTCGAGCATGGCGCGGTCGACATGATCATCCACCGTCGCGACATGCGTGAGCGTCTGTCCAGCATCCTGCTCAAGCTGCAGGGTCTGCCGGTCAAGGCTGACGTGCAGACACCGGTGGTAGATGCCACGGAAGTCGTCGTCGAAGGTGAGGCTGTCGAGGCTGCACCGAGCGAGCCGCAGCCTGCAGAGCCGCGCTCCGCGGTTGACAGCGTGCTTGACGAGACATTCTCCGCCGACAAGCCGCAAGGCGATCGTCGCGATGGCTGAGCAGGCCAATGCGCCGGGCCACTGCAGCACCCGAGAGGTGCTGCAGTCCCGTGAGCGGCCTCCGCTGAGCATTGCTGCCCTGCATGAGGCCGTGCCACGCGAGCTGTCACTGCAAGACTGGCTTTTGCGTCTGGAGCGCCAGCATCCCGTCAGCATCGACATGGGGCTCGCCCGCGTGCAATGCGTGGCTGAGCGTCTGGGGCTTGTCGGCCCCGGGGCTCGTCGCATTGGCGAGCGGGTCATCACCGTGGCCGGTACCAACGGCAAGGGCTCCACGGTCGCCATGCTCGAGGCGCTCGGGCGTGCGCATGGTCTGACGACCGCGACTTACACCTCTCCGCACCTGCTGCATTACAACGAGCGTGTGACCCTCGATGGGCAGCACGCCAGTGATGCCGAGCTGATCACTGCCTTCGAGCAGGTGGATTCGGCGCGTCATTCGGATGCGGGAGATGGGCAGGGCGTGATCAGCCTGACCTACTTCGAGGCCGGCACGCTCGCTGGCCTGTGGTTGATCGCTCAGCGACAGCCACGGTTGGCGATTCTGGAGGTCGGTCTCGGCGGGCGTCTGGATGCCGTCAACATCATCGACTGCGATGTGGCGATGATCACCACCGTGGCACAGGATCATGCTGCCTTCCTGGGCACGGACCTCGAGAACATCGGCTTCGAGAAGGCGGGTATCCTGCGTGCAGGGCGCCCGGCCATCTTCGGCTCCGATCACTTGCCGAGCAGCTGTGCCGAGCACGCCCGCTCGCTGGGTGTGACGCCTCAGGTGCTGTGGCAGGACTTTGTCTGGCAGGACGCCTGCGAGCAGGACCTCGCCTCCCCGGCAAGGTCGTCTGCGGATGGGCTCTGGCACTGGCAGCGACTGAGCGACCCCATCATGACCCTCGAGGCACTTCCGGACCCCGGTCTGCCACGCGACAACGCGGCCAGTGCGCTGAATGCGCTCGTCGCAGCCGGTGTGGCGCTTGAGGTGTCATGCGTGCGCCATGCCATGGCCAATGTCCAGCTCAAGGGGCGCATGCAATGGGTCCAGCGTCATGGGCGTGACTGGTGTCTGGATGTGGGGCACAACCCGCATGCGGCAGGTTATCTGGCCAGTCGTCTGGCGGCGCGCGAGCGTTCCGCTCGACCGCGTCTGGTGCTGCTGGCCATGCTGGGAGACAAGGACGCACGAGGCGTGATCGAGGCGCTGTCGCCCGTGGTGGATGGCTTCGTCGTGGCGACACTGGGGGGCGAGCGAGCTCGCCAGGCCAGTGAGCTGGCTGCCGTGGTGCGTGCCTGCCAGGGGACCGTGCTGGCGGAGTGTGATTCGGTCGCTGAGGCGGCGAATTGGCTGGTGGAGCATGCCACCGCGGGGGAGGTGCTGGTCTGCGGCTCCTTCTTCACGGTCGGCGAAGCGCTGGCATGGCTTGACGACGAGGATGCCTGAGGTGAAGCAGGACCGCGGTCATTGGAATCCGGGTGCAAGGGAGATGGCACGATGAAATATGGCAAGCGAGAACGGATCAGCGGCGCAGTCATCCTGTTGGCCCTGGGCGTGATCTTCATCCCGATGTTGTTTGATGAGCCGCCGGCCCGTGATGAGCGTCCCAGTCCGGTGATGACATTGGGCAAGCCGGTGGATATCGACCGTTCGACGGTGGATGCACCGCAGCCCCCCAGCGAGCTGAAGATTGGTACCGATGTCCCCATCACCTTCGTGGATGGCAATGGCAAGGTGCGTGACAGTGATCCCGGACCCGGCATCGAAAACGCCTCCGAGTCGCGAGCTCGCGTGGCGGAGGCGCAGCAGCTGTCGCCGACCAGATCCGTGTCCAGCAGCGAGCCGAAGGCTGCGCCGACACCGCAGCCCAAGCCGGCCCCGACGCCCAAGCCAGAGCCCAAGCCGGCGCCTGAGCCGAAGCCTGCCGTTGCCGCCAGCGCGCCATCTTCTTCCGCCGGTGGCTGGGCGGTGCAGGTCGGCAGCTTCGGCAAGCCGGCCAACGCCGAGCGACTCCAGAAGGACCTGCAGAGCAAGGGATTCGCGGCCTATCGCGTCGCGCGGGATGGCAATCTGACCGTGGTATTCGTCGGTCCCTACAAATCTTCCGAGATTGGTGAGTCCGCGCGCTCTCGCCTTCAGGAGCAGGTCAATATCAAGGGCCTTCTGGTACGCCGGAAGGAGGGTGAGTGAACGCGCTGGTCTGGATCGATTGGTTGTGTCTGGGGCTGCTGATCATCTCCGTGTTGCTGGGGTTGATGCGTGGTCTGCTCAGCGAGGCGCTGGGACTGGCAGGCTGGCTGGTGGCCCTGGTGGCGGCACGCCAGTTCGGGGCGGAAGCCGGGGCCCTGCTCGACGAGGTGATCCTGTCTCCGGGCATTCGCACCGCGGTCGGCTTCGTGCTGGTGGTACTGGGCACGGTGCTGGTCTGGGGATTGATGCTGCGTCTGCTCGAACGCCTGGTCCAGGCGGTCGGCATGGGGGGCTTCAATCGCCTGCTGGGGGGTGTCTTCGGCGCGCTTCGGGCGGCGGTGATCCTGGTGCTGGTGACGGCTGTCGTCGGCCTGACACCTCTGCGTGACAGTGCGGACTGGCAGGCGGCGCAGCTGCGCCCGACGCTGGAGCAGCTGCGCGACTGGTCGCTGGCACGCTACCGTGAGTGGGACACGGGAGGGGATTGGCAGTTGCCGCAGGACGGGACGGCTCCATCCTCACAGACTGCCGGTTTCCAGCAGCAGGCGAGTGGCCTGCTCGAGCGTGCCCGCCACGAAGGCCGCACGCTGAGTGAAGGCGTCAGTCAGCAGGTCGCCGAGCAGTTCATGCGTCAGCAGCATCAGCAGCGTGATGGTGACACCGCAGCACCTTGAGACGACAAAAGCGCCGGGCATTCTTGCTCGGCGCTTTTGTTTTGTCTGTTCGACCCCCCGAGCAGGTCAGCGCGTCGAGGTGCAGCAAGCATCGTGGTATCGATTGACCCATCGGTCAGGTGTTGCCTGTGGTGTGGGAAGGCCTGACAATTGCGGCATGTGAGCACTCATATTGCCATGTGGAGGCGCGCTGATGATGGCTGGCGCCTCCCTCTCCTAGTGTGTATCAGTGAGGTAATGACGGGATGTGCGGGATTGTAGGTTTGATGGCCAACGCCTCGGTAAACCAGGCGCTGTATGACGCGCTGACCGTATTGCAGCATCGTGGGCAGGATGCCGCGGGGATGATGACCTGGCACGAGGGTCGTTTCCTGCTGCGCAAGAGCAATGGCCTGGTGCGTGATGTCTTCCGCACTCGTCACATGCAGCGACTCAAGGGCAACATGGGCATCGGCCATGTTCGCTATCCGACCGCTGGCTCTTCCAGCGAGGCGGAATCGCAGCCGTTCTACGTCAATTCGCCCTACGGCATCACCCTGGCGCACAACGGAAACCTGACCAACTCCGAGCAGCTCAAGCAGGAGCTTTTCTCCTCCGACCTGCGTCACATCAACACCAGCTCCGATTCCGAAGTGCTGCTCAATGTCTTCGCTCACGAGCTGGGCAAGCAGGGCATGCGTCTGGGCGCGGGTGATGTCTTTGATGCGGTACGTCGTGTGCACCGTCGCTGCAAGGGTGGCTATGCCGCCGTATCGATCATCAACGGCACCGGCCTGGTCGCCTTCCGTGATCCGCACGGGATTCGTCCGGCGTGCTTCGGCAAGCGCGAGGCTGCTGAAGGTACCGAGTACATGATCGCTTCCGAATCCGTGGCGCTGGACGTCGCCGGTTTCGAGCTGATCCGTGACCTGGCACCGGGGGAAGCCGTCTTCATCGACATGGAGCGTCAGCTTCATACCCTGCAGTGCGCTGATGACCCGGTACTCAAGCCGTGCATCTTCGAGCACGTCTATCTGGCGCGTCCGGACTCCCTGCTGGACGGTGCCTATGTCTACGGCACCCGCATGCGCATGGGGGAGAAGCTGGCCGACAAGATCGTGCGGGAATGGCCGGAGCAGGACATCGATGTCGTCATCCCGATTCCGGATACCTCGCGCACGTCCGCTCTCGAGCTGGCTCAGCATCTGGGAGTGACTTACCGCGAAGGCTTCATGAAGAACCGTTACATCGGCCGTACCTTCATCATGCCGGGGCAGACGCTGCGCAAGAAGTCCGTGCGTCAGAAGCTCAACGCCATCGATATCGAGTTTGCCGGCAAGAACGTGCTGCTGGTGGATGATTCCATCGTGCGTGGCACCACCTGCAACGAGATCATCCAGATGGCCCGTGAGGCGGGCGCGAAGAATGTCTACTTCGCCTCGGCGGCGCCAGCGGTTCGCTATCCCAATGTGTACGGTATCGACATGCCGGCCGCGGAAGAGCTGATCGCCCATGGTCGTACCGAGAAGGAAATCGCGGATCTGATCGGCGCTGATCGTCTGTTCTATCAGGATCTCGATGACCTGAAGGACGCCTGTCGCGAGGTCAATCCTGCCCTCGACGAGTTCGACTGCTCCGTGTTCGATGGCATCTACGTGACCGGCGATATCGATGAGGCCTACCTCAACGACCTGCAGGCCTCACGCAACGATGGTGCCAAGAACGCAGGCGAGACCCACGCGGTCGTGGATCTGCACAACGATTCCGAAGACATCGACTGACCCCTTGGCCTGTCTCGCGTGACAGGTCAAGGCAGGGTGAGTGATTCGCAACGGGCTCCGGAGAAATCCGGGGCCCGTTGCGCGTTCAAAACCGGTAACATTGACCGACAGCTTTCTGCTCTGTTTCCCGGCTCATGAAAGAAGCGCCCGCGGCGCGTAACCTGACAATCCCGTGAGCCATGTCATCCGAGACAGAGATCAGCGGATTCCATCAGTAGAGGTACTGGACACCATGCACGACGACAATCTTTCCCGCGCCGACCTTTCCCGCGATGAGCTGGGACTGGAGACGCTCGCCATCCGCGCCGGTCACTTGCGTGGCGGTGAGCAGGAGCACGGCGAGCCCATCTACACCACGTCCAGCTTCGTCTATGGCAGTGCGGCCGAGGCGGCAGCCAAGTTCGGTGGTGACGAAGCCGGCAACATCTACTCGCGCTTCACCAACCCGACGGTGCGCTTCTTCGAGGAGCGACTGGCGGCAATGGAGGGCGGTGAGCGCTGCGTGGCCACCAGCTCCGGCATGGCCGCGATCATGTCCACCGTGCTGGCCCTTCTGGAAGCCGGGGATGAGATCGTCGCCTCGCGTTCCATCTTCGGCTCCAGTGTGAGCCTGTTCACCAAGTACTTCGGCAAGCTGGGCATCACCACGCGCTTCGTCGAACTGGGGGATCTCGAGGCCTGGCGCGCGGCCATCACACCGTCCACCAAGCTGCTGTTCGCCGAGACGCCGTCCAACCCGTTGTCCGAAATCGGTGACATCAAGGCGCTGGCAGCGCTGGCACATGAACATGATGCATGGCTGGCCATCGACAACTGCTTCTGCACCCCGGCATTGCAGCGTCCGCTGACCCTGGGCGCGGATATCGTCATCCACTCCGCCACCAAGTATCTGGATGGGCAGGGGCGGACTCTGGGCGGGGCAGTGGTCGGCAGCAGCGCGTTGATGGAAGAGGTCTTCGGCGTGGTGCGGACGTGCGGGCCCTGCCTGAGTCCCTTCAATGCCTGGGTCTTCCTCAAGGGACTGGAGACGCTCAACATTCGCATGGAGGCCCACTGTGCACGTGCGCTGGAGCTGGCGCACTGGCTAGAAGCGCATCCTGCGGTCGAGCGCGTCCACTATTCAGGCCTCGAGAGTCATCCGCAGCATGCGCTCGCCAAGGCTCAGCAGAAGGCCTTCGGTGCCGTGCTGGGGGTGGTCATCAAGGGAGGCCGTGAAGGGGCCTGGTCGGTCATCGATGCCACGCGCATCCTGTCGATCACCGGCAACCTCGGTGATGTGAAGACCACCATCACGCATCCTGCCACCACCACGCATGGCCGCTTGAGTGATGAGCAGAAAGCGGCCGCCGGTATCGTGGACGGCATGGTGCGCATCGCAGTGGGCCTGGAAGATCTCGATGACATCAAGCGTGATCTGGCGCTTGGGTTGGATCGCCTGGCGTCTGCATGAGTCGACCAGCACCGTCGTGAGGGAACGCCCGGCCATGCCGGGCGTTTCTGCATCTGCTCGGCCGTGACGGTGGCCGGTGTCTCGGGAAGAGAGCGCTCAGCGCCGGCATGGCTGGCGCGGCATGATGAGAAAGGGGTGGGACTATCGCTTGGCGCGTGGCAGGCCAGTGGGTAAGCTGGCAGCCATGGGAAGGCATCATCACGCTACGGTGTCGTATCGCGGTTCAGAGCGTCGATCACGGCAGGTGGGCTCACGCTCGGCGCGTTGGATGACAGGACAGGGAGACAAGCATGTGGCGCAATAGTCGTCGGGGGTGGGGCTGGCCCGTCATCGTGATGCACTGGCTGTCGGCGCTGGCCATCATCGGCCTCTTCGCCCTCGGGTGGTGGATGACATCACTGGGCTATTATGATCGCTGGTATCAGCTGGGTCCCTGGTGGCATCGCTCCGTGGGCGTGGTGCTGTTCGTGATCACGTTGCTGCGCCTTGTCTGGCGAGCCATGCAGCCGACGCCACAGGCGCATGGCTCCCGCATCGAGCAGCGGGCGGCGCGCATCGGGCATGCCTTGCTGTATGCATTGCTGTTGCTGGTGATGATCTCGGGGTATCTGATCTCGACGGCGGATGGACGAGCCATCAGCGTATTCGGGCTGTTTGACGTGCCTGCCTTGCTCAGCGGGATGAAGGATCAGGCGACGTTGGCAGGAGACGTTCACTGGTACGCGGCCTGGGCGCTTGTCATCCTGTCGCTTGGTCACGCCGCTGCCGCCTTCAAGCATCATCTGATGGAGGGCCAGGACACGTTGCGACGTATGCTCTGGCCGCTGCGCTGAAAGGAATTGCCGGCCACCACGGCGGCACCATGCATGACGAATCCTCAAGGAGCTAGGACATGAACGACACATCCCTAACACCCAAGGCCTTCTCGCTGGGCAAGACGTTCGCTGGCGGCCTTCTGGCAGCGGCACTTCCCTTGATGGCGGGCCAGGCTCAGGCCTCGGACTATGTCATTGACACCAAGGGCCAGCACGCCTTCATCCAGTTCAAGATCAGCCATCTCGGCTACTCCTACGTCCTGGGTGAGTTCAAGGACTTCACGGGGACCTTCCGCTATGACGAGGGGCAGCCCGAGGCGTCAAGCGTCAAGGTCGAAGTCGATGTCGACAGCCTGGACAGCGCCCACGCCGAGCGAGACAAGCACATCAAGTCCGCTGATTTCCTGGATGCTTCCGAGTACCCGACGGCGTCTTTCGTCTCCACCGGGTTCACCTCTTCCGGTGATGGTGCCGGCAAGCTGACGGGGGATCTGACACTGCATGGCGAGACGCAGCCGATCACCATCGATGTCGATCACATCGGCGGTGGCGAAGACCCCTGGGGCGGCTATCGTCAGGGCTTCGAGGGCACCACCACGCTCAAGCTCGCCGACTATGGCATCGACACCTCCAAGCTTGGGCCAGCGGCCGCGACGGTCGACATGTACCTGGTGGTGGAAGGTATCCGTCAGTAACGGTGCCATCCGTTGCATGACCTGAGCGAATTGCCTCAGTGATCGAAGAGAACGCCCCTGTCATGTGATTGACAGGGGCGTTCTCGTATCGGCGGCCAGATTGGCGCAGGAGGCCGGTGCTCAACCACGCAGTGCGAGGTAGCTGCCGGCACCGATCATCAGGCTGGCAGCACTGCGGTTGAGGCGTCTGACGGCTCGCGTCGAGCGCAGATGGCGACGAATGCGGCCTGCGGCGTAACCGACAGGGACGACCCCGATCAGCAAGGCACTGAGATTGAGAGCGGCCGCGATCACGATATCGCCACCACTCAGGCGGGTGATGTCCATGAAGGTCGGCAGAAAGGCGATGTAGAACAGGATGACCTTGGGGTTGGAGGCCGAGATCAGGAAGCCTTGCAGGAAGCCACGCCACCAGCTTCCGCGCATGTCGGGAATTTCCGTGTCTTCCAGGCTGGGCCGGCAGGTCCAGAGCTTGTACCCCAGGTAGATCAGATAGGCGGCCCCCAGCAGGCGGATGACCAGAAAGAGCTCGCTCCAATGGGTCGCCAGTGCCGAGAGACCGAAGACGGCCGCCAGCATGTAGCAGACGTCACTGAGGCTCATGCCGACGGCCATCGGGACACAGGCATTGCCTCCCTGGCTCATGCCACGCGCCATCAGGGCGAGGATTCCGGGGCCGGGAGTGATCCCGAAGAGGAAGATGGCAAGGAAGAAGGTCAGTCCCGATTCAAGCGTCATGAGGATTTCCTGTCGTGGAAGGCGCATCGTGGGCAACGCCTCTGTCATGAGTCGAGTATATCGCCTGTACATGGCGCGCGGACAATGAAACCGATGCGCTTGGCATGCAGGCGGAAGCCGTTGGCGGGGCTGTTGCAGGAGGGGGCAGGTCACGATCAGGCTGAGGCCTTCGGCCCAGTCAGGAGTGGCACGCCAGGCCAGCCGGTTGCCCGGCTGGTTCCTCGTGTCGTGCTCAGGTAGCGTGCTGCGACGCTTGAGTGCAGGTCAGGTGGGGAGGCCTCGGAAGCTACCGATCCCCCAGGATGAGATGAGGAAAGCTGTCGTCGAGGCAGTTGTGCGGGCGATGCCCGGACACCAGGTTGCCAGTCTGCTCAGTGGAGTCGAATGGCTTCACTCGCAGTCGTTCAGGACTGCCCCCGGGAAGTGACGACGCAGCATGCGGTTCTGGAACTCATCGATGAATGAGCAGTTGATGATGATGATGAACCGCTCGAAGTGCTGGCCCGCGTTATCCTGAGTGATGGAGCTGACGCTGTGGAACAGCTGGTCATCATGGATGTGCAGAACCTCTCCCGGTGCCAGCTCGGTGGTCGCCAGCAACTCGCTGCCGGCCTTGTCGCGGTAGAGGGTATTGATGGCACCACTGACGTTCTCGCGATTGAGTACCAGAATGCTCAAGTACTTGCAGCCATCGGCGTGAATGCCTTGTCCCTGGAGAGGGTCGATGGTGCCGTCGCCGCGGACACCCGTGATCTGCATCAGGATCGGCTCACGCGGCCCGATGCCCCACATGTCGGCCCAGGCCTTGACGAAGGCGCGCACGTCGTCGCGCTCGGTGAACGCCGCTTCCAGCGGATCGTAGTATCTCAGGCGGTCCGCCATGCTGGCAGCGTCATTGAAGCGTCCACCCTGTGCCATCGGGCACTCGCCAAGGGTTTCGACTTCCATCTGGTCATTCAGGTGCAGCCAGGACATGCGCTTCCAGCGTGTGTTGACGTAAGGGTCACGGGGAAGGTTGTCAAGGAAACCCTGCCAGGCGTTCAAGTCAATGTGTGGAGTGATCGTTGCCTTGCTCCAGTGCTGACGAGCCAGCTCCTCATGCACGCTTGTCGGCCAGTACTCAGAGATCCTGGGCAGCGAGAGAGCGCTATCCTCTGATGACGTTGCCGGGTAGCGATCGTTGAGAGCGCTCTGGTCAAGAGTGAGTTTACGGGAAGCATCGGCCAGCTGACGTACACCACGGTTTACGATGTTCATGCAAGAATTCCTCGATGTTTCGGCATTTAGCGCCTGTTGGAAGGTGTTGCGTTCGCAACGTCGAGGAGAATGGGAAGATGCATGAGAGAGAGTCAAACCAAGCGCGCGGCTTAGAGCGTTAATCTTGCGTAAGTATCATCAATATGGGCGTCTGGGCGATGGAGGGGTATTAGAGGTCTGATCTCCTGGCATCATGTCAGTCATGAGCGGTATTCTTTGTCGCCTTTCGGCGAAAAACGGCATGGGCAATGCGTGACGCAGGTGCTGGTAGCGTTGAGAAGAGGCGTGTGTCACGGCGGGTTTGGCACTGTGTTTATGCGAGGCAGACACTTAGACTGCTATTGGCTCCAGTGATGTATATCGCGATAACTCAGCGGATTCAGGCAACGTGCGTGTCCCCGCCGAGCACCGGTCGGTAGACAAGATGGTAGGGGAGGTATCCTGGATCATGGCAGATGGGTCTCGTCAGACCGGAAGAGCGACTGGAATTGCGCTCTTTGGAACAGTGGTCGCTGCCATCGCGATCGGCCTGCTGGTGGGGGTCGTGGCAGTGCAGGACATCATCGGCCGCTGGCCTTCAGCGCTGCTGATGGTGATTATTGGCGCAACTGCGGGCATCATGCTGATTCGTCATCGTCAGATGGCATATCAACAGCACACGCAGGAGGCGGTCATGCAGACTAGTGTTGTTGGCCCCTCGGCCAGCATGGGACTCCCTGCCAGTGACCAGCGCTTTCGCGAATTGCTGGAAAGCCTGCCACGTGTGGCAGTGCAGGGGTACGACAGCCAGCGCCGAGTGATCTATTGGAATGAGGCCAGCGAGCGACTGTATGGTTTCAGCGAGCAGGAAGCTCGAGGGCGTTGTCTTGAAGCCTTGCTGATACCGGATGAAATGGCGGACATCGTGGTGGATGCCCACCACGCGTGGGTCAATCACGGCACCCAGATCCCGGCGAGCGAGCTTGAGCTGAAGCACAAGTCAGGCGCACCGGTGCCGGTGTTCTCTCACCACGTCATGTTGGGTGAGCGGTCGGACAATCCATTGATGTTCTGCATCGACATCGATCTGGCGGGCGAGCGCAAGGTGCAGCGTGAGCTGGACTACATGACGCGATTCGATCCGCTGACCGAACTGCCCAATCGGCAGACGTTCGAGAGTGAGCTCGAGAACATGCTCGGGGAGTGTCAGCGTCACGGCGATACCTTGATGGTGCTGTTTCTGGATATCGACCACTTCACCGAGATCAACGATACCCAGGGCTATGAGATGGGGGACCTCGTGATTCGCAGTGTCGCGTCGCGCTTGCAGGGGTTCCAGCGGAGTCAGGATCTACTGTCACGTTTCGGCGGCGATGAATTCGTCATGGCGATGCCGCGCCTGGATTATGAAAGTGATGCCTTGTCGGTCGTGCAGCGGATCCGCGAAGATTTCCAGCGCCCCTTCCAGATAGAAGGGCGTGAGTTGTTGCTGCGTCTGAGCATCGGCGTCAGCCTCTATCCCGAGAATGGCAATGATGCGCCGGAACTGGTGCGCAATGCGGACGTCGCCAAGCACCGAGCGAAGCAGGCCGGGCGTGATGGATATCAGTTCTTCAACCAGGAAGTGCGCGATGCCATGCTGCATCAGCATCATCTGGCGGGGCGCCTTCAGACGCTGCTGAGCGAGGATGGGGGTGGCGAGCTGTTCCTCCACTTCCAGCCTCAGGTCGCGGCGCGCAGTGAGCGTATCGAGTCGGTAGAGGCGCTGATGCGCTGGCATGCGCCCGAGGGGCCCATTCCCCCGACTGACTTCATCAAGGTGGCAGAGCGCACCAATCTGATCGAGCGCCTGGGTGACTGGGTGATTCGCCAGGCATGTCGCCAGCAGGCCGAGTGGCATGCCATGGGGATCAAGGGCTATCGGATCGATATCAATATCTCCGGGCGTCAGGCGATCAACAGCGACGTCTTCCAGCGTCTTGAGGCATGCGTGGCGGAATATGGCCTGACGCCACGGGACATCGGCATCGAACTGACCGAGAACGTATTGATCGATGCTGACGTCAAGGTGCGCGATAGCCTGCGTGCCCTGCACGACAGAGGCTACAAGATCGCGATCGATGATTTCGGGACCGGCTACTCCTCGATGAGCTACCTCAAGATGCTGCCGGTGACGGCGCTCAAGATCGATCGCTCCTTCGTGATCGAATGTGCTCAGGAACCCAAGGATCGCGCCATCATGGAAGCGACGGTCTTCCTCGGGCATCGACTGGGGCTGGAGGTGGTGGCCGAGGGGGTGGAGAATATCCAGCAACTCGAGCTGTTGCGCGAAATGCGCTGTGATCTCATTCAGGGATACTACTTCTACAAGCCCATGGCGGCGGCGGATATCCAGCGGCTGCTGTCCGGGGGCAACAACCCGCCTCATCCTAGCGCCCATCGCCCGTCCAGTGATCCAACCAGTGCATCCAACGGTTGCCATTGAGTCAGCGTTGATCCGGTGCCGTTGTGGCATGGGACTGTTGCTGTGGATCGGCTTTTTAGTTTGCGGGCTAAAAGATATGATGCTGACAGTTGAAGCGGATGGACTGTCATCATCATCGATGAATCTGGGCATTCCTTCCTGACACCTGCGGGTCGAGCATCTCATGCTCCCCGCAGGCGTTTGCCGAGAGTGGCTGCGTCGTTCAATGCGCAGAGCTGTTCGCCCACTCTCGCTTCCTGCCTGCATTGCAGGTTGCGATGGTTCCTTGAGCGGGTTTCACGACCCTTCCGGCGATACCCTTGGGGTATCGATGACCGGACAAGCCAGTCCTTGTGACTGGCTTTTTTTATGCCTGTCGCCTCCTGTCGGCTATTGAGCCAACGAATGATCCCCTTTCTATTCAAGCGCATTACGCTATCAGGCATAGCCTTTAGTGCTAGCAATCTAATCCAAAAACATCATAAAAAGATATGTCACTAAGGTTTACATAGGGTTGATATTGCTAATCGAGTCATGTCGACACTATCTGCCACCTGAACTTTGGTGTATCTGGTCAGTCCGAATGAGTCGATTCCGATGGTGTGCTTCATGCGTTGTACAAGCGCCGACATTCATGCCTCTGCCTCTTGGAAGTACGTAACGTCTCTGGAAGCCTTCTCATGCGTATTGCTGTTATCGGTCGTGCCGCGACCCATTCCTATGAATACCCTGTTGAACAGGACACCATGCTGGCCGCGCTAGACCAGCATGCGACGCAAAATTCTCTCTCGGATCACGATAGTCAGCGGATTGAGGAATATGCTTGGTCTGCCATCCGTATCACTCCGGTCACCGAAGGCGCTGAGGGTTTGCACCGGCTCGATGAGCTGATTACCCGTATCAGGTCGACGGTGAGAGGCGCACTTGTTCCTATTCTTGTGGAAGGGGCTGATACACCCTGTGTCCGGGCTCTGGCAAATCAATGGCCTGGGCGTCGGGAGATCGACCTGAAGCGACTGTATCAGCAGCATGGCCCCTCAGGAGAAAGTGATGTCATGGTGAGTCTCAACAGGAGCAAGGCGCCTTTCGAGGCATTGTTGCGCTGGTGGACCCTGTATCCAGATCATGTCCTTGAGGTCTCGCTCGCCCCAGAACTGACGTCAGGGTGTCATTGGCCTCTGCTGACGGCATGGGGAGTGAAGCCCGATGCGCAGCGCGAGGTACTAAGGTCATTCGAGCAGCGGAGATGGGTGGAGGAGAGGGTGCTGGTCACTCGGACGCGCCACTGCCGTCAATGCCGAAGTGTGCACCTCAATTATGTTGATGTTTGTCCTCGCTGTCGCGAGGTGGATCTCAAGGCATTGGATGGCCTGCATTGTTTTGCCTGTGGCCATGTAGACCGAATGGATCGATTCGTGAAGGCCGAGCAGCTCAGCTGTCCTCAGTGTCGGACTCGATTGCGCCATATCGGGGTCGATTATGATCGCCCACTTGAATCCTTGGCCTGTGGTAAATGCGATCTATGGATCGTCGAGGGTGAAGTGGAAGCGCAATGCCTGGATTGTGGACAGAGCCAGCAACCTGGCGAGCTTATTCAGCATCGAATTGCCTCGCTGCAATTGAGTGCCGCTGGCCGGGAAGCAGTTGCAGCTTCAGAGGAGGTCAAAGTAGTGGCTTCGGGTCTGCGAATGAAGTCGCATGAGCTGCATAATATGCTGGATATTCTGGTGCCGCTGGCGCGTCGCCATTCTCATCACCATCTGCTGATGGTGCTCTCACAACATGGAGAGAGCGAGCAAGGCTTGCTTGAACGCTTAGCCCTTCGCATTGGCAGCTTGCTGCGCGACACGGACCTCTTCTGTCAGTACTCGATGAGACAGTGGATATTTTTGCTGCCTCACACGCCGCGTGCCCGCTTTACCGATGTGGCACAGCGAATTCGTTCCGTCATGGAGTTGGAACAATCCGAGGGTGAGTCCGGCTTGTCTCTCGACATGCATGAACTTCCGGGTGAGCACCAAGTCGGCAAGGCAGCGGAGTGGTTGCCAGAGCTGGGAGGCAAGCCTTACAGATCACCATCGGAAATGGCATGAGGTACTTCGCATGAATGCCCTCAATTTCTTCATCTCTCAAGTGGTGTGGGAAATGCATTGGGTGCTCAACGGAATGCTGCAATCCGTCTGGGTGGCCATAGCGATCCTGCCGCTGTTGATTCTCTTTGAGCTACCGTTGGCGGCTATCGTGATCACCGGCATGGTTGGGCACCTGAAGGCACGTGGGCTAAACGCATCGGGTGATGCCGATGTACTTCCTTGCCGCTATCCCACCGTCAGTTGCCTGGTACTGTGCTACTCCGAGGGTGAGGGTGTAGCTGAGAGCGCCGAAACCTTGCTGCATCAGGATTATCCTGGGCATGTGGAAGTCATCATGGTGATTGATGGTGCGAATGCCAATCAGGCTACCTTGATGGCAGCACGGCGTCAGGCTGCTGCCTTCAAGGATGTGACTAACCGTACATTGCGTGTTGTCCCCAAATGGCAGCGGGGAGGCAGAGTCTCTTCACTCAATACCGGGCTTGGATTGGCACGGGGAGAGCTTGTGTATGCGCTGGATGGCGATACAGGTTTTGCCCCTGACATGATCACACGCAGTGTGGTGGTGTTCGAAGATCCCGATGTGCTGGCTGCGGCGGGTAATCTGCGAATTCGCAATCGAACCAAGTCCTTGATGACCCGACTTCAATCATTGGAATATCTGCTGTCCATCGAGTATGGGCGAACTGGATTGGCTCGTTGGAACCTGATCAACAATATCTCTGGGGCTTTCGGGATCTTTCGCACGGATATTCTGCGTCAGATCGGTGGCTGGGATACCCACACGGCGGAAGATCTCGATCTCACCCTGCGCTTGAAGCAGTACCAGCGTCGTCATCCCTGCATGCGCCTTGCCTTCATTCCGGACGCCATAGGTTTCACGGATGGCCCGGATACGGTGGCGGGCCTTGCCAGTCAGCGCATGCGTTGGGAGGGAGATCTCTACTTTGTTTATCTACGCAAGCACTGGCATGGCATCCGACCCCGATTGATGGGATGGCCCGGAACCTTGTTCACCTTGGCTTACGGGCTTGTCCAGAGTGTGGCATTACCCTTCCTGATAGGAGGGTATGTCATGTGGTGGTATGCCACCCAGCCGCTGGTGCATGCCGTGGCGATCAGCGTGTTGTTGTATCTGATTTATCTTGCCTTGTGCTCCTGGTATGCATTGATGGGATTGCTATGTGTGAGCCGAGTGCCGTCACTTGCGCTACGCGACATGATCTGGCTGCCGGTACTTCCGATATATCAGCTGAGCATGCGCCTATTGGCCCTGGTCGCGATTCTCAATGAAATGCTGCGTCGCAGCCACGAAGAAACCAGCATGGCACCCTGGTGGGTCCTGCGAAGAGGAAACCGTTTCTGATGGATATTCGTTTCGATCCCGAAAAATCCCGTCGTCCTGATCAGCAGGATGGGCTCAAGGTGCCTTACGCCAAGGCACGTCGTGGCGGGGGGCGCTGGCGTTGGTTTGGTTTGATGGCATTGGTACTGGTCCCCATCGCCGCCTTCAGCTGGTATGCATTACGTGATCGTGTGTTGCTGGTGGCGCCAGCAGTGCTGACTCATGAGCCTCTTGTGATCACCAGTCCACGCGATGCTCGTGTCACTGAGGTTCCCCAGCGTGCGGGTAACAAGGTGTCCGTCGATATGAGGCTGTTCGAGCTTGAGGATCCGGCACTCACTGCCGAGCGACATGCACTTGAAGATATATTGTCGACCTTGCCTCCTCAAGGCGCCCAGGAACAAAGTGAGTCATTGATAGAGACGGCACAGCGACGTGTGGCCAATGCACAGTCGTCCTTGACGTTCCAGTCCGGGGTGGCGGACAAGTTCGAAGCGTTCCGACGACAGGGAGAAGTGCCTCTGACGGATCTGGCCAGTATTCATGTCGCGCGTTCAAATGCTCGTGATCAGCTTTCCGAGGCTGAAGAGAACCTCTTGTTGCAGCAACGTGAGAAGTTGCGTGCCGAGCTGGTGGGTCCTATCGTCCAGCGACGTCAGAATCTGACACGGGAGCTTGCTCAGCTGGAAGCGATGATCCATGAGTTGAGGATCGATGCCTCGCAAGATGGTCTGTTGGCCAAGACCTATGTCCAGGCCGGCCAGCGAGTCAGTGCAGGAGATCCTCTGGGAGTCCTGGTGCCAGCCAACTCACCCGAGTTCCATGCTTATTTCTCACCCAAGTATGTTGGCAAGGTCGCCGTAGGGCGGGTTGCTGAAGCACATTTTGCAGATGGGCGAAGTATATTGGCTCGCATCGTAGCGCCACCGGAACTGACGCAGAAGCTTCCCTCTCAATTGGCGGGCCCTTTCGACGGTCATCAGGCAATGCTGGAAGTAAGGTTGAAACCGCTTGAGAAAATCGATGTTCAACACGATGTGGAGGGCTTGCCATTGGAAATACGGCTACGCTCACCCTCGGCGCTCTGGGGTAATTGGGAGGAGGAGGGCGAGACTCATCGGGAAAACGATGCCGTTGCAGGTGGTGTTAAGTAAGCTCACCCTCTCCTGTCCAAGATGTTTACACCCATCACTCGGCACCCTCTCAGAACAGCCCCAGCTGTTGCGTCTCTTCGTGGGCCTTGAGTCGGACACCGACTCCCAGCAGGCGCACCGGTCGATGGCCACGTTGCCAGGCTTGCTCCATCAGCAGTGCGAAACTCCTGGTGTCCGGCAATGAGAGGGTGGAGGCGGGGAGGAGGCTTTCCAGCGTGGTGCTGGTGAAGTCGTTGAAGCGTACCTTGACGAACTGCTTGGCCAGCACCGGCTGTTCCTGGCGTGCGTGACGCTCCCCGAGGCGCTCCATCAGCATGGGAAGCTTGGCGAGGCAGGCGGAGAGATCCGGAAGATCCTGATCGAAAGTGCGTTCGACACTGATGGACTTTCGCTCTCTCTCGACCTTGACGGGGCGGTCATCAATGCCATGAGAGAGTTCATGCAGGCGATGTCCGAATTTGCCGAAGTGTTCGACCAGTGTGGTCAGTGGTGTCGTGCGGATGTCATCGCAGGTGCTAATCTCCAGCCGATTGAGGCGGGCCAGCGTGGCCGGGCCGACGCCATGCAGCTTGCCGACGGGCAGCTTACGAATGAAGGCGTCGCTGGACTCTGGCGTGATCACCGTCAGGCCATCGGGTTTCTCCCAATCACTCGCGATCTTGGCCAGGAACTTGTTGGCGGCCACGCCGATCGACAGCGTGATCCCGGTGCGCTTCAGGGCTTCTTCCTTCAGCCAGCGCGCCATCCAGGTCGCGCTTCCCTGAAATTCCTCGATGTCGCTGACGTCCAGGTAGGCTTCGTCCAGCGATAGAGGTTCCACCAGTGGTGTCAGTTCGTGAAACAGTGCCTGGATCTCCTGCGAGACGGCACGGTAGCGCTCGAAGTCGGGGGGGACGAGTATCAGTTGCGGACACAGGCGCAGGGCGCGCGCTGTGGACATCGCAGAGCGGACGCCGAAGGCGCGAGCCGGATAATTGCAGGTGGCGATCACGCCACGTTGCTCGGTGCGGCCACCGATGGCGATGGGCACCTCGCGCCACTCTGGGTGACGAAGCATCTCGACGGCGGCGTAGAAACAATCGCAGTCAGCATGAAGGATCTTGCGCATTCGCGCATCATCCTAAAAGACTGGATGGCTGTCCAGTATCAGGCGGCGTGTCGCCTCATTCTTCGCCCAGAGACGACAACGCCCGGCAGACGTGATGCCTGCCGGGCGTTGTCGTATTTCCTGTTGCCGTTGCCAGGCTACCCTGGCCGGCGGATTACAGCGTCATCGCCGCCACCCAGCCGAAGACGATCAGCGGGATGTTGTAGTGGATGAAGGTCGGCACCACGCTGTCCCAGATATGATCATGCTGTTGATCGACATTCAGGCCTGCCGTCGGGCCGAGTGTGGAGTCAGAGGCGGGGGAGCCAGCATCGCCCAGTGCGGCCGCGGTGCCGATCAGGGCGACGGTCGCCAGGGGGGAAAAGCCGAACTGCAGGGCCAGCGGGACATAGATCGCCGCGATGATCGGGATGGTGGAAAAGCTGGAGCCGATGCCCAGCGTGATGAAGAGTCCGACCATCAGCATGACGAGCGCGGCCAACGGCTTGTTGTCTCCGATGATGTGGAAGGAGGCATCCACCAGGGTCTGGATATCACCCGTAGCTTTCATGACGGAGGCGAAGCCGGCTGCCGAGATCATGATGAAGCCGATCAGTGCCATCATGCGCATGCCGGAGGTGAACAGGTCGTCGGCTTCGTTCCACTTGAACAGGCCACCCAGGGAAAGAATGGCGAAGCCGACCAGGCCGCCCAGGATCATCGAGCCGGAATAGAGCTGGATGCCCAGGGCGGCGATGATGGCGACCCCAGCCATGATCAGGCCGCTGCGGGATGGTGCGTGCACTGGAGTATGGTGCGGGACATTGGTCGACTTGATCTCGCGATTGGCGTAGTCACGCGGCTTGCGATAGGAGACGAAGACCGCAGTCAGCAGTCCCAGGAACATGCCGCCTACCGGAATGGCCATCGCCATCGGCACCATGCCGCGGGTGACTTCCAGCCCCATTGCCTGGCCCGCTTCATTGATGTTGGCCAGCAGGATGTCATTGAGGAAGATGGAACCGAAGCCCACCGGCAGCAGCATGTAGGGAGCCGTCAGGCCAAAGGTCAGGGCACAGGCGACAGCGCGGCGATCCAGGCGCAGGCGGTTCATGGCCACCAGCAGTGGCGGAATCAGGATCGGAATGAAGGCGATGTGGACAGGGATCAGGTTCTGGGACGAGATCGCCACCAATGTCACGCTGCCCAGCAAGCCGTACTTGATGGCGGTCTGACGGCGAGGGGTGCTCTCCCCATTGAGCATGCCGATCAGGCGTGCGGCAAGAAGATCCGGCAGGCCGGAGCGAGACAGGGCCACGGCAAAGGCACCGAGCGTGGCATAGGCCAGGGCGACCTTGGCACCACCGCCGACGCCGTCGTTGAAGGCGCCGAGAGTGTCAGTCAGAGACAGGCCACTGAACAGGCCGCCGACCAAGGCGCCGGCCACCAGAGCGAAGACGACCGAGACTCGGGCCAGTGACAGGCCGACCATGACCAGAACGGCCAGTATTACCGCATTCATGCGAGTACCTCATTAAGGGAGATGTGCCAATGGAGCGGGGGGTTGCAGGTGTGCGCGGCCACCCGATCCCGGGCAATACCTCGCAAGTCGTGCTGATCGCTTACGTCAGGCGGTTTCGTCCTGAAACTGCCAGAAAACGGCGCGTTATCATACCAGAGCGAGGTCCCAAGCTGAATGGCCGATGAATGACCTCATGGAACGCGGCCGCCGGCGGCACGGTTGGCGCAAGGGAAGGGCTTTTTGTAGAATGCCACGCTGCCCGGCGGCTGCAGTCGCAGGCGTTATTCAACAGGAGAGCGCATGCTGGAGCTTGAAAATGCCCGTGTCATCGGCATGGGCAATGATCGCCGTGTCTATCAGGACCCCCGTGATCCTCGGCGCTGCATCAAGGTACCGCGCTATCCCGACAAAGGAAGCCGCCAGAATCAGCGCGAGCAGCGCTACTTCGAAGGGCTCGTGAGGCGAGGTGTGCACGACTGGTCCTACGTGCCTGCCTATCATGGCAGCGTGGCGACCCGAGAGGGCCTCGGGCTGGTCTTCGACCTGATACTCGACGATGACGGCACGACCTCGCGCCGTCTGCGAGAGGTCTGTCATGAAACTCCCGAGCGGGTGGGGGAGGAGGCATTGATGGATGAGCTGGCCAACCTCTATCGCTATCTCGACAAGCGTTGGCTGATACCGTCCGACCTCAATGATCGCAACATCGTGGTCCAGTTTCGCGAGCATCAATCCCCGCGCCTGTGGTTGATCGATGGCATCTCCAATCCGGACTTCATCCCCCTCGCCACCGGTATCGCCTGGTTGGCGCGCCGCAAGATCGCCCGCCGCTATCGTCATTTTCTCAAGAAACTGATGAAGGGCGGGATGCTGACGGCAGATGCACATGCGCGCCTCGAGCGGCGTCTATGGGGAGATTGAGCGCTTCCGACCGCATTCCCCTGCCGGGAGATGGGCCTCGAATCTCGGCGTTGAGAGAAGAGAGAAGATAGGAGTTGAGAGAAGAGTGAAGGAAGAAGAGGGGAGTGATGAGGGCGATCGTCACTCTCAGTCACTCCCCGTCAGCCGACAGGCAGCCGAGCAGATCCCTGTCCTGACGTCTTGCCTCAGAGATTGTCGGTAAAGTGGCTCTTCATGGCATGCGTGATCTTGCGCAAGTCGTCGTGTGAGGTGATATATGCCGGCATGGTATAGAGCCAGCGGCCGAACGGTCGCAACCAGACCCCTTGCTGACGAGCGTGAGCCTGAGCCCCTTCAAGACTTGCTGCATCGTGAACTTCTATCACGGCAGTGGCTCCCAATACGCGTATGTCGCCAATGGCGGGATGTGAGAAATCCGCGAGTTCCTCTCGTAGTACCTGATTGAGGCTGGCGATCTTGCCGAGATAATCGTCTTCCTCGAAAACCTTGAGGCTTTCCAGTGCCACTCGGCAAGCCAATGGGTTGCCCATGAACGTCGGGCCATGCATGAAGGCAGTATTGGCATCCTTGCCATCGAAGGCATGAAAGATATGGCTCTGGGCGAGGGTGGCAGCATGTCCCAGATACCCTCCCGTCAGTCCTTTTGACAGCACCATGATATCGGGCGTCACATCTGCATGCTCACAGGCAAACAGTTTTCCAGTACGTCCGAATCCTGTCGCGACCTCATCGAAGATCAACACCACACCGAACTCGTCACATAAATCACGTGCCGCTTTCAGGTAGTGAGGCGAGTACATGTTGAGACCGCCGGCAGCCTGGAGCAGCGGCTCCATCAGCAGGGCGGCGATGTCATCATGCGTCTCGAGCTCTCTGCGCAGCGCTGCGATGTCACCGAGGACCTCTTCATATGGCGCCGTGAATCCCGCCGTCGGTGCCGGCGCGAAATGATGTCTGGGCAGGAAGTCGGCAAACAGTGAGTGCATGCCCTCTTCCGGGTCGCAGACCGCCATGCAGCCTGCCGTGTCCCCGTGGTAGGCCTTCATCAACGACAGCATTCGCGTCCGCCCGCGAGTGTCATCACGATCCTGACGCTGTTGCTGGTATTGCACTGCCATCTTCATGGCGACTTCCATGCCGACGGAGCCACTGTCCGAGAAGAACACGTGGTTCAGCCCCTCCGGGGTGATGCGCACCAGTGCCTCGGCCAGCGCCACTGCCGGTTGGTGCCGAATACCCCCGAGCATCACATGACACAATTGAGCCGCTTGCTGCTGAATCGCGGAGACGAGTCGAGGATGGCCATAGCCATGGATCATGCACCACCAGGAGCAGGTTGCGTCCAGCAGGGTCTCGCCGTCACTCAGTGTCATGCGCGGCCCGACTCCGCCCACGACCTCAAGCGGGGCAGGCATCGCGTGCATCTGCGTATACGGATGCCAAAGCGCTTGTGGCTGATCGGCATGTGAGGCGGTCTGGGGGTAGGACATGATGTTCTCCATCGACGCTGACGGCAATTGAATCTCTTTGTTAACCTTGACCACTTTATCAGGTTGACATGATTTGTGAAGTGTCACTTTCTGGAGGGGGTGATGTCTCTAATATTGCCGGCGAAAATAGTGCTGGGGGATTGGTGGAGCTGAAGCGAAGGTTTACTTTCCTCAGTGTCTGCATGCTTTTGAGGATACGCTCAAGAACAAGAGGGACTCGGAGTGATGATGTGTGATGAAAGAGCTACTGAAAAAGTCACAATATGAATACTTCATGAAAGCTGCGGCTTGCCAGCGAGAGAATTTACCTGCCTGTGATGTCGATGTGATTCTACAATACCGCCTGACGGCCGCTGACGCCCGCCATATAGGGACTCTAGGCTCATGTCGATTCTAATTAACGATATTTGCAGGCAGAGACTATTTTGAATTCACATATCTTTTCGAGTGCCAGCTATTGCATTCCAGAGAGCGCTTGATTAACTTGTCGTTAGTTGATTAGTGCTTCACGGCGTGGACATGCTTGGTCTATAATCCCTTCAGCTTCTGTAGGGTCTTACTGTCCCAAGTCCCTGCGTGAGCCAAATCCAGGAAGCAGCTGTTATTTGTTGATCGGCGAATTCTTTCGCAGCACCTGTTTCCGGAAGTGAATTCCTGACTGTCCCGATACCCTTGGAGAACCCCATGTCCCTGTTGACCGATTTCATGCAGAAAGAACAAGAGCTCAAGAAACTTCAAGAGCAACTGGAAAGCCTGCGCAACGATGATCGCCTGAAGAATGAGCTGGAATTCAAGGACAAGCTTGATTCCCTGATGAGTGAATACGGCAAGTCCACTCGCGACGTGATTGGCCTGCTGGATCCGAAAGCCAGCCAGACGCCGGCAGCTGCCGCGAGCGCGGAAACCAAGGCTGGCGGCGTTCGTCGCAAGCGCAAGCTGAAGGTCTACAAGAACCCGAATACCGGTGAAGTGATCGAGACCCGTGGTGGCAATCACAAGCAGCTGAAAGAGTGGAAGGAAGAGCACGGTGCCGAAACCGTCGAATCCTGGCTCGAGCGTACCGAGAGCTGAGTTGACACTTTCCTTGAGCATCTGCTGAAGAGACGGTTGACCAGACACGAAGAAGCCCCGCCATGGCGGGGCTTCTTCGTGTCTGGCGTTCGTGTCTGGCGCTGATGTTGCCTTTGCGCTGACCATGCTCCCCATGGCCTGGGGGGCCTCCGAGAGCATGGCGCCTCCCGCCCTGCACGGCGAGCCTCTGATGAGAAGGCATGGCGTGGCAGGGCGGGCGAGCCTGGGCAGAGAGCGCTCCCGTCAGCTGTCGATCTGTCCCAGGTTGACCAGGCGGCCGATGGCCAGCACCTTGCCGGTCGGTTTGCCGGTCGGCGAACCACCGCTGGGCTCCAGTGTCATCTCGAGCAACTGGCCCGGACTCATGCGGCCGATCTGTTCGGCGCTCAACTCGATACCTGCCACCGGGTCCACCAGACCCAGCGAACGCGGGCCCTCCGCTGGATCGGTCAGGGTCCAGAGTTCGATGGCGCGATCCGTCGGACGCTCGATACTGACCTTGGGTGTCAGCTGAAGTCCGCCATCGGCCGTGACACTGGCGACCCAGGTCGGCGTGGCAGGGTCCTCGAGAGTCTGCAGCACCGCGACCATGCGCTGCGCGGATGACTCGGGCACTTCGGTCGCCACTGGCGGGGTGCCCTCTTGTGGTGATTGAGGCGCGAAGGGTCCCACCTGCATCGCCAGAGCAAGGGCGAGTCCGGCGCCCAGCCCCAGACCCAGCCCGCCTCCCAGCCAGCGCCACAGCCAGGGGGCTTGCGGAGCAGGAGCGCCACCCGTGTCATTGGCTGGCGTCGGAGTCTGCTTGAGGCGCGTCAGGCTGGCATCGATGCGTTTCCACAGCGAATCGGAGGCCGGTTCCGGCGGCAGGCGATCACTGACGCTCAGCCAGTGCTGCTGCCAGCGAAGTGCCATGCGGGCGGCCTCATCGTCACGTTCTATCCAGGCGCGCACCTCGGCTTCACGTTCGGGGTCCAGCAGGCCCAGGGTGTGTTCACCCAGCAACAGATTCTGCTCTTGTGGAGATTCGGGGATCGGGGAATGGTTCATCGTGACAGGCACTCCTGCAGTCGCTTGAGTCCGGCACGGATGCGACCCTTGATGGTGCCGAGCGGGGCGCTGAGTTTTTCGGCGATCTGCTCGTGGGTCAGGCCCTTGAAGAATGCCAGCAGAATGGGTTCGCGTCGTGGGGCTTCCAGCTCACCCAGACAATCGCTCAGCTGATGGGCTGTCTGACTGTCGTGTGCTGCCGCTTCCGGGTTGGCGAGCAAGTCGGCGAGGCTGTCGAGCGCCTCGCTGTCACCGCGGGGCGTCCGTCCCTGGGCCCGCAGCTGATCCAATGCACGATAGCGCAGGATGGTGAACAGCCAGGCGCGGCCATTGCCGAGTTCACGGCGATATTGGCCGGCATTGGACCACAGCTTGATGAAGGCATCGTGGACGGCGTCCTCGGCCTGATCCCGGCTGCCGAGCAGGCGCATGGCAAGTGCCAGCATGCGGCCGGACTCAAGGTCATAGAGGCGACGAAAGGCGGTTTCATCACCGAGCGCACAGGCCTCTATGGCACTGGCGTGGTCAAAGTCGTCCGGGTCTTGCGAACTGACGGGTGTCGTGTGTGCTGGCATCGGGGGCCCGACTCCATTGGCTGGGAATCCATCGTTCAGCTGACGGTAGTCGCCCCATGAGAGGTTGGCAAGTGACATGGAGAGAGCTCCAGAGTCGTGTGAACCTCTCGGCTGTGACATTGATGGTGCACGTCGAGGAGGCATGAAGGTGATTTGATGGCGAGACATGCAGAGCATGGCGTGCTGGTCCGGTCCCGTTGAGTCGCTGTCTGTCACACGCGGGCGTGGACCGGGACAATGTCTTGCGATATGCCTGAACTAACGCGCCATTCAGGCAATTGGATGTGCTGATATCGCCAAGGGTGGGTAGTGGCTTGATGCAGCAACGGAAAATGCAGGTGCATTGCCGCTGGTCAAGGGAGTCCGCATAATGTTCTGCATGACAGCCCGGGAGGCGTGATGAAGCAGCAATTCAATACGATCGGCGTGATTGGTCGACTGGGCAGTGCTCAGGTAGTGGACACGCTCAAGCGCTTGATTCGCTTTCTTGAGGCTCGCCAGCTGGCGATGATCATCGAGGAGCGCACGGCGACGCTGTTGCTTGACCATGGCCTTGAGGTGGCGAGCCGTCGTCAGATGGGCGAGCGCTGTGATCTGGTGATCGTGGTGGGCGGTGATGGAAGCCTGCTGGGCGCGGCGCGTGCATTGTGTCGCAGTGGCACGCCGGTACTGGGCGTCAATCGCGGCCGTCTGGGCTTTCTCACCGACATCCGTCCAGATGAGCTGGAGGAAAAGGTCGCCGAGGTGCTCGAGGGTGACTACCTCAGTGAGCAGCGGTTCCTGCTGGAGGCGGAAGTCTTTCGGGACGGCGAGAAGATAGGCGCGGCGGACGGCCTCAACGATGTCGTGCTACACCCTGGCAAGGCGGCGCGGATGATCGAGTTCGAGCTGTTCATCGATGGCCAGTTCGTCTATTCCCAGCGCTCCGATGGCTTGATCGTGGCCACTCCGACCGGCTCGACTGCCTATGCGCTCTCCGGCGGCGGGCCGATCGTCCACCCGCGCCTGGAGGCCATCACGCTGGTGCCGATGTTCCCGCATACGCTGTCCAGTCGTCCGATCGTGATCGACGCGGCCAGCGAGATACTCCTGCACATCAGCGCCAGCAACACGACCTATCCCCACATCAGCTGCGATGGCCAGACTCAGGTCGTGGCCAAGCCCGGCGATGTGCTCAAGATTCGTCGCAAGCGCGAACGTCTGACGCTGATCCATCCGCTGGAGCACAACTATTTCGAGATCTGTCGCACCAAGCTCGGCTGGAGCAACCGCCTCGGCGAATGACATCAAGGCAAGCAGCATGAACGCATTCGTGGCGCCACGGGATGGCTATGATCTGATCGGTGATGTGCACGGCTGTGGCGCCACGCTGGCGGCGCTGCTGGAGAAGCTCGGCTATCACCTGAAGGATGGCGTGTATCGTCATGCCACGCGCAAGGTGATCTTTCTTGGTGACATCATCGATCGTGGGCCTCGTATCCGACTGGCCGTCCAGTTGGCCAGCCGGATGGTGGAAGCCGGTGAGGCGTTGATCGTGATGGGCAACCATGAATACAACGCGCTGGCCTATTGTCGGCGTGCACGCCTGCGGGAGAGTGGCGATCACCGTGATTTTCTGCGCCCGCATACCTCGCGGCACAATCGCATCATTCGCGAGACGCTCGATCAGTATCAGCATCATCCCGATGAGTGGGATGACGCATTGAGCTGGTTTATGCGCATGCCACTGTGTCTTGAACTGCCGTCGCTGGGAGAGGGCAAGAGTGGTCTGCGCGTGGTCCACGCCTGTTGGGATGAAGCGCTGGTGCGTCCGTTTCTGGCGCGCTTTCCGGATGGCTGCATCGATGAAGCCTTCCTGCAGGACTCCGTCGACCCCTCGAGCTTTGCCTATCGGGTGCTGGATCGCCTGACTCGGGGGACCAGTCTGCGCTTGCCGGAGGGCGTCGAGATTCACTCGGGAGATGGCTTCACGCGCCGCAGTTTCCGGGCGCATTTCTGGGCGCGGGAGCCTCGCACCTATGGCGATGTGGTGTTCCAGCCCGACAATCTGCCGGGAGAGCTGGAGTCGCGCTGGTTGAGCGAGGGCGAGCTCGAGAAATTGCCGTATTACGGACCAGAGCAATTGCCATTGTTCCTGGGGCATTACTGGTGTGAAGGCGTGCCTGCGCTCCCGGCGACCAATATCGCCTGTCTCGATTACAGCGCCGTCAAGTGCGGTCGCCTGGTCGCCTATCGCTTCAGTGGCGAAGCGACGCTGGATGCAGCCAATTTCGTCTGGGTGCCGGTGCCGCGCGAACCCTCGAGTCGTCCACTGCCGGAAGAGTTGCCGGCCGAGGAGTTGTCGGGGCGCGGTGAGATGAGGGGATAGCGTGCTGGGCCATAGTCATATCTACCGGTCCTTTCTCATTGCCATTGTTTTTTTCAATAAGCAGCCAGTGAACCAAAGCGCCATCCCGGACTCAGAGTAAGTGTTCCCTTGAATGATCCCTTGCTCAGTCCGGTGCCCCCCACCGGACTTTTTTTATGCCTGTCAGTTTGTCATCGCCGCCATCGCGGCTCTCCAGACAAGTCCCTATCCAGAGTGGCATCAGCTGGATCTGCCACCGACCGCCCATCGGCGCTCTCGACGTCGGGCTACTGTCGAGAGATGCCATCACGCTGACTTGTCACTGCAAGGACACTGCATGTTCCAGGTTCTGACTCTAGACGACTCCTTCGATACGCTCGCACTGCGTCAGGCGCTGTGGGCGGAGAAGATCGGCCACCAGATCACCTCCGAGCGCGTCTCGACCCCTGACGGGGAAGCGGTGCGTCAGATGCTGTGGCTGGCGGACCCCGAGCAGCTCCCCCGCGTGATCGCGATGCTGGAGCGCCACTCACGCGGAGAGCCGCTGCGCGATGAGGCTGCGGAGGCGTCGGGTTTCTCAAGCGGTTCATCGGGCGGTCTCTGGCAGCTCGTCAGACAGACCCCGCTGACATGGCTGGTCGGGCTCGCCTGTTGCCTCACGGTACTGTGTCAGTACGTGCTGGGTCAGGCGGCGGTGTTCGAATGGCTGGCCATCGTGCCCTTTGAGCTGGTGGGCAGTCAGCACATTGCACCGGCGCCGTTGTCCACGACACTGGCGGGGGAGTGGTGGCGGCTGTGGTCACCTTCCTTGATGCATTTCGGCATTCTGCATCTGGTCTTCAATCTGCTGTGGCTATGGGTGTTCGGGCGCCAGATCGAGGCCATCGATGGCGCCTGGCGCTTCGCGCTGGTGGTGTTGGTGAGCGGGGTGGCTGCCAACCTGGCGCAGTACGCCACCGGCAGTGTGCTGTTCGGTGGGCTCTCGGGAATCGATTTCGCCGTGATCGGCTATGTCTTCATCGCGGCTCGTCGACGGCCGATGCTGGGCTATCAGATGCAGCGCTCGCTGATGATCTTCATGTTGATCTATCTGGTGCTGTGCATGACACCGTTATCGAGTGCCATCGGCCTTGGGGCCATCGCCAATGAGGCGCATCTCGGTGGGCTGCTGGCAGGGCTGGTGCTGGGATTCGTGCTGCCGCGCCGCGCGCCGGGCGCCACGTCATGACAGCCAGGCGGATGACAATGATAGAATGGGCGCATTTTGCACGGCGTGGCGTCACGTTGCCCGCGTGGCGCTGCCCCCGCGCCGTGCTCCAGCATCAGGAGAACCCCCATGAGTGACATGACTTTCGACGGGATGGTCGAACAGATGACCCCGGCCATCTACGAGAGCCTCAAGCAGTCCATGCAGCTGCGCAAATGGCCGGACGGCCGGGTGCTGACCTCGGAGCAGGTCGAGCTGTGCATGGAGGCCGTCATCAAGTACGAGGTCCACAACAACGTGCCTGCCGAGTCACGTGTCGGCTTCATCGACAACGGTACCTGCGGTCCACGTGACGGTGACGACACTGCTTCACGCGATGAGCCGGAGCAGATCAAGTGGGTCAACTGACACTGGATGATGCACTGGACGTCGATGGCGCACCTCAGCCAGCCGTGGAGTCGGTGACCCTGAGAGGGGACATCCGCAAGATGTCCATCGTGCCTGCCGGTGAGGCGCTTGCGATCGATACCTCGGCAGATGCGCAGTCAGGCTCGCGTGAGCCGCTGGCGGCCAGCTATGGCCTGCGACTGGGCGAGATCACCCAGCCGCTGAACGCCTATATTGGCCACAAGGTACGCCTGGACTTCACCGGTCAGATCCACTGCAGCCATTGCGGACGCAAGACCAAGAAGAGCTTCGCACAGGGGCATTGCTATCCCTGCTTTCGCAAGCTGCCACAGTGCGATGGCTGCATCATGAAGCCGGAGACCTGTCACTTCGCCGAAGGAACCTGTCGTGATCCTCAGTGGGGTGAGGAACATTGCTTCCAGCCGCACATCGTCTACCTGGCCAACTCCTCCGGCCTCAAGGTCGGTATCACCCGCAAGACCCAGATGCCGACGCGCTGGTTCGATCAGGGTGCCATCCAGGCCTTGCCCATCGTCGAGGTCTCCAATCGTTTGCAGTCAGGGCTGGTCGAGGTGCTGTTCAAGCAGGCACTCAATGACCGCACCAACTGGCGCGCGATGCTCAAGGGCGATGTGGCCGAGCTGGATCTGGAAGCCGAGCGTGATGCACTGCTCGAGCAGATGGCCGAGGGTCTGGCGGCGCTGCAGGCGCATTGCGGTGAAGACGCCATCCGGGTACTGGATACCACGGCATTGGCCTTCGAGTTTCCGGTGCGTACCGCGCCGACCAAGGTCACCTCGTTCAACTTCGACAAGACACCCGTGGTGGAAGGCGTTCTCGAAGGGCTCAAGGGTCAGTATCTGATCCTCGACAGCGGGGTGATCAATCTGCGCAAGTTCACGGGGTATGAGGTCGAGGTCCAGCTCGGCGAATGACGTCGTCCCGTGTTGAAGAATAAGCTCAAAGCTAATGAGGATGACAACGCCCGCGCTCCCTTCCAGGAGTGCGGGCGTTGTCGTATGGCCTGGGGATATCGAAGAAAGATGCCGGCCCGACTGGTTCAGCCAGCGGATTCAGCCGGGGGATTCAGCCGAGCACGGGCTGGCGGCGCGCCTGCATGCGCTCCAGGAAGACCTGCATCACTCGGTGGTAGAGCTCGCGTCCCAGCACGACATCCTCGACCCCCGCATCCAGATTGGGGTTGTCATTGACCTCGATGACCACCACGCGATCCTCCAGTTGCTTGAGGTCAACTCCATAGAGTCCATCACCGATCAGGCGTGTCGCCTTGAGTGCCGCCTTGATCACGGCGGGGGGCACGTCACTCGGGTCAACGGTGGCAAAGCCGCCGGAGCGGGTGCGGGCGCCGCTGTGGTCATAGATCTGCCAATGGCCACGCGCCATGTAGTAACGGCTGGCGAACAGCACCTTGCCGTCGAGCACGCCGATACGCCAGTCGAACTCGGTCGGCAGCCATTCCTGCAGCAGCAGCAGAGCGGAGTCATGGAACAGTCGCTCGGCTTCACGCACCAGTGTCTCCGGCCCGTCAATCTTGACGATACCGCGCGAGAAGGCACCATCCGGCACCTTCATCACCAGCGGATAGCGCATGTGCTGTCCGCGTTCGGCCAGCTGGCGCAGTTCGCCGCGATGAATCAGGCGTCCCTGTGGGGCGCTGAGGCCGCGAGCCTTCAGGAGCTCATGCAGGAAGACCTTGTTGGTACAGCGCAGAATCGACTGACTGTCGTCGATCACCACCAGCCCTTCGTGTTCGGCTCGCTTGGCCATGCGGTAGGTATGGTGGTCCAGGCTTGTGGTCTCGCGGATGAACAGCCCATCGAATTCGGCCAGACGTCCCTCGTCACGCTTGGTGATCAGACTGACATCGATGCCCAGGCGGCGTCCCTCGCGGATGAAGTGCTTGAGCGCCGTACGATTGGACGGTGGCAGTGCCTCATTCGGGTCCACCAGCATCGCCAGGTCGAAACGGTAGTGGCGGCGAGCCTTCGGGGTGCGCCAGACCTTGCGTGAATGGCGGTTGAGCGCCTGGGCAAAGCGATCCTCGTCCGTTTCCGCCAGATGGTTCAAGGATTGCGGGCGCACTCGCCTGAGGGTCCAGCGCTCGCCACGCGCCTCGAGTCGTACCTCGAGCAACGGGCAGGGCAGTCGCTCGAACAGCTTGCGACCGAGACGTGCCAGTGCAGGGTCATCGCTCTCACCGAAGGTCAGCAGCAGGTCGAGATGCGCATGCTTGCCGGTCTCGTGGGGGACTGTCTGCGGGGCGGGCAGGGCGCTCTTGCGCGTCAGCTCCTCAAGCAGCACACGGATGCTGCCCAGTTCCATGTCGATCAGTGACTTGCGCGACAGCTGGTTGAGCGTTTCCACCGACGGCAGGGCTTTCTGTCCGCGCGCCTGTGCCAGCAGCGAGACGTAATAGCCGATCCCGAGGTAATCGAGCCCGCCGCAGAGATTGATGACGTGGGTCGCGGGCTGCGGAGCGTCCTGGTCTGCCCGGGCCGTGGGCACGGAGCTGTCGTGGGAGAGCTCGGACAGAAAGTCGTGGGCGCTGATGACATCATCACTGGGATAGAAGGCGCGCCAGTCACTGACACGGTCAACCACGATACGCAGGCGGGACATTGAGTAGCCTCGAAGGGCGGGCACCGAAGCGGTGCCGAATGCAGCGCATCATGAAAAACAATCTCCGTCATCGCAATAGGCAACAAGATGAAATAATTTCATGCAAATAGGTCGAGACAAGACGTGCCTGCATGCCCAGAATGCAGCGGATTGCTACCGCCCCACGACACCTTGATTTCAGGGCTGCCTCAGGGCGCTGACAGGCGGGAGAGCCTGCATCATGACCCCCATTCTGCGTCCGGCGATCCGGGCCGATCTCGATGCTCTGGTAGAGCTCGAGGAAGTCAGTTTCGATAGCGACTGGTTCAGTCGTCGTCAGCTGTCCCATCTGATTCTGCGTGCCAATGCACGCACCCTCGTCATCATCCAGCCAGAAGGCGATGGCTCGGATGCCCTGCCGGCGGCAGGCAATGCGATGGCCGCACTGTGGCCGGCGGGCAGCGTGGCGCAGGATGACGCCACCCCGCTGCGCAGCGTGCTGGGCTATGGCACCGTGCTGTTCCGACGCAATTCACGCCGGGCACGACTCTATTCCTTCTGTCTGCATCCCGAGGCGCGCGGACGCGGTCTCGCCCAGCGTCTGCTCATCGCGCTCGAGCAGCTGGCCGTCGAGCAGGGCTGTGAGCAGTTCGATCTGGAAGTGCATACCGGCAACGGTGCAGCGATCACCCTCTATGAGCGCCACGGCTTTGCCAGGAATGGTCGCCTGCGCGATTACTACGCCGACGGCGCGGCGGCCTGGAAGATGCGCAAGTCACTGGTGATTCCCTCATCAAACCCGCCCGCCAGCAGCAGCGACATCAGGGCTGAGGGGATCTCGACGTGGGGAGATGCGGGCGCTGCCTGACGGCCGGGCATGGCGCGCGTCGCCCCCATGGGCTAGGATGCGCTGTTTATTCTTCATGGCTTCAAAGGAATCGCTCCCATGCCGTCATTCGATATTGTCTCCGAACTCGACAAGCACGAAGTTCAGAACGCCGTCGATCAGGCCAATCGCGAACTTGCGACACGCTTTGATTTCAAGGGCGTGACTGCCGGCTTCGAACTCGAGAAGGAAGAGACCGTCAATCTGGAAGCCGACGCCGATTTCCAGCTGCGTCAGATGATCGAGCTGCTCAAGGGTCGCCTGATCGCGCGTGGCATCGACGTGCGTTGCCTGGAAGAGAAGGACGCCGACACCGGCGGTGTGCGTGCCCGCCAGCAGCTGGTGCTGCGTCAGGGGCTGGACCAGCCAACCGCCAAGAAGATCGTCAAGGCGCTCAAGGATGCCAAGCTCAAGGTCCAGGCCCAGATCCAGGGTGAGAAGGTGCGCGTCACCGGCAAGAAGCGTGATGATCTCCAGGGGGCCATGGCCTTGCTGAAAGGTGACGAGAGCATCGAGCTGCCGCTGCAGTTCAACAACTTCCGCGACTGATCTTCCTCGCGCGCCTGGCGCTCATGTCACGGCTGACCGCTGTCAGCGGCAAATGTCGTCGACAAGTGTCAGGGGCGCCACTCTCAGCACCGTTCGCTCTCGGCGAGCGGTGCTGTGTTCGTTTGAATCGCTTTGAAAGCGTCACGTACCCGTTTCAGGCGCTGCGCTCTCAAAGCGTTTCACCATCTTCGTTCGTCATATTCGCGTGACGCTCGCCCCGGGTGGGTCGGGCTGCGCAAAGAGAGGTTACATGTCTGCTCCGCTCGCTATCGGCCAGCGCAATACCCTGACCATCACCAAGCGGGTCGGCTTCGGCGTCTTCCTCGACGGCGGTGACCGCGGTGAAATCCTGCTGCCGACTCCCTTCATTCCTGCCGGTGCCGATATCGGTGACGCGGTGGAAGTCTTCGTGAGTCTTGATGATGAAGACCGCCTGCTGGCCACCACGCGCTATCCGCGCGCCATGGTCGGTGAGTTCGCCGCCCTCAAGGTGGTCGAGGTCAACGACATCGGCACCTTCCTTGACAATGGCCTGGGCAAGGACCTGCTGCTGCCCTACGGCGAGCGCAAGCGTGAGCTCAAGGCGGGCCAGTTCGCCATGGTGCACGTGGGGCTCGACAAGCACAGCGATCGCATGGTCGCGTCGATGCGCCTGGATCGCTGGCTGGACAAGACTCCGGCCGAGTACACCGTCGGTCAGGAAATCTCCGGCCTGGTGGCGGCGAAGACCGAATTGGGCATGAAGATCATCATCGACAATGCCCATTGGGGGCTGGTGCACCATGATCGCATCTTCACCCGCCTGCATATCGGCAATCGTCTGCGTCTGTGGGTGCTCAAGAATGATGGCAACGGCAACATCGACCTGACCCCGCAGGCCCCGGGCCCTGCAGGCCATCAACAGCTGGCGGACCGCATCCTTGCACGTCTGGAAGCCAACGCCGGGGTGCTGCCGCTGGGTGACAAGAGCGACCCCCAGGCCATCAGCGACGCCTTCGGCGCCAGCAAGGCCAACTTCAAGCGTGCCATCGGCCACCTGAAGCGCGAGGGCAAGGTGACACTGGCCCCCACCGAGACGCGCCTGGTCAAGTGAGGCGCCGGTGATGCGTCGCGCATCGCCCGAGTGGCTTCTGCCGCGCCAGCATCACAAGCTTCCCGTCGGCAATTTCGCTGCCACTCGTCGGTTCTCCGGCGGGTGGCAGTTGCGTTTGTGGGCAGCGCATGGCACCAATGAGCGTCAGGACCCTGCGGACCATGAGTCGCCCTGCGTGTCCATGGCGCGCCGTGCGTGCCGTGGCGTCATCCAGCGCATGCCTGATCACGCAGGAGCACCTGAGATCATCCCCACCATTGACAACAAGGATCGTCAGCCCATGTCTCCCGTTTCCACTTCCTCCTCTCGTTCGGCGTTGCGTATCCTGCTGGCCCCTGACAGCTACAAGGAAGCGCTGCCTGCGCTGGAGGCTGCCGAGGCAATGGCGAGCGGCATCCGGCGCGTAATGCCCGAGGCCGAGCTCGACCTGTGCCCGTTGGGAGATGGCGGAGAGGGCACCCTGGCGGCACTGTTGGCCGCTGCAAGCGAGGCAGATCACATCGAGGCGCGCAGCGCTCAGGTACGTGATCCGCTGGGGCGTGAGGTCACTGCGCAATGGGGCTGGCAAGCGGGTAGCCGCACGGCCATCGTCGAGCTCGCCGAGGCCAGTGGTCTGCACCTGCTCAGCCCCGATGAGCGTGATGCGAGCATCGCCAGTACCTACGGCGTCGGACAGCTGGTGCTTGCCGCGCTGGAGGCCGGTGCCGAGCGCCTGATCGTCACGCTGGGCGGCAGCGCGACCAACGATGGCGGCAGCGGCATGTTGCGTGCACTCGGTCTGCGCCTGCTGGATGAGGCGGGTGACGAACTGCCGGAGGGAGGCGCGGCGCTGGCACGACTGGCGCGGTTGGATGCCAGTGGCCTGGACCCGCGGCTGGCGACTCTCAAGGTGTCCGCGGCGGTGGACGTCGACAACCCGCTGTGTGGCCCGCGTGGCGCGACGGCCGTGTTCGGGCCCCAGAAGGGCGCGGATGAGGCGGTGGTCAAGGAGCTGGACGTCGCGCTGGGGCGTTTCGCGCGGATGAGTGCCGAGGTGCTGGGGGAGGACCACCAGCAGCTGCCGGGCACTGGTGCTGCAGGTGGCATGGGCTACGCAGTGGCGGCCTGGCTCACGGGGGAGCTGCGCCCGGGCATCGAGCTTGTGATGGAACGACTGAACGTGGCCCAGCGTCTGGAAGGGTGTGACCTGCTGATCACCGGCGAGGGCGGGCTGGATGGGCAGAGTCTGGGAGGCAAGACGCCCATCGGCGCGGCGCGTGCCGCCCGAGCGGCCGGAGTGCCGGCCATCGTGCTGGCAGGGCGTCTCGCGGATGGCTGGCAGGCTGCGCATGACGAAGGCGTCAGCGCCGTCTTCACCCTGTGTGACGCTGCCATGCCGCTGGAGCAGGCCCTGACGCGCACCGCTGAACTGCTGGCGGACCGCTGTGAAGCCATCATGCGCCTCTGGCAGGTGGCGCACAGCGACTGAATGTCGCCTGCACCGCAACCCCGTTCGCCTTTCGTGTCACGGGCAAGCCCGTTACCATGCACGCAGCAGCTATGGGAAAGATAGCCAGAATGCACTTCCCTCGGGAGGCATCTGGCGCTTGACTGGTAGCAGGTGGCACGCGGTGTGCGCCCGATGGTTGAGGGGACCTTGAGATGATGATTTTTCGGCGCATGAAGCGGATCTGCTGGCTGGGGCTGGCCTGGCTGTTCTTCGCGATCGGGTTTGCCGGCATGTTCCTGCCCCTGTTGCCGACGACCGTCTTCATGCTGCTGGCGCTGGCTTGCGCCAGTCGCGGCTCCCCTCGCTTCGCGCGCTACATTCGCGAACACCCCCAGATCGGGCCTCCCCTGATCTCCTGGGAGCGCGAGCGTGCCATCCCGCTGCGTGCACGCATCCTGGCGGTCGGCATGCTGATGGTCTCGATGCTGATTATCCTCTTCACCGTCTCCGTGATGGCGGTCAAGGTCTCGCTGCTGATCTTCCTTTCCCTGTTGGCCATCTGGCTGGGCACGCGCCCCGAGCCGCGCGGGGGATACGAGGAACTCGCGCCTGCGCCTTCCCCGGCCGAGCCCTACGATGAGCCTTCCCGACCCGTCAGCGGCGAACGCCTGCAGAACGACTAGTCTTTCGCGTGTCCTGCCCCTCACGTGAGGGGCCATTCATCGCGGGCGCGGTGGCAGGCTGCCATCGCTGCCCGATGTTTTCCTGCCGTGTGGCATCGTCCGCGCGGCGTTGATCGTGGAGTCCTTCATGTCACAACCTGCCGCCATTCATCTTGATGATTATCAAGCGCCGGCCTGGCGCATTCTCAGCACTCGGTTGACGTTCGACCTGGCGCCGTCCGCGACCCGCGTGACGGCCGTGCTGACCCTCGAGGCCAATCCCGATGCCGCCGTGGGCAGTGACGCGACGCCGCCGCTGGTGCTCAATGGCGAGCACCTGACGCTGGAATCCGTGCGTGTCGATGGGCGAGCGCTCGCCAGTGATGAATACAAGGTCGACGAGACGCATCTCACCCTCGCGGCGCTGCCGGCCAGCTGTGAGCTCGAGACGGTCGTGCTGATCGACCCGGCGGCCAACACGGCACTGGAAGGGCTCTATGTGTCCTCCGGCATGTTCTGCACCCAGTGCGAGGCCGAGGGCTTCCGCCGTATCACCTATTACCCGGATCGTCCGGACGTGATGTCGGTATTCACGACGACCGTCATCGCGGACAAGGCGAACTACCCGATCCTGCTCTCCAACGGCAATCCCGTCGAGCGTGGCGAGCTGGACGGCGGCCGTCACTTCGTCACCTGGCAGGACCCGCACCTCAAGCCGTGCTACCTGTTCGCGCTGGTGGCGGGGGATCTGGTCAAGCATGCCGACAGCTTCACCACCATGAGCGGGCGTGATGTCGCCCTGGAGATCTGGGTCGAGCCGGAGAATCTCGACAAGACCCAGCACGCCATGAACTCTCTCAAGGCCTCCATGAAGTGGGATGAGGAGGTCTATGGGCGCGAGTATGACCTCGATATCTTCATGATCGTCGCGGTCAATGACTTCAACATGGGCGCGATGGAGAACAAGGGTCTCAACATCTTCAACAGCGCCTGTGTGCTGGCCAATCCCGACACCACCACCGACGCTGCCTTCCAGCGCGTCGAAGGGGTGGTGGCACACGAGTACTTCCACAACTGGTCCGGCAATCGCGTCACCTGCCGTGACTGGTTCCAGCTGTCCTTGAAGGAAGGCTTCACCGTCTATCGTGACCAGACCTTCTCCGCCGACATGAATTCGGCGCCGGTCAAGCGCATCGAAGACGTCGCCATGCTGCGCACCGCGCAGTTCGCGGAAGATGCCGGTCCCACCGCGCATCCAGTGCGCCCGGCGTCCTATATCGAGATTTCCAACTTCTACACCCTGACCATCTACGAGAAGGGGTCCGAAGTGGTGCGCATGGTCGCCAACCTGCTGGGCGAAGAGGCCTTCCGCCGCGGCAGTGACCTCTACTTCGCGCGCAACGATGGCAGCGCCGCCACCATCGAGGATTTCATCAGTGCGATGAGCGAAGCCTCCGGGCGTGACTTCACCCAGTTCATGCGCTGGTACTCTCAGGCGGGGACGCCGGAAATCAGTGCCCGTGGCAACTTCGATGCCGAGACGGGCCGCTATTCCCTGACGCTGCATCAGTCCACGCCGGCGACACCGGGGCAGGCTGAGAAGCTGCCGCTGGTGATCCCGGTACGCATGGGCCTGGTGGGTGCGGATGGCAGTGATCTGGCGCTCACGCTCGACGGCGAGGCGCTGGGCACGGAAACGGTGCTGGAGCTGACCGAGGCCGAGCAGACCTTCGTCTTCACTGGCCTCGAGGCCGGTGCCGACCCCGTGCCGTCGCTGCTGCGCGGCTTCTCGGCGCCGGTCAAGCTGTCCTTCGCCTACAGCCGTGAGCAGCTGGCCTTCCTGATGCAGCATGACAGCGATGGCTTCAACCGCTGGGATGCCGGTCAGCGTCTGGCGCTGGCAGCGCTCGAGGATCTGATGGCTGCCTGGCAGCAGGGCGACACCCAGGCATCACTCGATGCGCGTCTGCTGGCCGCCTATCGCTTCCTGCTCCAGAGCGAGCCGTCCGATCGCGCCGTGCTGGCCGAGATGCTGACTCTGCCGTCGGAGGCCTATATCGCCGAGCAGCAGACTGTCGTCGATGTCGATGCCATCCACTGGGCGCGCAAGACCGCCAAGGCGCAACTGGCCACGGCACTGCGCGATGATTTCGTCGCGCTCTATCACGCCAATGAGCAGCAGGGCGACTACGCGCCGACCTTCGAGCAGATGGCGCGCCGCAGCCTCAAGAATGCCGCGCTCAGCTATCTGATGAGCATCGAGGACGAGGAGGGCGTGCGTCTGGCCCAGGCCCAGCTGGCCGCGGCGCACAACATGACCGACGTACGCGCGGCATTGACGTTGCTGGTGCACTCCTCGCGCACCGAGTTGGGCGATCCGGCCCTCAAGGCCTTCGCCGAGCGCTGGTCACATGATCCGCTGGTGATGGATCAGTGGTTCTCGATCCAGGTCACGCGTCCGCAGGCCGACGTGCTGGATCGCGTGCGCTTCTTGATGGAGCACCCGGCCTTCTCGCTGACCAACCCCAACAAGGTGCGCGCCTTGATCGGTGCCTTCGCCGGCCAGAACCGCGTCAACTTCCATCGCCTCGATGGCGAAGGCTATCGCCTGCTGGCGGATGTGGTCATCGAACTCAATCGCCTGAATCCGGAAATCGCCGCGCGCATCATCACGCCGCTGACGCGCTACAAGCGTTTCGATGCCAAGCGTCAGGCGCTGATGAAGGCTGAGCTCGAGCGTATCCGTGGCGAGAAGCTGTCGCGCAATCTCTACGAGGTCGTGGAGAAGGCGCTGGCCTGATCCGCCGGATCACGTCTTCGCCCCGTCAGTTCGACTGACATGAAAAACCCCCACCCGTCACAGACGGGTGGGGGTTTTTCGTGGTGCTTGCGAACCAGGCCTTGAAGAGAGGCGTCAGTCGCGCACGTTCAGCTCTCGGTCAGTGACAGCAGGATCTTCTTGTAGCTGTCAAAGCGCACGCGGCCTATCTCGCCGCTGTCGACCGCCTGAAGCAGGGCGCAGCCCGGTTCCTTCTCGTGCTTGCAGTCACGGAAGCGGCATAGCCCCAGGTAGTCGTGGAATTCACGGAAGCCATCGGTGACCTGCTCCGGCGTCAGGTGGACCAGGCCGAATTCACGGATACCGGGTGAGTCGATCAGATCACCGCCGTCCGGCATGTGATAGAGCCAGGCCGTGGTGGTGGTGTGCATGCCCTGGCGTGATTCGGTGGAGAGCGGGCCGACACGTATCTCTTCTCGGGGCAGCAGCATGCCGACCAGTGACGACTTGCCGACGCCACTCTGACCGACGAACACCGAGGTGCGATCGCTGAGCTGTGCCTTCAGGGCGTCCAGGCCTGCCTCGCCGCGCGTGGTACAGGCGACGACGTCGTAGCCGAGTGCCTCATAGCGTGCCAGCAGGTCACGCAGCACACCACCGCTCTCGGGCAGGAGGTCAACCTTGTTGAGCACCAGCACCGGCGTGATGCCGGTGGCTTCCGCAGCGATCAGGTAGCGGTCGATCAGATTGGGTTGTGGCGCGGGTTCGGCGGCGAACACGATCATGATCTGGTCGATGTTGGCGGCCACCGGCTTGAGCACCCCCCGCATGTCCGGGCGTTCAAGCTCGGTAGTGCGGGCACCGCGTGCCACCACCACACCCGTGGCGTCGCTGGCTTCACGCCAGATCACGCGGTCACCGGTGACCAGCGTTTCCAGGTTGGCGCGCAGGTGGCAGCGATGCAGGCTGCCGGATTCACTTTCGACTTCCAGGCTGCGCCCGTAGTGGGCTATGACACGGCCGTGCTGTTCCGGGCCGTATTCGCCGGCGTCGAGCTTGTCGCGGTCCTGCGTCTCGCGCTTTTCGGCGCGCTTGGTACGCTCGGCCTGGACCTTCTCGATGCGCCATTGTTGCTGGCGGCTTAGCTTGCGTTTGCTCATGCTTGGCTGGTGACTCCGGTCGCCGTTCGTTCGCCAGGGATGGGAGCGTCTTCCCCCCTCTGCGGCGCGATTGTACCCTTTGCGCCCTCGGGTGTCGTGCGACACCCAGGGATGGCGTGTGATACTGCCGTCACAGGCGGATCCTCAGCGTCTTCCCATTCCCCGTTCAGCAAGGAGTGACCCATGGCAAATCCCACCGCGCAGGCCGATCGACTCATCTGGATCGACCTGGAAATGACCGGGCTGGACCCCGCGCGTGAGCGCATCATCGAGGTGGCCACGCTGGTCACCGACGGAGATCTCAACCTGATTGCCGAGGGGCCGGTGCTGGCCGTGCATCAGCCGGACAGCCTGCTGGAGGCGATGGATGAATGGAACACGCGCACCCACGGCGAATCCGGACTGGTGACGCGCGTCAAGGAAAGTCAGATCGATACCGCCGAAGCCGAACGTCAGACTCTCGAGTTCCTGGCCCGCCACGTGGCGGCAGGCGCCTCGCCGATGTGCGGCAACAGCGTGCATCAGGACCGCCGTTTCCTGCAGCATGAGATGCCGTTGCTGGAAGCGTTCTTCCATTACCGCAACATCGATGTCTCGACCCTCAAGGAACTCGCCAAGCGCTGGAATCCGGCCGCGCTGGACGGTTTCAAGAAGCGGGCGACTCACCAGGCGATGGATGATATCCGCGAGTCACTGGCGGAGCTTGCGCATTACCGCAAGACCTTCCTCAAGCTGACCCAGCAGGGCATCGTCTGAACGACGCAGCGTGAGAGTCTCAGAGCGCGGTGGCCAGACGGGCGCCGCGCTTGATGGCTTGCTCCTTCAGTGCCCAGCGCACGTGCTCGCGCAGTGGCTCGCTGGGATAGGGCAGGCGGGCACGCAGGACATGCTCGACCTGCTCCGACCAGGGCGCATTGCCCAGTCCGATGGCGATGTTGGAGAGCCACTTCTCATAGCCGATACGCCGGATGGGGCTGCCTTGCGTCTTGTCGAGGAACTCCTGCTCCCCCCAGCAGAACAGCCGGATCAACTCGATGCGATCCAGATCATGGCGTGGCGAGAAATCCGCCTCCTGGGTCGCCTTGGCAAAGCGCGTGAAGGGACAGAACAGCTGGCAGTCGTCGCAACCATAGATGCGGTTGCCCATGGCACGGCGGAATTCTTCGGGGATGGCGCCATCCAGCTCGATGGTCAGGTAGGAGATGCAGCGGCGTGCATCGACGACCTTGTCCTCGACGATGGCATCCGTCGGGCAGGCGACCTTGCAGGCGTTGCAGCTGCCACAGTGTTCCTTCTCGAAGGGGGCATCCACCGGCAGAGGCAGGTCGGTGTAGAGTTCGCCCAGGAAGAACAGGCAGCCAGCCTGCTGGTTCATCAGCATGGCGTTCTTGCCGAACCAGCCGATACCGGCCTTCTGGGCCAGCGCGCGCTCCATGACCGGAGCGGAGTCGACGAAGGCGCGGTAGCCGAACGTGCCGACTTCCTTCTCTATCTGCTTGGCCAGGTTGGCCAGCCGCTTGCGCATCAGCTTGTGGTAATCGCGTCCCAGCGCGTAGCGTGAGACGTAGGCGCGCTCGGGCTGACTGAGTACCTGGGTGGTCTCGACCTCGGGCGGCAGGTAGTCGAGGCGCACGCTGATGACGCGCAGCGTGCCGGGCACCAGCTCCTCCGGGCGCGTGCGTCTGGTGCCGTGCTTGGCCATGAAGTTCATCTCGCCGTGATGACCATTGGCCAGCCAACGTTCCAGGTAGGCCTCGTGTTCCGAGAGGTCGACGTCGGTGATCCCGACCTGCTGAAACCCCAGTTCGCGCCCCCATGTCTTGATGCGGGCTGCCAGTTCCGCCATGGCCTGAGGGTCGGCGACGCGCGAGTCATCACCGGATGTCTCGGCGGGAGAGCTTGCGGCTGCGTCGGCGGGCAGGGACATGGTGGCGGATGAAGCAGGCATGGGCATTCCAGCTGGACAGGATGTTCAGGAGCATGGTGCACGCTGGCGTCTCACGGCGAGGAGTCGGCGGTGCGTGCGAAAGGGCGCCACCTTAGCGTAACTTGCCGATCAGCCCAAGCGGCATGTGAGGTGTGCGCTACCCAGTATTTCAGGGCGTGCGGCGTCGCTTTTCCAGGGCGTGGGCACGACTCAGTTTATCAGACATGGAGTGTGGGCATGGCCGTGAGCGATTCCTCTAACCCCTGCGATGTGACGCCGGTCTCATCCGCCACTCAAGCCTTGTGGCGTTCGGTCAATTGCCTGTGGCCCATCGCGGCGCTGCGTGACCTCGAGCATTGGCTGCTGGCGGAAGAGACCGTCTCGATGACCAACGGCTTGCCTGAAGCGTCGGTGGACAAGCGTCTGATGGGGCGGGCGGCGCAGTCAGCCTTCGACCTGCTGCGGCAGCGATGGCCCGAGACGCGCAGATTGTGTGTCCTGTGTGGTGGCGGCAACAATGCGGGCGACGGCTATCTGGTGGCGCGTCTTGCCCAGCTGGCGGGGTTCGAGGTGCGCATCATCGCTTTGAAGGATGAGGCGCAATTGACAGGCGATGCCCAGCTGGCCGCGATTGACGCGCGGGAAGCCGGGGTCGAGCGTCACCCCTGGCCACAAGATACCGCCACGGCAGAATCATTGGTGAAGGGCTGGCCATTGCTGCTGGACGCCCTGACCGGTATCGGTCTGCGCGAGGCGCCCCGCGGCGCGGTCGCCCACGCCATCGAGCTGATCAACCAACGTCACCTGGAGGGCGCGCATGTCATGGCGCTGGATGTGCCCTCGGGGCTTGATGCCGCCACGGGGGCGGTGGCCGGTGTCGCCGTGGAGGCGGATGTCACGCTGACATTTCTGGTCGACAAGCCGGGTCTGCACACCGGGCGCGCCGAGCTGCATGCCGGACACGTCAGTCTGGCGCGGCTTGGTGCGGCTCGGGTGCTGCCGGAGGTGGTCAAGCAGACCCGAACGGCAGCGTTGCTGGCGTGCGAGTCCGTGCAGCGCCTCACGCCGCGCTGGCTGGAGACCGAGCTGGTGCCGCGCTCTCCGCTGGCGCACAAGGGGGATGCCGGCAGCGTGCTGGTCTTTGGCGGCGGGCCGGGGCTTGGCGGCTCCGTTCTGCTGGCCAGTGAAGCCGCCGCGCGTGCCGGTGCCGGCAAGGTGGCGCTGCTTACCGCGCCGGCGCATGTCAGCGCCAGCCTGACACGCTGCCCGGAAGTCATGGTGCGTGGTCTCAAGAGCGGGCCGGAGGGCAGCAGTCATGACGGGTTTGCCGTACTGGAAGCCCAGATGGCGCAGGCCAGCGTGACACTGGTCGGCCCCGGCATGGGGACGGAGCCGCTGGAGAGCCTGTTGTGGGGCTGGGGAGGACTGTCTCGCGTGCTCGCGGCCGACCAGCCGCTGGTGGTGGATGCCGACGCCCTGAGCCTGCTGGCCTGGCGAGCCGGTGAAGGTGAGGTGATCCGTCGTGACGATTGGGTGTTGACGCCGCATCCCGGAGAGGCGGCGCGCCTGCTGGGCTGCTCGGTGGCACAGGTCGAGCAGGACCGGCCCGGCGCCGTGCGCGCCCTGCAGCAAAGATATGGCGGCAGTGTAGTGCTCAAGGGGGCCGGCAGTCTGATTGCCAGTCCCGCCGGCGTGCTGGAAGGGCCAGACGTGGCGCTGTGTCCCTATGGCAATCCCGGCATGGCCAGTGGCGGCATGGGGGACGTGCTGGGCGGCATCATCGCGGGGCTGGCGGCCCAGGCGCTCAATGGTGGCTTCGATGCACGCCAGTCACGTACCCATGAGCAGGGCACGGCACAGGCGGCGCATGTCACGCGTTGCATGGCGCAGGCGGCACGGGTCGGCGTGCTGGTGCACGCCCTGGCCGCCGACCGTGCGGTGCAGGAGCGCGGCGAGCGTGGCCTGCTCGCGGGTGATCTGGCATCCTATATGCATTTATTGCTCAATCCACGGGCCCGAAATGCGCATACTCCTGTCTGATGAAAATGCCCAGGTTGCCTTTGGCAGCCAGCTGGGCGACGTCCTTGCCGGCCGCGGGCTGGTGTTCCTGGAAGGTGAGCTGGGGGCCGGCAAGACGACTCTCACGCGTGGCGTGCTGCGTGCCTACGGGCATGAGGGGGCGGTGAAGAGTCCGACCTATACCCTGGTGGAGCCCTATGTGCTGCCACGTCCCGAGGGCGGCGAATGGCACATCAATCATTTTGATCTCTACCGGCTGGCTGACCCGGAGGAGCTTGAGTTCATCGGCGGGCGAGACCTGCTTGCCGATGACAGCCTGGCGCTGATCGAGTGGCCAAGCTGTGGTCAGGGCTTCCTGCCGGTGCCGGACCTGCGCGTGACGTTGTCCGTCGCCGAGCAGGGCCGCGAGGCCGAGTTGCATGCCCTCACACCGCGAGGAGAGGGTTGGCTTGAGGCACTGGCCGAGCGACGCGCCTCTCAGGCATGATGGCGCCTGACGTGCCGTATCATCTTCGTGGCTGCGTCTGGTCATCCTTCGCTATATTCATCCATGTTCCTTCTGTTCGAGTCACCCTTTCCGATGCCTGAAACTGCGCCCCAATCCTCTCGCCTGCGCATGATGCGCGGTCTACGTCGCTGCCTGGCGGGGGGGGTGATGTGCTCGCTGGCAAGTCTCGCGCTCGCTCCCCAGGCGCTGGCCGCCAAGGTCGAGAATCTGCGGCTGTGGACCGCGCCGGACCACACGCGGCTGGTGTTCGATCTCGATAGCGCAGCCAGTGCCAACATCTTCAGCCTCGACAATCCTCGGCGTCTGGTGATCGACCTCGCGGCAAGCGAGGTGGCCAGCAACGCGGTGAAGCGCAAGCTCGATGCGCTGGATCTGGAAGGCAGTGCCATCAAGGCGATCCGTACCGGACGACAGGACGATGCCCTGCGGGTCGTGCTGGATCTGACGCGCCAGGTCAATCCCAAGGACTTCACGCTGGCGCCGAACGACAAGTACGGCAACCGTCTGGTGGTGGATCTCGAGTTCCCGGGCGAGTCCGCGGTCGAGAATCCCATTGACCCGATCGAAGCCCGTATCCGCGAGCAGGAGCAGGCGGCAGCCAAGCGCAAGCTGAAGGGCGAGCCTGCCGCGCCGCTGCCGAGCAGCAAGGCGGCGACGCATCCCAAGCGCGATATCATCATCGCCATTGACCCCGGTCATGGCGGTGAGGACCCGGGCGCCAGCGGCCCGAGCGGTACCAAGGAGAAGGATGTGGTGCTCAAGATCGGCAAGCGCCTCAAGCGCATGTTCGACGAGCAGCCCGGCTTCAAGGCCATCCTGACCCGCAACAGCGATTACTACATCCCGCTGCGCAAGCGTACCGAGATCGCGCGTGAGCAGAAGGCAGACTTCTTCGTCTCGGTGCACGCCGACGCCTTCAACAGTCCGCGGCCGCATGGCAGCTCGGTCTTTGCGCTTTCCAGCCGAGGCGCCACCTCAGAGACCGCCCGCTGGCTGGCGGCCACCGAGAACCGTGCTGACCTGATCGGCGGCGTGGATGGCAACCTCAGCCTGAATGACAAGGATGAGATGCTGCGCGGCGTGCTGCTGGATCTGACCATGACCGCCACGCTCAATGATTCATTGGCGGCAGGCAGCGGCGTGCTGGCCAATCTGGGCCGCATCAACTCGCTGCACAAGCGTCAGGTGGAGCAGGCCGGCTTCGTGGTGCTCAAGTCGCCGGACATCCCGTCTCTGCTGGTGGAGACGGGCTTCATCTCCAATCCCCAGGAAGAGCGCAACCTCAACAGTGGCGCCTATCAGGAAAAGCTGGCGCGCTCGATCTTCTCGGGTATCCAGAGTCACTTCGAGCGCAATCCGCCGCCTGCCAGTCTGCTGGCATGGCGACGCAGCCAGGCACGAGGCGGCAACGGTGGCGAGTATCGCGTCAAGAGTGGCGATACGCTGTCGGAAGTCGCACAGCGTCACAACGTGAGCATGGCCGCGCTGAAGCAGGCCAATGGCATGAGCGGGGACACGGTCCGCGTCGGTCAGGTGCTCAAGATTCCGCGCGGCTGAGTGTCAGGCCGCCTGCTCCTTCGACGTGGCGGCAGGCGGGCGTGGCAGCCCGAGCACGCTATCCATCGGGCATGAAGCCCGTCGACTGTCCGCTGACTCGGCTCTTGCGTGCTCGCCGCACGGAGAGGCCGGGTCGGCGGGCAGTGTCGTTTTCAGAGAGACGCCCTCTACGCATGCATAATCAGGAGTTCTTCCATGTCCGTCGAGCCATCTGATACGGATGTCGCTGAAACACGTGAGCGGCGTATCCGCATCCTCAATCCGCGTCTTGCCAACCAGATCGCGGCGGGCGAGGTGGTGGAGCGACCGGCCTCCGTGGTCAAGGAGCTGGTCGAGAACGCCATCGATGCCGGCAGTACGCGCATCGAGCTGGAACTGGAAGGCGGCGGTGCGCGGCTGATTCGCGTGCGTGACAACGGCTGCGGCATCACCGAGGAGGATCTGCCGCTGGCCCTGTCACGTCACGCGACCAGCAAGATCGAGAGCCTTGATGACCTGGAAGGTGTGGCGAGTCTCGGCTTTCGAGGGGAGGCATTGGCCTCGATCAGCTCGGTCTCGCGCCTGGAGCTGTTCTCGAACGTCTCGGATGAGCCCGCCAATGGCTGGCGGGTGGTGGCGGAAGGCCGTGAGATGTCGCCACGCGTCTCGCCGGCGCCCCATCCGCGTGGCACCAGCGTGGCCGTGCGTGACCTGTTCTTCAATACGCCGGCGCGTCGCAAGTTCATGCGTACCGAGAAGACCGAATTCGGCCATGTCGAGGAAAGCTTCCGGCGTCTCGCGCTGTCGCGTCACGACATCGGCTGGACGTTGCGCCACAACCAGAAGGTGGTGCATCAGCTGCGTGCCGGCGAGGACACGCTGACGGTGGAGCGACGGATCGGCGCACTGCTGGGTCGCAACTTCCTCGAGCATGCGCTGCATCTGGATATCGAGGCCTCCGGCTTGCGTCTCTCCGGCTGGGTTGGCTTGCCGACGCATTCGCGTGCCCAGGCGGACCAGCAGTATTTCTTCGTCAATGGCCGTGTGGTGCGTGACCGTCTGGTCGCGCATGCTGTGCGTCAGGCCTATCGCGACGTGCTGTTCCACGGCCGGCATCCGGTGTTCGTGCTCTATCTGGAGCTGGACCCCACGGTGGTGGATGTCAACGTTCACCCCACCAAGCACGAAGTGCGCTTCCGCGACGGACGCCTGGTGCACGACTTCCTGTTCTCCAGCCTGCACAAGGCACTGGCCGAGGTGCGCCCCGGTGACAACAGCGCCGCGCCCACCGGTATCGAGGGCCAGGAGAAGGAGGAGGATCCCGGCTGGCAGCAGCAGGGCATGCGTCTCGGGCGTCAGGAGCAGGATGCGCAGGAGCATGGTGCGTCAGCGCAGTCATCCCCTGGTGGTGGTGCGTCGGCCGGGAAGGATCAGTCAGCCGCTGCAGGTGAGCCGTCAGGCGCTGCCGCGCCCTGGAAGCCATCGTCACAGCTGCCGCCGGCCGGAGATGGCCGCTCCAGCGAGCGCCTGAGTGCTGAGCGGGTGCGTCAGTTCATGGCCGGCTATCGTGCGTTGCATCCCAGCGAAGACCATCTGCTGACGCCGGGTGGCGGGCCTGCGGGCACGACGCCTGAGCATGGCGCTGCTCGCGACCCTGCCGCCATCGCCAGTGCCGAGCGCGAGGCGCGGCGCGCCCCGCGTGTCACCCTGGGCGAAGGGATGCGCCAAGGTGAGGATGACGCACCGGCCGGTATCAGCGAATCTGCCGCCGGTTGGCAGGTCTCGGCACCGTCAGCGGAGCCATCGTCGGGAGTCCCGGCAGAGAATGTGTCCGCTGACGGCCCCACGCCTGTCGCCTCTGACATCGTGATGCGTGGCCTGCCAGCCCAGAGCGCCGAGGATGATACGCCACCGCTGGGCTACGCCATCGCGCAGCTGCACGGGGTCTACATCCTGTCGCAGACCTCGCGTGGAATGGTGATGGTCGACATGCACGCCGCCCATGAGCGCATCACCTACGAGCGCATGAAGCGCCATGTGCATGGCGGCGGTCATCTGGAGGCCCAGCCGTTGCTGGTGCCGGTGTCACTTGCCGTCAGTTCGCGCGAGATGGGGACCTTCGAGCGCGAATCCGAGGCATTCACGCGTCTTGGCGTCGAGCTGGACGCCGCCGGACCGGAAACCCTGCTGGTGCGACAGGTGCCGGTGGTGCTCGGCAATGCCGATGTCGAGCCACTGGTGCGCGGCATGCTGGAGGATCTCGAGCGTTACGGCCGCAGCGATCGCATGGAAGCTCACATGAATGAGCTGCTCGCGGACATGGCCTGTCGGGGCAGCGTGCGGGCCAATCGTCGCCTGACGGTTCCCGAGATGAATGCCCTGCTGCGAGACATGGAGCGCACCGAGCGCTCCGGTCAGTGCAATCATGGCCGTCCTACCTGGACCGAACTTTCCATGAATGAACTCGACAAGCTGTTCCTGCGTGGGCAGTAAGCCTGCCCGGTATCGACAGTGGTTCACCCTTGATTCACCTCCTTGCCCAGACAATAGGCCATGACCCAGACGCAATCCCCCGACATTTCCCCCTGTGCCGCGCATGAGCTGGCTGACAAACCGCCCGTCATGCTGTTGATGGGGCCGACAGCCTCCGGCAAGACGGACCTGGCCATCCGCTGGCACGAGGAGCAGGGGGCGGAGCTGGTGAGCGTCGATTCCGCGCTGATCTATCGTGGCATGGACATCGGGACCGCCAAGCCCAGCGCCGAAGAGCTGGCGCGGGCGCCGCACCGGTTGATTGACTTCCTGGACCCGCTGGAGAGCTATTCGGCAGCGGAGTTTCGTCGCGATGCACTGGCGCATATCGCCGAGATCCAGTCCCGCGGCAAGATGCCGCTGCTGGTCGGTGGCACCATGATGTACTTCAAGCGGCTGCTGGAAGGTGTGGCGGAGCTGCCGGCGGCGGATCCCGCGCTGCGTGAACAGCTGGAAGCACGCGCCAGAGACGAAGGGCTGCCGGCGCTGCATGCGCAGCTTGCCAGGCTGGATCCGGCGAGCGCCGAGAGGATCCGGCCCTCGGACCCGCAGCGTCTGACACGTGCGCTGGAAGTCTGTCTGTTGAGCGGGCGCTCGATGACGGAGCTGCTCGCGGAGCAGCCGGAAGCCGAGCTTCCGTTCCGGCCGATCCCGATCGCACTGGCGCCCCATGACAGAGCCGTGTTACATGAACGTATCGAGACGCGTTTTGACCAGATGCTGGAACAGGGCCTGATTGGCGAGGTCGAAGCGCTGAAGGCTCGCCCGGAGCTGCACCCCGGGCTGCCCTCGATACGCTGTGTCGGCTATCGTCAGGTGTGGGATTATCTGGAGGGGCATCTGACGCGTGACGAGATGCGTGAGCGTGGCATCATTGCCACCCGCCAGCTCGCCAAGCGTCAATTGACCTGGCTGCGTAGCTGGAAGGGGATTCACCACGTGGATTCCATGGGTGTAAATCCTTACAGTGAAACCTTGAAAATCGTGCGCCAGACCAGCACTTAGCGTAACATGAGCTGTCACGACCCGCGCCCGTGAAGCCCCCCAAAGAGGGCAACCCGGAGCGCTGGCGAACATAACCATACTTGCCTCGAACGAGACATTTTTTACGGAGAGTCACATGTCCAAAGGTCAATCACTCCAGGACCCGTACCTGAACATCCTGCGCAAGGAACGTATTCCGGTCTCGATCTTCCTGGTCAACGGCATCAAGCTGCAGGGCCAGATCGAATCCTTCGATCAATTCGTCATCCTGCTGCGCAATACCGTCTCCCAGATGGTTTACAAGCACGCTATCTCAACCGTGGTGCCCTCGCGCAATGTGCGCCTGCCGGCCCAGGATGCGACCGTGCCCTCCACAGAAAGCTGAAATCCGAGGCGCTGATTGTTCTTCGAACGACCCGAAGCCGGTGAAACGGCCGTCCTGGTCCATGTCAATTTCCGGGACGAAAAAGAACGCGAGGATGCCGGTGAGCTCCTCGAACTCGTACGTTCGGCAGGCGCCGTGCCGGCCACCCTCATCGAGGGTAGCCGGCCCCGCCCTGACTCCCGTACGTTCATCGGAGAAGGCAAGCTTGAGGAAGTGCGTGAGGCCCTGGCCGAGCACCAAGCCGAGCTTGTGATCTTCAACCATTCATTGAGCCCTTCCCAGCAGCGCAACCTTGAAGGTTCGCTCCAGTGTCGCGTGATCGACCGCACCGGTCTGATCCTCGACATCTTTGCCCAGCGCGCGCGTACCCACGAGGGCAAGCTGCAGGTGGAGCTCGCTCAGCTCGAGTACATGTCCACCCGCCTGGTGCGTGGCTGGACCCACCTTGAGCGTCAGAAGGGCGGCATCGGTCTGCGTGGCCCGGGGGAAACCCAGCTCGAGACCGACCGTCGTCTGCTGCGTGCCCGGATCAAGTCGATCCACAAGCGGCTCGAGAAGGTGCACAAGCAGCGCGATCAGAACCGCCGTGCTCGGGCACGTGCCGAGATCCCCAGCCTGTCACTGGTCGGCTATACCAACGCCGGCAAGTCGACGCTGTTCAATGCGCTGACCACCTCTGAGGTCTATGCGGCGGATCAGCTGTTCGCCACGCTCGACCCGACGCTGCGCCGTCTGGAGCTGGAAGACGTGGGCCCTGCGGTGCTTGCGGATACCGTCGGCTTCATTCGGCACCTGCCGCACAAGCTGGTGGAAGCGTTCCAGGCCACCCTGCAGGAAGCCGCCGAGGCGGACCTGCTGGTGCACGTCATCGATGCGGCTGACCCGGAAAATGATCGCAATACCGAGCAGGTCAACGAGGTGCTCAACGAGATTGAGGCCGGTGACGTGCCACGCCTGCTGGTCATGAACAAGGTCGATCGCCTCGACATGGCGCCGCGCATCGAGCGCGACGGCTTCGGGCGTCCGTTGGTCGTATGGTTGTCGGCGCGTGACGGCAAGGGGCTGGATCTGCTGATGCAGGCCTTCTCCGAGCTGCTGTCAGACAATGTCATCTCGACCCGTCTGACGCTGGGGCCGGAGAAGTCACGCCTGCGTGCCGGTCTGCATGAGCTGGATGCCGTCAAGAGTGAAGCGTATGACGAGCAGGGCAATGCGTTGATGGACATTCGTCTCGAGAAGCGCGACTTTCTCCAGCTGTTGTCGCATCTTGGGGAATCTCCCGAGGCCTACCTCGGGGGCGAGCATGACGATCGTGAGGCCTGGCAGCGTGAGCTGTCTGCCGAGCGCGCCGAGAAGCATCGCCTCTCGGTGACGCACAAGTCCTGACGCAGTGATTGCGTCATCTGGCATCTGCAGGTACCTGATGCAGATGCCCTTGCACGGATAGTGACGTGCAGCGAGCAACAGGCATTCGACGTGAAGGGATTGTCGGATGCCGCCTGGCAGAGGATGGTTGTCAGGCAGGGCCATGGCCTTCTCCCGCAAGGGGCGCGCCGCCGTGTCATAGCAAAGAACCGGTCATCAATTGCCGGGGACGATTCCCGGCAACGAAAGCCGGCATGGGCGGCGTCATCATAATGACGAGCGGAACATCGACTGAGTGGAGACGACGTATGGCTTGGAATGAGCCGGGTGGCGGCAACCAGCATGACCCCTGGAGTGGCGGTGGCCGCAACGGGGACAAGAAAGGGGGTGGAGGCAACGGCGGTGGCAACGGTGGACCGCCCGACCTCGACGAAGCGCTGAAGAAGTTCCAGGACAAGCTCAACGGCATGCTGGGCAACGGCCGCAAGCGTCGTGGCGGCAGCGGGGGCGGCAACGGCAGCAGTGGTGGCAGCACCAATGCCTTTGCCCTGCCGGGCATCATCGGGGTGGTGCTGGTCGCCATCTGGGCGGCTTCCGGTTTCTATCTGGTCGATCAGTCCGAACGTGGCGTGGTGCTTCGCTTCGGCAAGTACAACGACATCGTCGGCCCGGGTCTGCACTGGAATCCGCCGATCATCGATGACGTGCGCGAGATCAACGTCACCAAGGTGCGCTCGCTCTCCCAGACCAAGTCGATGCTGACGCAGGACGAGAACATCGTCGAAGTGCAGATGTCCGTCCAGTATCAGGTATCCAACCCGCGTGACTTCCTGCTCAACGTGCGTGCTCCCGAGGTCAGCCTCGAGAACGCCATGGATTCTGCATTGCGTCACGAAGTCGGCAGCGCCGACATGAACGACATCCTGACCTCCGGGCGTGAGCTGCTGGCCAGCAACGTCAAGTCGCGTCTGCAGTCCTACCTGGACAACTATGGCGTGGGTCTGACATTGCAGACCATCAACGTCGAGTCCACGTCGGCGCCGGCAGCGGTCCAGGATTCCTTCGATGACGTCATCAAGGCTCGTGAGGATCGTCAGCGCACGATCAACCAGGCATTGGCCTACGAGAACTCGATTCTCCCGGCGGCTCAAGGTCAGGCGCAGNGCATCATCGAGGAAGCCGAAGGGTACAAGGAGTCGGTGGTGGCCAAGTCCCAGGGTGAGGCCAATCGCTTCACTTCCCTGCTGACCGAGTACCAGAAGGCACCGGAGATCATCCGCGAGCGCATGTACCTCGAGACCATGGGGGAAGTGCTCGGCAAGACCAACAAGGTGCTGGTGGATGTCGAGAACGGCAACTCCCTCATGTACCTGCCGTTGGACAAGCTGGCTGGCAAGTCCAATGCCACGTCCGAGGATGCCAGTGGCATGAGTCGCAGTGAGTTGGATCGCGTGTCCCGACAGGCGAGCGACGCTCTCGGCCGCAGCAGCCAGAGCAGCAATGACAGCAGCAACAGCATTCGTCGGGAGGGTCGTCAATGATCAACAATCGCTCACTGATGGCCGTGGCGGGTCTGGCCGTCGTTGCCTGGTTCGCCAGCAACAGCCTCTACACGATCGATGAGACCCAGCGCGCCATCAAGCTCAAGTTTGGTGAGGTGGTGGAAGACAACATCCAGCCGGGCCTGCATTTCAAGTTGCCGGTCTACAACACGATTCGTACCTTCGATACGCGCGTGTTGACACTGGATGCCCAGGCGAGCCGTTATCTGACCCGCGAGAAGAAGGCGGTCATCGTCGACTCCTTCGTCAAGTGGAAGATCATCGACCCGAAGCGCTACTACGAGGCGACGTCCGGTGATGAGCAGATGGCAGAGCGTCTGATCGCGCCGCGTGTCGACGAGAGTCTGCGTAACGAGTTCGGCAAGCTCGAGCTGGTACAGATCATCTCCGAACAGCGTGATGCGCTGATGAAGAAACCCACCGAAGAGCTCGACGCGGTGATGCGCAAGGAACTGGGGGTGTCGATTCTCGATATCCGCGTCAAGCGCATCGACCTGCCGGACGAAGTCTCTCAGGCGGTCTATGAGCGCATGAAGACCGAGCGTCAGCGTGAGGCACGTGAATATCGTGCCCAGGGTCAGGAGCAGGCCGAGAAGATCCAGGCCAATGCGGACCGCCGTCGTTCGGTACTGCTTGCGCAGGCTGAAGAGCAGGCGCAGACCCTGCGTGGTGAGGGGGACGCATCAGCGGCCGCCATCTACGCTGCGGCTTACGGGGCGGATCTGGAGTTCTTCCGCTTCTATCGCTCGCTGCAGGCCTATCGCGACAGCTTCAAGGGTGATGGCAACATGATGGTCATCCAGCCGGATAGCGAATTCTTCCGCTTCTTCAAGGATTCGCAGGGCGGCTCTCAGTAACGGCTGACCGTCCGCATCGTCATCAGGCGAACAGATGACGATGCCGCGGATGAACCCCGCACGAAGTCTCGTGTGGGGTTCATCCCGAAAGGATTCATGCTAGACTCCTGCAACCGGGCACCGCCCGGTTTTTTTGTGGCCGTTTTTCCTCTATCGACGACGTTCCCACGAAGTCCCGATGGGCCCCGGACAGGCGCTGTCAGCGTGGCAGTCCTTGCTCGCGAAGCCGCCTCAAGGCGCGGCTCGAGCCTGTCTCACGCCGTGTTTCAAGGGCGTTGCCGTCGAGTGTCCAGCGTGTTGCGCGGGTGTTTCGTCACTGAGTTGCAGCGGCATGTCCCTGCACTGACGGCACGCGCGATACGCGCCACTCCTTGTCAAAAATTTCTCGCAGGATAGCGCAATGACCATCGCAGATCGCTGGCTCCTCCCGGATGGCATGGATGAGGTACTGCCGCCTCAGGCAACCCGTATGGAGGCGCTGCGCCGCGCGCTGCTCGACCTCTATCATCGCTTCGGCTATGACCTGGTGCTGCCGCCTCCCGTCGAATTCCTTGATTCCCTTCTGACCGGCACCGGTACCGAGCTTGACCTTCAGACCTTCAAGCTGACAGATCAGATGACCGGGCGCATGATGGGAGCCAGTGCCGATGTCACCCCGCAGGTGGCACGCATGGATGCCCACTCCCTGCATCGTGAAGGGCCGGTGCGTCTGTGCTACTGCGCCAACGTGCTGCGTACCAAGGCGGACAAGCATCAGGGCGGACGCAGCCCGGTGCAGGTCGGTGCCGAGCTGTTCGGTCATGCTGGCCTTGAGGCCGACCACGAGATCCTGCACCTGGCACTGACCAGCCTCGAGCAGGCCGGTGCTGGCGAGCTGCACCTGGCGCTGGGGCACATCGGCATCTATCGTGCCTTGATCGCCGAAGCCGGCATGAGCGACGAGCACGAGCGCGAGCTGTTCGCCGCCATCGAACGCAAGCAGTATTCCGCTCTCGATGCATTGATCGATCGCGTGGTGGGTGACAAGGTGGTGGCGAGCATGCTCAAGACCCTGCCGCACCTGCACGGGGATGAAGAGATTCTTGCCCAGGCCCGGACCGCCTTTGCCGGCGCGCCCGCTGCCGTCGCCGGCGCACTGGATCAGCTTGCCGCCCTCAGTCAGGTCGTGCGTGAGCGTCATCCGCAGGTCATGTTGTACTTCGATCTCGCCGAACTGCGCGGTTATGAATATCACACCGGCATGGTGTTCGCGGCCTATGTGCCGGGCTACGGTCAGGCGCTGGCCAAGGGCGGGCGCTACGACGATACTGGGCGTGCCTTCGGACGTGCGCGTCCGGCCACCGGCTTCTCGATGGACCTGAAGCAGCTGGCGTCGCTCGCCGTGCAGCCTCCGGCCTGCGATGGCATCTGGGCACCGGCGCTCAATGACAGCGCGCTGCGAGAGTGTGTCGATCAGCTGCGCGCCGACGGCGAGCGTGTCATCGCCGCGCTACCGGGCCAGACCACCGGTGCCGATGTGCACCGTTGCAACCGCGAGCTTGTCCAGGTCGATGGCGCCTGGCAGGTCGTGACGCTGCAGTCGTGATCCGCTGACGGCCATACGTGCCAGCCAGCAGAACAGCAGGGGCCACCAGGTCCCGAGGTGCAGCTGCCCTTGAGGTGGCTGCACTTGTGAGTGGGTTTTCACCGACGGTTATTCACCGAAAGAGACTAGGAATCATGGGCAAGAATGTAGTCGTGCTCGGCACCCAATGGGGTGATGAAGGCAAGGGCAAGGTCGTTGACCTGCTGACCGAATCCGCCAGCGCCGTCGTGCGCTTCCAGGGTGGCCACAACGCCGGCCATACACTGGTGCTGGATGGCAAGAAGACCGTTCTTCACCTGATCCCGTCAGGTATCCTGCACCCGGGCAAGACCTGTGTCATCGGCAACGGCGTCGTGCTGTCTCCGGAAGCGCTGATCAAGGAGATCCGTGAGCTGGAAGCCAATGACGTGCCGGTACGTGACCGTCTGCGTCTGTCGCCGGCTTGCCCGCTGATCCTGTCCTATCACGTGCGCCTGGATCAGGCGCGCGAGAAGGCGCGTGGTGTCGCCAAGATCGGCACCACGGGTCGTGGCATCGGGCCGGCCTACGAAGACAAGGTCGCGCGTCGTGGACTGCGTCTGGGTGACATGCTCCACCGTGAGCGTTTCGCCTCCAAGCTGGGCGAAGTGCTGGATTACCACAACTTCGTGCTGCAGCACTATCACGGTGAAGCGCCGGTCGACTTCCAGCAGGTGCTGGACGAAGCCATGGAAATGGCCGAAGAGCTGCGCCCGATGGTCTGCGACACCGTGGATCTGGTCCACTCCGTGCGCAAGGCCAACGAGAACATCCTCTTCGAGGGTGCTCAGGGCTCACTGCTCGACATCGACCACGGTACCTACCCGTACGTCACCAGCTCCAACACCACTGCCGGCGGCACCGCCACCGGTTCCGGTGTCGGCCCGCTGTATCTCGACTACGTGCTGGGCATCACCAAGGCCTACACCACCCGTGTCGGTTCCGGCCCGTTCCCGACCGAGCTGTTCGATGAGTTCGGCCGTCACCTGGCCGAGCGTGGCCACGAATTCGGTGCTACCACCGGTCGTGCGCGTCGTTGTGGCTGGTTCGATGCCGTCGCCCTGCGTCACGCCGTGCAGATCAACTCGGTCAGCGGCATCTGCCTGACCAAGCTGGACGTGCTGGATGGTCTCGAGAACATCCGGGTCTGCATCGGCTATCGCAGCAAGGATGGCGACGTGCTGGACAACCCGGTGGATTCCGAAGGCTATGAAGCCATCGAGCCGCTCTACCAGGATCTGCCGGGCTGGAGCGACTCCACCATCGGCGTGCGTGAAGTCGAGAAGCTGCCGGCCAATGCCCGTGCCTACATCAGCTTCCTGGAAGAGCAGGTCGGCGTGCCGATCGACATCATCTCCACCGGCCCGGATCGCAACGAGACCATCGTGCTGCGCAATCCGTTCCACGACTGATCATGACCACGTCGCTTTCCTGAGCGGCGCGTGATGTCGAGATGATGCAAGACCAAGACACCCCGTCGGGATTTCCCGGCGGGGTGTCTTGCGTTCCAAGGCTGGCAGCAGAAGGGCTTGTACAGTCTTGAGAGTGGCAGGGTGGGGTGGTCAGTAGGAATTTTAAATGGGAATGATTGTTATTTTTGTTGTGATCGGCGGCTATCTTGTCGGCAAACTGGTTGCCCAGGCCGCAATTTGGCGTTTTCGCTGAGTGCTTGGCTTCACATCGTTCTGATACAGGACTAAAATGGTCCCCAATTGATAACCCCGCAGTGGAGGCAAGATGCTGAAGCTTTCCAGAATGACCGATTATGCCGCCGTGGTGATGGCGCGCATCGCTCGCGAGCCGGAGTCGGCCCATGCAGCGATCGATCTCGCGGAAAGCGTTCAGTTGCCGCATCCCACCGTCAGCAAGACCTTGAAGGCGCTGGTACGCGCCGGATTGCTGGAGTCACGTCGTGGGGCGCAGGGGGGCTACCGTCTGGCGCGACCCGCCAGTGACATCACGGCCAGTGACATCATCAGCGCCATCGAAGGTCCGGTGGCCGTCACGGAATGCAGCCACGCCGATGGCGATTGCGAGCTGGTCAACACCTGTGGCGTGGCCGACAACTGGCAGAGAGTCTCGCGCGCCATCGGTGAACTGCTGGGCAGCGTGACGCTGGCACATCTGGCATCCACCACACCGCTGCGGATGCCGATCCAGTTGCCCATTCAGGCCGTCAGTCTCTACAGCGATGAAGAGGCTGACGGGGGAGCCCCCGACAAGGACAGCAGTGCAGGAAGCGTCGTCAACGGCATGTCCGGGCGCTGAATGCTCAGCCCCACGGTAGCGGGACAGGCATCAGAAATATTCGAATATTCGAGCTTCGCCGCAGTTGAGGCGGGGTGATCAGGAATCTGAACAGACCCGGAGCTTCTCCGGGAGAGGAGACCAGCATGGCGAGCCAGGAGATGGAGCAGCTTGTACAGCGAGAGTACAAGCAGGGCTTCGTGACCGACATCGAGAGCGACACCATTCCGCCGGGACTGGATGAGAGCGTGATTCGCTTCATCTCGGCCAAGAAGGGTGAGCCGGAGTGGATGCTGGAGTGGCGTCTGGATGCCTATCATCAGTGGCTGAAGATGAAGGCGCCGTCCTGGGCACACCTGGATTACCCCGAGATCGACTACCAGGCGATTTCCTATTTCAGCGCCCCGAAGAAGCCGGAAGATCGTCCGCAGAGTCTGGATGAGGTGGACCCCAAGCTGCTGGAGACCTACGAGAAGCTGGGCATCCCGCTGCACGAGCGCGCCGCGCTGGCTGGCGTGGCGGTGGATGCGGTATTCGACTCCGTATCGGTGACCACCACCTTCAAGAAGGAGCTGTCCGAGGCGGGCGTGATCTTCTGCTCCATCTCGGAAGCCATCCAGGACTACCCGGAGCTGATCAAGCAGTATCTGGGGACCGTCGTGCCCAAGGCAGACAACTACTTCACCGCGCTGAACGCGGCCGTCTTCACCGATGGCTCCTTCGTGTTCGTGCCGGAAGGCGTGACCTGCCCGATGGAGCTTTCCACCTACTTCCGCATCAACGCCGCCAACACCGGCCAGTTCGAGCGCACCCTGATCATCTGCGAGAAGCAGGCTCAGGTCTCGTATCTGGAAGGCTGCACCGCACCGCAGCGTGATGAGAACCAGTTGCACGCCGCCGTGGTCGAGCTGGTCGCGCTGGAAGATGCCTACATCAAGTACTCCACCGTCCAGAACTGGTATCCGGGCGATGAAGACGGCAAGGGTGGCATCTACAACTTCGTCACCAAGCGCGCCGATTGCCGCGGTGATCGTTCCAAGGTGTCCTGGACCCAGGTCGAGACCGGCTCCGCGATCACCTGGAAGTACCCGTCATGCATCCTGCGTGGCAAGGACAGTGTCGGGGAGTTCTACTCCGTCGCCGTCACCAATGGTCGCCAGCAGGCGGACACCGGTACCAAGATGATCCACATCGGTGAGGGCACCAAGTCCACCATCGTCTCCAAGGGCATCTCGGCGGGCAACTCCGAGCAGTCCTATCGTGGCCTGGTCAAGATCGGTCCACGGGCCAAGGGCGCGCGCAATTTCACCCAGTGTGACTCGCTGTTGATCGGCGATCGCTGTGGTGCGCACACCTTCCCGTATCAGGAGATCGGCAACGCCACCGCTACCGTCGAGCACGAGGCGACGACGTCCAAGATCGGCGAGGATCAGCTGTTCTACTGCCGTCAGCGCGGCATCAGCGAGGAAGATGCGGTCAACATGATCGTCAACGGTTTCTGCAAGGACGTCTTCCAGGAGCTGCCGATGGAGTTCGCCGTCGAGGCCGAGGCGCTGCTCAACGTCACCCTCGAAGGCGCCGTCGGCTAACGCCACAGCCTGTTTCGCATTCATCCCCATTCTTGAGGGCCGCTTGCGGGCGGCCTGTCAGCCAAAGGTATCATCATGCTCGTAGTCAAAGATCTGCACGTCTCGGTGGAAGGCAAGGAAATCCTCAAGGGGCTCGACCTGACCATCAACAAGGGTGAAGTCCACGCCATCATGGGGCCGAACGGTGCGGGCAAGTCCACGCTGTCCTCCGTGATCGCCGGCAAGGACGGTTATGAAGTGACCTCGGGCACCATCACCTATGAAGGCGAGGACGTGCTGGAGATGGAAGTCGAGGAGCGCGCGCGTGCCGGCCTGCTGCTGGGCTTCCAGTACCCGGTGGAGATCCCGGGGGTCAAGAATGTCTACCTGCTCAAGGCGGCGCTGAACGCCAAGCGTGAAGCCGAAGGCCTGGGCGAGATTCCGGCCCCGGAATTCATGAAGCTGATCCGCGAGAAGCTTGCCTTCATGCAGATGGATGCCAGCTTCCTGCAGCGTGCGGTGAACGAGGGCTTCTCCGGTGGCGAGAAGAAGCGCAACGAGATCCTGCAGATGCTGGTGCTGGAACCGAAGCTCGCCATGCTCGACGAGATCGACTCCGGTCTCGACATCGATGCGTTGAAGATCGTCGCCAAGGGCGTCAATTCCCTGCGCAACGAGAACCGCGCCGTACTGATGGTCACGCACTACCAGCGTCTGCTCGAGCACATCGTGCCGGACCACATCCACGTGCTGATGGATGGCCGCATCGTCAAGTCCGGCGACAAGTCGCTGGCCCTCGAACTCGAAGCCCAGGGCTATGACTGGCTGCAGGAGGAAACCGCGTAATGACAGCACTTGCTACCGCGTCCGTCCCCGGCAGCGAAGCCTTCGCCAGCGAATTCGCCGCGCGCAAGGCTCGCTTCGCGGCTGACCCGAGCTGGATGGCGGCGCGCCGTCAGGCCGGCATCGCCCGCTTTGAAGCGCTGGGTCTGCCGACTCGCAAGGTCGAGGCCTGGAAGTACACCGACACCCAGGCGCTGGGTCGCCAGCAATACCGTCTCGCCGACGATGCCCATCTCTCGGCGGCGGTGAAGGACGAGCTGGCGCTCGCCGTCGATGCTTACCGCCTGGTGTTCGTCGATGGTCTCTACAACGCCGAGCTCTCCGATGTCGCGGGCCTGCCGGACACCGTGCGTGTCGTGCCGCTGTCCCAGGCCATCATCGATCAGCCGGAAGTGATCGGCGGCTCGCTGAATCGCCTGACCGGCATCGACTTCACGCCCTTCGTGGCGCTGAACTCCGCCTTCACCGAAGAGGGTGCGGTGGTTCAGGTCGGCCCGCGGACGGTGCTCGACAAGCCGGTCTATGCGCTGTTCCTGTCGCGCGCCGCCGTCGAAGGCGAGCCCGTGACCATGAGCCATCCGCGCCTGTTGGTGCAGCTGGGCAGCCGTGCCGAAGCCAGCGTGATCGAGCATCACATCGGCGAGACCGGCGCGACCAACTTCACCAACATGGTCAGCGAAGTGATGCTGGAGCGCGGCGCCGTGCTCAATCACTACAAGCTGGGTGAGGCTGCCACCGGCGAGACGCATATCGCCTCACTGCAGGTCGAGCAGCCGCGTGACAGCCAGTACCGCTCCATCAACCTGAATACCGGTGGTGGTCTGGTGCGCAACGACATCGTCTGCGATCTCAACGGCAGCAATGCCCATGCACGCCTCGATGGCCTGTTCTTCGGTCGTGATCGTCAGCACGTGGATACCCACTCGCTGGTCAATCACAACGAGGCTCTGACCTTCTCGGATGAGAACTACAAGGGCATCCTGGCCGACCGCGCGCGTGGTGTCTTCAATGGCCGCGTGCTGGTCAAGCGTGACAGTCAGAAGATCGAGGCGCATCAGAACAACGCCAACCTGCTGCTGTCGGACCGCGCCGAGATCAATACCAAGCCGGAACTCGAGATCTACGCCGACGACGTCAAGTGCTCCCACGGCACCACGACCGGCCAGCTCGACGAGACGGCTGTCTTCGCACTGCGCGCGCGTGGCATCGATGAGCAGACGGCTCGCGGCCTGCTGACCCTGGCCTTCGCCAATGAGGTCATGTCCGGTCTGGGCATCGACGCCATCGCCGAGCGTATCGAGCGCAGCGTCGCGGGTCGCCTGCCGTCACGCTTCCACCTCGATGAGCTGGTGGATCTGAGTGTCGAGCTGGGCGGCGGGGCCGTGGCAGTGGCGCGTGATGAGGACTTCGCATGAGCGCACTCGACAATCTGATGCTCGATGTCGTGCGGGTTCGCGAGGATTTCCCGATCCTCGAGCGTCGCGTGCATGGTGACGTGCCGCTGATCTATCTCGACAGCGCCGCCACCAGCCAGACGCCGACTGCCGTCATCGACGCGATGAGCGATTATTACCGCAACACCAATGCCAATATCCACCGTGGCCTGCACAGCCTGGCGGACGAGGCGACGGCCGCTTACGAAGGGACGCGCGAGAAGGTACGTGCCTTCATCAATGCGCGCCTGACGCGTGAAGTCATCTTCACGCGCGGCACCACCGAGGCGATCAACCTGGTCGCCAACAGCTGGGGGGCCAACTGGCTGAATGCCGGTGATGAAGTGCTGATCTCGGTGATGGAGCATCACGCCAACATCGTGCCTTGGCAGATGCTGGCGGAACGCCTGGATATCGTCATCAAGGTGATTCCGTGTGACGACGATGGCGTGCTCGACATGGCGGCCTACCGTGACCTGCTGGGCGAGAAGACGCGCCTGGTCTGCGTCAATCAGGTCTCCAACGCCCTGGGCAGCATCAACCCGGTGGCCGAGATGGCCAGGTTGGCGCATGCTCACGACGCGCTGATTCTGGTCGATGGCGCCCAGGCGGTGCCGCATCAGCAGGTCGATGTACGCGAGATCGACGCCGACTTCTATGTCTTCTCGGGCCACAAGATGTATGGCCCGACCGGCATCGGCGTGCTCTACGGCAAGGAAGCGCTGCTCGATGCCATGCCACCGTGGCAGGGCGGCGGCGAGATGATTCGCACGGTCTCGTTCGAGAACGGCACCCTGTTCGCGGATCTGCCGCACAAGTTCGAGGCTGGCACGCCGCCCATCGCCGAGGTCATCGGGCTGGGCAAGGCCATCGACTGGCTGGACTGCACCCACATGGCGCTGATCACGCGCTGGGAGCAGCAGCTGATGCGCCATGCCACCGAGCGCATGCGCGAAGTGGACGGGCTGCGCATCATCGGCAACTCGTCCGACAAGGCCGGCGCGATCTCCTTCGTGGTCGACGGTGCCCACGCCCAGGACATCGGTCTGCTGATCGATCAGCTGGGGGTCGCCATCCGGACCGGTCATCACTGCGCTCAGCCGGTGCTGCGACGTTTCGGTGTCGATGCCACCTGTCGCGCCTCCTTCGCGGCCTACAACACGCCGGAGGAGATCGACCTGTTCGTCGAGGCTCTGCAGCGCGTGCTGACCATGGTGCGCTGAGCACCCCCTGCGGTGGCCCTGACGGGCGCTGATCAATGAGGCTCGCGCATGGCGGGCCTCATTGCTATCGGCGCTTGCCAGGGGATGTTGTGACCCGCACATCCTGAGTGAACCCACAGTATTCTTGATCCGCATGGCTGTCATGCGGTTCGGCAAGGAGAGGGCATGAGCCACACTGAAGACCAGCTGGCCAGCCTCGGCAAGGGCCAGAAGATGCCGTTGCAGCGTGACGTGGAAGGTATCTCGGTACCCTTCGGCAAGTCGGTGACCCTGCATGAGGACTCGGTGGTCGAAGTCATGCAGGCCAAGGGCGGCACCGTCAGCGTGGCGTACGAGGGCCGCATGTACCTGATCGAGAGCTTCAGCCTCGATGCACTGGGACTGGACGCCGTGCCGCGCCCGCATCTGCCGGCCGGGCAGAGCGACGCCGAGATAGAGGCCTTCGTCTGGGCGCAGCTGCGCACCTGTTTCGACCCCGAGATCCCGGTGGACATCGTCGAGCTCGGGCTGGTCTATGGCTGTCGTATCGACACCCTGATCAGCGGCGAGAAGATGGTCAATCTGAAGATGACGCTGACGGCGCCGGGCTGCGGCATGGGCAACGTGATCGCCGAGGATGCCAAGCGCAAGATCCTGGGCGCGGAGGATGTCTCCAAGGTTCACGTCGAGATCGTGTTCTCGCCCCCCTGGTCGCGGGAGATGATGAGTGAAGAGGCGCGCCTTGAACTTGGCATGTTCTGACGCTGCGTGTCGCTCGGGCGCAATCGCGCAACGGGCGGCACGGCCGTCTTGACGGAACCTCTCGCGCCAACCGCTTTCCAAGCCGTGCCAAGGACTGCACCATGGCGCCGTCGTTGCGTCATGTGGCGTCGAAGATCGTGATTCTCTGCCAGCAAGGAATATCCCAATGCGCTACCCGACAGCCTTACGTGTCCTGACCGCCAGCCTGATCATGAGTACTGCCGTCAGTGCACAGGCGTCATGGACACTGGACAGCGATGCCTCGCAACTGAATTTCCAGTCCACCAAGATGAGCAAGAACGGTGCCAGCACCGTCGAGCAGCACGCCTTCGATTCCTGGCGTGCTCGCGTCAATGATGCGGGCCAGTTGTCGGTCGAGATCGACCTGGACTCCGCCGATACCGGTATCGAGATCCGTGATCAGCGTGTCAGCGAGAAACTCTTCGAGGCCGGTGACTATCCCCTGGCCGTGCTGACCGCGTCACTGGACATGCCGACGCTCAAGGTCATGGAGCCGGGCGATACCCAGCATGTCAGCCTGGAAGGGCAGCTGACGCTGCATGACAGTACCCAGACCCTGCCGGTGAGCCTGCAGGTGACACGTCTGCAGGGGGAGCGCTGGCTGGTGCAGACGGACGCGCCGGTGATGGTCGATGCCAGCCAGTTCTCGCTGGTGGATGGCATCCGTACCCTGCGTGACCTGGCGGGACTGGGCAACATCGCGACCCAGGTGCCGGTCAGCGTCAAGGCGATCATGACGCAGGAAGAGTGAGCCGACAGGCGTCTGCCCTGACCCCGTGGCTTCGAGCCTGCAGGCGTCATCCCGCTGGTGTCGTGTGCATGGCTTGGGTAGGCTGGGCGCTCATGCTTGCATGATGCAGTGAATGGCGATATTCGGTAGTGACAGGCAAGGATGGGTGCGGGGAGCAGATGCGACGAGTGATCAAGCGGGCCGTGATGGCCATGATTGGCCTGTTGGTCGTGAGCCTGATGATAGTGGTCGGGCTCAATCTGTGGGTCGTGATGTCGACCCGTGATCGCATCGCGTCTTCCCCGCTGACCTGCGAAAGCCGTGAAGTGGGAATCGTCTTCGGGACCTCCCATGGCCTGGTGGGCGGAGGACGCAACCCGCACTATCAGGCTCGTCTCGACACCGCCGCCCAGCTCTACCGGCTGCATCGAGTGAGCAACCTGCTGCTGTCAGGGGACAATCGTACGCGTTATTACAATGAGCCGATGACCATGTGGCGTGACCTGCGTGATCGCAATGTGCCACAGCAGTTCATGACGCTGGATTACGCCGGATTCTCGACCTTCGATACGCTGGTGCGTGCGCACAAGGTCTTCGGTGTCGATCAGGCGGTGCTGGTCACTCAGCCCTGGCATCTGCCACGGGCACTGTTCATCGCTGACGTGCTGGGGTTGGATGCCGTCGGCTGTCCGGCGGTTTCCGAGCGTCGGCCTGCGGGGCTGCGGCTGATGCTGCGCGAATGGCTGGCGCGTGCCGCCACGGTGGGGGATCTTTACCTGTGGGGCCGCAAGCCGCGTTTCCTGGGGCCGGCGGAGCGACTGCCGACACCGGTATTGCCAGCCGTACCGGCCGTGTCAGGCAGTTGACGACAGCGGCTCAGCGTACCGGCCGGCCAACACGAAAAGCCCCCGTCTTCCGATAGGAAGCGGGGGCTTTTCGTGTCTGCTCGAGGCTTTTTCCGCTGAGCGGGCCCGAGGTCAGCCGGCGCGGCGGCGTGCCGCGATGCCGGTCTGGTGACGATAGAGCTCGCGAATCAATTGGCGGCAGTTGTGGAAGCACGCTTCCAGCACCTTCTCCATGCTGTCCGGGAGAGGATGCGTGAAGGCCGTCGAGCAGGCCTGCATCAGCACGCGCTCCTGTTCGAGCAGTTCGTTGATCAGAACCTGATTGTCATTGCTGACGATGCTCTTCAGGCGACTCCACAGCCACATGTAGTCATCACGCTCGACATCAGCGTCTCGCGGCATCAGGCTCAGATGCTTGCGCGTCTCGACTTCCAGCGCCTGCTTGAGCTCCACGCGCCGGGCATAGAAGGGTTCAAAGGCCTTCAGCAGCCCGGGACGCAGCCGTTCGGCGTTGTCCTCGAAATAATCAAGACTGTCTGCCAGGGCTTCCTGGACGCTATCCATCGCCACCTGGCGATTGTCGAGAAACATGGGCGGTCACCTCCTCCGTCAGGAGAGATTGTGCGGGTGAAAACAGTGTTTTTCTACCCCTGATGTGCAGAAAGTCCTGATATTTCTTCCCGTAGCGTCAATCCACTCATTTTACGACAGTTCGATGACGTTATCGTGACGTCCGACAGTGTCACGGCTGTCCGTGATCAGCGTCATGTCTCCCCGAATGCTCAGGCAAGCCGGCGGCATCTCACCCCTTGGGCTTGGGCGGGATCTTCCTGGCGGGTGCGGCGGACTTGGCGATGTGGTCGATGATCATCCCCGCGATGTCCTTGCCGGTTGCCGTTTCAATGCCCTGCAGACCCGGTGAGGAGTTCACTTCCATGATCACCGGGCCATGGTTGGCGCGCAGCAGGTCGACACCGGCGACGGCCAGGCCCATGGCCTTGGCGGCGCGGATGGCGGTGGAGCGCTCTTCCGGCGTGATGCGAATCTCGCTGGCCGTGCCGCCACGATGCAGGTTGGAGCGGAACTCGCCATCAGCCGCCTGACGTTTCATGGAGGCGACCACCTTGTCACCCACCACCAGGCAGCGGATGTCGGCGCCGCGCGCTTCCTTGATGTATTCCTGCACCATGATGTTGGCTTTCATGCCCATGAAGGCCTGGATCACGCTCTCGGCGGCCTGATTGGTCTCGGCGAGCACCACGCCGATGCCCTGGGTGCCTTCCAGCAGCTTGATGACCAGCGGCGCGCCCTTGACCATGGTGATCAGGTCGGGGATGTCATCCGGCGAATGCGCGAAGCCGGTGACCGGCAGGCCCAGTCCCTTGCGCGACAGCAGCTGCAGCGAGCGCAGCTTGTCACGCGAGCGCGCGATGGCCACGGAGTCGTTGACCACGTAGGTACCCATCATCTCGAACTGGCGCAGTACCGCACAGCCATAGAAGGTGACGGAGGCGCCGATGCGTGGCACCACGGCGTCGAAATGCTCGATCTCGGCACCCTTGTAATGGATGGAGGGGCGGTGCGAGGCGATGTTCATGTAGCAGCGCAGCGTGTCCACGACGCGTGCGGTATGCCCGCGAGCTTCGGCTGCCTCGATCAGGCGGCGAGTGGAGTAGAGGCGGGAATTGCGCGACAGGATACCGATATGCATGAAATCCTCCAGAGCCGAAAGGGCCGTCAGGAATGAGAAGGTGGCGAAAGGATGAAAGAGGTGCGTCAGGAGGCGTCTTGCGCGAGCGCCGCGAAGGCGGCGTGCCCGTTCGAGTCATGCCGGGGGCGAGTCTTGCACAATGTGAAGGTCGTCAGGGCTCGCCATGCAGATAGGCGGCACCCGGTGCCACCAGCAGGCGACGCAGTGCACGGCGCCCCAGCAGGATGGGGTGGCGCATCTGGGAGCGATCGACCAGTGTCATGTCGATGTCGTAGTCGAGCCCGGCGAGCTGCATGCGGGAGCGAATCACGTAGCGCCACTGTGCCTGACCGTTGGAAGACCTGACCCGACGCCGGTCGTGGACCCGTGTTTCGACATCATGGGGCGGAGAATCACTGCCGCCACTGCGCGTGATGAAGCGTACCCACAGGTCTTCATCCTTCTCGAAGACCTCGATGTTCTCTGCGTGCAGTGCGCTCGAGTGCGCGCCAGTGTCGATCTTGGCGTTGAGGTGCAGATGCAGCTCCGGCAGCTCGATCAGTTCACGCCGCCCGACGACGGCTCGCGGCCGAAAGCCGAGCAGATCGTGGTTCAGGGATCTGAGATCCAGAGGCGGTGCCTTGTGAGCGTGATGACGAGCAGGGGTCTTGGAATGCGGCATGTTTCATCCTGAATCAGAGGGCATGACCTGGCCTGGAGGTCGGGTCACGGCATGAAAGGCACCGTGGTGATCGCAATGGCGCGTGGCAGACAGCGGGATTGCGACCAGACGGGCGCGCAGCATAGTCACTTACCGTATCAGCAGCAATCCTTGTTGGCATATCTTTGGCTGCGAGCAGCGCCGCTCCCGTGCCTGACGCCTTGCAGAGCGCTTTCACCGGGCAGTTCTCGCGCACGATGATCAGGCCTCTCCCAAGTGTCGTGGGTTATGCGCATGATCTCAAGGACTGTGATGCTCACCTGTCGCTTGCGCTGGCGACCACCGGGCAAGGTGCTGGGCCTAGAGCTAGGCATAGGGCTGGGCCTGGGGCCGAACGAGGTACGTGGCGCAGTGCCGGGCACGAGCCGAGAGGAGAGATTGGCCAGGACGGGCCGGCAGGGGGGGGCCATCAGGACCGGCGAGGGCGGCGGGTCCTGATGGCAGGGCTGGCTCAGAGGCTCAGTAATTCAGAGGCTCAGTGGCGTTGCGTCGGCGCCACCGTCCGGCCGGTGAGCGACGCCAGGGCGAGCCCCAGGGCGAGCCCCAGGGCGCTGTCGGGTTCGGCGTTGCGCAGCGTCATCAGTACCGGCAGACGCAGACGCGGAATCAGCGCCAGATCACGGGCGAGAGCCTGGAAGCTGGCCTGCGGGCAGTTGGCCAGTCGCACGAGGAAGGTCGGCAGGCGCTCGGCATCTTCCAGATGGGCATAACCGCGTGCGGCGATCGCGACCAGCACATCCACGCTGGCGGCGCTCTCGTCCGCCAATAGCATATCCAGCCATTCGGCGGCCGCTGGCAGGGGGCTGGCAGCCGCTGCACGCAGGCAGGCGCACAGGGTTTCCAGGTCTCCCAGCTCCCGTGCCGTCCGACCGCGGCGAATCAGACTGTCGAGCAGCTCCGCCTCCAGACTGTCCGTCAGCGGACTGGCCAGCTGCGGATGGGCCGGGGGAGCCTGCTCCAGGCACAGGGCGAGCGCGCGCAGCGGCGTGTCGGGAAGATAGCCGATCCGTTCGATCATCGCCTCGGCAAGTTCATTGGTGAACTCACCGCGACGCGTCAGTCCATCGGCGATGCCCTGCAGGCCAACGCTGGGCCAGTCATCAAGGGGCAGTTGCGCGGCGAGATAGCGTTCCGCCTGTTCGTAGTACTGACTGGCAGGGCGATCACAGTCGATGCTGGCGCGGGCATGCAGCATGGCGCGCAGGCTGTCATCTGGAGTGAAGGCCAGGGGATTGTCCTGCATGAGGTTGTCGATCTTGCCTGCCTCGGCCTGCAACAGGTCAGAACGACCGACGCTCAGTGCCGTCTGGCCGAGTGTGGTCAGCAGGCGTTCGAGGAATGCATCTCGTTGCGGCGGAGAAAGCCGGCCTTCTTCATCCAGCGGCAGGGCCAGAAACCATACCAGCGGATCGTCGATGCCAGCGGGTCGGAAGACGCACGCCAGTCGGGCCTGTCCCTTGAAAGGTTGCGACCACGGCTGTTGCTGGGTCTCGAAGGCTTCCAGCTCTTCAAGGCTCAAGGGGGACAGGATGCGCCCCAGATGATAAAGGTGCACGTCAGCACCGGTGCGCTGGAAGAAGTTGCTCAGGGAGGAGAGTGGAGTCATGAGGCTCACCGCTGCGGTTGGGCTCCCCGGACGCAGTACGCGTCCGGGACGACCTGAGATTGGGCGTGATATCGGCAAGGATACGCCAAGAATGGCTGAGACTTTAGCGATTCGCCTCTTGGCATGCCACCCGCGAAGGCTATCGCGCATTGTCGCAACACCTTGATTGCAGAAGGATTGCCGGCTATGGGGCCGTTGGGAGACGTCCTGGTGACTCGCTGATGAAAATTTGATCAATTTTCTCCTGCCCAGTTCTGGCGCGGCTTGCAGCGAGGAAGCACAAGGTTATCCACAGTATCGTCCACGGAAGACGTGAATAACTGTCATCCTGATGACCTCAGGCTGTCATCGTTAGCCGCTACCCGGTGGCGTGCTCTTGAGAGGGCACACTCAATCCGAGTGTCAGCGGTCGTTGCGCCCGCCGGGACGCCTCGGCGCATGGCTGGTCAGCAGGGGCAAGCATGCTAGAATCTCATCATTGCTCGCGCATGTAGCGTTATTCCTTTTCGTTCTTACCAAAGTGGAGGAAATGTTTGGGAATGCGCGACAGGCTCGTTATTCTATAAAACTAAATCACATATAAATGCTGTCGCTTATGCCTGATTCGTTGCTGTCATGTGCTCGCTGCGTGTGGGACGGTGGATGACGTCTGCACTTCGACACATGCCCTGCCCGCATAAGTCTGCCACCATCGAGGATTTCCGATGCGCCATTCACGTTCACTTGCTGCCGTCTTCTCTGCCACTGCTCTCAAGGGCACCGTGATGGCGGCGGCATTGGGGGCTGCTGCCATGGGCAGCCTGGCCGCTCACGCCGACACCCTGAAGGTCGGCATGTCCGGGGGCTACTTCCCGTTCACCTTCGTCAAGCAGGACAAGCTGCAGGGCTTTGAGGTGGATGTCCTGAATGCCGTGGGCGAGATCACCGGCGACGATGTCGAATTCGTCACCATGAGCTTCTCCGGTCTGATCGGTGCACTGGAAGCGGGTCGTATCGATACCGTGGCCAACCAGATCACCATCACCGATGCGCGCAAGGCCAAGTTCGCCTTCACCCAGCCGTACGTCTATGACGGGGCGCAGGTGGTCAAGCGTCGTGGCAATGACGAGATCACCGGCGTCGAGTCCCTCAAGGGGCACAGCGTGGCGGTCAATCTGGGGTCCAACTACGAAGCGCTGATGAAGGAGCTGCCGTACGCCGACCAGATCGACATCAAGACCTATGAATCCAACATCGAGCAGGACACCGCCCTGGGCCGTGTCGATGCCTTCGTGATGGACCGCGTCAGCGCAAGCCAGGTGATCCAGAAGACACCGTTGCCGCTGGAGCTGGCAGGCACACCGTTCTCACGTCTCGAGAACGCGCTGCCGTTCCGCAAGGATGCCGAGGGTGAAGCCAAGCGTGACGCGGTGGATGCCGCGCTGACCGAGCTCAAGGAAAATGGTCGTCTGGCCGAGATTTCCAACAAGTGGTTCGGCAATGACATCACCACGCCTTGAACATTGACGGGCGCGCCCTGATACAGGGGGCACCCGTGGACGAGCCTGACGCATGACGGTGTGTCACGTGCAGGCGCGTCAATCGATGTCGTGAGCAAACGGGGTGACGGCACAACCGTCACCCCGTTGCCGTGATGATGCTCCACGTGTCGCCGGGTTATTGCCGTCATCACGTCGATGGGCGTCTTCCGTGAGACTCTCAGCCAAGCCCTCAGCCTGTCCGGATAACGAATGGATACTCTCAATATCGATTACATGCTTGGCCTGCTGCCGGTCATGCTCAAATACCTGCCACTGACACTCAAGATGGCCTGTATCGGCATGGTGGCCGCGCTGGTACTGGCCTCGCTGTTGGCGGTAGTGCGGGTGCTGAAGGTGCCGGTGCTCAACGCGCTGACCGTGGTGTTCATCTCCTTCTTCCGCGGTACGCCGCTGCTGGTGCAGCTGTTCCTGTTCTACTACGGCCTGCCGCAGGTGATGTCGTTCCTCACCCAGATCGATGGCGTGACCGCGACGATTCTGGGCCTGACGCTGCACTTCTCGGCCTACATGGCCGAGTCGATCCGTGCGGCCATCGTCGGCGTCGATCGCAGCCAGACCGAGGCGGCGCTGTCCATCGGCATGACCAATGTCCAGTTGATGCGTCGCATCGTGCTGCCACAGGCAGCCCGTGTGGCGGCTCCCACGCTGATGAACTACTTCGTGGACATGATCAAGTCCACGTCGCTGGCCTTCACGCTGGGGGTGACCGAACTGATGGGCGCGACCCAGAAGGAAGCGGCCAGCAGCTTCCTGTACTTTGAATCCTTCATCATGGTGGCCATCGTCTACTGGGTGATGGTGGAAGGGCTGTCCTTCGTGCAGCGCTGGATGGAGAAACGTCTCAACAAGGCCTATCAGCGATGATTGCAGTCAGAAATCTGATCAAGAAATTCGGCGGGCAGGCCGTGCTCGATGGCATCACGCTGGAAGTGAAGCAGGGCGAGATCATCGTCGTCATCGGCCCGTCGGGTACCGGCAAGTCCACCTTGCTGCGTTGCATCAACTTCCTGGAACAACCCGATGACGGGGAAATCCAGATCGGCGAGCACAAGGTCGCGGCCACACGCGCCAGTCGTCATGACATTCTTGCCCTGCGTCGTAACAGCGCCTTCGTGTTCCAGAACTATGCGCTGTTTGCCAACAAGACGGCGCTTGAGAACATTGCCGAGGGCCTGATCGTCGTCAATGGCTGGCCCAAGGCCAAGGCGCATCAACGCGCCCGCGAGATTCTCGAGCGCATCGGCATGAGCGAGAAGGCGGATGCCTTCCCGGCGGCGCTTTCCGGTGGACAGCAGCAGCGGATCGGCATCGGGCGTGCCATGGCGGCCCAGGCCGAGGTCATCCTGTTCGATGAGCCGACCTCGGCGCTCGACCCGGAATGGGTCGACGAAGTGCTGGAGCTGATGAAGCAGCTGGCGGTGGAGCGTCAGACCATGATCGTGGTCACCCATGAGATGCAGTTTGCGCGGGAAGTCGCTGACCGCGTCATCTTCATGGAAGGCGGGCGTATCGTCGAGCAGGGGCCACCGAGTCAGCTGTTCAGCGCGCCGAAGGATGACCGCACCCGCGCCTTCCTGCGCAAGGTGCTCGATGAAGTCCCGCCGCAGGGAGCGGCAGGTATCTGAGCGGCTGCCATCTCAAGGGCAACCCTCATCACGACGGCCCACCTGCCTGCGCAGGTGGGCCGTCGTGGTTGGTGAGGCCCGTCGTGATTGATGGCGAGCATCGTGATTGCCCGGACGCATCGCGGGGATGCGCCCGGGGCAGGAGAGGGCGGCGACTAGCTGCGTCGCGGCATGCTGTGCACCCTGGCCACCGCATCATCGAGAGCCAGGGCCACACGCTCTTCCAGCAGCTCCTGTTCGGCAGGGGTCATGTAGAAGGCCATGTCCACATCATGACGGATGTAGCGCGGTGCCAGCTGATTGAGCGCGATGCAGGCGACATCCTCGCGGCTGTCGCCATCCATGCCGCTGGCCGTGGCATGCAGGCGTATGCCATCGAACACCAGCTGCTCCATGTAATTGTGGACGCCCATCGACTGTGGGCTCCCCTGGGTCGAGCAAGACGTTGCGTGCTGTCCGTGCATGATGAGTCTCCCTTGTGACGTGACGAAGGCGGTCATTGCCTGCTGTCGAAAGGCCGGTCTCCTGTGCCCGTCCGACAGGCAGAGCCTCAGCCCGACAACAGACGCGCTTCTGCCTCTTCAATATGATCAGCCAGCCCGGACAATACCAGCGTATCGCCACACGCGAGACGAAGATCACCCGTGGGCTCCTCGATGCAGTCCCCGTTGGCGCGCACGATGCGGGAGATCAGGATACCGCTGCGCTCCGGCAGGGAGATTTCGTCCAGTCGGCGCTCACAGGCCCAGGTGCTCTCGGTCAGGGTCACGGGATGGCGTCTCAGCAGCGGGTTGCCACGCTTGTCGGTCAGCTGGGACTGCTGGCCGTGGAAGTAGCCATGCAGCAGACTGTAGCGGGCCTCGCGGGCTTTCTGGATCGAGCGCGCCACACGGCGAAATGGCACCTCGAGATTGACCAGCACATGCGAGACCAGCATCAATGAGCCTTCCAGTACCTCCGGGATCACCTCGGTCGCGCCGGCGGCCTTGTAGGTGTCCAGGTCGGCATCATCCTGGGTGCGCACCAGCACCTTGAGCTCGGGGAGCTTCAGCGGCTGGATGGCATGCAGGATGGCCAGTGCATGCGGCAGCTGGTTGACGGTGATCACCACCTGGCGGGCGCGCTCGATGCCCAGTGCGCGCAGAATGTCCTGACGCTGGGCATCACCGAAGACCACCGGTTCACCCGCGCTGGCGGCTTCATGCACGCGGATGGGGTCGGCATCGATGGCGATCCACTGGAGCTTCTCCTGGGTCAGGAAGCGCCCGACCGTCTGACCGACACGCCCGAAGCCGCACACGATGACGTGGTCATGCAGCGGGGCCGTGGCCTCGCTCAACTGCGCCGTGGTGTGCGGATTTTCCTGGGTGGGGGTATGTGAGCGGCAGGCACGTTGCGACAGATGCTGGTTGTGACGAATGAGCGAGGGCGTGACGACCAGCGAGCCGATGATGATCGCCACCACCAGTCCCACGGTATCGGTGTCCATCAGCTGTTGTTGACTGGCCAGTGCCAGCAGGGCAAACCCGAACTCTCCGCCCTGTGACAGCACCAGGCCGGTGCGCATGGCCGAATCCAGTGGTCGTCCGGAGAGTCTGGCAAGCCCCGTGATCAACAGTGCCTTGGTGGTCAGCAGGCAGATCACGCCGATCACCACCCAGTACCATTGTGCCAGCAGGACATGCGGGTCGAGCAGCATGCCGACCGAGACGAAGAACAGGCCCAGCAGGATGTCCCGGAACGGGCGGATGTCCGCCTCAATCTGATGCCGGTAATGGCTTTCACCGAGCATCATGCCCGCCAGGAAGGCGCCGAGCGCCATCGAAAGGTGCAGGCTGTGGGTCAGCCAGGCCGAGAACAGGGCCACCAGCAATACGGTGAGCACGAACAGCTCTTCCGAGCGTGAGCGCGCGACTTCCTGAAAGACCAGTGGCAGCACCCATTTGCCGATGGCCATCATCACCACCACCAGGCCGATGCCCTTGGCCAGCATCACGCCCAGATCGCTGAGCAGCTGGCTGCCATCACCCGCCATGGCCGGAATCAGGATCAGGAACAGCAGGGCGGCAAGGTCCTGAAACAGCAACACTCCCACCGCGGCATGGCCGTGGGGGCTGTCCAGCTCGTTCCAGCGCGCCAGCTCCCGCGTCACGATGGCCGTGGAAGAAAGTCCCAGTGCGCCTGCCGCGACCAGCGCCGCGGCAGGGGTCAGCCCCAGTGCGCAGCCCAGCGCCCAGAAGAGTCCGCTGCAGACCACCACCTGGGAGGCTCCCAGTCCGAAGACGGTGGTCTTGAGGGCTCGCATGCGGGGCATCGAGAATTCCAATCCCAGCGAGAACAACAGAAAGACCAGGCCGAACTCCGACAGAAAGGCCAGCTCTTCCGGACGGCCTATCCAGCCTGCCAGATGCGGGCCGACCAGAAAGCCCACCGCCAGATAGGCCAGTACCGGTGGCAGGTGCAGGCGTCGGAACAGCGCCGCCGCGACCACCGAGGCCCCCAGCAGGATCATCACGTCATTGAACAGGCTATCTGCCATCTGGCCCTCCTGGCCTTCCAAGCGTATGAACGGGATAATACCGTGAACGCATCATGCATGAATTGACGGAGGTGTCATGAACCCGACCGAAATACCCCAGGACGGCGAACTCGCCGGCAACGCGCATGACGAATTGCGTGACCTGCTGGCACGCCTGGAAGCGACGATGAAGGCGGCGGATCTGTGGCGCATGGAGACACCGACCCCAGAGGCCTTCATGAGCGTGGAGCCCTTCTGCGTGGACCGCATGGACATGGGCCAGTGGCTGCGTTTCGTGTTCATCGCGCGTCTCGAGGCACTGTGTGACTCACGTGGCAGCTTCCCGGTGAAGTGTGACGTGGCGCCTGCCATCGAGGCCTGGTTGAAGGATGCGCGTCCGGAGCGCCGCGTGGCGATGACGGAAGTCGTGCGCGAGATCGATACGCTGATCACCGACAACTGAGTCGTCGCGGTTCACACGGGAGACGGGTATGCCGTACTACTTCGCCTACGGAAGCAACATGAATCCGGCGCGTGTCGCGGCACGCATCGGTGATACGCGTCGTGCCCTGCATGGCTGGCTGGAGGAGCATCGGCTGAGTTTCGACAAGGCGTCGCGTGTTCCGGGGATCGCACATGCCAATGTGCAACCGGCGCGGGGCGAGCGTGTCGAAGGGGTGCTCTACGAGCTGCGCGACCCTGAGCAGATCACCCTGATGGACCCCTACGAGGGGCGCCCACATGAATATGAGCGCTTTCGTCATGCCATCGTGACACGTGACGGTGTCATCGAGGCCTGGGTGTACATCGCCTTGCCGGAGCGCACTAGTCAGGGACTCAAGCCGGCCCGTGAGTATCTCGAGCACCTGCTGGGCGGGCGTGACTTCCTGACCCCGGACTATTTCACGGCATTGGCAGACGTGGAAGCGGTGCATTCGCTGGATGATGACACGCTCGCACGGCTGGGGCTGTCACGCAGCACGCCGCGCTGAGACGCCAGAGACGACAGCCGTGACGAAAAAAGCCCGCCCCTCATCACGAGGGGCGGGCTTTTTCATGGCAACGCCCTGGCAACATCATGCCACCAAGGGAGGGCCGAGGGGCGCTCAGCGTTGCTCGGTCAGTACCGGGTCCAGATTCGTCTGGTCACGACGGCTGGTCAGCATGCCGATGATCAGGCCCGCCAGTGCAGGTGCCAGCCAGCCCAGATTCATGGAGGCCAGCGGCAGCAGCGGCTCGATGCGGTGCGAGATGGCCATCAGGGAATCGATGCCACTGGCTTCGAAGCCATCGAGCAGGCTGACCAGCAGGGTCAGGCCCAGGCTCCAGGCGAACACGCGTGGCGCATCATGCAGGCGCGGGCGCAGGTAGGAGAGCAGCGTCAGCACGAGTACCAGCGGATAGAGCGTGACCAGCACCGGAATCGAGACGCTGATCAGGGTCGAGAGGCCCAGGTTGGCGATCAACGCCGAGGCCACGGCCATCACGATCACCAGCAGACGGTAGGGCACGCTCGGCAGCAAGCGATGGAAGAACTCGCCGCAGGAGGTCAGCAGGCCCACCGCGGTGGTCAGACACGCCAGAGTGATGACCAGCGCCAGAATCAGCTTGCCGGCATCGCCGAACAAGGCCTCGACGTAGACCGGAATCAGTTCGCCCTTGGCGGCTTCCGTCACCAGAGCATGGCTGGTGGCGCCCATGTAGGTCAGCGGCAGATAGACGGCGGCCAGACAGATCGCGGCGATCGCGCCGGCCCACAGGGTGTAGCGCGTCACGTCAGCGGTGGCGGTGATGCCACGCGCCTTGATCGCCGAGACGATCAGGATGCCGAACACCATCGAGGCCAGCGCATCCATGGTCAGGTAGCCCTGCTGGAAGCCGGTCATGAAGGGCGCTTCGGCCCACTCGGGGCTCACCGGGCCCAGCGGTCCCTGCGGGTCGATGATGGTGAACAGCGCGATCAGTGCCAGCAGCGCGATCAACAGCGGAGTCAGCCACTTGCCGACCACGTCCATCAGCTTGCCGGGGCTCAGGGCGATCAGGGTGGCAATGCCGAAGAACACCACCGAGTGCAATGCCAGGCCTGACTCGGGCGTCATGTCGATGAACGGACGCATGCCCATCTCGAAGGCGACGGTGCCGGTACGCGGGATGGCGAACATCGGCCCGATGGACAGATAGATGGCGACGCCGAAGGCCGCTGCCGCCCACTTGGGCAGCGGGGAGGTGATCTTGTCGAGCCCGCCGCCGATCACGGCGACCGCGACGATTCCGGCCAGCGGCATGCCGACACCGGTGGCCAGAAAGCCGAGTGCGGCTGGCCAGAACTCGGCTCCTGCGCCCTGACCTACCTGAGGCGGGAAGATGATGTTGCCAGCGCCAAGGAAGAGCGCAAATGTCATGAAGCCCAGCGCCACGATATCGAGGCTGGAAAGTCGTGTTTTCAAGATGACGTCCTACGGATTCAGCGGATGCGTTGCGGCAGCAGGATGTCGGAGTCGACACGCTGCCGGGAAGCCGTTGGCCAGCGACAGGGGTGAGGTCACCAGCAGACTCGGGCTCGCGGGGTAGTGCGAAGCCCGCGTCTCATGGCGAGAAACAGGCCAACCTGTGAGTCGCCTGAATCTGACGCGGCGCATTATCGTTGATTTCACGCATCAAGACAAAGTGAGTACTCCCTCCCGAGCAGTCCGCTTGCCGGTCTGATCGCGACGTGAACCGTCAGGTGGGGGAAGTCGGGGGCAGCGGGATGAAGTGAGGCCATCCATCCGGCACCACGAATACCCGCCATTGAGAGGGGGTGTCGTGTCGCGAGTCCAAGGGCCGGCGCGGCGCGCGTTCCAGCCATAGCTGACGCGGATGCTGAGGCGGCGCCTGCCGGGGAGTGCCCGTTGGCGGGTTCGCTTCCCCGTCAGAGGGCGCGAAATAGTCCTCGAGCCAGAGTTGCAGCTCGCGCCACCCGGTCAGTGATTGCGCAGGGGGAGGGGCCAGCCAGGCGGGCTTTTCCCTGAGACAGCCCAGCAGCGGCGCGGTATCCATCGCGGTACTGTCGAGGCTCTGGCAGAAGGCGGCAAACTGGCTCACGGGGACCCACCAGCCCGCCTGCGCCGCGCTTGAAGGATGGCAGTGACGCGGTGGCGGCAGCTGCTCATCGGCAGGTGTCTCCGGCTGCCAGGGGCGAAACAGACCGCCGGGCATGGCCAGGCATTGGCCCGCGAGCCACCCGGGGGCCGAGTCTCCCGTCGCCTCGGCGGCGTCGCTCACGGGTAGGCCAAGCGCCTGACGAATCGTCTGTTGCCCCCGCTCGCTGAGCGCCAGTGGCAGCTGGTGCGCAAGACTGCGTCGCGTCTTGATGGCGAGACTGTCGGCGCCGCCCGGGCCGATCCAGCGCTCCAGGCCATCCGCCGGCCCCGGACCTTGTGGCAATCCCAGATAGAACTTGATCGCGACTTCCAGGTGGGTGGGGGTCGTATCGCCTGCCGCCAGATACAGCATGTCGAGCTCGCCCAGCGTGATCTTGCCTTCCATGATCCTGAGATTGTGGGCCAACAGTCGGCTGCCCGGGGCGTGGGCCAGTACGAACCGCCACAGCAGCTCGTGATAGAGACCGAGCCGATGGTGGCGACGCTCATCCACCGCGGATTCCAGTGCCTCGGGGGCCTGCTCAAGCTCGCTCAGCCAGCGATGGCGAGTGATGTCGTCGCCCAGTCCCAACGCCTCGAGAGTCGGGCGCTGATAAGGGAGCAGTGTCAGCAGGTCCGGGGCACTCAACAGCCAGGCGATATCCCTGACGCGCGGATGCGTATAGCGCTCGCATTCGCCACGCAGGGTCTGCCCGGCAGTCTTTGGCCAGCGGGTGGGAGGGGCCTGCAAAGGCGCGTCATTGTCAGGAATGGGTGGCGGGTTGGGCATGTCGCCAGTGTAACGCTCACTCACCCACGCGGCCATTCGTGCCAGAGGGACCCGCGACCTCTGCTGACTGCGTTGGCGAGGGCATCGTCTTTGAGGATTGATTCCTCATGAGAACCAACCCGTGATGGTCAGGCCGGTACTCCACGCGCTGCACGTCTCTCGGCGTGTTCAACAAAGAATGTACGCAACATGCAGACAAGATGCAGGCAATGTGCGCGTGTCTCTTGAGGTCTGAATGCCCCCTTGTCACCTGACCAGGACGGAGCCGTCATCTGACGAGCACGCCTAGGCAGCGTGCTTGAGCCAGGGCCCCCGGCGATGGTGGAAGCGACCTTCGGCGTACCCGGTGGGTGAGGAACAATTCGGGCGACCGGGGTGAGCAATCCTCTGCTCTGCAAGGGAGTTATCCGGCTTCCTGTCGCTGGTCGACAGAAAAATAAACGCATTATTTCTCTTTCTGCTGCATCCAGTCTCAAGGCCTTGGCGTATGTCTCATCAGAACATGACGACACACTTCACCGCTGGCAACATGTTCTCCCGAGGGGAGTCTCGAGACGGGGGCTTCTCTCGAGCACCGAAGGATTCTGCCAGGGCAAGGCATCAGTCAGATGGCTGGCTCGGCACGGAATCAGGAAGTTTCTGCGCCATTATGGTTGTACAAGAGTTGTCCGCGACTCTGACAAGAATTTTCGATCTCGAGGGGCGCGCGGAAGAGGCTGGCCCCGGAATCGACAGCCCACCGCGAGTTTGTTGCTCAAGGCGAAACAGTGAGCTTCCAATGGCACGGCTAGTTAGAAAGCGGAATAAAGATTAGTCTGTTAATTATCGAAGCGAAGCACGACCCACAGTCAACGGAGGACGGAGCCCGGACAGGGGCTACTCGCCAGATCCTTCACTCGCTGACAACGACTTCACGCGGAATCATCCGCTACCCAGGACCAGGAGATAGACCATGAAGAACACCACACTGAAGACATTGATCGCCGCCGCCGTCATCGCCACTGCCAGCACGTCCGCCCTTGCCGCTGATGACAGCCCTGCCGCTCTGCGCGTCCAGAATGCGCTGAACAGCCAGCAGATCATCGGCCAGTCCCAGCCGGCAGCCACCAGCCAGCAGAGCTTCGCGGAGACTGGAATGAGCGTTGCCGCCGGACGTGTCGAGCAATCACTCAATGCCGAGCACATTCGTGGCCAGCAGACCGCTGCCGTATCCCGGGCCAATGACACCGTTTCCGAGCAGGGCAAGAGTGTCGCAGCCAGCCGAGTCCAGCAGAGCATCAGCGACAACGCCTGAGCCGACGCAACGCTGAGTCGTCAACGGGTCGCAAGACACGGCCTCTCGGCGCGTCGCTCTCAAGCACTCTGTCTTTCCCTACCTCTTTCGTCAGTGTCATTTCCAGGAGTCACATCATGAAGACCTTCAATGCCCTCATCGCCGCCGCCGTTCTCTCCGTCACCACCGCAGGCGTTGCCAACGCTGATAGCGTTGCCGACCAGCAGGTCCGCGCCACCATCAGCGAATCCGTGATCCACGGTCAGGCCCAGCAGGCAGCGACTCAGCCGCTGCACCTCAACGACGCCGGCAAGAGTGTTGCGGCCAGTCGTGTCGAGCAGGCGCTGAACAACCAGAGCGTCAATGGTCAGCAGGCGCAGATCACTCGTGATTCCCGCGAGTACGTCAATGATGCCGGCAAGAGCGTTTCCGCTACCCGCGTCCAGCATGCCCTGAGCGAAAGCGTCTGAGGACAGGGGATCGCATTGGTGGATGGTCTTGGCTACCGCCACCGGGTGGGTCGTCTCTGCGCATGGTATGTGCTGGATGTCGACAAGGTACTGGAGGATTTTCTTGAGTCTTCGTGAGGCATTCTTGCCAAAATTTACGCCGGTTGGATGCTGATATCTGCGATGTATCATTGGACAGATTTGAGACGATTTCTGGGGCGCAAGGCGTGATAGGCGCTCAAGAATGACAAGCCAGTCAGCCCTCGCAAGGAAGGATGATTCATCTGGATAATTGCAGATATTTCCCGCGTTTTTCGTGAAGATTCATCGCCAGTTCATGGTGAGAGTGTCATGATGAGTCACGGTGATTAAACGTTGTTGACTGCCGAGCGGCATGCCGGAAATGTCGAGGCCGGATGCCATGATATCGATCAAGTGGAGACGCATGATGGTGCGCGGAAAACTCAAGAAGGTGGCAGGTTCAGTGTTGTTGGGTATCGGCCTGATGTCGGGGAATGCGATGGCGGATGATGTCGTCGATAAGCCCAAGGTGCTCATCTTCGATGTCAATGAAACGCTGTTGGACCTGACCTCGATGCGCAGTTCGGTCGGTGAGGCACTGGGGGGAAGAGAAGACCTGCTGCCCCTGTGGTTCTCGACCATGCTGCATTACTCCCTGGTGTCTACCGTGACCCGGGACTATCACGACTTCGGGCAGATCGGTGTCGCCTCGTTGCTGGTGGTCGCGCAGAACAACGGTGTCGAACTGACGGATGAGCAGGCGAAGAAGGCCATCATCACACCGTTGCTGACACTCCCGCCTCACCCTGATGTCAAGGAAGGTCTGGCCAGGCTCAAGGCCGAAGGCTACAAGATCGTCAGTCTGACCAACTCGTCCAACAAGGGCGTCAAGGCCCAGTTCGAGAACGCGGGACTGCTGCCGTATTTTGATGCTCGCTACAGCATTGAAGATATCCAGATCTACAAGCCGGACCTGCGTTCCTATGAGTGGGTGCTGGACAAGCTCGATGTCGAACCTGAAGAAGCCATGATGGTCGCTGCACATGGTTGGGATGTCGCGGGTGCCAAGGAAGCGGGCTTGCAGACCACCTTCATCGCCCGCCCGGGCAAGGCACTCTTCCCGCTGTCAAAGGCGCCGGATCATGTCGTGAAGGATGTGAACGAACTGGCCGACATCCTGGAGTAATTTCCTTGATTGGCGGGGGCTGTCGAGATCCTGTCACCCTGAAGTCCGCGGTATCGGTGGGGCTGGCGAATCTCCTTTGACAGAAATCATATCCTGTCAATCGGGAGGCTGCCGGTCCCATCGCCTGGCAGATTCATCGTGAATACTCCGCAAGTATTCTGGCGATATTGTCGAGATTTCGTGATGGTGGTTCGCTGTCATGCGCTGTCATGCGCTGTATTTCGTTGATGTAGATCGATGGTGCATGATGATGGAATGGCGCGCTGGCAGGTCGCATCGAGATGGCGTGACAGTCCTCAGGCGATCTCGAGAAGGATGCTTCTCAGAAAGACCCAGAGTGCTTGAGAAAGTCCCCCCGCAGGCACGGTTTCTCAAGCGCTTTCCTGTCCTGGGTGTCGCTGTCCCGACATTCATTGCCCGCCCGATTGGCGGGTTTTTTTATGTCTCGCGTCCAGAGGCAGTGTCATGGTGAGGGCGCGCCAGAAGAGGGGGAGCACAGGTCGAGCAGGCGTGCTGCATCGCGCGGTCGGGCTCTGAATGAGGGGAGCGCAGGTGGCAGAAGGCAATGTCAATGGTAGGCTGGGCGGAATTCCCCTTTTCCAGACAGGAGCGCAGAGATGAACGACGCATCACCCCAGCATGGCCACCGTAGTCCGCAGATCATCGAGCCTCAGGGCCAGGCGGATGCCTGTGTCATCTGGTTGCATGGGCTGGGGGCGGACGGCAGTGATTTCGTGCCCGTGGTGCCGGCGCTGGGATTGCCGGCGGATCACGGCGTGCGTTTCGTCTTCCCGCACGCGCGTGAGCTGGCCGTGACCGTCAATGGCGGCATGCGCATGCCGGCCTGGTACGACATTCTCGAGATGAATCTTGGGCGGCGTGTCGATGAAGTGCAGCTGCGCGAGTCCGCGGCTTACGTGCATGCCTTGATCGAGGAGCAGGTCGCGCAGGGGATCGCCAGTGAGCGCATCCTGCTGGCAGGCTTTTCTCAGGGCGGTGCCGTGGTCTACGAGGCGGCGTTGAGCTGTGAGCGGCCGTTGGGTGGGTTGCTGGCGCTCTCCACCTATTTCGCCACCAGCGCGACCATCACGCCATCAGCCGCCAATCAGGGGCTGGCCATCAGTGTCCATCACGGCACCCAGGATGACATCGTGCCGCTGGCACTGGGGGAGGCTGGCGCCGAGAGTGCTCGCGCCCTCGGGCATCCGCTTGAATGGCAGACCTGGCCGATGGCGCACGCCGTGTGTCTCGAGGAGATCGAGGCGATCGGCGAATGGTTCACGGCACGCCTGCTGGCCTGATCGGCTGCCAGTCCCACAACGCCGCTGACGGAGTGATTCGTCAGCGGCGTTTTCATGTGCCGGCAGCGCGGGTCACGTTCAGCAGCGATAGCGATAGGCGAGATGTTCATCCTTGCGCGGGCCGGTGATGCGCCAGTCGAGGTCGAAGCCGCAGGGCTTGTCATCCGCATCGCGCACGATGACGAGGGTGGCGGAATAGAGGTCATCGATGCACAGATGTGCCTCGCGGCTGATGAAGTGGTCACCATCGCCTGCGGGAGCCTCGATCAGATCGAACAGGAAGACCGCCGCATCGCGGCCGCGGCGCTCATGGCTCAGTGACAGGGCCGTGCCATCGGGGCTCAGTCGCCAGCGATAGCGATTGCGGAACGTGACACTGCTGGCCTGGCCCTTCAGTCGGAACTGCCCCTGTTCATTGAAGAGGATGTCCCACGAGTCTTCCGCCCCAGTCCTGCCGGCCCCATCAGGCATCTCCTTCTCGAGGCGCACTTCACCGCTGCCATGGCCGGACCAGGCGTTGCGTGAGGCAGGCCCTGAGCGTGACGAAAATTCCAGGTGGCGTATCTGCTCAAGCAGCGCGTGGAGGGTTACAATGCCTGTCAACTTTCTCTGCCTAACGGGTTTACTCGTCATGTCCTACCTGATCGGTGTCACGGCCCTGTGGGCCTTCTCGTTTTCCCTGATCGGCGTCTACCTGTCCGGTCAGGTCGATAGCTATCTGGCCGTGCTGACACGCATCGTGCTGGCCAGCCTGATCTTTGCTCCCTTTCTGCGCCCACGGGCGATCAGTGGCCGCATCCGCTGGCAGCTGATGGCCATCGGTGCGGTGCAGCTGGGGCTGATGTACATCTTCTTCTACCGCTCCTTCCTGCTGTTGCCCGTCCCGGAAGTGCTGCTGTTCACGATCTTCACGCCCATCTACATCACCCTCCTGGATGACATGATGAAACGTCGGCTGTCGCCATTCTACCTGCTCACGGCGATGGTGGCGGTCATCGGTGCGGCGATCATTCGCTACGACGGGGTCACCGAGGGCTTCTGGCTCGGCTTTGCCGTCGTTCAGGGGGCCAATCTGTGCTTTGCCATCGGCCAGGTCGCCTATCGTCATCTCTCGCCCCAGCTGCCTGAAGGTGTCGCGCACCGTCATGTGTTCGGCTGGTTCTATCTTGGCGCCCTGGCGCTGGTGGTCGTGATGTTCCTGCTGTTCGGCAATACCGACAAGCTGCCCTCGCAGCCGGTGCACTTCGTGGTGCTGGGCTGGTTGGGCATCGTGGCGTCCGGGATGGGCTACTTCCTGTGGAACAAGGGAGCGACGCGCGTCGATGCCGGTACCCTGGCGATCATGAACAATGCGCTGGTACCGGCGGGACTGCTGGTCAATCTGCTGATCTGGAATCGCGACGCGGACCTGCCGCGTCTCGCGCTGGGCGGGGCGGTCATCGTGCTGGCGCTGTTGATCAATCAGTTCTGGGCGCGCCAGCGTGAGCAGCGCGCGCGTGAGGCGCAGAGCGTTCGCTAGGCATCGGCTCCGTGCAGCGCGTTGCGCAGGGTCGTGGTCAATCGTGCGAGGGTCTCATCGTTCTGCAGTTGGGCCGCATTGAGGCGCAGGCCGGGACTGACCGCCTTGAACAGGTAGCCGGGCAGAGTGGCGATGCCAGCCTCGAGCAGCTCGCGGTGCAGGCGGGAAAGGGCCGCGCCATCCAGTCCCGGCAGGCCGCACCACTGCAGATAGCCACCATTGACACCGGGCAGCCAGACGCCATCGCCGAGAGCAGAGGCAAGCGTCTCGCGCAGCAGTTGCAGGCGCTTCGCGTAGCAGCGGCGCATGCGGTGGACATGGCGCCCGTAATCGCCGCTGGCGATCAGTTCCGCGAGGGCGGCGTGCATCCATGGCATGTCGCCCATGCCATCGGCCCAGCGTGCGCGAATCAGCCCCTGCATGCCCAGCTCGGCGTCAGGCGTCACGCTTTCGGGCCGTGGGAGCCACACCCAGCCACAGCGTGCTCGCGGGTCGAGCGTCTTGGACAGCGAGCCCACCGTGATCACGCCGGGTGCCTGTTCCGGTGATATTGTCTGTCCCAGTAGCGTTGTCTGCGCCGGTGACGGTGCCTGGCGCTGATGGAGGTCCATCAGCCAGGGCAGACGGGTGTCGAAGCTCAGTTCCGCGAAGGTGGCATTCTCGATGATCTGTACCCCGTGGCGTTGGGCCAGCTTGAGCAGGCGATCTCGATCCGTCAGGCTCAGCTGGCCACCCAGCGGGTTGTGGCAATCCGGTGAGACGATCAGCGCGTCGAGGGCGGCCTTGCCGTGTCGGTGCCCGGCCGTGGGCGGCATCTCTGGCCGCGTCTTGCCTGCACACGTCTGCCGCCTGTCCATCTGCCTTGCCTCTCCTTCCTCCAGCAGTCTGGCCAATGCCTCGATATCCAGTCCGCTTCCAGCATGTGTCGGCAGGGCAATGGCTTCGTGACCAGTGGCTTCCACCGCCGCAAGCACACCGAAATAGCCGGGGGCCTCGATGCCGATGCGACAGCGTCCCCGGCTTGCGCGCCATTGTCGGAGAATCAGCGACATGCCTTGCTGAGCCCCCTGACACAGCAACAGGGTGTCACCGTGACAGTGATGGCCATGGTGGCTGAGGTGAGAGGCAATGGCCTCGCGCAGGGCGGGGGAGCCCGGGGGCAGCGCGTAGGCGCTGGGGGATTCGGCGTGATGCTTGAGCTTCTGGCGCACCAGCCGATAGAGGCGCCGCACGGCGGGCGCATCCAGCTCGGGATGCGCCGCGCCCAGCGGGGCCAGCGCCGGGTCGCTGGCATGAGCCATGGCCTGCCAGGCCGGGTCATCGATGGCCAGTGACGGAGTGGCAAGAGGGGTGCAGCGTGACGGGGCGGCGTCGTGATCGCGGCTGGCAGAAGAGGGAGGCGCCGCTGCGGCCGCGACCTGAAATCCCCGGCGCGGGACAGCCACGAGGAAGCCGGCGGATTCCAGCTCGCCATAGGCGCGGATCACGCTGTTGAGTCCCAGCCCTGACAGGGCCGCCTGGCGGCGCAATGAGGGCAGCCGTTGTCCGGGGACGAGTTGCCCCGTCGCCATCTCGGCTTTCAAGCGCGTCGCCAGTTGTTGGTAGCGCGGCGCTGATGGGAGGTCTTGAGTGCCACTCATGCGGACTGTATCCCCTGAAAAAGCCATTCTCTGTATCTTGTATCCCCTGGTACCTTCGCGGCAAGCTCATGTCACATCACGCCGGCGATGCCTGACGCGCTCGGTGTGAGCGCTCCTCGGGACAGTGAGGTCCCGTCTCTCGTGCTCTGGAGTCAATCTGATGTGGATGCCGCTGACCTTCGTCTTCCTGTTCGCCACCGGGTTCATCGCCGCACGTTTCGGAACCCTGGATGCTGAGCCTTTCACGCTGCTGCTGGTGCGTAGCCTGCTGGTACTGCCGGTGCTGGGGCTGATCCTGTGGATACGCCGCAAGCCGCGCCAATGGGGGCAGCGCCATGACAAGCTGGCTCAGATGGGCATCGGCATGCTGTTGCACGGCGCCTATCTGGGTGGCGTGTTCGCGGCGGTCAAGGCCGGGCTGCCTGCGGGGCTGACGGCCTTGCTGGTCAGCCTGCACCCTCTGGTGACGGCGGCGCTGTCACTGCCGCTGTTCGGTATCCGTCTGGGTGCCAGGCAGTGGCTGGGACTGGGGTGTGGCGCGATTGGCGTCAGTCTGGTGCTGGGGGCGGGCGTGCTTCATGGGGCAGGCGCCGCAAGCGCCACGCTCGAGTGGCCGATGATCGGCCTGCTGTGGTGTCTGGTGGCGCTCATCGGCGTGTCCAGCTCGACGCTGTGGCAGAAGCGTGTCGGTGGTCGGATGGGGCTGGTGGAGGGGCTGGTATTCCAGTATCTGGGAGCGGGCTGTGTCTTCCTCATCGCAGCCAGCAGCGTAGGTAGCTTCGCCTTCGACCCGACGCCTCGTCTGCTGCTGACCCTCGCCTGGCTGGTGATCGCCATCTCGGTGGGTGCCATCTGGTTGCTGATGCTGATGCTCGAACGTGGCGAGGCCCACCAGGTCGCACGTACCTTCTTCCTGGTGCCACCGTGTGCCGCGCTGATGGCCTGGTGGCTGTTCGATGAGCAGTGGACCGCCTTGATGGTGGTGGGAGCGGCGCTGGTCGTGCTGGGACTGGTGCTGGATCGCCCCCGTCCGGGCAAGGTAGCCAGGGCGCCGGCTGACGACACGTCGCCGTCAGCGCCCGAGACGTCGGCACCGAGCAGCGGGCAGGCCGCCTCGCGCTGATTCGCCCTGAAAGCACAACGCCCCGCCGGCCCGTGATGGGCTGGCGGGGCGTTGTCGTCTGTGGCCAGTCAGATGCGCGACTCAGAAGCGATAGCTGATACCGGCCATGGTCACGATCGGGTCGATCTCGACCTTGTCGTTGACGCTGCCCGCCACGGTGACATCGGAATCGATATCCAGATACCAGGCAGCGACGTTGGCCGCCCAATGCTCATTGATGACCAGGTCGACACCGATCTGTGCGGCCGCGCCCCAGCTGTCATCCATCTCGAGCTTGGTGCCGTCATCGAGGGTTTCATCGGAGAAGTGGGTGTAATTGACGCCTGCACCGATGTACGGCTGGATGCGGGAGTCGCGTCCACCGAGGGGGTAGTACTGCAGTGTCAGGGTCGGTGGCAGATGATCGACGGAGCCGGCCTTCTGGCCATTCAGCGAGATGTCATGCTCGAAATTCTGCGCGGCCAGCAGCTCGATCCCCAGGGTATCGGTGAAGCGATACCCCAGAGTGAAGGCGAAGGCGCTGTCATCATCGACGTCCACGTCGGCACCGATGGCATCGATGCGACCGTTGTCGCTCTTAGGCGAGACCTTGGCGACACCCGCACGCGTCCAGAACTGGCCGGCACCATAATCGAGGTTCTCGAGGCCTGAGTCAGTCGACGAGAACGGCGCAGCGACAGCCGACGTGGCAGTCAGCGTGAGTGCGGCCGTGATCGCCGCCATGCGCAGCGGGCGCGAAGAGGACCGGCAGAAGGAGAAGGGCAAGAAGGACTGTGCGGCTGACATGTTCGCTCCCGAAGTGACAGGGGGTGAGAAAGGAGATGTCAGTCTAGGAGCTCATGTCGACGAAAAATTGATCCATGACAAGGGTTTGCCGTCATGTACGACAAGGGTCCGTCACACTTGATTCAAATCAAGTTCCGTCTGTCTCGCCGACTGTCCGCGCATGCAAGAACGCCGCAGGCCCTGAGGCCTGCGGCGTTCTTGTGCGTCGTCAATGAGGCAAGGGGATCACCCCTGATGCGTCATGGCTCGGCGCGGCTCGTCAGTGCGTGTTTCAGCACTTAGAAGCGGTAGGTGACACCGGCACCGACGGTGACCGGGTCCAGCTCGGTGTCGTTCACGTCCTGGCCGTTGATCTTGGTGTCGGCCTTGACGTCAGCGTAACGAGCGAAGCCATTGACGGCCCAGGATTCGTTGATGTTGAGGTCAACACCCAGCTCGGCAGCAGCGCCGTAGCTGTCGTCGATGTCCATGCTCTGGCCACCGGCAGACTCACCGGAGAAGTGGGTGTAGTTCAGGCCGACGCCAGCGTAAGGCTGAACGCGAGCTTCGGTACCGCCCAGCGGGTAGTACTGCAGCATCAGGTTGATCGGCATCTGATCGAAGCCACCGTCGCTGTTTTTCCAGTCGGTGCTGAATGCTTCAGTGGACTGCAGGGCAACTGCCAGGTTGTCGTGGAACATGTAGCCCACGGAGCCGGCGAAACCGGATTCATCCTTGGCGATCAGGCCATTGCCGTTGTTGCTCTTGCCGTCGACCTTGGCAACGCCGCCGCGCAGGAAGATGTCGCCCTTGCCGTAGGCCAGTGCAGATTGTGCACCCATTGCCATGGTGCCGGCGATGACGGTAGCAGTCAGGATCTTGATGGTTTTCATGTGATGTTCTCCTTGAAGCTTGTGGCCTCGGGGGCTTCCTGTCGGCGGTGCCTGGCGAACTCGGGGAATGTACCGAGTGTGGCAAGGCTGCCTTGTTCAGGGGACGAGATGAACTATAAAAAACACTGTTCTTTTTGGCAAGCATTTTTTTAGAACAATGTTTGAAAACATATTTGACGTCTTGTTAGCGGATGTTACCGATTATTTCAGAAAAGGTGCATGTCTCGAGGATGAGACTGGAGGTGGCGCAGGACAGCGACAGGGCCGTTCATTTTCACGACAGATTCATGAGACGTTGGTCGTAGGCGGCTCGTGAGGTGAGCGCATGCTACGCAATGCGTGATGCGCCCACCAGTGTGGGATTTCAGCGACGCTTGCGCTGGGCACGTGCTTCAAGCTCGTTGAGCCATCGACTGACCTCGTCACTCTGCGCGGGACAGTCGAGGTAGACGGCCAGAAACTCTCGCCACTCCGCTGCCTGCCAGGCCTTGAGGCGGCGCCACAACACGTAGAGGTCGCGCTGGCACTCGTGACGGCGCAGCACGAAGCGTCGGGTCTTCTCCAGGTCGATGATGACGGCATCCATCTGTTCCTGCATGGCGCTGGCACCGTCGGCGGCGGGCTGTGGGCGGCTGAGGAACAGATGCTTGGGGAACAGGCAGCCGTGCATCATGCCGGCTTGATGAATCTGTCGCACGAGACGCGCGCTGGCAGTGATGACTTGCGTGCGTCGGGTATCGTCCAGCGCCGTCCAGCGTGCATGCCAGTGGTCCAGATCATCGCGGCCGTCGAGATCGAAGGTGATCAGGATGGCGCGCCACTCCTTGCCGGTGCGGCGCTCGCCATACCAGCCGGCATCCACCGAAGGAATGCCCAGCGCGTGATAGTGGCGGATGGCACGCCACTCGCGCGAGAAGGTCGGCTCGCCCAGTGGGCGTGACAGGCTGCGGCCCAGATGGTTGGTCTGGCGCTTGAGGTAGAGGCGATGTGTCTGGCCCTGCTCGTCCTCGAGAGTGAGCAGCGAGACCGTCGATATGCCTCCGCGCTCACGGTTAGGGGCATCGACGTCCTGGGCGGCCACGTGCCACAGGGCCTCGAATCGGTTCAGGCCGTGGTAATCCAGCAGATTCCCCAGGGCGGGGTCACAGTAGTCGGCATGGCCACGGGGCGCCGTGGCACGTGGGCCCCGAGAGGCGCTGGACAGGGAGTGGCGGGAAAAGGAGGTCATGGCAAGTTCACGAGCGAAAGAGGGGAGGTGGGTCACGGGCAATCCCTGCCGCAGGACCCAGCGATGGATCGCCCTATGATAGTTAGCCTGCTGGTGAAGTGATAGTCGCTGATCGGCAACTCCTGTGTCTGCGCATTCAACACGCGTCGCAGGATTGTCCGAGCCGTGCATGGCTGCTGTCGTGCAGGCCCGTGCTCTGTGGCGTGTGGTGGAAGGTCGCAGGTGTCGTGCAGGTGCGCGAGGAGAGCGTTGAGAGGCCGCTGGCGGTCCACTGCGCGCCAGCCCAGCAATGATGCGGGCCATGGACGTTTCCGCTGTCAGCTCATGGGCTTGCGATCCCCGCAGGCGGCGCTTGCCGGAGTGCGGCTGCGACAACCTGTCATCTGGAGCCTGTCGCGAGAGGGCAGAGAATGTCCGACCAAGGTCTTGGTACCACGGTGCCATTGCCTGTGCGCTTGCCGGCGGGAGTCGGGGGGAGACTGCCCCCGACGTCGGTGGCAAGCGCATGCAGAGACGGCAGTCTGGCCGTTCGTCTTATCGCAAAGGGGTTAGACATGATCTCCGATACCGTAGTGGAGCTGTCGCGGTTCCAGTTTGGCATGACCGCGCTCTATCACTTCCTGTTCGTCCCGTTGACCATCGGCATGGCCTTCCTGCTGGCCATCATGGAATCCCTGTATGTGATGACCGGCAAGCAGGTCTACCAGGACATGACCAAGTTCTGGGGCAAGCTGTTCGGCATCAACTTCGCGCTCGGTGTCGCCACCGGCCTGACGATGGAGTTCCAGTTCGGCACCAACTGGGCCTATTACTCGCATTACGTCGGCGACATCTTCGGTGCGCCGCTGGCCATCGAGGGCCTGGTGGCCTTCTTCCTCGAATCCACCTTCGTCGGGCTGTTCTTCTTCGGCTGGGACCGCCTGAGCAAGCGTCAGCACCTGATGGTGACCTGGCTTGTCGCCTTCGGCTCCAACTTCTCTGCGCTGTGGATCCTGATCGCCAATGGCTGGATGCAGAATCCGGTCGGGGCGGCCTTCAATTTCGAGACCATGCGCATGGAGCTGACCAGCTTCGCGGATGTCATCTTCAATCCGGTCGCCCAGGCCAAGTTCGTGCATACCGTGTCGGCAGGTTACGTGACCGGCGCCATGTTCGTGCTCGGCATCAGTGCCTTCTATCTTCTCAAGGGGCGGGATCTGGGCTTTGCCAAGCGCAGCTTCGCCATCGCCGCGGCCTTCGGACTGTTCTCGGTGGCCTCGGTCATCGTGCTGGGCGATGAGTCCGGTTATGAGGTGGGCGACGTGCAGAAGGCCAAGATGGCCGCCATCGAGGCGATGTGGGAGACCGAGCCGGCGCCGGCGTCCTTCACGCTGATCGGTCTGCCCAACGAGGAGACCCAGCACACCGATTACGGCATCCACATTCCCTATGTGATGGGGCTGATCGGTACGCGCTCGCTGGATACCGAGATTCCGGGCATCAAGGAGCTGACCGAGGAGCACCGCGGACGCATCGTCAATGGCATGCAGGCCTATGATCTGCTCCAGCAGCTGCGTGAGGGTCAGGACGATATCGCGACCCGTAAGGCCTTCGATGCCGTCAAGCAAGATCTCGGTTACGGCATGCTGCTCAAGCGCTATGTCGAGACGCCCTCCGATGCCACGCCGGAGATGATCGACAAGGCCGCGGCCGACTCGATCCCCCCGGTGGCGCCGATGTTCTTCTCGTTCCGCATCATGGTCGCCTGTGGCATGGCGATGCTCGCGATCTTCATCGTCGCGGTATGGATGAGTGCCAAGCATCGCTTCGATGTGCGCCCCTTCCTGTGGATCTGCCTGCTGTCGATCCCGCTGCCGTTCATCGCGGTGGAGACCGGCTGGTTCGTGGCCGAATTCGGGCGTCAGCCCTGGGCGGTCGGAGAGATCCTGCCGACCTTCATGGCGGCCTCGAGCCTGGATGAGTCGGATCTGTGGTGGTCCATCGGCGGTTTCCTGGCCTTCTACAGCCTGTTCTTCGTGATCGAGATGTGGCTGATGTTCCACTTCGCGCGCAAGGGACCCTCTTCCCTGCATACCGGCCGCTATCACTTCGAGCGCGGCGCCCTGCGAGACGACGAGGGCATGTCGCTCAATCCTTCGCTGTCATTCAAGGAGTAATGGATCATGTGGGATTACGAGATCCTCAAGCTGTTCTGGTGGGTGGCGGTGGGTCTGCTGCTGATCGGCTTCGTCATCACCGATGGCATGGACATGGGCGCGGCGATGCTGATGCCGCTGGTCAGTCGCAGTGACAGCGAACGGCGCGTGGTGATCAACACGCTGGCGCCGCACTGGGATGGCAATCAGGTATGGCTGGTCACCGCCATCGGTGCCGTCTTCGCGGTGTGGCCGGTGGTCTATGGCGCGGCGTTCTCCAGCTTCTATTTCGCGATGCTGACCATCCTGTTCTCGCTGTTCTTCCGTCCGCTGGGCTTTGACTATCGCTCCAAGCTCGAGAGCCCCCAATGGCGGGGCTGGTGGGACCGCGGCATCGTCGCCGGCAGCCTGATTCCCACTGCCTTCTTCGGCCTCATCTTCGGCAATCTGCTGCAGGGCGTGCCACTGGAAGTCGATCAGTACATGCGTGCCAGCTACGACGGCAGCTATCTCGGGCTGTTCAATCCCTTCGCGTTGCTGTGTGCGGCGCTGTCCGTCGTGATGGTGATGCTGCATGGCGGTACCTGGCTGGTGGCGCGTGCCGATGACGCCGTGGCGGCGCGCAGTGCGCGTCTGGTGCAGCCGCTGGGACTGCTTTCGCTCGGGCTGTTTGGCCTGGGCGGACTGTGGGTGTGGTTGTCCGGCATGGGCTACAGCATCGACCAGATGGGCGATACCGGCACGGCGCTAAAGCTGCTGGACAAGCAGGTCGGCCCCGGCAGCTGGATGGATGTCTACGCGCGTGAGCCGCTGACGTTGCTCGCGCCCTTGGGCGCCGTGGCGGGTATCGTCACCGCGATGTGGCTCTCGGCCAGACGTCAGGGCGGGGCAGCCTTCACGGCCAGTTCCGTCGGGGTCGGCGGTGTGGTCGCCACCGCAGGCATCAGCATGTTCCCGTTCATCGTGCCGTCCTCGCGCATGGGCGAGGCCAGCCTGACGCTGTGGGATTCGGTTTCCAGCGAGCTGACACTGTCCATCGTCACCGTGGCGGGGTTGGTGATGGTGCCGACCATCATCCTCTACACCACCTGGTGCTACGTGAAGATGTGGCGGCGCGTCACGGTGAGTCACGTCGAGCAGGACGGACACAGTCTGTACTGAGGCAGGCAGCCGACACTGCAACCGCTTTTCCCGTACGCTTCATAACTGCATCATTGGGCGAGGGCGCCGCCCTCGCCGGGAGACGACTTCATGTGGTATTTCGCCTGGATTCTCGGTGTACTGCTGGCCTGCTTCGCGGGCATCATCAATGCATTGTGGCTTGAGCAGACTCACACCTTTGACGATGATTGAGGCAGGCGGCCTCAACGATGCTTCTGCGCCGCCGACCGTTCTGATCAAGGAGAGCTCGATGTCACGACCCTGGTACGCCTCACGACCACCGGCTTGGTGCCGAACTCGCCCTGCCCATCTGGCCTCGCTGCTGCTGTCTGCCATGGTGGCCATCTGGATGCTGCTGGGGCCGGATGCCATCGCCTCGATGGCCACCGGGCCGCGCTATCTGATGCTGCTGATCGCGCTGTGGGGGCTGGGGGCCGGCTTCACGCATGGGGTCGGTCTGGTGCCGCGTCATGCCACGCGCGCCTGGCTGCTGGGCGCACCGCTGAGCTGGTGTCTGCTGCTGATCACCCTGATCGCCCTGAGCATGAGCTAGCCACCGCGATGCCTTGAAAGTCCCGAGAGGGGTCACTCCATGAGTGGCCCCTCTTGCGTTGGGGGGGGGGGCCGGCGCGAGAAGTGTCACCGGGGAGGCAAGCGAGCCCTTCTTGAGCGGCAGCGACATGCGATATCGCTTTACATCCCGCCAGTCCGCGCCCTATAACGCCAGTGCAACCGCGTGAGAGGGGGCCTGGAGGTCACCGCGATTCGCTCATGCCCTTGGCCCATGCCCTGGGCTTGTGCATCCGGGCGTGGTGGGCCAGGCGTCATTGCAATCCCTCCTGCGAGCCCCACCTAACACAAGAGACCCCCTGTGCGCCCGAGCGTGCTGTCGTGGGGGTATGGCTGGGCGACCGATATCAACAACAATGGTTCACGAGCGATATCCAGACCGCTCTTCGAGGAGGAAGGCATGCGATCATCCGTTGACTCTGCCCGCGGTTCGGCCCGCGGACCCGAGGGAAGCAGGCCGTCCACGGCGTCTGCAGGTTATATCCCGCGCGACATGACACGGCGCCAATCAGGCGACTGGGTGCTGTCGCTGGTGGTGCCGGTGATGAATGAAGAGGAGACGATCGCGCCGTTTCTTGCCGCCATCGATGCCACCCTGGCAGCGCAGGTACCGCACCTGGAAATCCTGTTCGTCGACGATGGCTCCAGCGATGCCACCCTGGCGCGCCTGGAAGCTGCCGCGGCCGATGATTCACGTATTCGTTATCTGAGCCTGACACGCAACTTCGGCAAGGAAGCGGCCATGAGCGCCGGCATCGAGCAGGCGCGAGGCGATGCCATCGTGCCGATGGATGTCGACCTGCAGGACCCGCCCGAGGTGATACTCGAATTCATCACCCAGTGGCAGGCCGGCTACGACATGGTCTATGGCGTTCGCGCCGCGCGTGATGAAGACACCGCCACCAAGCGCAAGACGGCAGGATGGTTCTATCGCATCTTCAATCGCCTGACCTTTACCGAGATTCCACGGGACGCCGGGGATTTCCGACTGCTGGATCGTCGGGTCGTCGAGGCGTTGCGCCGCATGCCGGAGCGCAACCGTTTCATGAAGGGACTGTTCTCCTGGCCCGGTTATCGCTCGGTTGGCGTCACCTATCAGCGCCCGGCGCGGACCGCCGGCACGACCAAGTTCAACTACTGGAAGCTGTGGAACTTCGCCCTGGACGGCGTGGTGAGCTTCTCGACCTGGCCGCTGCGGGTCTGGACCTACCTCGGCGCGTGCATCGCGGGGCTGTCCTTCCTCTACATTCTCGTCATCATCAGCAAGACGGTGCTGTTCGGCATTGATGCCCCGGGGTATGCGTCCCTGATGATCGCGGTGCTGTTCTTCGGCGGCATGCAGCTGATTTCCATCGGCGTGCTGGGCGAATATCTCGGGCGCCTGTTCATGGAGACCAAGCAGCGGCCGCTGTATCTGATCGATCACGACAGCCTGCAGGATGGCCCCGGTGGCGCTACCTCGCCGGACAGCGGGCTGGACAGTGGCCTCAGCACGGCGCGGGTCTTGCGCGGACAGCGTGACCGTGAGGCCAGTCGCCGCCGTGAATCCTGTCAGAGTGCCGAGCCTGACATGACGCGAGGAGACTCGCGTGAGGGATGATGCCACGTCACGCCGGACGTCCAGCACCGCAGAGCGGGCACGACAGGAAGCCGGCACCGCCACCCGTTTCGGTCTGGTGGGGCTGGCCGCCACGGGGGTGCACCTCGCGGTCGCCGCGTTGATGCTGTTTCTCTGGCCACCGCTCAATGAATTCATCGCCAATATCGTGGCCTTCTGTGTGGCCTTCCAGGTCTCGCTGGTGGGGCATCGACGACTGACCTTCAAGCGACAGGGCAGCGCCTGGCGGTTCGCGCTGGTGGCGGCCAGCGGCTTCGCGCTCAACAACGGGCTGCTGGCCGTGCTGATCCAGGGGCTCGGCATGAGCGGCTTCGTGGCCATCGCGATCGCGACGCTCTCGGTACCCGTCGTGACCTATCTGGCATCACGACTCTGGGCCTTCAAGGAATGAGCCTCATGAACGACAGCACTGCCGTGAAGGCCGAGCGGATGGGCAAGGGACGGCTGGCGGCCCTGGGGGCCGCGCTGGTCGCCGAGACACCATCGCCGAGCGAGGCGCTAGCGCGCGCACGCACCGCCAGCATTCCCTGGGCACATATCCTGCTGGCACTGGTGATCACGCGGCTTGCGTGGCTGGCCATCGCCGCCCATGGCGATCAAAGCTACCTGCATGCCATGGCCCAGTTCGATGGCAGCTGGTTCAAGGGCATCATGACCCGTGGCTACGATGTCGAAGCCCGGGGCATGAGCGACGGTGATGCCGCCAACTGGGCCTTCTTTCCGCTCTATCCTGCCCTGTTGTGGCTGGTGACGCTGGGCGGCCAGCTCGACCCGGAGCTGATGGGCGTACTGCTGAGCAATGTGCTGCTGGCGGCGGCCCTGGGGCTGGGGTGTCGCTATCTTGCCATCACGCGCCCTGATGCCTCGCCGCTGCTGTTCGTGTGGCTGGTCGCCAGCATGCCGTACAGCTTCTATTTCAGTGCGCTGTACTCGGAATCGCTGTTCTGGCTGTTGTGTCTCGCATCCCTGATCGACTGGCGCTGTCAGCGCACCGGACGGGTGATGCTGTGGACGTTGCTGCTGTCGATGACACGGGCCACCGGGGTGTTCTGGGTCATCGCCATGGGCATTGAGCTGCTGGCGCGTCTGCGTCTGGCGGCCTTCGCCGAGCTGTGGCGCCGCCCCGACTGGCTGTTGATCGGCGTGATGGGGCCGCTGGGGCTGTTTCTGTTCATGGCGGTGCTCTACCACCAGACGGGCGATGCGCTGGCCTTCAGTCACGTGCAGATCTCCTGGGGCCGCGAGATGGGAAATCCCATCGTCAATCTGGTGCAGGGGCTGGGGTACTGGTTCACGGCGCCGGAAACGCTCCGGCCCGCCTGGCAGGCCAGCATGGCGCTGATCGGCATCGCGTTGATCGGCTGGCTGGGCCTGCAGCGGCGCTGGCTGGAGATGGGCCTGGCGGCGTTCACCCTGTTCATTCCGCTGGCCACGGGGCTGGATGCCATCCCGCGCTACCTGATCGGCATGCCGGTGTTCGTGCTGGCGCTGCTGGATCTGCTCACGCGCCTCCCGAGCCGACTTGCCTGGGGGCTGGTCGCCCTGGGCGCGCTTTTCAACCTCTGGCTGGTGGAGAACTGGTATGACGCCGCATTCTGGCTCGTCTGATGTGAGTGCGGACCTCTCCGCCACTTCGGGAGGGCGCGCCGACGCGCGTTACGGCGTGCCGACCCGCTTGAGCCGGCGGCGTCTCTGGCTATTGCTGGCGACGGCCGCCGTGCTGGCCTTCGAACTCTGCATGCTGTGGCTGGCACGCACCCCTCAGGTGGATGACCACTACCGACGCTACTTCATCGAACACGCCACCACCTGCTATCGCCCGATGGGTGAGGTGCCGGTTCTCGCCTTGGGCGAGCGCTATCCCGTGCGCAAGGGGGAGCCGCTTGGCAACTGCGGCGTGCTGTGGGAAGGGTTCTATTCGCCCAAGGAGGATCGGCCGGTCAGTGCACGCCAGGCGCAGGTGGGTCTGCGTCTGAAGGTCACGCCGGGCCTCAGGCAGCCGGTCGTGGTGGCACTCGCGCTGTCACGCTATCCCGATGACGCCGAACCCCGCCCGGTGGAGGTGTGGGGGGAAGGCGAGCTGTTGGCCCGCTGGCCGGTGGGCGGTCGTCAGGCCAGCCACGAGGTGGAGGTGCCGGAGCGGTTGATCCAGCCGGACGGCAGCCTGCATCTGACGCTCAAGGGGCCGCCGCCCATTGCCCCGCGGGATGTCGGGATCGATGGCAACAAGTTTCCCGTCGGCCTGCGCCTGGATAGCGTGATGTTGCGCTCGACCCTGGGGCTGACGCCGCCCGACAGTGCTCCATGACCCTGACCGGCGGCGCGCGATGGCACTGACGCGGCGACGATAGTCAGGTAAATTGTGCGCGCGGCAACGTGAATGATCCGTCCGACCGAGCGGCAGTTCGCCTGATGGTGAACGGCTCGTGTCCTATCAAGAGAAAGCGCCCGGTAGTCAGTGACTGTCATCGCAAGGGGCTTACAAGGAGTTAGTGTGGATTTTCTGAATGCCATTCCCATGGAAACCGACCAGTTGTTCGAGCTGGCGTTGTGGTGGGGCGGGACCCTGTTGTCAGCACTGGCCGTGCTGGTGTTCGGGATGTGGGTGGCCAAGCGTCTGACCCGCTGGGTCACCTCGCTGTTGCAACGCAAGAGCATGGACGAGGCGGCGGCAGGCTTCGTCGGTCAGATCGCCTACGCGATTCTGGTGGTCATGGTGCTGCTGACCGCGCTGGATCAGGTGGGGGTCGATACCACGTCGATGATCGCGGCGCTGGGTGCGGCGGGTCTGGCCATCGGTCTGGCACTGCAGAGCTCACTGTCCAATCTGGCCTCGGGCTTCCTGCTGGTGACGCTGCGTCCGTTCAAGAAGGGCGATTACATCGAGGCCGCCGGGACGTCCGGCAGCGTCGACCAGATCACCATGCTGCAGACTCGTCTGGTGACGCCGGACAATCGCAAGGTCACCGTGCCCAACTCCAGCGTGATGTCCCAGACCATCACCAATTATTCGGCACTGCCGACACGTCGTCTGGATCTGGTGGTCGGGGTCAGCTATGACGACGACATCCGTCAGGTCAAGGCGGTGCTCGAGGAGCTGGTCAACAGCGACGAGCGCATCATGAAGGAGCCGTCCTACCTGATCGCCGTGGCGGAACTGGCCGACAGCTCGGTCAACTTCAACTTCCGCATGTGGTGCCAGGCCTCCGACTACTGGGCACTGAAGTGGGACATGACCGAGCGCATCAAGCTGACCTTCGATGAGCGCGGCATCAGCATCCCCTATCCGCAGCGCGATGTGCATATCCATCAGCCGGGCAGGGCGGCCGAGTAAGCCACCTGTCCTCGCGTGATGGCATGACTTGCCATGACATGACTTGCCATGACATGAAAGAACGCCACCTTCGGGTGGCGTTTTTTTGTGGCGCGAGTCAGCTACTCTCGAGTGTGGCAGTGGTTCATCCTCCAGGACCGGGAGTGTCGTCTCTTGTACATGATCATGGATCTGACTCGTCGCCAACGTCGCCAGGCGTGGCGCCTTCTGCTTGCCAGCCTGGCCGTGCTCGGCATCGGGCTCGTGCCGCTGTTAAGCCAGCAGGCCCTCTATCTGGATGACATGAGTCGTACCCTGGATGGCTACTTCGGATGGGGGCTGAATGCCCGGCCGGCCGCGGAAGGCGTGATGCGCCTGCTGGGCTTCGGGGGAGAGCTTGTCAATGTCGCGCCCTTGCCGCAGCTGGCGGCCTGGGGCATCGCGGCCGGTATGGCGCTGGTCTGGTGGCGCCGGGTGCCGGGGCTCTCGCCGGGCGTCTGCGTGCTGGGCAATGCGCTCATCTGGCTGACACCCTTCACGCTGCAGAACTTCAGCTATGCCTACGACAGCCTGCCGATGAGTCTCGGGCTTGCCAGCGCGATGCTGGCCAGCCTGATCCTGCGCCCGGGTGTCCACGGGCCGGGGCAACGTTCGCAGCGCCGCTGGCAACCTTCATTGATGGCGCTGGGATTGCTGCTGCTGGCCCTGTGCTGCTACCAGCCGGCGCTGAACGTCTTTCTGGTACTGAGCCTGCTGGACGCCCTGATGGGGTCGCGCCCGCGCGGGGTCGAAAGGAGAGAGGCTGAAGAGAGAAATACCGAAGAGAGGAAGTTCGAAGAGGGAAAGACCGAACAGAGTGAATCGGTATGGCGCGCCTGGCTTGCGCTGCTGCAGCGCGGCGGACTGGTGCTGGCTGCCTTGCTGCTCTACCTGCCGCTGTCACGACTGCTGGTGGCGGGCGACTACAGCCAGCAGCACGGCGAGATGCTGTCGCTGGGGGATCTGCCGGCGCTGCTGGCCGCCTTGGAGCAGCATCTCGTACAGGCACTTGCCGCACTGCGTGGCGGACTGGATCTCGTCAGCGGGGCACTGAGTGGCAGCCTGCTGGTGGTAGCGCTGGGGGCGGCGCTGATGACAGCAGGCCGGCGGCATGGCGCACGCCAGGTGTCCTCGCGCCAGCTGACGCTGGAGCGTCTGAGTCGTCTGCTATGGGCGCTGCTGCTGATACCTGCACTGTGGGGGCCGATGCTGATGCTGGCGGAGCCGGTCTTTCACTCGCGCACCCTGGTGGGCTGGGGGGCACTGCTGGGCGGTGCCCTGATGCTGAGCCTGGCGGGCCGGCAGGCGAGAGGCTCCGAGCGCTTCACGCTGCGGCGCTGTCTGCTGGCGCTGGCGGCACTGCTGTTGCTGCGTCACTGGTTGATCTTCGCGGCCTGGAGCAATGCGCTGGCCGCCCAGCAGACCCATGAGACCCAGCTGGCGCGTGAGATCGTCACCCAGGCACGTGAGCTGGGACTGCCGATCACCTCACCACGTGACCGCGACACCTATCGGCCCCATGACGAGCTGGCGGTGCAGGTGCTGGGGAAGGCGCCGCTGGCACCGCTGGCGCGGGTCGCTGAGCGTCAGGTGCCCGCCGTGCGCCAGAACCTGATCGCCGCCTTCACGCCTGACAACTATTGGGCTGTGGTGAGATTGCGCATGGCCGGTGCCAGTGCGGCGACCCTGCTGCGCGATGATGAGCGCAAGGCCAGTATCAAGGAGCCGCCTGTCTGTGACGAGCGCGCGTCAGTGGATGCCCCGGGAGATGAGGGGGGATCGCCGAGAATCTTCACCCAGACCTTGCGGGAGGGTGTCTGGGTGATCGACTTTCGCACCGCCGAGAACTGTCGCCGAGCAGACGTGAGACCCTGACGTGCGTCCAGACGCTTGCCCAGGCGCTTGCCCAGACGCTTATCCAGACACGACAACGCCGCCCCGAGGGGCGGCGTTGTCGTGTCTCACGGCAGATCATGCTGCCGAGTTCGATCAGGCGTGGTTCTCGACCTGTTCGAATTCGTCGGTGATCTCATCGCTCGGCGCTGCGGTCATGATGCTGACCACGTAGATGGCGATGTAGGCGAAGATGACGCCCGGCACGATCTCGTAGAGGTCGAAGATGCCACCGGACAGCTGCTTCCAGACCACCACGGTCACGCCACCGACGATGATGCCGGCCAGAGCGCCGAAGCGGTTCATGCGACGCCAGTACAGCGACATGATCAGCGCCGGACCGAAGGCCGCGCCGAAGCCGGCCCAGGCGTAGGACACCAGGCCCAGTACGCTGGAGTTCGGGTCCAGTGCCAGCACCCACGCGATGATGGCGATGCCGATCACGGCGAAGCGACCGACCCACACCAGCTCGGACTGGGTCGCGTCCTTCTTGAACAGCGCCTTGTAGAAGTCATCGGCCAGCGCAGAGGAAGACACCAGCAGCTGGGAGTCGGCGGTGGACATCACGGCAGCCAGGATGGCGGCCAGCAGCACGCCGGCGACCGCCGGGTGGAAGATGAAGTTCACCATGACCATGAAGATCTTCTCGCTGTCGGCCAGATCCTTCGGCACATAGACGAGACCCAGCAGGCCGATGCAGATGGCGGCGAACAGCCCCAGGGCTGACCAGATGACGGCGATGGTGCGTGCGGTGCCGACATCCTTCTCGCTGCGGATGGCCGCGAAGCGCGCCAGGATGTGCGGCTGACCGAAGTAGCCCAGACCCCAGGCCAGTGACGAGATGATGCCGACCAGCGTCAGGGCTTCACCGGTGGAGGCGTCACGGAACCATTCCAGCAGCAGCGGGTTCTCGGCGGTGATGCGCGAGCTCGCTTCTGCCACGCCACCCATGTCGGTGAGCGCGACGATGGGCACCACGATCAGCGCGGCGGCCATCATCAGACCCTGGATGAGGTCGGTCCACGACACGGCGAGGAAGCCGCCGAAGAAGGTGTAGGACACGATGGCGATGGTGCCGACGGTCACGGCGATGGTGTAGTCGAGGCCGAAGACGGTCTCGAACAGCTTGCCGCCCGCCACCAGACCGGAGCTGGTGTAGAAGAGGAAGAACAGCAGGATGAAGACGGCCGAGATGACACGCAGCATCTTGGAGTTGTCGCGGAAGCGCTTCTCGAAGTAATCCGGCAGCGTCAGGGAGTCGCTGGCGACGAAGCTGTAGATACGCAGGCGCTTGGCGACGATCAGCCAGTTGAGCCAGGTACCGGCCAGCAGGCCGATGCCGATCCACGCAGCGGACAGACCACTGAGGTAGGCCGCACCCGGCAGGCCCAGCAGCAGCCAGCCGGACATGTCAGAGGCGCCGGCGGAAATCGCGGAGGTCCAGGGGCCCAGTGAGCGGCCGCCCAGGATGTAGTCCGACATGTTGGAGGTGCGCTTGTAGGCCAGCAGGCCGATGCCAAGCATCACCGCCAGATAGACGGCAAACGTGATGAGAATTGTGGGGCTATTTTCGACCATCGTGGAGTAAATCCTTTGCATTTATTGTTGTCGGACGTCGAGCGTTCCGATAATCCCGGAGGAGATGGCACCGCCTGGTGCATCACCGCCATGGCCCTGAGCACCTACCGAATGTCACCGTCCTGCAAGGGCTGGTGCCATTCTGTATATGTTCAGACTAGCGCATAAACGAATCATCTGAAGCCTCTCCGTCCCCGCATGTCGCCGTCGAATCAAGCAGGAGAACGGCAACGGACACCGCAGGGCACCTGGCGGGCAGGCCAGTCAATCGGCCTGTCTGCCAAGTGGCATCCCTGTCGGTGTCCGAAGCACACCCCTCGTGCTGCAGAGAGGGTGTGCCAGGCATCGTCCTGATGCCCATTGCCTGACTACTTCATGCACGTCCGGCATGCAGTCCTCTGTCAGGCGGGACCGATGCTACTCGTCGTGCAGGCCCGTCATGCCGAGCCCGTCACCGGCGATAGCGCCGATCATTCGTCGCCCATGGCCAGAAGAGACGCGTTGCCGCCGAGTGCCGTGGTGTTGATGGTACGGGTCTTCTCGGTGGCGAAACGGTGCAGGTAGTGGGGGCCGCCGGCTTTCGGACCGGTACCGGAGAAGCCCTGACCACCAAACGGCTGTACACCCACCACTGCGCCGATGATATTCCTGTTGACGTAGACATTACCAACACGAATTTTCTGTGCAACTCCATTAGCAAAACTTTCGTTTCGGGAATGCACACCGAAGGTCAGGCCATAGCCCAGGCCATTGATGGTATCGATGACCTTGTCGATATCGCCGCCTTTCCAGGTGGCGATGTGCAGGATCGGCCCGAACTGCTCGCTTTCCAGGCTGTCGATGCCGTCGATGCGCAGCGCGATCGGCGCGACGAAGGTGCCTTCGGCGGTGTGCGCCGGGTCCATGCTGGCTTCCGCCACCACGCGGCCCTGGGCACGATATTCCTCGATGTGCTTGAGCAGACCGGCGCGTGCCTCTTCATCGATGACCGGGCCGACATCAGTGCCCAGGTCGCGCGGATCGCCGATCTTCAGCTCATCCATCGCGCCCTTGAGCAGGCCGATGACGCGCTCGGCGACATCTTCCTGGACGTAGAGCACACGCAGGGCGGAACAGCGCTGCCCGGCGCTCTGGAAGGCGGACTGCACCACGTCATTGACGACCTGCTCCGGCAGGGCGGTGGAGTCGACGATCATGGCGTTGAGGCCACCGGTCTCGGCGATCAGACTCGGCAGCGGGGCATTCTCTCGTGCCGCCAGAGAGCGGTTGATGATCTGGGCTGTCTGGGTGGAGCCGGTGAAGCAGACACCGGTGATGCGCGGGTCGCTGGAGAGCACGCTGCCCACGGTCGGGCCATCGCCCGGCAGCAGCTGCACGACATCTCGCGGCATGCCGGCTTCACGCAGCAGCTCGACGACACGGTGCGCGACCAGCGAGGTCTGCTCGGCCGGTTTGGCGACCACGGTGTTGCCGGTGACGGCCGCGGCGACCATCTGACCGCAGAAGATCGCGACCGGGAAGTTCCAGGGGCTGATGCAGGCGAACACGCCCTTGCCGCCCAGCAGGATCTCGTTGTGCTCGCCGGTCGGGCCACGCAGGACGGTGGGGGCACCGAAGTCGGCACGCGCGCGGTTGGCGTAGTAGCGGCAGAAGTCGACGGCTTCGCGAATCTCGGCGATGCCATCGGTCAGAAGCTTGCCGCCCTCGCGGGAGCACAGGGTCATCAGCTCCGCGGTATGGGCTTCCATCAGATCGCCAAAGCGCTCGAGGATGGCGGCACGCTCCTCGACCGGGGTCATCTCCCAGCGCGGGAAGGCGGCCCAGGCGGCGTCGATGGCGCGGGAGGCTTCATCGGCGCTGGTCCACTGCACGTGGCCCACGGTGACGCGGCGATCGAACGGGCAGGTCACGGCCTGACGTCGTTCGGCATTGGCGTCGACATCGAAGGCCAGCTGCGGACGCACGTCGTAGGTGCTGTCCATGAACCTGGCCATCTCGTCCATCAGCGGCTGGTACTGGCTGTTGATGTTCAGATTGATGCCGCGTGAGTTGCGACGGCCCTCGCCATAGATATGCGGCGGCAGGGCGATACGCGGATTGTGGTAGGTCTTGAACTGGGACAGCGTGGTGACCGGGTGAACGCACAGGCTCTCGACCGGCACGCGCGGGTCGACCAGCTGGTGGACGAACGAGGAGTTGGCGCCGTTCTCCAGCAGGCGACGCACCAGGTAGGGGAGCAGGTCCTTGTGGGCACCGACCGGCGCATAGATACGGCACCAGGTCCCTTCGGGAGCGCGCTTGAGGGCGGCGTCGTACAGCGCCTCGCCCATGCCGTGCAGACGCTGGAATTCGAACTGGCGCGTCTCGCCTGAGTTGGCCACGTCCAGAATGGTGCTGATGGTGTGAGCGTTGTGGGTCGCGAACTGCGGATAGATGCGGCCACGGGTGTTCTCGGACAGCAGGAAGCGCACGCAGGCCAGATAGCTGACATCGGTGGAGGCCTTGCGAGTGAAGACCGGATAACCGTCGACCCCCAGCTCTTGGGATTCCTTGATCTCGCTGTCCCAGTAGGCGCCCTTGACCAGGCGCAGCGGGATCTCGTCACCCTGCAGGTCGGCGATGCGGTTCAGATACTGAAGCGTCGGCAGAGCGCGGGTGGAGTAGGCCTGCACCACCAGACCGAACTTGCCCCAGCCGCGGCAGGTGTCGCTCTCGTAGACGGCGCGGAAGACTTCCAGCGACAGCTCGAGGCGATCGACCTCTTCGGCATCGATGGTGATGGCGACTTCCAGTTCGCGCGCGATGCTGACCAGTTCGCGCACGCTGGCGACCAGCTCTTCCAGAATCTGCTCGCGACGGCCGAATTCATAGCGCGGGTGCAGGGCGGACAGCTTGATGGAGACCGACGGTGACGGCGTCGCGGCCTTCAGCTTGCGAGAGGTCTCGCCCACGGTGCGAATGGCGCGCGCGTAGTCATCGAAGTAGCCCTTGGCATCGGCACGCGTGCAGGCGGCTTCGCCGAGCATGTCGTAGGAGTAGGTGTAGCCCTTCTCGAACTGCGGCTGGGAGCGCTTGAGCGCTTCCTTGATGTCACGGCCCAGCACGAACTGCTTGCCCATGATCTTCATGGCCTGATACATGGCGCGACGGATGACCGGCTCGCCCATGCGGTTGACCATGCGATTGATGAAGGTCGCCGGCTTGCCGTCATTCTTGGGCAGATCCATCTTGATGACGTTGCCGGTCATCAGAAGGCCCCAGGTGGAGGCATTGACGAACCAGGACTCGCTCTGGCCGAGGTGGGATTTCCAGTCGGCCACGCCCAGCTTGTCCTCGATCAGCGCATCGGCGGTGTCCTTGTCCGGAATGCGCAGCAGCGCCTCGGCCAGGCACATCAGCAGCACGCCTTCCTGGGTGTCGAGGCTGTATTGCTGCAGCAGCTCGTCGATGGAATCGACGGCGGTGTCCATGGTGCGAATCTCGCGGACAAGCTCCGCGGCCTTGTCACCGACACGCTTGATGTCGGCATCGTTGACGTCCAGCAGCTTGACCAGCTCAGCCACGAAACCATCTTCGTCGACCAGATAGTGGTCGCTGACCCGTGAGAACAGCTTGCTCGGATCGCGCTGCCAGGTATTCGGCGCCAGAATCTCGTCGGCACGCAGCACCGTCTCGCCCAGCGGGCAAGCGGTACGCGGCGTTTCCTTGAGGGAATCGGACGGCTGGGTAGTGGCCGGAACGGCCGGAGTGACGGTGGTCATTGAGCAAACCCCCTGCTGCTGGGTGGCATTACGCCAGATAGGATTGCCGGGCACGATGCGCGAAGGTGATGCGAGGCGCATCCGGGCGGGACATCGGCACGTCTTGTTGGATACCGGTGAATGTAGGGTGGTGCAGGGGGGCGGGTCTTTCCAATTTCTCGGCTTCGCGTGTCAAATCCACGGGCGTAGCGTGAAACCTGCCGCTATCTGCGACCTTCGTCGAAAAGCATGACGTCAATTGACGCGAACTTGTTAGACCAAGGTCGGAGTGTCCTGTGTCAGATCCCTGACGGTCACGCTCGAAGGACAGCGCCCCTGGCCAGGGCTTGCGTCCAGGGCTTTTGTTCAGCGCTGGCGTTCAGGGCTTGTGATCAGAGGTGGCGCTCAGCGCTTGTGGTCAGAGCTTGCGATCGGGAGACGCTGGGTGGGGGCGTTCAGGACTTGCGCAGTGCGGAAGGCGGGAAACCGAGGTGCTTGCGGAAGGCGTGCGAGAGTGCGCTCTGATTCGCGAACCCGCAGCGCTCGGCAATCTGCGACAGGGAGAGGTCGCTGCTGTCCAGCAGATGGCGCGCTTCGTCCAAGCGGCGGCGCAGCAGGTACTGATAGGGCGAAAGCCCCGTCAACACGCGAAAGCGCTCACTGAAATGCTGTTCGGACAGGTGGGACTGACGTGCCAGATCCGCCACGCTCAGTCGGCGATGCAGGTTGGCATCGATGAAGCGGTTCAGAGCGACCAGATCCAGCTGGCGGCCGGTGCCGTTCAGGGCGCTCATCGGCTCGGCGATACGCGAGTTGAGACAGGCGAGGAAGGTGGCAGCCAGCAGGTCGCCGGGGGCCTGCTGGTAGTCATTGACCTCGGCGAGCATGAATTCCAGATAGCCGCGCAGCCGGGTATCCAGCGTGAAGAAGCGCGGGCGCTCGAACAGACGCTTCAGGTCACGATGCTGACCGGTCAGATAGGGCGCGTCATCAGGCAGGTCCAGAATCAACTGGCGATTCTCGCCGATGCCCGCGTAATAGTGCACGTGGTCTGCCGGCACGATACAGCCGGTCAGGGGGCGAATCTCGCCGCCCTGGCCTTCGATCTCGAATTCGGCCAGCCCATCCAGCCCGATCACCAGCTGGTGGTAGCTGTGATCATGGTGTTCCCGCAGGTTGGAAAGCGGGATCAGGCGCATCTCGCTGTTGACCATCAGGCGCGGGTCTCCGCCACGCCCGTGCGGGCGCGCAGGTGTCCCAGCAGGACGTTGAGTTCCTCACGGCCTTCGCGGGAGAACAGCGCGCCGCCCTGCGCCAGTTGCCAGGGTCTGGCGTGCTTGTCGAAGATGCCCTGACAGCGGCGGCGCAGGCTTTCCAGATATTCATCATGACGAATCGGGTAGCCGATCACGCTATGCCACTCGTTCTCGTTGATCTCGCCGCTGACCGCCTGATCCAGCACGCGGGCGATATCACTGAAATCGGTACGAAATCGCGGTGTGCGCGACATCATGAGCAGAGCGACAGTGCCGACGCTGACGATCAGGCAGACCACGAAGGTAATGATGAAGATGGTCATGAGCGAACCTTGTGCGGGCAGAGCCGAGGGAATGATGGGGCATTCTACCACGCCTGTCCGGCGCCATCGTCAGTCCGGCGTGTCGGGTGATGTTCTGTCTGGCAGAACGATATGGCATGATTCTCGCGACATCCGCAGGGTCATGAGTGACCCGTCCATCCAAGGGGAATGCCGAATCATGGCCAATCAACGCGTGGAATCGGTCGAGCGTGCCTTGACCCTGCTGGAAGCCTTCACCCCCGAGACGCCTCGTCTGACGCTCAACGAGCTGGCCCAGGCCAGCGGTTTCTACAAGAGCACGATTCTGCGTCTGATGGGCTCGCTCGAGCATTTCGGCTACGTGACGCGTGACAGCCATGGAATCTATGCCATCGGCGCGGCGCTTGGGCGCTTCGCCGAGCTGGCGCCCGGACTCGATGCCCGCGAGACCCTGCAGCGTGGCTGGCTGGCACGCCTGCATGCGGCCAGTGGTGAGACGGCCAGCCTGCTGCTGGTCGAGCATGGCCCGGCTGCGCAGGCGCGTCCCGTCGAGGGGCTGACCCGCCCCCGGCAGGCGATCTGTCGCTATGTTCGCGTCAGTGAGGCGCCGCTGCGCCATCAGCTGGAGGAGGGGGAATGGATCGAGGAGGCGCTATCCGCCTTGCTGCATCACTGCATCGACAGTGGCGAGATCGAGGTCGGTGAGGCTGCGGGGCTGACGGTGGCAGCCCTGGCCGTGAGCGTCGCCCCGCATCACGATGAAGGCTTGGGCCCGGCGGAAGTCATCATGCTCAGCGGCCCATCGGCTCGCCTGACGCCCGGCCAGGCACGGCAGCTGATGCAGGAGTGGCAGCAGAGCGCCAGGTGAAGAGGAGGGCTGAATGACACGACGCCCCCGCCGGGTAACCGGCGGGGGCGTCGTGTGGTTGGCCGTCTTCCCTTTGCAGGAAGCGCTTGCCTCAGGCGTCGGTGGCGGCCTTGGCGGCCCCCATGCGGCGACGCAGGATGGGGCCGACGATCACCGGCAGAAGCAGGCCGGCGATGGCGATGCACCACAGGGTCACGGCCAGGGGGCTGCCGATCAGGATGGTCCAGTCGCCGTCGGACAGCTGCATGGCGTGGCGCAGGTTCTTCTCCATTTCCGGGCCCAGCAGCATGCCCAGGATGACCGGTACCAGCGGGATGTCCAGCTTGCGCAGGAAGTAGCCGGCGACCCCGAAGGCGACCATGAAGTACAGGTCGAAGGCGGAGTGGCTGATGGAGTAGATGCCGACGAAGGCGACCATCGTCACCACCGGCAGCAGGTACTTGGGCGGCACGGACAGCAGCTTGACGAAGATGCCGACCATCGGAATGTTCATCAGCAGCAGGATGACGTTGCCGATCAGCAGTGCCGCGATCACGCCCCACACGATGTCACCGTGCTGGGAGAACATCAGCGGTCCCGGGGTGATGTTGAGCGAGATCAGCATCGCCAGCAGTACCGCAGTGGTACCGGAACCGGGCACGCCCAGTGTCAGCATCGGCACCAGGGCACCGGAGGCCGCCCCGTTGTTGCCGGCTTCCGGTGCGGCGACCCCACGCGGGTCCCCTTCACCGAAGTGACCTTTCTTGCCGATGATCTTCTTTTCCAGGGTGTAGCTGATGAAGCTGCCCAGCGAGGCCCCGGCGCCCGGCAACACGCCGGAAATGAAGCCCAGCACCCCGCCACGGAAGGCGGTCGGCAGGATGGCCACGATGTCCTTGAGCTTCAGGGTCATCTTGTTCATCGCGATCATCGCCTTGCCTTCCCCGGCGTGCTGCTCGATGAAGAACAGCAGTTCCGAGATGGCGAACAGACCGACGATGGCGATGATGAAGTCGATGCCTTCATACAGCTCGAGAATGTCGTAGGTGTAGCGCTGGGTGCCGGTGGAGGCATCGATGCCGACGGTGGCGATCATCAGGCCGATGGCCGCCGCCATCAGGGTCTTGACCGGGTTCTTGCCGGTGATGCCACCCAGGGTGGCGAAGGCCAGCACGAACAGCGCGAAGTACTCCGCCGGGCCGAAGGTCAGCGCGAAGCTGGCCAGCCACGGTGCCATCACGATCAGGCCGATGGTGGCGATCAGGCTGCCGATGAAGGAGGCGATCGCCGAGATGGCCATCGCTTCGGCGGCCTTGCCCTTCTGGGCCATCGGATAGCCATCGAGACAGGTCATCATCGCCGGCTCATCGCCCGGGATGTTGAGCAGGATCGAGGAGATGCGCCCGCCGTACATGGCACCGGCGTAGACCGAGGTCAGCAGGATCAGCGACGTCTCCGGGCTCAGGCCCAGGGTGAAGGCCAGCGGAATCAGGATGGCCACGCCATTGGCCGGGCCCAGACCCGGCAGGGCGCCGATCAAGGTACCGAGGAAGGCACCCAGCACGGCAAACATCAGATTTTCTGGCTGCAGGGCGATGCCGAAGCCCTGCATCAAGAAGCCAAGACTTTCCATTACGCCACCTCCAGAATGCCCAGCGGCAGTGGTAGCTCAAGCACGAAGTTGAACAGGGCGAAGACGACGATGCCGCCGACCAGCCCCGTGGCATAGGCCTTGAGCGGCGTGGCCCCCATGCGCCAGCACAGGGTGCCGACCGCAGCGGTGGTCGTGACGATGAAGCCCAGCGGCTCCAGCAGCGCGGTGTAGAGGCACAGGATCACGATCGCCAGCACCATCTCGGCGCCGGTGCGGCTCCACGGCCAGTGCTGGTCAGGGTCAGGCCGCAGGATCAGGTACAGACTGCTCAGGCCCAGCACGATGGACAGCACGGTAGGGAAGGTTTCAGGACCGATGGACTCGGCCCCACCGAAGGGTTCGGGGAACTGCTGGGCACCCCAGCCGTACGCGACGGCCAGGGTGAGCATCAGCAGACCAAAGATGCGGTCATTCATCAGCGAATCAGCCCAATGTCCTTGGAGAGCGTCTGGATGTCCTTGATCTGTGCCTTCACGAAGGCATCAAACTCGGCACCCGATTTGTGGAACGGTATCAGGCCGCTCTTGGTCATCACGTCCTTCCATTCATCGCTGGTGTAGACGTTGTCCAATGTCGTGGTCCAGTACTGCTCGGCGTCATCGCTGATGTCGGCCGGCATGTAGAAGCCACGCCAGTTGGGCGCGACGGCATCGATCCCCTGCTCGCGTGCGGTGGGGACGTCAGCCAGCTTGCCCGGCAGGCGCTCTTCGGAGAGCACGGCCAGTACCTTCAGATCACCGGACTCCATGAAGCCCTGGATCTCGGAGATGTCACCGGTGAAGGCCTGCACGTGGCCGCCGACGACCTGGGTAATCGCCTCACCGCCGTTGTTGTAGGACAGGTAGGAGACCTTGGGCAGGTTCTCGACACCGGCTGCCTGGGCGGCGATCAGTACCTTGAGGTGATCCCAGCCGCCTGCCGCACTGCCGCCGGCGAACTTGACGGATTTCGGGTCTTTCTTCAGCGCCTCCATCACCTCGCTCAAGGTGTTGTAGGGCGAGTCCTTGGCGACGGCGATGGCGCCGTAATCCGCGCCCAGTGCGCCGATCCAGTTGACCTGATCCTGATTCATGCCCGGGAACTGACCCTGAGCCAGACGCGTGGTGGTCGCGGTGGACGCGGCCACCAGCAGCTGCTCATCACCGGCGCGCTTGGAGACGGTATGGGCGAAGGCGACGCCACCACCGGCACCGGCCATGTTGATGGTCTGGACGTTGCCTGGCACGTATTCGAGATCAGACAGCAGCTTGCCGACGCTGCGGCAGGTGAAATCCCAGCCGCCGCCCGGGTCTGCCGGTGCGATGCAGTCGACCTTGCCCTTGGGCTCGAAGGCGAGGGCCTGGGCGGACATGGCGGTGACCACCGCGGCGGTCAGGAGTTTGAGAGACAGATGGCGTGTCATGGCGACCTCTGATGTCGTTGAGCTTGTTATTGGTATGCACTCTTTGCGCTGGCAGGACAGTGGCGGGCTTCGTCTCCCGGTTTCCTGTCAGCAACCTTACAGTTCTGTAAGGCAGAACTTTATTCTGTATGGTGAAATTAGTCCCCTCGGCCCTGCCTCGCAAGATCACCATTCGTCGCACCGACCTTGGTCGAAAGACGCCTCCCTGCACCAGAGCGGTGCATCGAAGGGACTTCGACGTTGTCCTGTTATCGGTCATGACGGCATGGCATGTCGTGAATGAGACCTCATGCGGCGTTGCAGCAACTGCAGCGCCGGCTGGCGAGGGCTAGCGTGTAGCCGAAGCCCGCCATCGCCTGACGACGAGCGAGGGGCAAGGAACAGGAGGCGTCATGGTCAAGGTACTGGGGGGAGTGTGGGCGTTGTTGCTGGGGATCGTGCTGATCATGCTCGGCAACGGCATGCACTTCACGCTGATCGGCCTGCGTGGCGCCATCGAGGGCTTCTCCTCGGCGGAGCTGGCGATCGTCACCTCGGGCTACTTCGTGGGGTTTCTCTCCGGGGCACGTTATACCCCGGTGCTGATCCAGCGGGTCGGACATGTGCGGGTGTTCGCCGCGCTGGGCAGTTTCATCTCGGCGGCACTGATCGCCTTGCCACTGCTCACCGAGCCCTGGGCCTGGACCCTGCTGCGCATGTTGATCGGCTTCTGCATGTCCGGCATCTATGTGACGGCGGAAAGCTGGCTGAACGCGGCGGCCAGCAACGAGACCCGTGGCAAGGTGCTCTCGGCCTACATGATGGCGCAGACCCTGGGCATCATCGGGGCCCAGGGCCTGCTGACGCTGGGGGATGCCGCGACTTCCGTGCTGTTCATCTGCGCCTCCATTCTCGTGTCGGTCTCCTTCGGCCCCATCCTGTTGTCGGCGGTCGTGGCGCCCGTGGTGGAAGTCTCGCGGGCCATGTCATTCGGTCAGCTGTTCCGGGCCTCGCCGCTGGGGGCCATCGGCATCTTTCTGCTCGGTAGCGTCTACGCCACCCAGTCGGGGATGGGCGCGGTATTCGGCACCCAGATTGGCCTCTCGGGGGCTCAGATCGCGCTGTTCATCGCCACGCTGTTCGCCGGCGCGCTGGTTCTGCAGACCCCCATCGGCTGGTTGTCGGACCGCATGGATCGCCGAGTGCTGATCGGGATTCTGGCCGCCGCCGGTGCAGCGTCCTGCGCACTGGGCTGGATGGCGGGAGATGCCCTGTGGCCGTTGATCGCCGCCGCGTTCCTCGCCGGTGGGGTGACCACGCCGCTGTATGCCCTGCTGCTGGCATTCACCAATGACTCGCTGTCTGCCGAGGAGATGCCGGGCGCCTCGGGCGGGCTTGTCTTTTCCTTCGGACTCGGCGCCATCCTCGGGCCGCTGGCGGCAGGGGGCGCGATGGAGATGCTCGACCCCCATGCCTTCTGGCTGGTGCTGGCCGTCACCTTCGTGGCCATCTCGCTGTATGCGCTCTATCAGGTCACCCAGAAGGCGAGGGTGCCGCTGGAGGACACCGACAGCTATCTGAATATCCTGCCGACGGCGTCACCGATGGCGGTGGAAGTGGCGGTGGAGTGGGCGCATGAACATGCCGAGGACGAGCAGGAAGCGCTGGCGGCAGCTGAAGCGGCCGCACAGGAAGAGGCCTTCGAACATGAACTGGAGGAAACCTTCGAGGAGGCGCTGGAAGAGGCTCTCGATGAGGCCTTTGCGGCCAATGAGACGCCAGTGGACGTTCAGGGCGCTGCTGATCAGAGCGCCATTGATCAGAGCGGTATTGATCAAAGCACTATTGAGCAGAGCACTATTGATCAGAGAGACGGCAGAAACCCCCCCGCCGCCGCGAAGTCAGATAGGACAGACTCCGCCGCGGCGGTGGGATCAGACGAGCCGGCGTGGCAGACATCTACGTCTCACGACGCGCTCAAGGCCCAGTGGCCGCCCTCCACGCCTTGAGATCCGCTCAGTGAGGGGCGCGTCTCACGCTTATCTGCGACGACAGGCCGTCACAGCAGGCCCAGCTCACGCGACAGTTGCTCCACATCGCTCACCTGGCGGGTGATGAAGGTCTCCAGCGCCTTGCCGGACTTGTGGAAGGGCATCAGGCCGTTGTCCTGCATCACCTGTTGCCACTCGGGCGTATCCGCCATGCGGTTGAGGGTCTGCTCCCACCAGGCAAAGGCGGCATCGGAGACGCCACCCGGCAGATAGAAGCCCCGCCAGTTGGGGGCTACCACGTCGATGCCCTGTTCGCGTGCGGTGGGAATGTCGCCGTACTGGCCGGGCAGGCGCTCTTCGCTGAACACGGCCAGCAGGCGCAGATGGCCTGACTCGACGAAGCCGCGGGCCTCGGTCATGTCGCCGGTGAAGGCCTCCAGGTGGCCGCCCATGACCTGGGTGATGGCCACGGAGCCGGAGTCATAGGCCAGATAGGGTAGGGCGCGCAGATTCTCGATTCCCGCCTCGCGTGCGGCCATCAGCACCTTGAGGTGATCAAAGCCGCCCGCGACATCTCCCCCGGCAAAGCGCACCGACTTGGGGTCTGCCTGCATGGCGCTCATCAGGTCGCCCAGGGACTGGTAGGGGGAATCCGCGGCCACCGCGATCACGCCGTAATCCGCGCCCAGCGTCACCAGCCAGCGCACGTCGTCCACCTTGCCGTCCTGATAGGCGTGCTGCCCCAGGCGAGTGGTGGTGGCGCTGGAGGCCGCCACGATGACCTGCTCATCGTCATGGCGTTTTGACTTCACGTGCGCGAAGGCAACACCCCCGCTGGCACCGGGCACATTCAGTGTCTGCATGCCGGCGGGAATCAGATTCTGCTCATCGAGAAGGCGTGCCACGCTGCGACAGGTGAAGTCCCAGCCGCCACCGGGCTTGGCGGGGGCGATACATTCAGTCTTGCCCCTGGGGGCAACGTCATCGGCCGCGCTTTCCTCGGCGGAGGCGCTCAATGGTGTCATCAGGCCAAGACTCAGCAGCAGGGCAGCGGGCAGGGCGCCGGCACGATGAGGCGCAGCAAGGCGAGAATGCAGGCGGCGCAGCAAGGTGCGGCGGGCAGGCAAGGTGGCGTACATGGCAGGGTGTCCTTGGGTGTTCAGCGTCGATCGTTATGGTTATGTAAGCCAGGGCGGCGTGTCTTCTGCGGCTGGCTTGCGTACTCGCGGGTTCTGGCATGGTGAGTCATTGCGAGAGTACGAATGAACGAAAATAGCCTATTTCGGCGCGCAGCGGAAAGGCGCAGGGCTGAGGCGTCCTGGCAGGAATCGGCATTTCCCCAAGCCTCTCTCCTCAATGTGGTCCCGGGATTGCTAGAATTGCGCCATCAGGCTGTGATGAACGTTTCGCGATCTCCCAGCCGCCGCCTTTCATTGAGGAGACGGGCCATGACCCTTACCCCGCGCATGCATGACTTTCTCGCCCGCCTGCCCAAGGTGGAGTTGCACCTGCATATCGAGGGCTCGCTGACCCCTGCGCTGATGTTCGAGCTGGCGGCGGAGCAGGGCATCGCCTTGCCCTATGCCACTCTGGAGGAAGTCGAGACGGCCTATGACTTCGCGGATCTTCCCGCCTTCCTCGCGCTCTACTATCAGGGCATGGGCGTGCTGAATGACGAGTCGCATTTCTACCGACTGGCGCAGGACTATTTCCGCCGCGCGAGTGCCGATGGCGTCAAGCATCTGGAGCTGTTCTTCGACCCCCAGGCGCATCTGTCACGTGGCGTGAGCCTGGCCACCCAGTTCGCGGGGTTGGAGCGCGCCTGTCGTGAGGCAGTGAAGGAATTCGATATCACCTCGGCACTGGTGCCGAGTTTCCTGCGTTGCCACTCCGCGGAATCTGCACGCGAACTGTTCGAGGCACTGATTCCCTTCGAGTCACGCTTCGTGGGGGTCGGGCTGGACAGCGCCGAGATCGGCAACCCGCCGGAGAAGTTCACCGAGGTCTTCCAGCTGGCGGGGGAGCGCGGCTGGCACCGTGTCGCGCACGCCGGCGAAGAGGGGCCGGCTGCGTACATTCGCACCGCGCTTGAGGTGCTGGGGGTGGAGCGTATCGACCACGGCGTGCGCTGCCTGGAAGACCCGGCGCTGGTCGCGGAACTCGCCGAGCGGCGTATCCCGCTGACGGTGTGTCCGCTCTCCAATGTCGCGCTCAAGGTGGTGGAGCGCATGGACGACCACCCGCTGCCCAAGCTGATCGATGCGGGCCTCAATATTACCCTCAACTCGGATGACCCGGCCTATTTCGGCGGTGGCATGCTCGACAACTTCATCGCCGTGCAGCAGGCGCTGGATCTCAGCGAGACGCAGTGGCTTACCCTGTGCCGCAATGCCATCGACGCCGCCTTCCCGCAGCGCGCCGAAGGCCTCGGCATGAGTGACACCCGCCGTGATGTGCTGCTCGCGCAACTCGACAGCTGCGTGGCGTGACGCAATTAACATTGACGCTTGAATACTGAATGTAATCAACGGCTTGGCCATCAACATCGCCAGCATGACGCCGCCTGCGGCAAGCGCTCCATCAGATGTTGCTTGACCGTGCTAAGTCGTTGAGTACAATGCAGTTCTGGCGTGCGCAATGCACCGCCTTGCGGGTGTAGCTCAATGGTAGAGCAGAAGCTTCCCAAGCTTAAGACGAGGGTTCGATTCCCTTCACCCGCTCCAGATTCTTCAAAAAAGCCTCCCGAAAGGGAGGCTTTTTTGTCTATATTGATTTTATTATGGCTAGGTAAATTATCAGGTGTTTCACTATTGTTTCTGCATTGGTGGGCTAGATGACTATCGTTATAGCTAAAAGAATCGGCGAAAGAATAAGCGTGATGTCAGATACTTATATCTCAGATGAAAATGGTATCAAGGATAAAGTTATTCCTGGAAGATTGAAAAGTGTAGTGGTAAATAAATGGCTCACAATTTCTTATGCTGGCTTATCTGATCAAGCTATAGATGCGATTCGCGCTATTCATTCGATGCACGATATTACAACTCAGGGCGTTGTAAACTACTTATTTGATGTTGCGTGTCAATATGAATCTCAACTAGATTTTATACTTTGCTCTCATGAGCATGATGTTCGTCTCGTTAAAATCTTAAGTAGTGGAATCTATGAAGGCAGTGATCATTATTGGATTGGTAATATAGAAGCTGCAAATGCAATATTGACATTGTTTAAAGATAATCTGGAGAAAGATCTAAATTTTATAAACTTCCCTGATCAGAATTTTATAGTGGAGTCTAAGTTTAGGAGTGCTTTCTCTAAGTATATGAGAGAGAGTGGCTGTGAAGGAGTCGGCGGCGTAGTTATGGACTGTTTAAGTTCTCCATACGGGCATTGTTACCAAACTTATTCTAGTTCTTTTTCTTGGGATGTTATAGATCTTGGGTCGGTTGATTATTCTTCTCTTCAAGAAGAGCATAAATCTGGCATGTATCATTATAGTTATAATGTAGTTAGTCTAGATTGTCGTGGTGAAGGTATCGTTGGATTTTATTTGGATCAGGCTCAAATTGGTTTTATATATGACCCTATCCGTCTGGATGAAGCTTTGGCAGTTCGGAAAAATTGTTTAAATTTAGAGTCATTCACTAATTTTTTTAATGACTATGCATACATTAGTATGTATGACCAGGTATAATGTTTGTTTTTTGTTTTATATCCATTCATAAAGAATGTGCTTTGATGTTTTCAGCAGGTTATTGATGTTGAGCATTATTGGATAAGCGGTCTTGATTATCAGGGTATTTTCCTTTTCGTATCTCTTCCGCCAGTGTCGCGAGCTGCGCTTCGTCCCCGCGAGGTCCATCCGCGCTGACGACATAGCCGTCGTATTCGGTCATGTAGTACTTCATCTTCGAGTGTCTGGCCTGCCATTCGCCTGGCTGGGTGCCATGTAATGGGATGAGTTTGGCGTGCAGGTGGTTGACGCCATAACCTTCGAAGATGATGGCGGTACGTGCTGTCCCGAAGTAGGCATCGAGCTTGCGCGCCACGCCACGCGTGAAACGCATCAGGCCGAGAATCACCTCGTCATCCTGTTCATACACGCAGCTGCCCAGATGGCGTTTGGGAATGACGACCGTGTTGCCCACGGTAGAGGGGAAGATAGAGAGGAAGGCCAGGAAGTGCTCATCTTCGGCCACAATATGGCTTTGACTCTGGCCGGTAACGATCTGACAAAATACGCAGTCACTCATGATCCTTCCCTGGTAGTTAAGTGTCGCCAGATTCGTCCTGATTCTGGGTCACAGTGATCAGAGCTCTTGTGAACAGAGCCCTTGTAAAGAGAGCTTGGGAGTCTCCTTGTATGAGTGAAGTTTGATGGAGTCTGGTTGTCAATGCTTGGCAGTTCCCGCAGAAGGGGTTACGGCAGCTGCCTGCTCGATGAAGTGCCACGTGACTGTCTTGCCGAGCCGATCGAAGCGAAAATTGTTGCTGACGCGGCGGAGAGCCGCGATATTGGCAGGTCACCTTTCAGCAGTTCGTCATTCGTTGAACGACAAGGAAATCCAGTGGAACTCACCGTCTGGTTGGCATATGTCAGCGTCATCACCGCCTTGATCACCTTTCCCGGACCGTTTGCGTTGCTGTGCATGGATCATGGCCTGCGCCACGGCCGACGCCGCTCGTTCGCGACGGTGGCGGGCGGAGCGGCGGCGTCACTGGTGTTGATGGCCTTGTCGTCGCTGGGCCTCGGCGCGGCCTTGGCGGCGTCGGAGACGGGGTTTCTGGTGCTGAAGATCGTCGGGGCGCTCTATCTCATCTATCTGGGCATTCAGGCCTGGCGGGCGCCATCCCAGCCGGTGGTGTTCGATGCCGTGGGGGAGGAGGGCCAGACCCGCGCCAGAGCCACGCGTTGGCAACTGTGCCGCAAGGGCTTCGGTATCGGGATCAGCAACCCGAAGGACCTGCTGTTCTTCGGCGCGCTGTTCCCCAACTTCATCGACATGGCCCAGCCGCAGCTGCCCCAGTTCGTGGTGCTGGCGCTGACCTGGCTGGTGGTGGACCTGCTGACGATGAGCACCTACGCCCATGCGGGTTCCAGCATCAGTCGCTGGTTTGATAGCCACCGGCGCGTGCGGCTGTTCAATCGCACCACGGGCAGTCTGTTCGTCGTGGCCGGCGCGGGGCTGGCGGCGTCGCATCGGTGAGCCGAGCCTTGGCTGCCATCGCACAAGACATGAAGCGCACGAAGACGACAACGGCACCCGAGGGTGCCGTTGTCGTGTCTGGAGCCTGTCGATCATCAGTGCTTTAAGGCTCAGCGTTCAGGTCGTGATTCCAGATACTCTTCGAGCAGGTTGCCGTCCTGGCGTGACACCTTCTGCTTCCAGCTATCGAAGACATGCTGGCTGGCGGCTTCCAGGTCACGGCGGAGTGCCGGCGGTGCAGGGGTGATCAGGCGTGCACCATTGGCTTGCAAGGTGGTATAGGCCTCGGCGAGCACGGCTTCAGCAGATGCCCAGGCGTTTTCTTCCGTTGCCTTCGCGGCAGCGAGCAGTGCCGTCTGCTGGCGCTTGTCGAGACGATCGAAGCTGTCACGATTCATGTGAACGATATTGAGCGGCATGGCGTAGTTGAGCGTCGTGAAATTGGGCATGTACCGGTAGAGCTCCGCGCTGACACCCCCCATGGCGGAGGTGAGGGCGCCGTGGATGCTGCCGGCTTCGAGCAGGGGCTTGAGTTCCCCCCAGCTCATGACACGCGGGTCGGCCCCCAGATTGAGCAGGATACGCTGTGTGTTGCGGTCATAGGTGCGAATCGGCATGTCCTTGAGGTCATCACCATCGGCGATGGGCCGAGTGCTCCACAGGCCGCTTGGGGGCCATGGCAGCGCGAACAGCAGTATCTGGTGGTGGTCCTCGAGCAGCTCGCGATAGCGGGGCTTGGCGAGCTGATAGAGACGGTTCGCTTCCTTGAGGTTGTAGGCGATGGCCGGCAACGACGAGATGCCGAAGAAGGAAATCTCCTCGGCGAGGGCACCGCTCAGCGTCGCGGCAATGTCGATGACGCCGGCGGAAGTGGCCTGCAGGTGACTGGTCGAGCGAATGTCCGAGCGCAGCGTCAGGGCCAGATCACCATCGGACTGCCTGGTGACTTCCTGGCTGAATTCTGCCGCGCGTTGGCCCATCAGGGTATCGGGCTCGTAGTCGCTGCTCATGCTGAGCGTCGTCTGGGCCTGGGCAAGGGGGGTCGTCAACAGCGCGGTGAGCGCCATGAGCGAACGGAATCGGCGCAGAGGAGAGGATGGCGTCATGGAGGGGGCCTTTCTCGTTGTTGTCATTCCGGGTGTCCGGCATCGGGACACTCGAGGGCGCTCCCACGGCCCTCGGCTCGGGGCTGATCCGCCAGACCGAATGGCTCGCGCTTCATGCCCGGGTGTCGCGAGACACCTGGGCGGACTGGAGAGCGTGGGCGGCGCTAGAGCGTGGAGCGCACGTCAAGATAGTGATCCAGCAATTCGTTTTCCTTCGGGCCTACCTTGCTGCGCCAGCTTTCGATCACGCTGATGCTGGCGCGGGAAAGTGACTGCTTGAGATCAGGCGTGAGGGGATTGCGGACAGTCACGCCCGCGTGTTCAAGCTGGGCGTGCGTCTCTTCCAGGATGCCGGCGATGGCGTCCCAGCTGGTATCTTCAATCTCTGCCGCGGCGGTGAGCAGCGCCTCGCGCTGGGGGGCGTCGAGGGCCTCGAATCTCGCCTGGCTCATGTGCACGATATTGAGCGGCATGGCGTATTGCAGGGCGGTGTAGTGATCCAGCGTGCGGTTGAGCTCGGCTGTCAGACCGCCCAATGCCGAGGTCATCACGGCCTCGATGCGGCCTTCGGCCAGTTGCTGTTGCATCGGCTCCCAGCTCAGCACGCTGGCGATGGCGCCGAGGTTCAGCAGCACGCGCTGGGTATTGCGGTCATAGGCACGCACGGTCAGCCCCTGGAGGTCCTGGCGCTCGGCGATCGGCTTGCGTGACCAAAGTCCGCTGGGAGGCCAGGGCAGGGCGTAGAGCAGAATCTGATCATGGCGCGCCAGCAGTGCCTCGTAACTCGGGCGAGCCAGTCGATAGAGCTCTCGGGCCTGGCGCGGATTGTCGACCAGCGCGGGCAGTGAGCTGATGCTGAACAGCGGCATGCTGGTGGCGAGGGCGCCGCTGTGGGAGTCCGCCAGTTGAATGATATCGGCGTTGATGGCTTCAAGATGATTCACTGACCGCAGGCGAGTCAGTGGGCCTTCACCGAAATGGATCACCAGTTCTCCCTCGCTGAGCGAGGCCACCTTCTCGACGAATGCCTGGGCACGCTGACCCATCATGGTCTGGGGGCCATACTCCCGGCTCATGGTCAGCTCGACCGAGTCTGCCCGGGCGTCCGCGCCCATTGGCGCCAGACCCAGGGCAAGGATCACTCCGAGCACTCTCTTCATGCTTGAGCGCTGTCCAGTTGGCATGTGTCGTCATCCATCCGTTGTGTCTGATACATCCAGTATCTCTCATTCGCGCCTCCCTTGCCGTTGGTGTTTCGGTCAACGCAAGCCGCCGCTCTCCTTTCCCCTGCACCAACGCAGGGTTCAGGGCGGCGCAACGGGCGTTGAACTGCCAGTTGACGCAATGTGGTCTACGCTCAGAACAAGGCCGTGCAACTGCCCTGACACGAATTCCGCGCCGGGACCGCATGACCGGATTGTCGACGACTGTCAACGGGAGGTAGACCACATGCTGACCCACGTATGGGGCTTGATGGCACATCCGCAACGGGAATGGCAGACCATCCGCAAGGAACACGAATCCATCACCCACCTCTACGCACATCATGTGCTGCTCATGGCGCTGGTGCCTGTCATCTGCGCTTACATCGGTACCACCCAGGTCGGCTGGAGCCTGACGGAAGGCCACGCCATCCTGCTGGAACCCCTCGATGCCTTCTATGCCGGTATCGCCTTCTACATCGCCATCCTGACGGCGATCGCCTTCATGGGCACCGTCATACACCTGCTGTCGCAGCGCTTCTCGGGTCATCCCAGTCGTCGTCGCTGCATCATCTTCGCAGGCTATGTGGCCACGCCGATGTTCCTGGCAGGCCTGGTGGCGTTGTATCCCATCATCTGGCTGTGCATTCTCGCCGGTACCATCGGCCTGTGTTACAGCGCCTATCTGCTGTATCTGGGCATCCCGCCACTGCTGGACATCTCCAACAAGGAAGGCTTTCTGGTCACCGGCTCCACGCTCGGGATCGGGGTGCTGGTGCTGGAAGGACTGCTGGCGGTGACCGTGCTGCTGTGGGGGTACGGCGCACGCTGGTTCATGTAGCCCCGTGAGGCAACGACCCCGATGTCAGTGACGTGATGCCAACTGCTTGAGAAAACACACCTTCGACGCCTCGCCTTAACCGGCGGGGCGTCGCCGTTTCGTGACCGTGTTGGTCCGTGGCCCTTGTGCTCGGCGGCAGCGGCGTGGAAAGTGTTGGACTCAATAGACAGTGTGGAAGAAAGCGCATGGACAAGTTTGAGCTGAGACTGGAGCAGGCTGCGCGTGCCGCATGGTTGTCCTATGTGGGAGGGCGAACCCAGGATGAGATTGCCACCCAGCTTGGGGTCTCTCGCCCGGGAATACAGCGCCTGCTGTCGCTGGCGCGTCAGGAACGCCTGGTCAAGATCTCCATCGATCACCCCGTGGCCAGTAGCATGGCGCTGTCGGATGCGCTGGTGGAGCGATTCGGTCTGAGCTTCTGCGATGTGGTGCCCTCGGACACCCAGTCGCCGGAAAGCATTGCGGAGTATCTCGCGGTGGCCGGTGCCGAGCGCCTGTCGTTCTATCTCGGTCGACAGCAGCCCCAGACCATTTCGTTGAGTACCGGACGCGCGGTGCGTGCGGCGGTGGAAGCCCTGAGCCGCAGTGAGCGGCCCCAGCATCGTATCGTGTCGCTGGTCGGCAATGTCGCTCTGAATGGCTCCTCGAACCGCTATGACGGCGTGATGCTGCTGGCGGACAAGATCGGCGCGGACCGCTTTCTGCTGCCTGCACCGGTGGTGGCGGCCAGTGTCGAGGAGAAGGAGTCACTGCTCAGTCAGAGTCTGGTCAAGGCGGTGTTCAGCGTCGCCTGCGAGGCCGATGTGGGCATGATCGGCATCGGGCGACTCGATGCCCAGGCGACCTTGTTCCAGGATCAGTTCATCAGCGCCGCCGAGCGCGATGAGTTGATGGAAGTCGGTGCCGTGGGCGAGTTGATGGGCTGGCCGCTGGACATGAATGGACAGCTGATCGATTGCCCGCTGGCGCAGCGCATCACCAGCGTGCCGCTGACCTCGCTCAAGGCACAGCCGCTGATCGGGCTGGCGGGCGGGCACGACAAGGTGCCGGCCATTCTGAGTGCATTGCGCGGTGGCTGGCTGCAGGGGCTGATCATCGATGAAGTGGCCGCCCAGCGGGTCTGCGCGGCACTCAAGGACTGAGCAGGAGACGGCTGCCTTCGAATGGCTTCAGAGTGATGGGGGCATTCTGATGGCGTTCTGCTGACGGCTTGCGCTCGACGACAGGCTCCCGATGACAGGCTCTCGGAATAGACGCCGTACAAGGCGCCGGGCGAGTCATCGGGAGCAGGGCGGGGGCAGTGTCTGGCGTTGTCTTGCTGGCGCGATGCCTGGGGGATGCACACAACCCTCACGCCGCCATTTCTGTTCTTTTTCTCCCTCTTATTTCTCACCTTCTTTTCTCTTTCTCTTTCTTTCTCTCCTTTCTTCGTCGGGCCCACGGCTTTTGCTGCGAAACCTGTCATCTCTTGTCAGACATTCCGGCAGGATTGTTCGACTCAATGACGGCGGATTTCCGCCTCGATCAAGAGCTGCGTTGTTTCGTTTAACGCTAATATCTGTATAGGCTGATCGGGTCGCAAGCTCAGAGGTCATGCCGGCTATCGGTCTACACCCAAAGGATCAGATCCCAAGGTGGTATAGCCCAAGGTATAGCGCTTCAGAGTTTGCTTTTTCAAAGGTCTGATCCGATCATTTGTTCACTGAATGACGTTTTGATCGAACGTATTTGTGCCGAGATGTCTCGCCAGGACATTCGAGCACCAGACCGGTAGATGGGAAGGTATCGGTGCCTCAGGTGCCGCTACCCTCGAAAAGAACAATGCCAATAACGCCCGATGGAGTGCCCTCATGCGCCTACCTCACATCACCAAGCCCCGCCGTCATCTGCTCACGCTCGCCAGCGTCGCCGCCATTGCGCCGCTCAGCGCACAGGTGAGTGCCGAGACCATCACCGTGGCGACCGTCAACAACGCCGACATGGTGGTCATGCAGAGCCTGACCAGCGAATTCGAGAAGGCGCATCCGGATATCACTCTCGACTGGGTGGTGCTGGAAGAGAACGTGTTGCGTCAGCGCCTGACCACCGATGTCGCGACCCAGGGTGGCCAGTTCGATGTCATGACCATCGGTACCTATGAAGTGCCTATCTGGGCCAAGCACGGCTGGCTGACCAAGCTCGACAATCTGCCGGACGACTATCAGGTCGATGACCTGATCAAGCCGGTGCGTGATGGTCTGAGCCTGACCGAAGGCGAGAACCAGGGCCTCTACGCGCTGCCGTTCTATGGCGAGAGCTCCATGCTCTACTACCGCAAGGACCTCTTCGAGAAGGCCGGTATCGAGATGCCGGAGCAGCCGACCTGGACACAGATCAACGACTGGGCCGCCAAGCTCAACTCCGCGGATGAAGGCGTCTACGGTATCTGCCTGCGTGGCAAGCCGGGCTGGGGCGAGAACATGGCGGTGCTGGGCACGATGGTCAACAGCTTCGGTGGCCGCTGGTTCAATGAGGAGTGGGAGCCGCAGCTGGACTCGCCGGCCTGGAGCGAGGCCATCAACTTCTACGTCGACATGATGGGCAAGTACGGCCCGCCGGGGGCGACCTCCAACGGCTTCAACGAGAACCTGGCGCTGTTCTCCAGCGGCAAGTGCGGCATGTGGGTCGATGCCACGTCCGCAGCCGGCAAGCTCTACAACCCGAAGGAATCTTCCGTGGCTGACAAGCTGGGCTTCGCGCCGGCGCCGATCGCCAAGACGGAGAAGGGCTCGCATTGGCTGTGGTCCTGGGCACTGGCCATTCCTGAGTCTTCCAAGTCCAAGGATGCCGCCCAGACCTTCATCACCTGGGCCACATCCCAGGAATACGTGAATCTGGTCGGCGAGCGTGAAGGCTGGGCCAGCATCCCGCCGGGCACCCGTGTCTCCACCTACGAGAATCAGTCCTACAAGGACGCCGCCCCCTTCGCCGGCTTCGTGATGGACGCCATCACCAGTGCCGACCCGACCGATCCGACGCTTGAGCCGGTGCCGTATGTCGGCGTGCAGATGGTGACCATTCCGGAATTCCAGTCCATCGGTACCCAGGTGGGTCAGATGATCGCCGCGGCGCTGGCGGGCCAGATGTCGGTCGAGCAGGCGCTGTCCTCCGCCCAGCGTTCCACCGAGCGTACCATGCGCCAGTCGGGCTATTGATCTGATCTCAACGGCTGTGATCTCAAAGGATCTGGTCTGATCTGACCTGAATGTTCCAACGGCCTCCCGCCTTGCCTTGAGCCTCAACACGAATTGACTCGAAGCACGGCGGGAGCCCGTCCGGCACCCGCGGCAACCTCTTCCTCTCGAGACTTCTGCAACGCCCTCGCGGCGTGGCACGGGGAGCCTCGGCCTGAAGCCCACCGCATTGCCGGACTTCCTCACCGTATCGAAGGACTCACCATGCGCACGAGAGCATCCGGACGCACCGTCGGGGGATTGCGAACCCTGTCGCTGCAAGCCCCAGCCGTAAGCCTGTTGTTGATGTGGATGCTGGTACCACTGGTCATGACCCTGTGGTTCTCCTTCCAGCGTTACAACCTGATGATGCCGTCGGTGTCCGGTTTTGCCGGCGTCGACAACTATTACTATCTGCTGACCGACCCGTCCCTGTGGACGGCCATGGGCAATACCCTGCTGCTGGTGGGCTGGGTGCTGGTGGCCACCGTGGTCGGCGGTACGCTGCTGGCGGTATTGCTGCAGCAGGAATTCTTCGGGCGTGGCGTCGCGCGTCTGTTCGTGATCGCGCCGTTCTTCATCATGCCCACCGTGAGTGCGCTGGTGTGGAAGAACATGATGATGCACCCGGTCAACGGCATTCTGGCCTGGGTCGCCGGGCTGTTCGGTCTGCCGGCCATCGACTGGTTCGCCAGCCTGCCGCTGACCTCCATCGTGATCATCGTCACCTGGCAGTGGCTGCCGTTCGCGGTGTTGATCCTGCTGACCGCCATCCAGTCACTGGATGACGACCAGGTCGAGGCGGCACGCATGGACGGGGCAGGGCCGGTGGCGATCTTCTTCTACATCACCTTGCCGCACTTGAAGCGTGCCATCAGCGTGGTGGTGATGATCGAGATGATCTTCCTGCTGACCATCTTCGCCGAGATCTTCGTCACCACCTCCGGTGGTCCGGGGCTGGCCTCGACCAACCTGGCGTACCTGATCTACATCCGCGCCCTGCTGGACTTCGATGTAGGGGGTGCCTCCGCCGGTGGCGTGATCGCCATCATCCTGGCCAATATCGTGGCCTTCTTCCTGGTGCGTACCGTCGCCAAGAATCTCGAGAACTGATGACAAGCGCTCAGCACAGGGAGACTCAATGATGTCGACTTCAACTTCCAATTCCGTGGCCGCCGCCAGCGCAGCAGTGAGCGCCAGTCGTGCGCGCCGCAGCGTGATCAACAAGAAACTTGTCCTGACCCTGGTGGCCTGGACCATCGCGCTGGTGATGTTCTTCCCGATCTTCTGGATGATCCTCACCAGCTTCAAGACCGAGGCCGAGGCGATCGCCACACCGCCGAGCCTGTTCTTCACGCCCAGCATCGAGGGCTATATCGAGATCCAGGCGCGTGCGGACTACTTCAAGTATGCCCTCAACAGCGTGGTGATCTCGCTGGGTGCCACGCTGCTGGCGCTGCTGATCGCGATTCCGTCCGCCTACTCGATGGCCTTCCTGCCCACCAAGCGCACCCAGGGCACGCTGCTGTGGATGCTCTCCACCAAGATGCTGCCGTCCGTGGGCGTGCTGCTGCCGGTCTACCTGATCTTCCGCGATCTGGGGCTGCTGGATAGCCGCACCGGCCTGATCATCATCTACATGCTGATGAACCTGCCGATCGTGGTCTGGATGCTCTACACCTTCTTCAAGGACATTCCCAAGGACATCCTGGAGGCCGGACGCATGGACGGCGCCAGCACGCTGCAGGAGATCTTCCATCTGCTGCTGCCGCTGACCCTGCCGGGCATCGCCTCCACCGGCCTGCTGTGCGTGATCCTGAGCTGGAACGAGGCGTTCTGGAGCCTGAATCTGACCACCTCCAACGCCGCACCGCTGACTGCCTACATCGCCTCCTTCTCCAGTCCTGAAGGGTTGTTCTGGGCCAAGCTCTCCGCGGCTTCCACGCTCGCCATCGCGCCGATCCTGATCTTCGGCTGGATGACCCAGAAGCAGATGGTTCGCGGCCTGACCTTCGGTGCCGTCAAGTAACGGCGCGCCATACGCATGTCGCCTCGATGCCATGCCACCCAAATTTGCCATCACCTGCCTGAGGGCAGGTGCGGATAAGGAAACCTCCCATGTCCACACTCACGCTCAAGAACATCGTCAAGGAATTCACCTCCGGCAGTGGCGCCAGCGCCACGACGACCCAGGTCATCAAGGGGGTCGATCTGGAAGTGAAGGACCAGGAATTCGTGGTCTTCGTCGGCCCGTCCGGCTGCGGCAAGTCCACGCTGATGCGCATGATCGCCGGTCTCGAGAACGCGACGTCCGGTGACATCCTGATCGATGGCAATCGCATGAACGATGTCGGCCCGGCCGAGCGCGGCCTGGCGATGGTCTTCCAGAGCTATGCGCTCTACCCGCACATGACGGTGGGCGAGAACATGGGCTTCAGCCTCAAGCTCGCCGGCGTCTCCAAGGAAGAGCGTGCCGAGAAGGTCAATGCGGCCGCCGAGGTGCTGCAACTGGGTCCGCTGCTGGATCGCAAGCCCAAGGCACTGTCCGGTGGTCAGCGTCAGCGTGTCGCCATCGGGCGTGCCATCGTGCGCAACCCGAGCATCTTCCTGTTCGATGAGCCGCTCTCCAACCTGGACGCCGCGCTGCGCGTGCAGATGCGCATCGAGCTGGCGCGCCTGCATGCCGAGCTCAAGGCGACCATGATCTACGTGACCCACGATCAGGTCGAGGCCATGACCATGGCTGACAAGATCGTCGTGCTGCAGGGCGGTGTGGTCGAGCAGGTCGGCTCGCCGATGGAGCTTTACCATCACCCGCGCAATCGCTTCGTGGCCGGTTTCATCGGCTCACCGAAGATGAACTTCCTCGACCTCACCGTCACCTCCGTGGCGGTCGAAGGGGTCACGGTGCGTCTGCCGGATGGCAGTGAGCACCTGATTCCGGTCGTGAGTCAGACGGAAGACGGTGCCTCGGTGTGTGTCGGCGATACCCTGACGCTGGGCGTGCGGCCGGAGCATCTGGTGCTCGACGAGAATGGTCCGTTCACGGGTCAGATTCAGGTCATCGAGCGTCTGGGTGGGGTGACGTCGCTCTATCTGGCGACCCCGGACGGCTCCGGTGATGCGCCGATCGGCGGCCTCAAGTCTGACGAGCAGTCCGACAGCGGCTGGATCCTGATGGCGGATGGCGACGTCGACAGCCGTGTGGGAGACCGCATCCGCTACGGCTTCGAGACCGAGCGTGCGCACCTGTTCACCGCCGCGGGCCTGGCATTGCAGAATCTCAACCGTCACCCGCTGACCAGCCTGACGCGCCAGGACAATTCACTGTCCAGTGCCGGTGCCGCACAGGCAGCCCGCGCATGAACGGGAAGCCCGAGGAGGAGGCCGACATGAGTACACCCTTGCAGCAGGTGATCTTCGATTGTGATGGCGTGCTGGTGGACAGCGAGATACTGGCGGAGGAGGTGCTGTCACGTCAGCTGGGGGAATGGCTGCCGGACCTGGATACCGAGGCGGAGCTGCGTGCGGCGCTGGGCATGACCACTGATGCCATTCTGGGGCATCTGGAGGCCATGAGCGCTCACACGCTGCCGCCGCAGGCGATGGAGCGCATCGATCACGCCATCGAGTCGCGTCTGGCCAGTGAGCTTGCGCCCATCCAGGGCATGGCGGAACTGCTGGGCGAGCTGATGACCCGGGGTCTGGCGGTGGCGATCGTCTCCAACAGCGCCGAGCGACGAGTGCGTGCCTCGCTGGCCGCCACGGGTCTGGATCGCTGGTTGGGAAAGGTGCCGCTGTTCACGGCCGAGCAGGTCGCACGGCCAAAACCTGCGCCGGATGTCTATCAGTTGGCACTGCGTCAGCTGGGGCGTGATGTCGAGGAATGCGTGGTGGTCGAGGACAGCCTGGCCGGTGTCAGCGCGGCGGTCGCGGCCGGTCTGCGCGTGATCGGCTTTACCGGTGCCGGACATATTCCGCCGGGGCATGCGCAGCGTCAGCAGGAGGCGGGTGCCTGGCAGAGCTGTGCGACCATGGAGGAGGTCAACGGTCTGATTCGCCAGCTGCATGCTGGACAGGCCAGCGACCTGAGCGCCACATGAGCACCGTCAGGGGGTGACACATGCACATGGCTTCTGGACGCACTGACAGTGACTCCGTGACGTCGCCGGTGTCCCGCAGTGCAAGGCTCAAGGGCAAGGTGGCGGTGGTCACGGGCGGTGCGGGAGGCATCGGTCTGGCCATCGCCACCCGGTATGTCGCGGAAGGTGCCTATGTGGCATTGGCAGACATCAATGGCGAGGCGGCCGAGCGTGCCGCGAAGCGACTGCGTGCACAGGCCGGGCCGCAGGCGCGGGTGCTGGCGGTGACGCTGGACGTGACCTCCAGCGTCTCGCGTCAGAGCATGCTGGAGTGCGTGCAGGCCCAGCTGGGCCCGATCGACATTCTGGTCAACAATGCGGCCGTCTTCGCCATGGCGCCGGTGCTTGAGGTCAGCGAAGGCATGTTGCGCCACCAGCTGGCGGTCAATGTCGAAGGGCTGTTCTTCACCCTGCAGGCGGTGGCCAGGACGATGGTCGAGCGCGGGCAGGGCGGCAAGATCATCAACATGGCCTCGCAGGCAGGGCGGCGGGGTGAGGCGCTGGTCAGCGCCTATTGCGCCTCCAAGGCGGCCGTGATCAGTCTCACCCAGTCCTGCGGACTTGATCTCATCCGCCATGGCATCAATGTCAATGGCATCGCGCCGGGCGTGGTGGATACGCCGATGTGGGATCAGGTCGATGCGCTGTTTGCCCATCACGAACAGCGCCCGCTGGGAGAGAAGAAGCGGTTGGTCGGGGAGGCCGTGCCCTATGGGCGCATGGGGCTGCCGGATGACCACGCCGGCGCTGCGGTATTCCTGGCCTGTGAAGACAGCGATTTCGTCGTCGCCCAGACACTCAATGTCGACGGTGGCAACTGGATGAGCTAAGGATGAAAGACACCTTCCGTCCTGCTGCAAGCGGTGTGCATCCATGAATGAGGTAGTCACGTGACATCTTTACCCGATTCTCGCCTGGCCCACATGTCGCCCTCACTGGACGACATGGCCAGCCGTGTGCTGGCGGAACATGCCTCCAGTCAGCGCACACGTACCATCGTGGCCCTCGCCGGTCCGCCGGCGGCGGGCAAGTCGACGCTGTCGGAATCCCTGTGCGAGACCCTCAACGCGCTGGAACCCGGCATCGCCGTGGTGGTGCCGATGGATGGCTATCACTACGACAACGCCGTGCTGGCCCCTCTGGGGCTGCTCTACGTCAAGGGCGCTCCGGAGACCTTCGATGCGCGCGGGCTCTATCACGACCTCGTCAGGGTGCGCGCCGATGATGGCCCGGTGGCCGTGCCGGTGTTCGACCGCCCGCTGGATCTGGCGCGTGCCGGAGGCCGCGTGGTCGAGCCCCGTCATCGCATCGTGCTGGTTGAGGGCAACTATCTGCTGCTGCGCCACGCGCCCTGGGATGCGTTGCTGGAATTGTTCGACATCCGCATCTTCCTGGACATCGAGGATGAGGTCCTGGTGCCGCGCCTGCTGCATCGCTGGCGCGAGATGGGCCAGGATGCGCGGGGTGCCCATGAGCGTACCCATCACAAGGACATGCTCAATGCGCATCTGATCAAGCAGGACTCGCTCAACGCCGACTGGCGCTGGCGTCTGGCGAACGACCCCATCGGCCCCGATGCGGATGACAGATGAATGATGGATGGCAAGGAGAGCCGCATGTGGGTCGGCGTTGACTGTGGAACCCAGAGCACCAAGGTGATGATTCTCGACCCGGACTCCGGGCGGATCGTGGCTCAGGGCCAGCGCAGTCATGCGCTGCAGGAAGGGGCCAACGGGCGCCGTGAGCAGGACCCGCTCGACTGGGTCGCCGCGCTGGAAGGTGCCTTCGATGAGGCACTGACCACCTCGCGGCTGGACCCGCGGCGCATCGAGGCGATCGGGGTGTCCGGTCAGCAGCATGGCATGGTGGTGCTGGATGAGGCGGGCGTGCCCCTTTATCCGGCCAAGCTGTGGTGTGATACCGAGACCCGCGAGCATAACGCCGCGTTGGTCGAGGCGCTGGGAGGAGAGGCGGGCTGTCTGGAGGCATTGGGACTGGTGCTGCAGACCGGTTACACCGCCTCCAAGCTCGCCTGGCTGCGTGAGCAGCATCCTGAGCGCTATCAGCGCATCGCCAGCATCCTGCTGCCGCATGACTATCTCAATTTCTGGCTGACCGGGGAGCATGTCGCCGAATACGGCGACGCCTCGGGCACCGGCTATTTCGATACCCGGCGCCGCTGCTGGCATCAGGATGTCTTCGCGCAGATCGCCCCGGAGCTTGATGCCCGGCGCGTGTTGCCCAGACTCATCGAATCCCATGAGCCCGCCGGGCATATCCGGCCCGAGATCGCCGCGCGCTTCGGACTGCGCCCGGATGTCGCCGTCTCCAGTGGTGGTGGGGACAACATGATGAGTGCCATCGGCACCGGCAACATCGCGCCGGGGCGCGTCACGCTGAGCATGGGCACCTCCGGCACGGTATGCGCGTGGTCAGCTCAGTATCCCGAGGGCTGTGACCCTCAGGTGGCTGCCTTCAGCGCCAGCGATGGCGGCTGGTTGCCGCTGGTGTGCACCATGAATGTCACCTCTGCCACCACACGGGTGCGCGAGATGTTCGGCTTCGACATCGATACCTTCTCCGCGCAGGTGGCAAGTGCGCCTCCCGGGGCCGAGGGCGTGCAGATCCTGCCGTTCTTCAATGGCGAGCGCGTGCCGATGCTGCCGCGTGCCCAGGCCAGTTTCCATGGGCTGGACAGCCGCAACACCACCCCGGCCAACCTGTGCCGCGCGACCATGGAAGGCGCAAGCTACGGCCTGCGCTACGCGCTTGAGTGCATGGGGCCGCTGGGCAGTGCGGCGCGCCAGATTCGGCTGGTGGGGGGAGGTGCCAAGAGCCCGCTGTGGCGTCAGATGCTGGCGGACATTCTCGACCTCGAGGTGGTCTGCCCGCAGGTGACCGAGGCCGCCGCATTGGGCGCCGCCATTCAGGCCGGCTGGTGTCTGCGCCAGCGGGACGCGCAGGGAGAGGGACAACGCAGCGAGACGCTGAAGGCGCTGTGTGATCGGCTGGTGGCGCTGGACCTGACGACCCACACCCAGCCCCAGCCCGAGGGAGTGGCCGCCTACCGCAAGGGCTATGCCGATTACCGCGCGCTGCTGGCCAGCGAGCACGGCATTCCCACCGACGGCTGAATTCCTGCGATCAGCGCTTCAAGCCAGACAACATCGCCCCCGTCGAGACTCACTCGGCGGGGGCGATGTGTTTCAGGCACTTCACTGCATCAGTCGCAGCTCATACGTACGCTATCAGGCTCTCGTACGCTATCAGGCTCTAGATTGCGTGCTTGAGCGAGAACTTGGGTGCGAGCTTATGCACGAGCTTAGGCATTGGACGAGCGCGCCCATAGATTGACGCCGCCATCGACGGCGTAGCGGTCGATCTCATCAAGCTCCGCCTGGGTGAAGTCGAGGTGATCCAGCGCCTTGACGCAATCACTGACCTGCTGCGGACGGCTGGCGCCGATCAGTGCGGTGGTGACGCGGTTGCCGCGCAGTGCCCAGGCGAGCGCCATCTGCGCCAGCGACTGGCCACGCCGCTCGGCGATGGCATTGAGGGCGCGCACCCGCTCCAGGTTGTCCTCGGTGAGGTGGTCTTCCTTGATCGCCCCGCCACGTGCCAGGCGGCTGTCCTGTGGCACGCCGCCCAGATACTTGTCGGTCAGCACGCCCTGGGCCAGCGGCGAGAACACGATGGAGCCGATGCCCTCGTCATCGAGGGTGTCGAGCAGGCCGTCTTCCTCGATCCAGCGATTGATCATCGAGTAGCTGGGCTGATGGATGATGCAGGGCGTGCCCAGCTCGCGCAGGATGGCGGCCGCTTCGCGGGTGCGCTGGGCATTGTAGGAGGAGATGCCCGCATAGAGCGCCTTGCCGGAACGCACGGCGCTGTCCAGCGCCCCCATCGTCTCTTCCAGCGGCGTGTCGGGGTCGAAGCGGTGCGAGTAGAAGATGTCGACGTAATCGAGATCCATGCGCTTGAGGCTCTGATCCAGACTCGAGAGCAGGTACTTGCGGCTGCCCCATTCGCCGTAGGGGCCAGGCCACATGTGATAGCCCGCCTTGGTGGAGATCACCATCTCATCGCGATAGCCGGCGAAGTCGCGCTTGAGCATGCGGCCGAACATTTCCTCGGCGCTGCCCGGGGGCGGCCCGTAGTTGTTGGCCAGATCAAAGTGGGTGATGCCCAGATCGAAGGCGGTGTGGCAGATGGCGCGCGCATTGTCTTCATGGGCGTTGTTGCCGAAGTTGTGCCAAAGCCCCAGTGACAGGCGGGGCAGTTTGAGGCCGCTCTTGCCGCAGCGCTGGTATTGCATGCGTTCGTAGCGATCTTCAGCCGGGGTATAGCGCATGGCGGAGTCCTTTCGCGAGTGAAGGCGGGGATGTCTCAGGGAGGAAATGACCTCGGATGACGCCTTCAGTCTAGGTCGCGTCTGTCGGTCTGATAAGTACATGCGAACGAATAGATTGTTCGCCATAGCGCACAATGCTGTGGCAGTCTCGATCCCTCCAATCCCGGGTAGCTGGCATGAGGAGCAGGCTGGATGCAGCATCACAAGCAGGTAGAGCGCCTGATGTTGTTCGCTCAGGTGGCGGAATCGCTCAGCTTCACGCAGGCGGCCAGGGTGCTGGGCATCTCGCGCGCCCATCTCTCCGAGCAGGTGCGGCGGCTTGAGCACGATATCGGGGCGCCCTTGCTGATTCGCACCACGCGGGCGGTGCGCCTGACCGAGGAGGGCGAGCGTATCCGCCAGCGCATGCAAGGCGTGCGCAGCGAGTTGCTGGCACTGGAGCGTGACCTCGAGCACGACCTCGAGCATGGGAGGGAGCACCCGCGACAGGGGTTCAGCGGCGTGTTGCGCATCACGGCGCCGGTGCTGTTTGCCGAGCGCTATCTGATCGGGGTCTGCAATGCCTTCCAGGCCCGCCACCCGGCGGTCGAGCTGCGTCTGGACGTCAGTTACGAGAGTCATGATCTGACGCGCGAACCGTTTGACGTGGCGTTTCGCGCCACGCGCACGCCACCGGACAACCTGATCGCGCGGCGCCTGCTGGATTACGTCCACTGTTGCTGTGCCTCGCCCGAGTACCTTGCGGCGCAGGGCACCCCTCACACGGCCGCAGCACTTGCCGACCACCGTTGCCACCGCTGGGCCGGGCAATCCGGCTGGCCGCTGGCCAGTGGTGAGATAAGCCCCGCTGGCGGACTGGCGATCAATGATCATCGTCTGCTCAAGCAGCAGGCGCTGGATCACGCCGGCATCATCCGGGTCGCTCATTACCTGGTGGATCGTGAGCTGGCCGAGGGGCGTCTGGTGCGTCTGCTGGCGCACGAGGAGGGCGAGCCCAACAGCATCTACATGCTCTATCCCCAGCGCCTGCCGCAGTCGGGCAAGCTGCGCGCCTTCATGGCGGCGGTGGAAGCCGCCATGCCACCTCGCAGTGCGTGACCGAAAGGCACAGACGCAAGAGTGGCGTATGCAAAAAGACCGCCGTGCCCTGATGGGCGCGGCGGTCTTTTTAATCGCCTTTTATTCAGACCGGTGAGGCCTCTTGACCAGGCTGGCGGTCTCTCAGAGACCCAGTGCGGCGACCCCGGCCTTGGCGATCTGGGCATCCTGCTCCGGCTTGACGCCGGACACGCCGATGCTGCCGGCGATCTGGCCCTCGACCATCACCGGCACGCCGCCGCCCAGCATGCCTTCCAGCTCCGGCGCTGACAGGAAGGCGGTGCGTCCGCCGTTGATGGAGTCCTCGAACAGCTGGGTCTCGCGGCGCCCCAGGGCAGCGCTCTTGGCCTTTTGCTGGGCGAAGTAGCCGGTCATCGCCGGGGTGTCGTCCAGGCGACGCAGGCCCAGCGGGTGGCCGCCATCGTCGGCAACGGCGATGGAAACGGCCCAGCCGTTGGTCTCGGCTTCCTTCTGGGCGGCGTCCAGCATCTGATTGACGTCGGCGAGGGTCAGTACGTGGCGAGTGATCATCGGGCTTCCTTGGCAAGTGGTGCGAGTGAGTGAGAGTACCAGTAACAGTAACGGTGAATCGTCATGCCTGCGGCAGCGTCTCGGGCAGGGCGTCATCCACCAGTTCGATCCAGTGACTTACCGGCGTGCGTCCGGCGCTCGAGAGATGCGTCTGACAGCCGATGTTGGCAGTGGCGATGCGCGCAGGCCCGTTGGCCTCCAGCGCCTCAAGCTTGCGGTCTCGCAGCTGGCGTGACAACTCCGGTTGCGTGATCGAGTAGGTGCCGGCGGAACCGCAGCACAGATGCCCCTCGGCGACCGGGGTCAGGGTGAAGCCCAGCGCGCGCAATATCTTCTCCACTTCACCGCCCAGACCCTGGGCATGTTGCAGGGTGCACGGGCAGTGGAAGGCCAGCGGCTGCGGGTCGGGGGAGGCGGCGGAAAGTGTCGGTCGGTCATCGCGGGCGATCTCCTCACCGAGCACCTCGACGATGTCACGCGCCAGGGCACTGACGCGCGCGGCGCGCTCAGCATAGTCCGGGTCATCGGCCAGCATCTCGCCATATTCCTTGACGAAGGCGCCGCAGCCACTGGCGGTCTGCACGATCGCCTCCGCGCCCGCCTCGATGGCCGGCCACCAGGCATCGATGTTGGCACGCATGCGCGTGCGACCGGCCTGCTGGGCGTTGAGATGATAGTCGATGGCGCCGCAGCAGCCGGCCTCGCGGATCGGCGTGACGCCGATGTCGAAGCGCGCCAGCACGCGGGCGGTGGCGGCGTTGATGTTGGGAGCCAGACCCGGTTGCACGCAGCCCTCCAGCATCAGCACCTGGCGCGAAAGCGCCTGATCAGAAGGTGTCGCGGTGACGGGGCCGGCCGGGTGCTCAGCGTGACGGTCGTGCTCGCGGGCCAGCGGGATCTTGTCGGCCAGCGCGCCCGGCGCAAGCGGGCGGAAGCGCACCCCGAGTGCCAGCAAGGCCTTGAAGCGAGCAGGTTCGACCAGCGCATGGCGTAGCCCGGTGCGCAGCAGGCGCTCACGCCAGGGGCGTCCGACGCGCCGTTCCAGTTCCTGACGGCCGATATCCAGCAAGGTGTGATATTGCACGCCTGACGGGCAGGTGGTTTCGCAGCTGCGACAGCTCAGGCAGCGATCCAGATGCTGCTGGGTCTCGCGGGTGATCTGCGTTGCCTGCTCGCGAACTGCCTCGTCGGGACTTTCGGGATCGCTTTCCAGCAGCTGCTTGATCAGATAGATGCGTCCACGCGGGCCATCGCGCTCATCGCCCAGCAGCTGATAGGTCGGGCAGGTGGCATTGCAGAAGCCGCAATGTACACAGCTGCGCAGAACCTTGTCGGCTCGCTGGATGTGCGGCCTGGCAAGTGCGGCGTCACTGAAGTGGGTCTGCATTCAGGTGCGTCTCCCGTCATGAAGTGAATCACATCTCGGCATATAGACGACCGGGATTGAGGATGCCGTGAGGATCCAGCTGCTGCTTGAGCTGGAGGTGATAACGGGCATTGATGGCGGCCAGTGGCATCAATGGACTGTCCTCGGCAGCGACGGCTCCCGGGGTGTAGCAGATGGCATGGCCACCCAGCCGGCTGGCCAGCGAGCGAACCCTGTCAGCGGGGGCGTCGCTGTAAAGCCAGCGCTGGGCGCCCGCCCAGTCACACAGCAGGTCGGCGTCCTCAAGATGACCCAGCAGCTCGCTGACGGCGGCTTGCCATTCGACGTGATCCAGTGCCAGCGGCAAGGACAGTCGCCACAGGGCCTGATGTGGCGCACGCGCGGTGAAGAAGGGCAGGCGGTGCTCACGCAACTCAGTCCAGTGCGCCGATGCCTGGTCAGGCATCAACACCTCGCCGCCCAATTGCTCGCGCCCGGCCTGGACCGAACGCTCGCCCCCTTCCAGGCGCAGGGTGAGGCGACCGTCATGCCAGCTGGTCGCCGTGACCGGCAGCGGCGTGCGCCCCCAGGCATCCAGGCGAGTCAGCGCCTCGGCGAGACTTAGCTCCAGGCACAGCGATTCGCTCGCCACCGGTCGCGGCATCACCTTGAGCGAGACTTCGCTGATCACGCCCAGCGTGCCCTGGGCACCGCACATCAGGCGCGAGAGGTCGTAGCCCGCCACGTTCTTCATCACTTCGCCGCCGAAGCGCAGCGCCTTGCCGTCGGCGCTGATGATGCGCGTGCCCAGCACCAGGTCGCGCAGGCTGCCGCTCCAGGGGCGGCGTGGGCCGCTGAGTCCAGAGGCGAGAGTGCCGCCGACGGTCGCTTCGGGGCCGAAGTGGGGCGGCTCGCAGCTCAGATGCTGGCCTTGTTCGGCGAGCACGGCCTCCAGCGTCGCCAGTGGTGTGCCGGCACGTACCGAGACCATCAGCTCCACGGGGTCATAGTGGGTGATGCCGTGGTGCGTGCGCAGGTCGAGTACTTCCTCGGCAGCCACTTCACGGCCGAGAAAGGCCTTGCTGCCACTGCCGGCGATGCGCAGCGGGCGTCTCGCCTCATGGGCGGCGCGTACCTGCTCGCAAAGTGCCTCACTGGCATCGTGTTCCTGCGTGTGCTGGCTGGCGGCAGGTGTGGCGCACTCGGCATGGCTTGGCACCTGATCCTGGAGCGAATCATCTGGCTCTGGCATGGCATATCTCTATGAAGTGGCGATGAAGTGGCTATGAAGTGGCTATGAAGTGGCGATGAAGTGGCGAAAATCAGGTGGCAGAAGGTCTGGTGGCGGCGAATTCAAGAGCTGTCTAGAAACGCGGAAGCTCCGGATGTGGCAGCTGGTTGTCATGCACATGCATGGCACCGAATTCGGCACAGCGCGCCAGCGTCGGGATGTTCTTGCCGGGATTGAGCAGCCCGGTGGGGTCGAAGGCAGCCTTCACGGCATGGAAGACGCTGATCTCCTCGTGATTGAACTGCGCGCACATCTGGTTGATCTTCTCGCGGCCCACGCCATGTTCGCCGGTGATGCTGCCGCCGGCGGCCACGCACAGTTCCAGAATCCTGCCGCCGACCTCCTCGGCCAGCTCAAGCTCCCCGGGCTTGTTGGCATCGAACAGGATCAGCGGGTGCATGTTGCCGTCACCGGCATGGAAGACGTTGGCCACCGCGAGCCCCGATTGGCGCGAGAGTTCGGCGATACCGTTGAGCACGGCGGGCAGTTCGCGGCGCGGAATGGTGCCATCCATGCAGTAATAATCGGGCGACATGCGGCCCACGGCAGGGAAGGCATTCTTGCGTCCGGCCCAGAAGCGCGCGCGCTCGGCCTCATCACGGGCGAGCCGGATCTCGGTGGCACCGGCGCGTTCCAGCACCTCGCGAACCCGTGCGCAATCATCAACGACATCGGCCTCGGCACCATCCAGCTCGCAGAGCAGGATGGCCGCGGCCTCCACCGGATAGCCCGCGTGGATGAAATCTTCAGCGGCGCGGATGGCGAGGTTGTCCATCATCTCGAGCCCGCCGGGGATGATGCCGCAGGCGATGATGTCGCCCACCGCACGGCCGGCCTTGTCGATATCGGCGAAGCTTGCCATCAGCACCTTGGCCGTCTCGGGGCGGGGCAGCAGACGCACCGTGACTTCCGTGACCACGCCCAGCATGCCTTCGGAGCCTGTCATCAGCGCCAGCAGGTCCAGTCCGGGGGAGTCGAGGCTGTCGGCGCCGATCGTCATCGCCTCGCCCTCGATGGTCAGCACCTCGAGCTTGAGCAGGTTGTGCACGGTGAGGCCGTACTTGAGACAGTGCACGCCGCCGGCATTCTCGGCCACGTTGCCGCCGATGGAGCAGGCGATCTGCGAGGAGGGGTCCGGCGCGTAGTAGAGCCCGTATGGGGCGGCAGCTTCTGAAATGGCCAGGTTGCGCACCCCGGGTTGCAGGCGCGCGGTACGCGCATCGGGGTCGATCTCGAGAATGCGCGCCATGCGCGACATCACCAGCAGCACGCCTTGTTCCAGCGGCAAGGCGCCGCCGGAAAGGCCAGTGCCAGCACCGCGCGTGACCACCGGAACCCCCAGCGAGTGGCATTCGCGCAGCAGGGCGGCGACCTGTTCGACACGCTCGGGCAGCGCGACCAGCATCGGCATGACGCGATAGGCCGCCAGTCCATCACATTCGAAGGGATGCAGGTCCTCTTCGCGATGCAGCAGGGTGAGGTCGGGCAGCAGCGTGGTGAGGTGCGCCAGTACCCGGGACTTGTCGTGCTGGGGGAGAGGGCCATCCAGCGTCGGGTCATACAGGATATTCATGCCATGCCTCCAGGAGAGTCCGGTACTCGCGATGCCGTGTCGGGTGTCCATTGCGCCGGTGATGCATGCGGCGTGTCGGGTGTGCAGGTCACGACGCGCGGGTGTGTCTCCAATCTGGCAGTGAGGGCTGCGCCTTGTCCATGCGAAGCCACAGTGGTCTGACCAGACATTCGTCTAGTTCATGTCATCGGGTGTCGCTGGCGACAGGAGAGCTCGCTAGGGTAGAGAGCGTGGTCTGACCAGTGAGAAAGGCGGCAGTCTCCTTGCCGCATGTGGGCAGGCGAGCGGCAGACGAGAGACGAGCACCCCGGGAGAGGCCAGCCGGGCTGGCTCGGCCGGTTCATCAGGGGAGGGGCAGGGATGCAGGTGTCAGAGAGAATGGCGTGCGGTGAGCAGCGTGCGCCGGAGCATGCGGCGGCGCGCCTCGAGCAGTTGATACTGGATGGTGTGCTCAAGCCGGGGCAGATGATTCCTTCGGAACGCAGGCTCTGTGAGCGACTGGGTATCTCACGCGCCTCGCTGCGCGAGGGGCTGAGGCTGTTGCGTGGCAAGGGCATCATCGAGACTCGCCACGGCAAGGGCTCAAGCGTCGCTCAGCTGTTGCCGAGTGGCGATATCAGTCCGTTGATGCATCTCTTTCGGGACCAGCCGCGCACCTTGTATGACCTGCTCGAGGTGCGCGCGCTGCTGGAGGGGCAGTCGGCGCGACTGGCCGCCCAGCGGGGTACGCCGGCGGATAGAGTACTGATCCGGCGTCATTACGAGGCAATGGCGGCCTGCGTGCGCGAGTATCCGCCGGACTTTCCGTCCTCAGCGCAGGGCGATGAGGCGCTGCCGGATGCCCAGCAGCTGGCGCGTCACGACCACGCCTTTCACCACGCCATCTGTGAGGCATCCCACAATCCGGTGCTGGTGCATACGCTCAAGGGCATCAATGACCTGCTGCTCAGCTCGGTGTTCGCCTCGCTGCGCAATCTCTACCATCGGCCGATTCCCCGCGGCCAGATCAATGCTCAGCACACGGCCATCTATCGTGCGGTGATGGACCAGCAGCCGGACGCTGCCGAAAGCGCGGCGCTGGACCACCTGCACGGCATTCGCGACAGTCTGCGTGAGCTGGAAGCGGAAGATGAGCGGCTCATCCGCTCTGCCATGCGCCTGGAAGGCTTCGAGTAGCGCGCAGGGTTTGAGAGCTGGCCTTGAGAGCTGATCTTGAGAGCTGGCCTTGAGAACAGGCTTCGAGGTCAGGCGTGTGGCCAGGCTGGCAAGCGGGGCGGACTCAAGGCAAAGTGGTCAGCTCATCATCCAGGACAACGTGCTGCCTTCATGTGGAAACTCTCTTCCGCGAGTGATTGGCTCGACCGCCTCAATCAATCCCGCCACGCCATGCTGTGGCTGTTCATCGCCTCGATGCTGGAAACCCTTTTGATCCCGATTCCCATCGAGGTCATCCTGATCCCGTGGATGCTGCGCCATCCCGAGCGCCGCTGGCGAGTGGCCGCGGTGGCATTGGCCGGCAACCTCACCGCGGCGCTGCTGGGGTTCTATCTCGGGGCCTATGCACTGGCGGCGTGGGGCGATGGGTTGATCAGCTTCTTCGGCGGCCAGCAGGCCTTCGAAGCCTTCCAGCAGCGCTTCAGCGAGCAGGGCTTCCTCGCCATCATGCTGATCGGCATCGTGCCGATTCCCTTTCAGAGCGCCATGCTGGTCGCCGGTGCCAGCGGGTATCCGGTCGGGCTGTTCCTGCTGGCGGCACTGGTCGGGCGCGGAGTGCGCTATTTCGGACTGGCGGCCCTGGTGGCACTGGTCGAGGATCAGGCGATGGCCCTCTGGCAACGCTATTCACGCCCACTGGGCGTGATCGGGCTGACCCTGACGGGCGTGTGGTTATGGCAGGCGTTCATCGCCTGATCTGCCGGCAGTCGCCAGCAACGCCTTGCCACGCTGATAGTCGGCCTGCCAGATCTCATCGGGCACCATGCTGCCGCCGGTGGCCCATATGACATGGGTGGTGCTGGCCTGCACTTCGCCGTCATCCAGCCCGACAGCCGCTCGCCAGGCGTGCCACTCGGGGGCGTCATTGCGCAGCACGCGGATGATGCCGGGCACCCCGGCCAGCGCCGACGGCTCAAGCTTGAGCCCTTCGCTGTCATGCGCTAGCGCCAGCCATTCGAGCATGCTGTCATCCGACAGGGTGTAGATGCCACTGAGCAGCGGTGCCATCACCTGTCCGACGAAGGCCGAGGCGCGCCCCACCGCCAGGCCATCGGCACAGGTGCGATTGTCCAGTCCGATATCCTCCACCGCGATGCCGTCATGCTTCCCGGTCAACATGCCCAGCAGCATGCAGGGGGAATTGACCGGCTCGGCGAAGAAGCAGTGCACGGCGTCACCGAAGACCTGCTTGAGGCCGTAGGCCACGCCGCCCGGGCCGCCGCCGACGCCACAGGGCAGGTAGACGCACAGCGGATGGCGGGCATCCACGGCAATCCCCTGATCCTCGAGCTGCCGCGCGAGGCGTCTGGCTGCCGTGGCGTAGCCCATGAACAGATCCCGCGAGCTTTCATCATCGATGAAGTGGGCGTCTGGCTGCTGCGCCTCCCGGCGTCCAGCCTCGACCGCCTTGCTGTAATCGCCGCTGTGCTCCACGACCTCTGCGCCACGCGAGCGCAGCAGATCCTTCTTCCACTGCTTGGCATCCGCCGACATGTGGACGGTGACGCGAAAGCCGAGTCGGGCACTCATGATCCCGATGCTGAGTCCAAGGTTGCCGGTGGAGCCCACCAGTATCCGCTGGTTGGCCAGCAGTGCCTGAATCGCGGGGTGTTCGAAGGCGCGATAGTCGTCATCAAGACGCACAAGCCCTGCGTCAACGGCGAGACGCTCGGCATGCTTGAGCACCTCGTGGATGCCACCACGTGCCTTGATGGACCCTGAGATCGGCAGTTGATGGTCACATTTGATCATCAGGCGGCCGGGGAGTGTCTGCCCGGAGGCATGGGAGGTATCAGACGTGGCAAGGGACTCGCCCAGCGCCTGCTGCAAGCTGGGCGCTGCCACCAGCGGTGATTCGATGCGCCCTGACGCGGCGGCCGTCTCAGGAAAGGCCTCGGCAATCCAGGGCGCGAAACGTGCCAGGCGCGCCTCGGCAGCCTCGATATCCTGTTCGCCCACGCCACTTGCCTGCAATGCCGGCGAGGCCTGCGCTTGCGTGATGTCGAGTCGTCCGGGATTCAGCCAGCTGATTTCCCGGCGAGCCCTCAAGGTGGCAATTTCCGGATGATGCAGGGTGAGGGCACTCAGATCATGGGGCGTGGCAGACATGCGATGTCCTTGTGATGGGGGGCTCGATTGCGCAGCAATGGGGAACAGGCCTCAGGCTAGCGCGTCCTTGCCCGACATGTCTCGTGATCACTTGGGCCTGCACATTCGGCCCTGCACATGATGCTAGCCGACTCATGCGTCTTCATCAGGCAACGCACGTAGCCCAGCTTTCACATCTGGTAAAGGTCTGTGACAAAAAAGGCCGATTTTTTTGGGCACCCTCGGGATAGAAATGCCAAAGCTGCAGTCATAGTTGGCAAGGACATGATGTTATCGCGATGTTATGTCTGGCTTTAACTGTTCTTATCCACCGCCATGCACTGCCTGGCGGTTTTTTTTGGTCACGAGGGCGTGGTCATCGAGTCAATACTACGGCGTCATTGCCCGAGAGAACGTCATGACTTGCGTTCGCAAGCGCTTTTCCGTCCTGGCGTGACGCTCCAGAGATCATGACCCGGACATGAATGGGTTAGCTGGCAGGTAATCATGTGAGGCAAGGCCTCGCACATCGGATGGTCAAAGAGACAAGAAAAAGCCCGCGCAGACAGGATGTCTGCGCGGGCTTTTTCATGGGCGCTGCATGCTTCTTCATGCGGCGCCATGTCTGGCCAGCGTCGTCAGGCAATCACGCGCCGGATGTCAGTTCAGCAACCCGCCTGCATGGTGAGCAGGGCACTCAGGACATCACGACGTGTCACCACACCGATCAGGCGTCCCTGTTCCACCACGGGATAGACCTTGGGCTGATGACCATTCATGCGCTGTGCAAGGTCGGTGATGCTGTCATTGGGGCCGACACTCAGGACCTCGTGACGCATGAGGTCACCGACCTGTGCGTGCTGGCCGCAGTGATAGGCGCTGTCGAGCAGCTTGCCGAGGATGTCCTGCTCCGAGATGAAACCGACCAGACGATCCAGGTCATCGACCACAGGCGCACCCGGCAGGCGGTGATGGGTCAGGCCATGGGCGAATTCCAGGATGCTGGTGCGTGCCTTCACCCGATAACAGTCGCGGGACATGATGTCGCGAAGGGTCGAAGGGACCTTCAGTTGTGTGGCTTTCATGGGCAGGTCTCCTGCTTCGCCGCTGACGACGCCCGGGCAGGGAATCGTTCGATGGATGTCGGCTACCCGCCAGGCGGTAGCCGACGGCATGTCGACGTCTCGTTCAGAGCATAGAGCATCCCATCGTGAGCTGCCCGACGCCGCTTGTCGCCTTGTCTCGGGGAGTCCGATCGCCAGTGGCCATCAGACTCCCCGAGCGTCGTGCGGCGAGATCAGTCGCCCGGGCCGCACTCCATGCAGCGTTCGACCACAGCCGGCCCCAGCTGCAGGTTGGCATTGAGATCCCGCAGCGCGGTGCGCAGACCTTCCTCGATCACCGGGTGATAGAAGGGCATTTCCAGCATCTGCTCGATGGTCATGCGCTGCTGATGGGACCAGGCCAGCAGGTGGGCGAGGTGTTCGGCACGGGGACCGAAGATCTCGGCACCCAGCAGCAGGCCAGTGCCTTGCTCGCCATAGACGCGCAGCATGCCCTTGTTCATGCGCATCACGCGGGAGCGGCCCTGGCCGGTGAAGTCGACTTCGCCGACCGCATAGCAGTCGCAGGCACCGTAGCGCTGTTCGATCTCGGCGGTGGAGAGGCCGATGGTCGCCATCTGCGGATCGCTGAAGACCACCGCGATGGTGCTCTTGCGGTGACCGGCACGCACCTCGGGGAAGCGACCGGCATTGTCACCGGCGATACGGCCCTCGTCGGAGGCCTCGTGGAGCAGCGGCAGGTCGTTGTTGGCGTCACCGGCGATGAAGACATGGCTCGGCGTGTCGTCGCTCAGACGGGTCTGCAGGGTGTGGCGATTGAAGATCGGCACGCCGCGCTCGTCCAGCTTCAGCCCGAGGGCGTCGATATTGAGACGATCGACATTCGGGCGACGACCGGTCGCCGCGAGCAGATAGTCGAAACGCTCGGTCAGGCGAGCTTCGCTGCCACGCTCGATGAAGGTGATCTCGACGCCGGCACCGTTCTCGTCCTCGACACGTTCGATCTTCTCGACCTTGGCGTCCGGGTCCAGATAGAACTCCTCGTTGAAGACGCGATCGGCATTGGCGCGCAGCTTCTCGTCACGCAGCGGGCCGATGGCACCGCCGACGCCGAACATGCGGATGCGCACGCCGAGACGCGTGAGCGCCTGGCCCAGCTCCAGCCCGATGACGCCCGGGCCGAAGACGGCGACGGATTCCGGCAGGTCGTCCCACTCGAAGACGTTATCGTTGATGATCAGGCGGTCACCGGCATTCTCGAAGAAGCCCGGGTAGCTGGGGCGTGAGCCGGTGGCGATCACGACACGCTCGAAGGTCACGCGGGTCTCGTTGTCGCCGATGATCAGGCTGTTGGCGGTCTCGAAACGTGCATTGCCGCGCAGCTTGTCCTGCGGCGGGATGCCTTCCACGGACTCGACCACGAAACCGACGAAGCGGTCGCGCTCCCGCTTGACGCGGTCCATCACGGCGCGGCCGTCCACCTTGACCTCGCCTTCGATATTGATGCCGAACGGTGCGGTATCACGGGCGTGATGCGCGGCTTCTGCCGCACTGATCAAGAGCTTGGAGGGCATGCAGCCGACACGGGCACAGGTGGTGCCGTAGGGGCCGCCCTCGATCATGACCACGGAATCGGTGTGGGCCTTGGCGGCGCGATAGGCGCCGAGTCCTGCACTGCCTGCGCCGATGATGGCGACTTCAACCTGGCGTTCGTTCACGTCGTACTCCTCAAGGTGCGCCAGCGGCGCACCTGACTGAATGGGGTCTCAGGCGCGGGGTGGCCCGCGCATGATGAAACGAGATGGCGATGGGGTTACGTCAGCGTGAAGCGCTCAGGCGCTGGTCAGGCTGCCGAAGTAGCGGGCGACTTCATCGCTGCCGCCGACGTGCTCACCGTCGATCCAGACCTGAGGCACGGTGGCCTGGCCGGTCATGGCGCGCAGGGTGCGAGAGGTCACGCCACGGGTGCCGACTTCGATGACTTCGTAGCTGATGCGGGCTTCATCAAGCATCTGCTTGGCACGTGCGCAGTACGGGCAGCCCGGCTTGCTGAACAGGGTGGCGAAGCTGGGACGGCCGGCTTCCGGGTCCAGATAATCCAGCATGGTGTCGGCGTCGGAGACTTCAAAGGGGTCGCCCGGTTTCTGCGGCTCGATGAACTGCTTCTCGACCACGCCGTTGCGCACCAGCATGGAGTAGCGCCAGCTGCGCTTGCCGAAGCCGATATCGCTCTTGTCGACCAGCATGCCCATGCCCTGTGCGAAGTCACCGTTGCCATCGGCGATCAGGCTCAGGTTCTCGGCTTCCTGATGCTCGCCCCAGGATTCCATGACGAAGGCGTCGTTGACCGACAGGCAGACGATCTCGTCGATCCCGACCGCATAGAAACGATCGGCCAGTTCGTTGTAACGCGGCAGGTGGGTGGAAGAGCAGGTCGGGGTGAAGGCACCCGGCAGGGCGAAGACCACCACGTTGCGGCCTGAGAAGATCTCCTCGCTGGTGCGTTCGACTAGACGGCCGTCGCGGCGAATCTTGAAGCTGACGTTGGGGACTTGCTGGCCTTCGTGTGACTCGAGTTGCATGAAATTGGCTCCGATCTCGACAAGAGAATACTGAATGGGTTGGCAGGCGATGAAGACTTCGAAAAGGAAAGCAGGACCTCGAAGAATCAGTGCCTTGCGAAACTGGAGCCAGTCTATGCAGATGCCGGGGGCGGGTGAATTTGATTGCATCAAGCGATGCGATAGCTTTTCTTGATGACGTGAGCCTGGGCGACTGAACGTTTGCGGAGTTTTTTGTTCGAAAGCGGTGTGCAGGCTTGATATTGCTCGGTGTCAGCCGCAGGTAGTGGGTAAGTCACAGCATCGTCAGGTTTCGCGCCTGACAAGCGAGGCAGCAGATGAACGCAAGAGAGTACATGGCAAAGCACGGCTTGGATGGCGACAAGGACAAGGAAGAGGACAAGCCTCAGAGTCTGGAAGAACACGCCTGGGCACGTGCACGTGAGTCGGGCAGTCACCGTCCCCGCAGTGGCACGCCACATGACTGGGAGGACTGGGAGCGCTATCACGAGCAACTGGCAGCGGAGTCCGAGTCGCTTGCACAGAAGGTCAATCGTGACTCCCGGGTCAAGTCGCAGGACTCGACAGATGAGGATGAACCGCCACGGAAGCCATGAGTGCGTCATTCGTGTGTCACGCTGCAGGTAGACGTTGGACGAGAGGATCAGGTCACCCAATTCCACCCGCAAGGAGCAAACTATGGATATCATTCGCATCATTCTGGCCATCATCCTTCCGCCGCTGGGCGTACTGATGCAGGTGGGGGTCGCCAACAAGCATTTCTGGATCAACATCATCCTGACCTGTTTCGGCTTCCTGCCGGGGATCATCCACGCCGTATGGGTCATCACCAAGTTCTGACTCGGTCTGGGCGACCCGGTCCGGGCGACCCGATCTGGGCGACCCGGTCCGGGCCCCGTGTGGCGGGTTAGCATCCCGTGAGGCATTGCGAACTTGACCGGCTGATTCGACCGGCTGATTCGATCAGTGCCGCCACCTGGCCTGGAAAGTTGAAAGACCTGAAGCCCCGTCTGACATTCGTGCAGGCGGGGCTTTCTAGTGGGCGCTCGCCGGGCAAGGCCCTTGCCCCGTGAGTCCCGCGAGAGAGGTTCGCGGCGGGAAGCAACGTGCTCATAGTCCAATGTTCAGACTTTCGCATAGCCTGCTTTCAACGCTATTCAGCGGGAGTGCCGCTTGTCGCCTTTGGTCTGCCACCGTAGGGTCAAATGGGAGTGAGAGCAGTGATCACGGGGCGGGTGAAGCCCGGTCGATCGCGGGCTTCGCGATAACAACAACATGATGGATACCACGCATGGTCATGACTGCAGAGCCCGACGCGCCGCAGGAGACCAGCTCCTGCTTCGCGATCTTCAATGATGTGCAAAAGAGCTATGACGGCGAAACGCTGGTGGTCAAGGGCTTCAATCTTGAAGTTCGGCGCGGCGAGTTCGTCACCCTGCTGGGGCCGTCCGGTTCCGGCAAGACCACCTGCCTGATGATGATGGCGGGCTTCGAAACGCCGACTCATGGCGACATCCTTCTCGACGGTACCCCCATCAACGACTTGCCACCGCACAAGCGCGGCATCGGCATGGTCTTCCAGAATTACGCCCTGTTTCCGCACATGAGCGTGGCCGAGAACCTGGCATTTCCGCTGGAAGTGCGCGGCATGAGCAAGGAAGAGATTTCCACCAAGGTGGCCAATGCCCTGGACATGGTGCGGCTTGGCGAATTCGGAGATCGCCGTCCGGGGCAACTCTCCGGCGGACAGCAACAGCGGGTCGCCCTGGCGCGCGCGCTGGTCTTCGAGCCGGAACTGGTGCTGATGGATGAGCCGCTGGGGGCGCTTGACAAGAATCTGCGTGAAGAGATGCAGTTCGAGATCAAGCGCATCCACCAGCGTCTCGGCGTCACCATGCTCTACGTGACTCACGACCAGACGGAAGCGCTGACCATGTCGGACCGCATCGCGGTCTTCAATGATGGCATCGTCCAGCAGCTGGCGACCCCCGAGGCGCTGTATGAAGCGCCGGAGAATGCCTTCGTCGCCTATTTCATCGGCGAGAACAACCGCCTCAACGGGCAGGTCACACAGCTGGAAGCACAAGACGCGCATTGCACCGTGACCCTCGACAGTGGCGAGCAGGTGCGGGCACTCAAGGTCGCCGTCAATGAGATTGGCGAGCGTACCCAGCTGTCGCTCCGCCCGGAGCGGGTGCGTCTGCTGTCCAGCGAAGAGGCAGGTGTTTCATCCCCTCCCGACAATGTCTTTACCGCCGAGGTGCTTGAGGTGATCTATCTGGGAGATCATCTGCGCACGCGAGTGGCGGTATGTGGCAGTGACGAATTCATCATCAAGACACCCAATGCCGAAGGCTATCCACCCTTGCGGCCCGGACAGACATTGCAGGTCGGGTGGGATGCCTGCGATTGCCGAGCACTGGATGCCTGACGACAGCACAGGAGACGAACGCAGGCTTTACCCGAGAGAGCAACAGCACGATTCGCGACAAGAGTGCAGTACAACAACAAGAATTCAGGGAGATTCACCCATGTCAGTGATCAATCGATTCATCTCTTCACGTCGCATCGCCCAGGTGTCGCGTTCCTGCGCAGGGGCCAGCATGCCCCTGCGTGCCGCTCTGGTCGTGGCGGTCGCCACGGCAAGCCTTGGCGCCACCGCAGCTCAGGCCGAGACACTCAATATCGTGTCGTGGGGCGGGGCGTACAGTGAAAGCCAGCTCAAGGCCTATCACGAGCCATGGGAAGAGAAGAGCGGCGATACCGTCGTCAATATCGACAAGTCGTCCAATGCGCTCTCGGGGCTGCGTGCCCAGGTACAGGCAGGCAACGTCACCTGGGATCTGGTCGACATGTTGCCCAGCGACGCGCTGATCGCCTGCTCCGAAGGGCTGATCGAGCCGCTGGACCCGGACACCCTGTTCGCGGCAGCGCCGGATGGAACACCGGCCAGTGAGGATTTCATCGAAGGCTCGCTCAGTGAGTGCTTCGTGCCGCAGATCGTCTATTCCAACATCGTGGCCTTCAATACCGAGATGTTCCCCGAGGACAAGCAGCCGGATTCCATCGATGATGTCTTCAATCTCGAGGAGTTCCCCGGCAAGCGTGCGTTGCAGAAGAAGCCGATCAACAACATGGAATGGGCACTGGTCGCTGATGGTGTGGCACCGGAAGAGGTCTACGACATGCTGGAGACCGATGAAGGCATCGAGCGTGCCTTCGCCAAGCTCGATACCATCAAGGACAGCGTCATCTGGTGGGAGGAGGGTGCCCAGCCGCCGCAGCTGCTGGCGGACAAGGAAGTGGCCTTCGCCTCTGCCTACAACGGCCGTATCTTCAATGCCGAGGTCAACGAGAAGCAGCCCTTCGCCATCGTCTGGGATGCTCAGGTGTTCGAGCTGGACGGCTGGGTCGTCCCGACCGGCAAGCTCGACAAGGTCAAGGATTACCTGATGTTTGCCACCGACACCCAGCGTCTGGCGGATCAGGCCAAGTACATCTCCTACGGCCCGGCACGTACCTCGTCTGCGGCGCTGGTCTCGACCCACGCCGATACGGGCATCGACATGAAGCCGCACATGCCGACCTACGGCCCCAACTTCGAGACCGCCATTCCCAAGGATGACGAGTTCTGGGCCGACAACCTCGATGAGCTGAGCCAGCGCTTCAACGCCTGGCTGGCACGCTGATTCCGCACTGACCCGATGGCCCCGGTGGCGCACGACCGCGCGCCGGGGCCTTTTTGATCATGCCTGATCGCCCGGCAGTTCGTGCTCGTCCCCGCCTTCACGTGCGGGAATCGGCTGACGGCTCAGGCATCCTCGGATAGCCGATCAAGGAGTGCAGGATGAGCGATTCCTCCGCCCCGGCCACGTCCGGAAGCGCAGAACATGACCCCAATGGAGCACCCGGCGCGGCACTGACCACCGCCGACGGCGTGCCACTGAAACAGAGTCTCAATCGTGCCATCCGCCGCAGCCGTCTCAAGGCGTTGCTGCTGGTGGCACCGCTGTTGATCTTCATCGGGCTGGCCTTCGTCATGCCCATCTTCGACATGCTGTCGCGCAGTGTCGACAACCCGGAAGTCTCCACCTATCTGCCGCGCACCAGTGAGGCGCTGGTTGACTGGGACGGCGAGGGATTGCCGGATGAGGCTACCTACGCCGCGCTGGCAGATGACCTTGCCGCGGGCCTCAAGGCGCGCAATCTCGGGCGTGTCGCTTCACGTCTCAACTATGAAATGTCGGGCATGCGCTCACTGTTCATGAAGAGTGCACGCAAGGCCGCTCGCATGGAGGCCCCTTACAAGGCGGCATTGATCGAGGCCGATGAGGACTGGCAGGACCCGGACATCTGGCGCTTGATCAAGCGCGAGTCCACGCCTTACACGGCTTCCTACTATCTGGCGGCGGTGGATCGTCAGTTCTCTCCCAATGGCGAGATCGTCGAGAAGCCGGAATATCTGCAGATCCATGTCTCGCTGTTCATCCGCACCTTCTGGATGAGCGCCGCGATCACCGGGCTATGTCTGTTGCTGGCCTATCCGGTGGCCTGGCTGCTGGCGACCCTGCCTGCCGGGCGCGGCAATCTGCTGATGATTCTGGTGTTGCTGCCGTTCTGGACTTCGCTTCTGGTACGCACCACGACATGGATCGCGATCCTGCAGCAGCAGGGGGTGCTCAACGACATGCTGGTGGGCGTCGGGATACTCGCCGAGGAGGCGCGCATCCAGATGATCTACAACAAGACCGGCACCATCATCGCGATGACCCACATCCTGCTGCCCTTCATGATCCTGCCGCTGTACTCGGTGATGAAGACCATTCCGCCCAGCTACATGCACGCGGCGCGCTCGCTGGGTGCCGGGCCGATCACGGCCTTCCGACGCGTCTACTTCCCGCAGACCCTGCCGGGTATCGGAGCAGGCTCGATTCTGGTCTTCATCCTCTCCATCGGCTACTACATCACGCCGGCACTGGTGGGCGGGCAGTCGGGCCGCTTCATCACCAACTTCATCGCCTATCACATGCAGACCTCGCTCAACTGGGGACTGGCAGCGGCCATTGGCTCGATCCTGCTGGTCGTGGTGATTCTCTTCTATCTCGTCTACAACCGCCTGATCGGTGTCGACAAGGTCAAACTGGGGTGACAGATGGCCATACCTTCCTATGCAACACGTGGTGAGCGGATCTGGCATTGGGTGTTCTGCGCACTCTGTGCGCTGATCTTCCTGTTCCTGATCGGGCCGATCCTGGTGATCATTCCGCTCTCGTTCAATGCCGAACCCTACTTCACCTTCTCGGAGAAGATGCTGTCGCTGGACCCGGAGGGTTACTCGCTGCGCTGGTATCAGGAGTTCTTCACGTCGGATGAGTGGATGCGCTCGATCAAGAACAGCATCTTCGTCGCGGTATGTGCGACGGTGCTGGCCACGGTACTGGGCACGCTTGCCGCGCTTGGGCTTTCGAGTCGCTTCATGCCGTTTCGCAACACCATCATGGCGATCCTGATCTCGCCGATGATCGTGCCATTGATCATCAGTGCCGCGGCGATGTTCTTCTTCTTCTCGAAGCTGGGGCTGACGCAGACCTATCTGGGCGTGATTCTGGCGCACACCGCGCTAGGCATTCCCTTCGTGGTGATCACGGTGACGGCGACGCTCTCCGGATTCGATCACTCTCTGACGCGTGCGGCGCACTCGCTGGGGGCAAGTCCGAGTCGCACCTTCTTCCGCATCATCCTGCCGCTGGTGACGCCGGGCGTGGTGTCCGGTGCGCTGTTCGCCTTCATCACCTCGTTCGATGAAGTCGTGGTGGTGCTGTTCATCGCCGGGCCGGCGCAGACCACCATCCCGATCCAGATGTGGTCCGGTATCCGCGAGGAGATCAGTCCGACGATTCTGGCGGTGGCCACGCTGCTGGTGCTGGTCTCGATCCTGCTGCTGACGACACTGGAGCTGATTCGCCGTCGCAATGAGCGCCTGCGCGGCCTGACGCCGAGCTGACTCCCTGTCCTTGAGTGCTGAGTACTGAGTACTGAGTGCTGAGTGTTAGGTGCTTGGTAGCGGCAAGAAATGTGAGTCGTGTGAAACGCCCGTGCCCCCGCAGAGTCTGTCTGCGGGGGCACGGGCGTTTCAGGGCCGGGGCTTGAGGAGAAGCCTGCTGCGTCAGGCCGCGCCGAGTCGCTTGTAGAGCGTGGTGCGACTGATGCCCAGCTCCCGTGCGAGACGCGAGACGTTGCCGCCCAGCGCGTCCAGCGCGCTCTGCAGCTCCTCGGCACTGGAGAGGTCATGCAGCGGGGGCAGGGGAGGCTTCTCGGGCGGCAGCATGGCGCAATGTTGTGCATGCGATGCGCTGCTGAATTCGCCCGACAGCATCACGTGGCACGCTTCAAGAGACGGCCCATCGCACAGCGCCAGTGCCAGACGCAACACATTGTCCAGCTCACGCACGTTGCCCGGCCAGTCATGCTGCATGAGACGGTTCAGGAAATCAGGGGTGATGCGTGGCAGCTCGCGTTGCTGCTCCCGGCACAGCCGTGTCAGCAGGGCATGGCTCAATCCAGCCAGGTCCTGGCGTTCGCGCAGTGGCGGCAGGGCGATGCTGGCGCCACACAGTCGGTAGTAGAGGTCCGCCCGGAAGCGCCCCGCCTTGACCAGCTCGCTGAGAGGCTGATGGGTGGCGGCCACCAGTTCGAAATCGACCCGCTGCGGCTTGCCGCCGCCCAGTGGGGTGACTTCACGCTCCTGCAGCACGCGCAGCAGACGCGCCTGGACATGCAGTGGCATGTCGCCGATCTCATCCAGAAACAGGCGTCCGCCATTGGCCTCGATCAGTCGGCCCTCGCGCCCCGCAGGGTCGGCACCGGTAAAGGCGCCGCGCCGATACCCGAACAGCTCAGCCTCGACCAGCTCATCGGGCAAAGCCGCGCAATTGATGGCGACCAGTGGCTGATGGGCGCGATGACTGGCCTGATGCAGCGCCTTGACCACCTCTTCCTTGCCGACACCTGTCTCGCCCTGCAGCAGCAGTGGCAGGCGAGCGTTCACCAGCCGCGCCAGTAGTTCGCAGACTCGGGCCCAGCCGGCATCGCCATGATGCAGGCGCGCAAGGCTCGGATGGCAGGCAGCGGCCTGAGTGGCCAGCGGGCCAGTTCGCTCATCGGTGGGGTGAGTGGCTGGAGCGCGTGCCTGAATGCGTGGCCTGGGCAGGACACCGCACAAGGCGTAGCCCGTGAAATGCGGGTGTTGCGTGAGCGTCAGGCACTCCGCGTCGTCAAGCTGGGCCAGCGGTGCCCAGTCCAGCTGCCAGCGAGCCAGGGGCTGGCCCAGCAACAGATGGAGGTCATCGCGCGTGGCGCAGCTGTCGTTGTCCGCCGGGTGTTCCGCGCAATCTGGCGATGGCGAGAGCTCAAGGTGCGCTGCCAGAAGTTGCAGCCCTCTGCGACTGGCGGCCGCAACCTGGCCCTGCGGCGTGACGGCCAGCAGGGCGGCGCTGGGCGAGTCTAGCTGAGAACGGTTGAGATGCAGGCGCAATAGATGATGATCATGCCCGAGCGCCTCGCCCAGACGGCGTTGTTCGATGTCATCCGCCAGTACGCCGAGCATGCCGAGACTGTACTGGCGGACGCGATAGGGATCACAGATCAGTCCCAGGCAGCCCTCGCAGGCACCGGGGGTCAGCCCGCGGCGGCTGCTCCAGCTGGCGGGCGCCAGCAGGGCGGCACTGGCACTGGCCAGCCCCTTGAGGCATTCGGCGTCATGCGCGTCGAGCGCGATGCGTGCCAGGCGATTGGCGCGCGGCGCATTCAGCGTCTCGGCGATGGCGTTATGCCCCAGCGATTCCTCGCGCCAGCGCGCGCCGGGGCGCAGCAGGGTGGCGTCATTGCCCAGCAGCTGTTGATGGCCGTAGCTTGCCAGTACCACGCCGTCGCGGTCGGTCAGTACCAGACACGCCTGCCAGTGATCGAGCAGGTTAAGGGTATGACCGGCCACCGCTGACGCCACCGTCGCCATCAGGCTGGCGGCCTGACGCTGACGCCAGACGAGCTCTTCCGGCGGACACACCAGTGAGGAATGCTGAAGTGCCACGGGAGCAGCGGCGGGATGGGGCGTGGAGTGAGCTGGGGTGGCGGCGGTGTGGTTATCGACGTGGTTATCGACATGGTTGTCGACGTGGCTGGCGGAATGATGGCGTGCTGTCATGAGACATCCCTTGTGCGGCGGGCCTTTCAGGCCTCTGTTGTTATTGATGCTGTTATCGATGCTGTTTTCGGTCTAGGGGAGTGTTCACGGCAATGTTCACTTGTGCGTGGCGAGTGTTCAGTTCCGAGGACTCCAGTGTTCAGACACTGTTCATCAGAGTAGCGGGAGACGGGGTGGTTGACGGGCTAGACCATGGTCTGCCCCTGCCTTGGTCGCATCTGGCAAGTGACTGAATGATCAACGAAAGAGGGCGATCTGGCGGTATCCGAGGGCTGGCAGAGGGTGTCGGTGGGCACGGGATTGCGCGCGGCTGGCACAGGGTTCGCTAGATGAGAGTCACCAGGTGGGTATGAACACTCGGCAGCGGTTGGCCGTGTCCTTGCCCCGATGACTTTCACCAGACGAGACAGTGCCATGTCCTTGAGCCTTGAGGCGGTCACCCGCCGGGTTGGCCGCGAGACCCATATCGACAGGGTGGACCTGACCTTCGAGCCCGGCTCCTTCAATGTGCTGCTGGGACGCACCTTGTCCGGCAAGACCTCACTGATGCGCCTGATGGCAGGCCTCGATGTGCCCAGTGATGGGCGAATCGTGATGAACGGCGAGGACGTGACCGGCCGCCCGGTGCGCGAGCGCAATATCTCGATGGTCTATCAGCAGTTCATCAACTACCCGAGTCTGAGCGTCTACGACAACATCGCCTCGCCGCTGAAGCTGGCGCGCATGGCGCCGGAGGAAATCCGTCGCCGCGTGCACGAGATCGCCGAGATGCTGCATATCGAGCAGTTCCTCGCGCGTCAGCCGGCGGAGCTCTCCGGCGGTCAGCAGCAGCGTACGGCCATGGCGCGGGCGCTGGTCAAGGATGCTGACCTGGTGCTGTTCGATGAGCCGCTGGTCAATCTTGATTACAAGCTGCGCGAAGAGCTGCGCCACGAGATGCGCAGCCTGTTCGCGACCCGCAACACCATCGCCGTCTACGCCACCACCGAACCCGGTGAGGCGCTGGCGCTCGGTGGCACCACCACCCTGATGCATGAAGGGCGGGTGTTGCAGTCCGGGCCTACCGAGGCCGTCTACCATCATCCGGTGAGTGTCGAGGCGGCGAAGCTCTACTCTGAGCCGCAGATCAATCTGTTCGAGGCCGAGGTGCGTGGGCGTGAACTGGCGTTCTCCGGTGCCGCCAGTGCCGGCGAGCAGGGCAGCCGGTTCGTGCTGCCCACACCACTGGTGGGGCTCGAGAGCGGGGCCTATCGCTTCGGTATCCGTCCCAGTCATCTGGGGTTGGCGCCGCTGGCCGACGATGATCTCGAGTTCGCCGTCACGGTGGATATCGCCGAGATCTCCGGCTCCGAAACCTTCCTGCATGTCAGCAATGACGATCACTCCCTGGTGCTGCACCTGTCCGGTATCCACGACTTCGCCGTGGATGATGCCATCCGGGTCTATGCCCCTGCGCACAAGTTGTTCGTCTTCGCGGATGACAAGGGCCGCGCTGGCGGTGAAGTGGCAGGCCCGGGCGGCGACGGGGCACTGATCCGCTCGCCCGAGCGACCCACCACGACTGGCGGAGGGCTGGCCTGATGGCGGAAATACACCTCAATGATCTGGCGCACAGCTACCTGGCGGCGCCTGCGGCTGACAGTGACTACGCCATCCGGCGCATGAACCATGTCTGGCAGCAGGGCGGTGCCTATGCGCTGCTCGGCCCGTCGGGCTGTGGCAAGAGCACGCTGCTCAACATCATCTCCGGGCTGCTGGCCCCCTCCGAGGGCGAGGTGCGCTTCGATGATCGCGTGGTCAATCGGCTGCCGCCGGAAGAGCGCAACATCGCTCAGGTGTTCCAGTTCCCGGTGGTCTACGACACCATGACGGTCTTCGACAATCTGGCCTTCCCGCTGCGCAATCAGCGCCAGCCGGAGCACAAGGTGCAGTCTCGGGTACGTGAGATCGCCCAGGTGCTGGAGCTGGAAGACCTGCTGACGCGGCGTGCCAGCAACCTGACGGCCGACGAGAAGCAGAAGGTCTCGATGGGCCGCGGGCTGGTGCGTGATGACGTGGCCGCCATCCTGTTCGATGAACCGCTGACCGTCATCGACCCCCACCTCAAGTGGAAGCTGCGGCGCAAGCTCAAGCAGATCCATGAGCAGTTCAATATCACCATGGTCTACGTCACCCATGATCAGCTGGAGGCCTCGACCTTCGCCGACAAGATCGCGGTGATGTATGAAGGCCGCATCGTGCAGTTCGGTACCCCGCGCGAGTTGTTCGAGGACCCCGCTCACACCTTCGTGGGCTACTTCATCGGCTCGCCGGGCATGAATCTGGCCAGCATCACGCTGGAATCAGAGGGCGTGCGACTCGGGACGGGGGAGGACGCGCCCTTGCTGTACCTTCCACGGGCGCTGCTGGCGACGCTTGAGGAGCGCAAGGGCGAACTGAAACTGGGCATCCGTCCGGAATTCGTCGAGCTCGAGGCCAGCGACAGCTCACCCGCTGCGGCGGTTTCCGACACCCGCGAGCATTGGCTCAGTGGTCAGGTCACGCTGGTGCAGGATCTTGGCACCTACAAGGTAGTGGATCTCGACATCGGCGGTGGCTGCATCTTCAAGGCACGTATCGAGGAAGATGCGCCTATCCCTGTCGGGGGTGTGCGGCTGCGGCTACCGGCCCGCTGGCAGCGCTTCTATCTCGATGAGCATCTGCTGGATCTGTCACAGGCCGGCGCGCCCGACAGCGGCGAGGCGGACAGCTTTGCCAGAGGGGAAAGTGGAGAGCAGCCGGGAGGAAACGCCTGATGCAACGCACACACAACAATCGCGCCTGGTGGCTGGTGCTGCCGGTGGTCATCGTGGTGGCGTTCTCGGCCATCATCCCGATGATGACGGTGGTCAACTACTCGGTGCAGGACATCTTCGATCCCTCCACACGCTTCTTCGTGGGAACCGAATGGTATCGCGAGATCCTGCGCGACGAGCGCCTGCACGACTCGCTGGTTCGCCAGTTCGTCTATTCCTTCGCGGTTCTCGCCATCGAGATTCCGCTGGGGATCGCCGTGGCGCTCTCGATGCCGCGCAAGGGCTTCATGGTCTCGCTGTGCATGATCCTGCTGGCCCTGCCGCTGCTGATTCCCTGGAACGTGGTCGGTACCATCTGGCAGATCATCGGGCGTGAGGACATCGGACTCTATGGCTGGGCGCTGGGACAACTGGGCATCGACTACAACTACGCCTCCAATCCGGCCGACGCCTGGGTGACGGTGCTGGTGATGGATGTCTGGCACTGGACGTCGCTGGTGGCATTGCTGTGCTACTCGGGGCTGCGGGCCATTCCCGATGTCTACTATCAGGCCGCGCGCATCGACCGTGCCTCACCCTGGGCCGTGTTCCGCTACATCCAGCTGCCCAAGCTCAAGAGCGTGCTGCTGATCGGCATCATGCTGCGCTTCATGGACAGCTTCATGATCTACACCGAGCCCTTCGTCCTCACCGGTGGCGGGCCGGGTACCACCACGACCTTCCTGTCCCAGACCTTGACCCAGATGGCGATCGGCCAGTTCGATCTCGGACGCGCCGCTGCCTTCTCGCTGATCTACTTCCTCATCATCCTGCTGGTCTCGTGGCTGTTCTATACCGCCATGACCCACCAAGACAGTGACGACGCCTGAGGAGACGAGTGATGAAAACACGCAAGCGTCTGGTAATGACGATCTACCTGCTGTTCCTGCTGGTGCCGATCTACTGGCTGCTGATCATGTCGTTCAAGTCGAATCAGGAGATTCTCGGCGGCCTGACCCTGTGGCCACAGAACTTCACCTTCGACAACTACCGGGTGATCTTCACTGACCCCAGCTGGTACATGGGCTATGTGAACTCGATGAGCTATGTGGTGCTCAACATGGCCATCTCGCTGACGGTGGCACTGCCGGCGGCCTATGCCTTCTCGCGCTATCGCTTCCTGGGTGACAAGCATCTGTTCTTCTGGCTCTTGACCAATCGAATGGCACCGCCGGCGGTCTTCCTGCTGCCGTTCTTCCAGCTCTACTCCTCGGTGGGACTGTTCGATACTCCGCTGGCGGTGGCACTCGCGCACTGTCTGTTCAACGTGCCGCTGGCAGTGTGGATTCTGGAAGGCTTCATGTCCGGCGTGCCCAAGGAGATCGATGAGACGGCCTATATCGATGGCTACAGTTTTCCGCGCTTCTTCCTGACGCTGTTCATTCCGATGATTCGCCCGGGCATCGGGGTGACCGCCTTCTTCTGCTTCATGTTCTCGTGGGTGGAGCTGTTGCTGGCGCGAACCCTGACCTCGACGGAGGCGAAGCCGATCGCGGCGGTAATGACGCGAACGGTCTCGGCCTCGGGCATCGACTGGGGCGTGCTGGCCGCCGCCGGCGCCCTGACGCTGATTCCCGGCATCCTGGTGATCTACTTCGTGCGCAATCACGTCGCCAAGGGCTTCGCCCTGGGTCGGGTGTGAGCGGCGGCCAGACGAGCGCCGCTGTCATTGCCGCCAGCGAGTCGCTGCTGACGGCCTACAAGAGGACATGATGATGGAATGGATGGCCTGGACACTGCCCACGTCACTCTTCTTTGCCGGTATCGGCACCCTGCTGCTGGGCATGACCGCCTGGCAGTTCGTGACCCCGACGCTGAGTCGTCAGGGCTTTCTGCCCATCGCGACCACGCGTGGCGACAGACTGTTCATCGGCCTGCTCTCCAGCGGCTGGCTGCATCTGCTGTGGCTGGGCTTCACTGATCAGGTGCTGTGGATGATCAGCATCGTCTGTGTCGTCTGGATGCTGGTGTTGATGAAGTGGGGATGAGGTGAGGGGGATGTGGGGATGAGAAGAAACGAGAAGTGAAGAAACGAGAGGTGAAGTGAGATGTGGGAATGGGGTGTGAGCGTTGACGACGGGCAGCGTCGCCTTGTGGCAACAGGGAACCCGAGGTGCTGACAGGAGTCCCAAGCGGTTCTGACTGGCCAAGCCAGTGTCATCTGTCATCGCTCTGGAACCCTGCTGCATGTCGTCTACCGAATCCTCGCGTCATTCGTCCACCACTGCCTCTGTTTCTTCCGGCAGGAAAAGCCGTCGTGTCATTCGTGCCGGGCTGACAGGGTTGAGCCTTGTCTGTGTCGTCGCCATCGGCTGGTGGGTCACGACTCCCGTGTCGGTGGAGGATCAGCAGGGCGGAGCTGGCGGGAAGCATCCTGCAGCGGGGCAAGCGCAGGACGAGACGCGATCCCCTCTGTGGCAGGCGTATCAGCGGGTGTGGCAGGCCAATCAGGCGCTGCCGGCAGACAAGCGTGAGCCACTGCCCTTGCCGGACTTCTCGCAAGCTGGCTATCACCAGAGAGAGGCTCTCCCGGCGGCGTTGGCGACGGGAGCCAATGCACAAGAGGCGCGGAAGCGGGAATCAGAGTCTCGCAGCGTCAGGCGCTTCGATGTCACGGATTATGGCGCTGATGGCACGGACGACGTGAGTGACCGAGAGGCGGTACTGCGCGCCCATGCCGCGATGCGTCGTTGGCAGCAGCAGGGGGAGCATGATGCGGACAGCCCTCAGCGGCACGGGGTGCTCTATTTTCCTGCCGGTGACTATGTGTTGTTCGGCCCCGCGGAGCGCGACTGGTTCTATGCACGGATGATCGCGCTCAAGGCGGCAGTCCCGGATGAGGCGCGCCAGCAGACGCTGCGCGAGGCATTGCTCAAGATGCAGGGGCTGAGCCTGGCTGGCAGTCATTGGACACTGGCGGGAGACGGAAGCGACAGGACCCGTCTCAAGCAGACACGACCGATGCTGCCGTTGCATGCCAGCTGGTACTGGAGCACGCCCTGGTTGCTGCATCTTGGCAATCTGGAGGAAGGCAGGACGCTGGCCGAGGGCGGGAGTCAGGAAGCCTGGCAGCCGATCGCCGCGACGGCTCGCGTGCAGCCTGCCGATACGCAGGACACGGTGACACTGGCGGGCGTGGCACAGGCGTCATCGCTCAAGGCGGGGGATGAGGTATTGCTGGAGAGCATCGACAAGCGCCCGCAAGCGGTAGCACGTGCTCTGGCACCCTATCAGATGGAAAAGGAGGCCAGGACCGGCAAGTCGCGCTGGCTGATCGAGCGGGATGGGGTCATCAAGCGCGCTCGCTACCGTGTGCTGGCACGAGAAGGCAATCGGCTGACGCTGTCGTTGCCCGTGGTGCACGAGCGCTTCCCCGGTGAGCAGTGGCGTATCGCGCGCATCCACCCGGCGCATGAGGTCGGGGTCGAAGGCATCACGCTCAAGGGCAACTGGCGAGGGCACTTCAAGCATCATCGCAGCGCCGAGGACGACAGCGGCTTCGGCCTGCTGGATCTCGATGGCATCACCGATGGCTGGGTGCGTGATGTCCGGCTCGACAGTTTCAATCAGGGAGTGAAGGTGCGCCACAGCTCCCAGGTGACGCTCGAGGACGTGAGGATGACCGGCAAGCCGGGGCATATCGCGATGACGATCAGTGACAGCAATCAGGTGCTGGCAAGGCAGGTGGTCGACCAAAGTCATGCCTGGCATGCGCCCGGCGTGGCCCGCTACGCGACCCATAACGTCTACCTTGAACTGGAGCATGGCGGTGACAGTGGGATCGAACTGCATGGTCAGCAGCCGCGGGACAATCTCTTCGACCGCAAGCGAGGCGGCCATGTACGCGACCGCTGGGGCGCCAGTGTCGGCCATCAGCCCAATCATCTTCGCGGGCTGGTGCTGTGGAATCCGGTCAATACCGGCAAGCCGCACGATGCCTGGCCCTTCATGCGCGCCGACTCACACTTCGGCAAGGTGATCATGCCGACGGTAGTGGGCGCCACCGGCCGCGCGCTGGGCATCGCCAGTCGCCATGATTACGAGCGGGTGATGAACGCCAAGGGCGTGACGGACTACCCGCAGCTTGAGGCGCTGGACAAGCTGCAGGCGCGAGTGGAATCCCCCGGCGAGGCCGTTGAGCCAGCTTCGCTCTATCGTGCTCAACGCGCGCTGCTTCGCGAGACGCACCCGTGACCCGGAAAGCTTGAATCCGTCGGGCATCTGGCAGACGGACTGACAGTCAGATGCCCGGCCAGCCGAGCAGCAACGCAGCAAAGGCAAGACAGCGTACCCGGAACGACAGGAGGACAAGCAGTACCGGCAGGAGACACGCGCGGCATATCGCGCCGCGCGACACGTGATTGACGGAAGTGGTTGTTGGACGACGCGACACAACAATAACGCCAATGAAGGGACATCCCATGAGTCAGCACATCATTCGACCCGCACGCCTGCGTTACGCCATCGCCTTCGCCACGGCGGCGGGGCTCGCGGGTCTTTCCAGTCAGGCCATGGCCGATCAGTATCAGGATGCGGCAAGGAAGTGGATCGACCAGGAATTCTCACCCTCCACGCTGAGCAAGGACGAGCAGATGTCCGAGCTCGAGTGGTTCATCAAGGCCGCCGAGCCGCTGCGCGGCATGGAAATCAAGGTGGCCTCGGAAACCCTGACCACCCATGAATACGAGTCCAAGGTGCTGGCCAAGGCCTTCAGCGAGATCACCGGCATCAAGCTGACCCACGACTTGATTCAGGAAGGCGACGTCATCGAGAAACTGCAGACCCAGATGCAGTCCGGGCGCAACATCTACGATGGCTACGTCAATGACTCTGACCTGATCGGCACGCACTTCCGCTATGGCAAGGTCGTGCCGATCAGCGACATGATGGAAGGCGACGGCAAGGCCTTCACCTCGCCGACCCTGGATCTGGATGACTTCATCGGGCTGGATTTCACCACCGGCCCGGATGACAAGCTCTATCAGCTGCCGGACCAGCAGTTTGCCAACCTGTACTGGTTCCGCGCCGACTGGTTCGAGCGTGAAGACTTGAAGAAGCAGTTCAAGGACAAGTACGGCTACGAGCTGGGCGTACCGGTCAACTGGTCAGCCTATGAAGACATCGCCGATTTCTTCACCAATGACGTCAAGGAAATCGACGGCAAGCGGGTCTATGGCCACATGGATTACGGCAAGAAGGACCCGTCACTCGGCTGGCGCTTCACCGATGCCTGGTTCTCCATGGCGGGTGCCGGCGACAAGGGCCTGCCCAACGGCCTGCCGGTAGATGAGTGGGGCATTCGTGTCGAGGAATGTCAGCCGGTGGGTTCCTCGGTGACGCGTGGCGGCGCGGCCAATGGCCCGGCGGCCGTCTATGCCACCACCAAGTACGTCGACTGGCTGGGCAAGTACGCACCGCCGGAAGCTCAGGGCATGACCTTCTCCGAGTCCGGCCCGGTGCCGTCCCAGGGCAACATCGCCCAGCAGATCTTCTGGTACACCGCCTTCACGGCTGACATGACGCGGGATGGCCTGCCGGTGGTCAACGACGACGGCACGCCCAAGTGGCGCATGGCGCCGTCACCGCATGGCCCGTACTGGGAAGAGGGCATGAAGCTTGGCTATCAGGACGTGGGTGCCTGGACCTTCTTCGACTCCACGCCGGAGAAGAATCGTCACGCCGCCTGGCTGTATGCGCAGTTCGTGACCGCCAAGACCGTCTCGCTCAAGAAGACCCTGGAAGGTCTGACGCCGATCCGCGAGTCGGATATCCAGTCCCAGGCGATGACCGATGCCGCGCCGAAGCTGGGCGGTCTGGTCGAGTTCTATCGCAGCCCGGCGCGGGTGCAGTGGTCGCCGACCGGCACCAACGTGCCGGATTATCCGAAACTGGCCCAGCTGTGGTGGCAGTACATCTCCCAGGCCGCCAGTGGTGAAGCCACGCCGCAGGAAGCGCTTGATGGCCTGGCCAAGGCGCAGGACCGCATTCTCGAGCGTCTCGAGCGCGCCAAGGTGATGGACAACTGTGGGCCGAAGCTCAACGAGGAACGTGATGCGGAGTACTGGTTCGCCCAGCCGGGTGCGCCGAAGGCCAAGCTGGACAACGAGAAGCCCAAGGGCGAGACCATCGCCTACGACGAGCTGCTCAAGAGCTGGAAGGAGTGATCTCGGCTGGCGCGTCATTGCGTCACTGAGCAAGCGCTTGACGGACAGCTGCAACGACAACGCCCCTGCCGGTTACCCGGCAGGGGCGTTTTTTTGCCAGAGCGATCAGCGACAGCGTTTCAACACTGCCTCATTGCTGGCTCTCAATCGAGACTCTCAATCACGGTAGAGGTCGATGCTCGGGCAGGAGCAGATCAACTGACGATCGCCATGCACGTTGTCGACCCGGTTGACGGCCGGCCACTGCTTGGCCGCCTTGACGTGTTCACTCGGGAAGGCACCGATCTCGCGGGAATACCCACGATTCCATTCGGCGTCCATCAGGTCCGCCTGGGTGTGCGGCGCGTGCACCAGCGGGTTGTCTTGCAGGGTCCACTCGCCTTGCTCGACACGGGCGATCTCGGCGCGAATCGCGATCATCGCCTCACAGAAACGGTCGATCTCGTAGAGCGACTCGGACTCGGTGGGCTCGACCATCAGCGTGCCCGCCACCGGGAACGACATGGTCGGGGCGTGGAAGCCGTAGTCGATCAGGCGCTTGGCGATGTCTTCCTCGCTGATGCCGGAAGCGGCCTTCAGCGGGCGGATATCGATGATGCACTCATGCGCCACGGTGCCGTTCTTGCCGCGATAGAGCACCGGATAGTGCCCATCGAGACGCGTGGCGATGTAGTTGGCGTTGAGGATCGCAAGCTCGGTGGCCTCACGCAGCCCCTGCGCGCCCATCATCTTGATGTAGGCCCAGGAGATCGGCAGGATCGCCGCGGAACCGAAGGCGGCGGCGGAGACGGCGGTGCATTCCGGCTTCACGCCTTCCAGCGGCGTGACCACGTGGTTGGAGACGAAGGGTGCCAGGTGTGACTTGACGCCGATGGGGCCCATGCCCGGTCCGCCGCCACCGTGGGGAATGCAGAAGGTCTTGTGCAGATTGAGGTGAGAAACGTCGCCGCCGAAGTCACCCGGACGGCAGATACCGACCTGGGCGTTCATGTTGGCACCATCGATGTAGACCTGACCGCCGTGATCGTGAACGACCTGACAGGCCTCGCGCACGGTTTCCTCGAACACCCCATGGGTGGACGGATAGGTGATCATGATCGCGGACAGCTTGTCGCTGTGTTGCTCAGCCTTGGCGCGCAGATCATTGATGTCGATGTTGCCGCTGGCATCACACTCGACCACCACCACCTTCATGGCGGCCATCGCGGCGGAGGCCGGATTGGTGCCGTGGGCGGAGCTGGGGATCAGGCAGATGTCGCGCGCACCTTCACCGATGGAGGCCTGGTAGCGACGGATCGCGACCAGTCCCGCATATTCCCCCTGAGCGCCGGAGTTCGGCTGCATGGAGATGGCGTCGTAGCCGGTGATCTCGACCAGGAAGGCCGACAGCTCATCGATCATCTGCTTGTAGCCGACCACCTGATCCGAGGGCGCAAACGGGTGGACGTTGGCGAATTCGGGCCAGGTGACCGGAATCATCTCGGTGGTGGCGTTCAGCTTCATGGTGCAGCTGCCCAGCGGAATCATCGCGTGGGTCAGCGACAGGTCCTTGTTCTCCAGGCGCTTCAGGTAGCGCAGCATCTCGGTTTCCGAGTGATAGCGGCTGAAGGTCGGGTGAGTCAGGAAGTCGCTGTCACGCTGACAGGCCGCCGGGATCGCGCTTGCGCCCTTGGCCAGCAGGTCCTGATCCAGCGCGGCGACGGACAGGCCGTGCTCCTCGCCGAGCAGCACGTCGAACAGCACGCCGACATCGGCGGCGGTAGTGGTTTCATCGAGATTGATGGTGATGCGGCCGTCGCCGTGGTGGCGCAGGTTGATCTCGTGGGTCAGCTCGCGACCATGGATCTTGCCGGCATCCACGCCGGTGACGGTGATGGCATCGAACCAGCTGTCGTGGGCCAGTGTCATGCCGCAGCGCGTGACGCCCTCGGCGAGAATGCTGGTCAGGCGATGCACCCGGGTGGCGATGCGCTTGAGGCCTTCGGCGCCGTGATAGACGGCGTAGAAGCCGGCGATGTTGGCCAGCAGTGCCTGAGCGGTACAGATGTTGGAGGTCGCCTTCTCGCGGCGGATGTGCTGCTCGCGGGTCTGCATCGCCATGCGCAGCGCCGGATTGCCGCGCGAGTCCTTGGAGACCCCGATGATGCGGCCCGGAATCGAGCGCTTGAGCTTGTCGGTGGTGGCGAAGAAGGCGGCGTGCGGGCCGCCGAAGCCCATCGGCACGCCGAAGCGCTGGGAGGTGCCGACGACGATGTCGGCGCCGAGGCTGCCCGGCGACTTGAGCAGCACGAGGCTCAGCAGGTCGGCGGCCACCACGGTCATCGCGCCATTGGCGCGTGCCGCGTCCAGCAGCGGTGCGAGATCGCGTACCTGACCGGTATTGCCCGGATACTGGAACAGGGCGCCGAAGATGTCGTGCTCACCGACCTTCTCGGCAGCATCGATGACCAGCTCGAAGCCGAAGTAATCGGCACGCGTGCGCATGACGTCCAGCGTCTGGGGCAGGACATCGTCGGCGATGAAGAAGCGATTGCTCTTGTTCTTCTTGTTGCCACGCTGACACAGCGCCATGGCTTCGGCCGCGGCGGTGGCCTCATCCAGCAGGCTGGCATTGGCCAGTTCCATGCCGGTCAGGTCCATCACCGCCTGCTGGAAGTTGAGCAGCCCTTCGAGACGGCCCTGGGCGATTTCCGGCTGGTACGGCGTATACGCGGTATACCAGCCCGGATTCTCCAGCACGTTGCGCTGGATGACCGCCGGCAGGTGGGTGTTGTGATATCCCTGGCCGATATAGGTCTTGAATACCTTGTTCTGACGCGCCAGGCGCTTGAGATAGTCCAGTGCCTCGGATTCCGTGCGCGGCCCTTCGAGGTCCAGCTCGCGTCCCAGACGAATGGCCGCCGGCACGGTGCGGTCAATCAGCGTCTCGATGCTGTCTTCACCCAGTGTCGCCAGCATGCGCGTGACATTGGCGGCAGTCGGGCCATTGTGACGGGAAATGAAATCATCGTGCCCGGCCAGCTGGGCCAGGGTAAGCGTCTCGTGAGCCATGCAAGGAATCCTGTGCTGCAACGGGAACTGCAAGTGACAGTCCGCGGGAGGAACATCGCCTTGCCGGCGCAGGAGGGCGGGCAGGGCGTCGGGAATCGTGAAGCCTCGGCTGGGGGCGCCGAGCCAGCGTACTACCGGGTGAGACGGGCAAGCGGCCTCCAGCCATGTGACAGCGCTGTCTCGGACAGCGGCTGGAGGCCAACCGTGATCAGGCTTCGCTTTCCACCAGCTGGGTGTAGGCGTCCGCGTCGAGGAGTTTTTCCAGCTCGGCGCTGTCAGCGACCTTCATCTTCAGAATCCAGGCATCGTCATAGGGGCTTTCGTTGACGGATTCCGGCGCGTCTTCGAGGCTCTCGTTGACGGCGATGACTTCGCCGGCCAGCGGCGCGTACAGATCAGAGGCCGCCTTGACGGACTCGATGACACCGAACTCTTCTTCCAGCGCCAGTTCGCGACCGATTTCCGGCAATTCGACGAAGACGACGTCGCCCAGCGCTTCCTGAGCGTGGTCGGTGATGCCGATGGTCACGGTACCGTCACCGTTGTCCTGAACCCACTCGTGACTCTCGGTGTACTTAAGCGTGGCAGGAATGTTGCTCATGAGTGTTTTCCTATGTGAAAAGATTTTCTGATTCAGGGAATCGTTGCGCCATTATGCACGAAGGTCTCGACACGTGGCAGTAGCTGAGCGCGGCGTGCCTCTACGACTTTTGGCGAGTGGCAAGCGAGTTGCCCTCTTCATCGTGGTCCGTCGTGCTCCGGGCGTCCAGTGTCTCGCCTTGCCACGCCCGGTCTATCTGCGCCATGGCGCGAAGGTATCAGCGCACAAGGCCCATGAGTGCAGGGTGCAGACCGTTTTTTCTCCGCTGGAAGTCAGTTCTCCAGGTCCTCATTCTCTGACGGGAGGTGGGTTTCCAGCGAGAATCCGATGCCACTTGCCTGCGCTTGCGAGCCCTGTTGAGTCGAGGTAGAGTGTCGCCTGTTTCGTATTGGAAACTTGTTTCCCATATTGTGTCCAGATTCACGTGCTGTCAATGGTGTCGCAGGCAGGGACACCCACATTCGCTGAGAGAAGCTCCTTCACGCTCTGATCATCAGGCGTGTCCTGATGGCAGGCATCCCCGACGAGAGCCCGCCGGAGCGTGCCTGTCGTCACGGGACTGCCCGCGAGAGGTGTGGGGGAAGACCCGGGAGAGGCTCACGTTGCCGGCACAAGGGAAAGAGATATCCACTGAGTGACGCCCATCAACGGGCTGAATCCCTCAGGCGATTGACACATTTTCATGATTTTTGCGTGACGTTTTGCTCACATTCCAGCGTAAAGCCCTGTTGGGGTAGTGAAGACTGGAAGCTTCCGCTAATGTGAGCTGTCCGTTTGGCGTGCTGGCCGGTTGACCGGCTGGCCAGACGGGATTTCCGATGTGTCTCTCCTCGCATCGAGTCATAACAACAATTCAGCGGAGGAAATCTGCGTGGAAATGATCAGTTCTCTCTTTACCGCCATCAATGGCGTGGTGTGGGGCCCGGTGATGTTGATCCTGCTGCTCGGGGTCGGCTTCTATCTTCAGGCGGGCCTCAAGGGCATGCCGATCCGCAAGTTGGGTACCGGCTTCAAGCTGCTCTGGAGCGGGCGCGCGCCCGGCAAGGATGGCGATGGTGAAATGTCGCCGTTCAATGCCCTCATGACATCACTCTCCGCTACCATCGGTACCGGCAACATCGCGGGTGTGGCGACGGCGATCGCGCTGGGTGGACCGGGGGCAATCTTCTGGATGTGGATCACGGCGCTGGTCGGCATGGCGACCAAGTACGCCGAGGCCGTCTGTGCGGTGCGTTATCGCGAAGTGGATGACAACGGCAACCACGTCGGTGGTCCGATGTACTACATCCGCAACGGACTGGGGGCCAAGTGGGGTTGGCTGGGGGGCGCCTTTGCCTTCTTCGGCTGCTTCGCGGCCTTTGGCATCGGCAATACCGTGCAGTCCAACTCCGTGGCGGATGCCCTGGAAACCTCGTTTGCCATTCCGCACTGGGCCTCCGGTGTCGTGATGATGGTGCTGGCAGGTGCGGTCATTCTGGGTGGCATCAAGCGCATCTCCAGCGTGGCGGGCAAGCTGGTGCCGTTCATGGCGATTGCCTACTTCCTGTCGGGCATCGTCATTCTGGTGATCAATGCTGACCAGATCGGTCACGCCTTCGGCCTCATCTTCACCTACGCCTTCAATCCAGTCGCGGCGACTGGCGGCTTTGCCGGTGCGGCGGTGATGGCGGCCATCCGTTTCGGTGTGGCGCGCGGTATCTTCTCCAATGAAGCCGGCCTGGGCAGTGCGCCCATCGCCCACGCTGCCGCGCAGACCAAGAACCCGGTACGTCAGGGGCTGGTCGCCATGCTGGGCACCTTCATCGATACCATCGTCATCTGCACCATCACCGCGCTGGCCATCATCACCTCCGGCCTGTGGTCTTCTGGTGAGACGGGGGCGGCGCTGACCTCCATGTCCTTTGATCAGGCCTTGCCGGGTGTCGGCAACCATCTGGTCGCGATCGCGCTGGCCGTGTTTGCCTTCACCACCATCCTTGGCTGGTCCTTCTATGGCGAGAAGTGCTTCCAGTACCTGTTCGGTACGCGCGCCATCATGCTGTATCGCATCGTGTTCGTGATCGCGATTCCGGTGGGCGCGATGGCCAAGCTGGATCTCATCTGGCTGATGGCGGATACCTTCAATGCCTTGATGGCGATTCCGAACCTGATTGGTCTGGCGCTGCTGTCGCCCGTGGTCTTCAAGCTGACCCGCGACTACTTTGACGGCAAGGAAGTGCTGGCGGGCGAAGACCGCTGATCGCATCAGGAGCCCCCCGTCGCTGGCAGGCGCGGCGGGGTGAGCCCCCTCAGATTGTCCTATCTCGATCACTAGCCTCCGGCAGCACAGGGCCAGATTCACCTGGCTGTCGGAGAGATGTTGCATGCCACTCTGGAGAATGATGATGTCCGATTCCGCCGCTGTCACCGGTCTCAAGCAGACCGCGCTTCATGACCTGCACGTCGAGCAGGGAGCGAAGATGGTCGAGTTTGCAGGCTATTCCATGCCCGTCCAGTATCCGCTGGGCGTCAAGAAGGAGCACGAGCATACGCGTGCCAAGGCGGGGCTGTTCGATGTCTCGCACATGGGGCAGCTGATCCTGCGCGGAGAGAACGTGCAGGCGGCGCTGGAGACGCTGGTACCGACGGACATCGTCGATCTTCCGGTGGGCATGCAGCGTTACGGACTCTTTACCAGTGATACCGGCGGTATCCTCGATGACCTGATGATCGTCAATGGTGGCGATCACCTCTATGTGGTGGTGAATGCTGCCTGCAAGGATCAGGACGTCGCGCATCTGCGTGTGGGGCTGCCGATGGAGATCGAGCTTGAGGTGCTGGAGGATCGGGCACTGCTCGCCCTGCAGGGGCCGCTGGCTCACGCGGTCATGCAGCGTCTGTCGCCCGAGGCCTGCGAGCTGACCTTCATGCATCATGCCCATGTCATCATCGATGGCATCGAGTGTTGGGTCAGTCGCAGCGGGTATACCGGTGAAGATGGTTTCGAGATCTCCGTCCCCGATGCTGAGGCGGAGCGCTTCGCGCGTCTGCTGCTGGCGGCGGAAGAGGTGGAGTTCATCGGTCTCGGGGCGCGGGATTCACTGCGTCTCGAGGCTGGGCTGTGCCTGTATGGTCATGATCTGGACACCACGACCACGCCAGTGGAAGCCAGCCTGATCTGGGCGCTGGGCAAGGTGCGTCGTCAGGGCGGTGCACGTGAAGGCGGCTTCCCGGGGGCGGACGTCATCCTGACCCAGATCGCCAACAAGGATCACACCCGCAAGCGAGTCGGTCTGGTGGCTGAAGGGCGTGCTCCGATTCGCGAAGGTGCCGAGCTCTTCGACGGCGAGGGCAACCGCATCGGTGTCGTGACTTCGGGCAGCTTCGGCCCGAGCTACGGCAAGCCGGTCGCCATGGGCTATGTGGCGATCGCGCACAGCGTGCTGGACACTCAGGTCTTCGCGGATGTACGCGGCAAGCGACTGCCGATGACCGTGACGAAGATGCCCTTCGTCGAGCAGCGCTATTACCGCGGCTGATGATGGGCTGAAGACAGGCAAGGCTGGACGGGAAAGGGGCTGCTTCGGCGGTCCCTTTTTCGTTGCCTGTGACAGGCGTCAGGCGTCAGGCGTCAGGCGTCAGGCGTCAGGCTCGGCTCTGGTCCGGGAGATCTGGATCGTGTCGTGGGTTGCAGGCAAGTGGCGCTGAGGCACGACGGAACTGGCTGGCAGGGGAGGGGCCGTCACGGCTTTCGAGGCAATCTCCAGACGCAGAAAAGCCCGCCGAAGCGGGCTTTTCCGTGGAAAGAGAGGTTAGTCTCTTTCAGCTAACTCATGATCAGTCGATGATCTTGATGTTAGCGGCCTGGAGGCCTTTCTTGCCCTGGGTGACGTCGAAGGAAACCTTCTGACCGTCTTGCAGAGACTTGAAGCCTTCAGCCTGGATTTCGGAGAAGTGTGCGAACAGGTCGTCACCGTTGTCGTCCGGAGAAATGAAGCCGAAACCTTTGGTGTCGTTGAACCACTTGACTGTACCAGTTGCCATGATCGTAATTCCTTACTGATGATATTGCCGGGAGTTACCCGATATACGTGGGTAAAACAAGGAGGATATGCACCAGGTACCGAAGTGTTTCGATCACGACTGACGATATACGACTTGCTAACCAACGAGATCAATACTGCGCTGCCGCGCCTCCAAGGTCAAATGAAATATCAAAAACTTCGCCTTTGGTCGGGTGTCTCGTGAGCAGGTTCTTCTCGAATGGGCGGCATTGCGCCAGTCAGTTTTCCAGATTTCGCAAGGATTGACAGTGACTTGCTTTTATCCCGTTACCCTGGTTTCTGGTCGGTATGGAACCTCGCCGTATATCGCCCCGCTCGAGAGGTTGTGAAGGTGAGGCATCGTCGTGGGGATGGGGCGTGCGTACGGGCTTTCAAGGCAGTGGGCAGCTCCTCGCGAAGGATCCGCCAGGTCGTCATGCTTGGTGAGGGAAAGAGATAAAAAAACCGGCAGCGATGGCAGCGCTGCCGGTGGATGGTCTTGCAACCATCAAGACTCTCGGAGAGCGGCGATGATGCGCCCATCATCGCCGGAGAGATGGAGTGTCAAGCGATGCATCTGGGTCGTCTCAGGCGTCCAGCTGCATCTCGGGGACATTGTCGGGCACGATGAGCTTGCCTGCGGTCAGGCGCTGTATCTCCTCGACACTGACGCCTGGCGCGCGTTCCAGCAGGTGGAAGGCACCGTCCTTGATCTCGAGGAAGGCCAGGTCGGTCAGGACACGGCGAATGCAGCCGGCACCGGTCAGTGGCAGCTCACACTGGCTGAGCAGCTTGGACTCACCATGCTTGGAGGCGTGGGTCATGGTGCAGATGATGTTCTCGGCACCCGCTACCAGATCCATGGCGCCGCCCATGCCTTTCACCAGCTTGCCGGGGATCATCCAGCTGGCGATGTTGCCGTTCACGTCCACCTCGAAGGCGCCGAGTACCGTCAGATCGACGTGCCCGCCGCGAATCATCGCGAAGGATTCGGCGGAGTCGAAGATGGCGGCGCCATCGATGGCGGTCACGGTTTCCTTGCCGGCATTGATCATGTCGGCGTCGACCTCGTCGTCATAGGGATAGCGTCCCATGCCAAGCAGGCCGTTCTCGGACTGCAGCATCACGTCGATGCCATCCGGGATGTAGTTGGCGACCAGGGTCGGAATGCCGATGCCCAGATTGACGTATGAGCCGTCCTGGATTTCCTGTGCCACTCGCTGGGCCATCTGTTCGCGTGTCAAAGCCATGATGTATTCCTTGTCTGAAGCGCCATCGAGGTGACGCCTTGCCGTGTCGGGGAGTGTCGTCGCGAGAAAACGGATGCAGGCGGAGCCTTGGCTCAACGCGAGCGAACGGTCCGTTTCTCGATGCGCTTCTCGAAGCTGCCCTTGATGACGCGGTCGACATAGATGCCCGGAGTGTGGATCTCGGCCGGGTCCAGCTCGCCGGGTTCCACCAGCTCTTCGACTTCGACCACGGTGATCTTGCCTGCGGTTGCGGCCAGCGGGTTGAAGTTGCGTGCCGTGTGACGGTAGACGACATTGCCGTAGCGGTCGGCCTTCCACGCCTTGACGATGGCGAAGTCACCCTTGATGGCTTCCTCGAGAATATAAGGGCGACCGTCGAATTCGCGGACTTCCTTGCCTTCTCCGATGGGCGTTCCGTAGCCGGTCGCGGTGAAGAAGGCGGGGATGCCGGCCCCGGCGGCGCGCATCTTCTCGGCCAGCGTGCCCTGGGGGGTCAGGATGACCTCGAGCTCTCCGTCCAGCAGCTGGCGTTCGAACAGGGCGTTCTCGCCGACGTAGGAGGCGATCATGGTCTTGATCTGGCGATCTTCCAGCAAGATGCCCAACCCGAAGCCGTCCACGCCGCAGTTGTTGGAGACGACGGTCAGGTCCTTCACGCCACGACGCTTGATCTCCTGGATCAGGTTCTCGGGAATACCGCAGAGTCCGAATCCGCCGGCGATCACCGTCATGCCGTCTTCCAGGCCCGCCATGGCATCGGCGTAGCGGGTCACTACCTTGTTGAATCCTGCCATGAAGTTCTCCTTGAGCATCTTGTGTAGTCGTTTTGACGGTGATGAGTCGCTGCTCATCTTCCGTGGCCGGCGCCTGGGGCAGGCGTCTGGCAAAGGCTTGAGTTCATCATTGCCGACAATCTGGTGGCTGTATATATTTGATAAGTTTGTTTTTTCTATCTATTGATAAGTTTTCATGAAGAGTCTCGGGGCAGTACGATATCGCCTTGCCCGCTCGTTTCCTGCACAGATCCGCCTGTGGTGCGGGCCAGCGGCGGATATGCACGACAGGGCTGGACGACTCGCGGTGCAAGGCTGCGCAAGCGGCTCTGGCCACCTTGGACCAATGGTGTAGAGGCCGACGGGTCTCCCGGCGACGGGTTGAGCCTGTTTCCCCGAATGTCATCTCAAGGCGCGTCCCCCAGGGACCCCACAGGAAGGAAGCCGCATGACCTTGAAACAGTTGAAAGCCTTTGTCGCAGTGGCCAGAACCCTGTCCTTCGTGGAAGCGGGCACGTTGGTGCATCTTTCCCAGCCGGCATTGTCGCTGGCCGTCAAGAATCTGGAGGAGTCGTTGGGTGGGCGTCTGTTCCAGCGTTCCACTCGACAGGTCAGCCTGACGCCGGAAGGACGGGCCTTCTTCCCGCTGGCTCGCAGGATACTGTCGGATTGGGAGCATGCTGAGGACGAGATGCGCCAGCGATTCAGTCTCGGACGCGGGCGTGTGGCATTGGCTGCCATGCCGACCTTCGCCGGGAATCTGCTGCCTGGAGTACTGGCGGATTTTCGACGGCAGTTCCCGGAGATCACCATCGAGGTCAATGACGTGATCGCCGAGGAAGTCGTGGAGCGTGTCACCGATGGGCGCGTGGAACTGGGGATCTGTTTTGATCCCGGGGTACGCGAGGACCTTGTCTTCGAATCACTCTTCGAGGATCGCTACATCGCGATCATTCCCGAGGGGCACGCCCTGTTGCAGGGCGCTCCCGAGACCATCCATTGGGATCAGCTGCTGGAAGAGGATTTCATCACCCTGCAACGTCCCTCGGGCGTGCGACACATGCTGGAGCGGCGCCTGGCAGAGGCGGGGCTCAAGCTCACCGTCGCCTTCGAGACTCACCAGCTGGTGACCTGCGGACGCATGGTGGCAGAGGGACTTGGCGTCAGCGCGGTGCCGGCGATGAGCGCCGATCAGATGTCAGCGCTGGGATGTCGGTGCCTGGAGCTGGAAGGGCCGGTCATCGAGCAACGGGTCGGCGTGATTCGCCGCGGCCGTCATGAGCTGTCGGTCGCGGTCCAGGCGATGTTGGACACCCTGCGGGCCCGCTATCCCGTCTCGCCGCCGCCCGTGCCTGATGAGGATCTAGCGTGACGCCGTCAATAGCTGTCGGTAGGTCAGGCTGATGCGCACGCCCTCGAGCTTGCGTGGCGGCAGGGCGTGATGCAGTCGGTCCTGACAGCCGCGCCCCATCACCAGCAATGAGCCATGGGGCAGCCACAGGTTGAAGGCAGGGTCCTGTGCGTAGGGGCTGCGGGGGTGTCCCTTGAAGCGCAGTGGCCGCTCTCGTCCCAGTGACAGGGCCAGCACGATGGGGCGGTCGCCAAGCTCCGGTTCATTGTCACTATGCCAGCCCATGCGGTCATTGCCATCGGCGTAGCGATTGGCCAGCAGGCTGTTGAAGTGCTGATCGATGTGGCGTTCCTGCCCCGGCTGCGCGCTCAGCTCGCGGTTGATGGCGTGACGGGCAAGCTCCCCCAGATGCCAGGCCATCGGACGCCATGGCGCTGGCTCGAACAGGCTGCCGGAATAGCGATAGCGAGCCCCGGCGTCCCCCATCCATACCTGACGGCGAGGGATGGGATGCGTCTTGCCATGCACGCTCAAGCTCGGCCGCTGCCAGTCGAGCGTGGTATCCAGCGTGACCAGTGCCTGGTCGGCCTGCAGGGGAGTCAGAGCGGTTGGCTTGAGATAGAGCGGGTGCAGCGGATGGCGATACCAGCCATGGGCCAGTGTCTGCCAGTCGTCCGGCAGGCCGGCCGGTCGCTGTCCGCTTGGCGGAGTGCGGGAAGGGGCGTGTTGAGGATGCGTGGCGAACAGGTCGCCGGCCTCGGAGGATATCGTCATGAGGTGAGCTTGCCAGAGCGAATTGACTGTCGGCAAGTCGAAGGTGGCCTGCCGCCGACAGAGCGTGCACTGGGCTCAGAGTCCTGTCAGGGACTCAAGGCTCAGGATGGCCACTTCAGCCAGCCCGAGTCCCAGCAGCGCCCCCGCCAGCACGTCACTGACGTAGTGCAGTCCCAGGATCACGCGGGAAAGCGCGATCAACATGGCAAGCGGCGTGACGAGAATGGCCAGTTCCGGTAGCTGCTGAGCCGTCAGGCTGGCAAACAGCACCGCATGCAGTGTATGGCCACTTGGAAAGCTGTAGCGATCCAGCGGTGGCATGGTGCATTGGATGGTCGTGAAGGTGATGAAGGGGCGCTCACGGCACAGCCGGGTCTTGAGGGCGCGATACAAAAGGGCGCCGGCCCCCGCCGCCAGTCCGAATTCCAGCATCAACCAGCCACCTTGCACGTGATGGAAGGGCAGGCTGAGTGTCAGCAGCAACCAGACGGGCCAGTCACCGAGGCGCGAGACCACGCGAAAGAGGGTCAGGATCGGCCGATACAGCGCCAGACGTGCCACCTGGCGACACAGCCGCCACTCCAGCAGGTCGAGTCGCTCAAAGACGGGAAGGCTGCGATCGTGCATCGGGCTTCTCCTCGGCGAGGCGTAGACAGGCAAGAAAATGCTCGGCGACCTGGCTCCAGGCCATGGGCTCGACGCGTACACGGGCCGCTCTTCCGAGACGTGCGATACGCGCTGGTCGCTGGCAGACTTCCACTGCCTGTTCGATGAATCTGTCCGGCTGGGTGCAGGGGGCCAGCAACCCCTGGTGGTCATCGCGGATCACTTCCGCAGCGGCCGCGTAGTCGAAGGCCACTACGGCCAATCCACTGGCCATGGCTTCCAGCACCACGTTGCCGAAGGTCTCCGACAGCGAGGGGAACAGGAACAGGTCGGCACTGGCGTAATGGGCAGCCAGCGCCTCGCCGGTCTGGAAGCCGGCGAAGATCGCCTCCGGCAGGCGTTGCTCAAGGCGTTCGCGCAGCGGGCCATCGCCCACCAGTACCAGCGCGATATCCGGCTGCACGGCCTGCATGGCCTCGTAGCTGCGAATCAACAGCTCGATGTTCTTTTCCGCCGCCAGGCGGCCGACATGCAGCGCGACGGGCTGCTGAGGGCCGACGCCCCACTGGCGACGCAGCGCTTCACTGCGATGAACGGGCGAGAAGCGCTGACAATCCAGCCCGCGTCCCACGACCCGGACATGGTTGAAACCCTGTTGCGCGAGAGTGGTGGCCTGGGTGCGTGTCGGGACCAGTGTCAGGTTGGCGGCATTGTGGAAGTGCTTCAGCCCCTGACGTACCAGGGGGCGTAATGCCCTGAGATGATAGTGGGTGCTGTACTGGTCGAAATTGGTATGAAAGCCTGCCACCACGGGCACGCCGAGGCGACGCGCGACCATCAGGGCACTGATCCCCAGCGGTCCCTCGGTGGCGATGTAGATGACGGAGGGCGGATGCTGGCGCCACAGGGCCGTCAGCCGTCTCAGGGCAGGGGCGCCGATCTGGACGGTGTCATAGCCCGGAAGACGGAAGCCGCGTACCTGTAGCTCCTGCGCGACTCGTGGTTCATGGTTGCCGTCGCGGGGTGCGGGCCGCACGAGCTGCAGCTCGCAGCCCCGCGTGATGAGTTGATCGCACAGATGGCTCAGCGTGTGAGCCACGCCATTGATTTCCGGGTGCCAGGTTTCACTGACAAAGGCGATACGCTCCATGACGGCTCCTGATGACCTTTGAACGAAGTATTGGCCATGGGAGTGACGCCTGCATAACAGCGAGGTGACGAAGTGATGACACCCCACGCAGGTGTCGTTGCAGCCGCGGTCACTCCAGCGGGCAATCTCCCGCGGGCAATCTCCAGCAGGCAATGCTGCCAGGAGGCAGCGGATTCAAGGCGGTCACAGGTCACAGTTCACAGTTCACAGCTCAAAGACCAATCACGCTGGCCGAAACTGACACGGGGGCGACAGGCGCGGCATGAAGGACGCCGTGGGCGAGGCATGCCCGACGCTCGTTTGGCAAGGCGAGCCCCTGAAGGGCTCGCCAGTGAGGCCGGCAGCCCCAGTTTCAGCGTTTCTCGAGCAGCTCGCGTGGATTGATCGGCTTGCCGCCATGGCGCACGTCGAAGAGCAGTTCAGGCTGACCGTCATTGCGACGTGCCATGCGACACAGCGGGGTGCCCGGCGTGACCTGCTGACCGACCTTGACCAGTATCTCTCCGCACTGCGCCAATACGCTCTGCAGATTGCCTGAATGGTGGAGGATGACCACATTGCCCAATTGCCGCATGTTGTCGGCAAAGCGGACTTCACCGCTGGCCGGCGCGCTGGCGACCCCATTGCCGGCCGTGCGAATCCGCATCGGGGCCAGTTGGCCATTGCGGTTGGTGCCGAATTCGCTGATGACTTCGCCGGCGGCAGGCCAGCGCCACGATTGACGCGGCTTCTTCAGCGGACCCGGATCCGGGCGTGCCACGAGACTGCCGCCGCTGGCACGCGCATTGGAAGCGCTTCGGCTGGGGCCACCATTGAGGGGAACCGAGATCAGGGTGCCGACTTTCAGGTCATTGGGGGGAAGCCCCGGGTTGGCGGTCTGGATGCGCTGAGGATTGGCTCCGAAGTAACGGCCTATCTTCGAGTAGGTGTCCCCGGGGCGCAGCTGATAGCGATAGGGGCCACCGGAGGGGGCACGCTCACGCGCGGTGGGCACCAGGATGCGCTGCCCGACCTTGAGGTCACGGATCTTGACGCCGGGGTTGAAGCGGGTGAGGCGCAACAGGGGAATGTCAGCGTCGCGTGCGATCTGCCCCAGGGTGTCGCCCTTCTGGATCGTGATCCATTGGCCTGCCGGTGAGCCGGAGTAGCTGCCGGTGGCGCAGCCTGTCAGCCACAGTGCCAGGCTCAGCCACGCCAGTAGCCGCAGCGGCGCGCGAGATGTCCTGTGGAGAAATGTCGAGATGGCGCCCACGGTCAGGCGCACAGCGCCCAGCGGCTCGTGGGGCATGTCAGAGTTGTTCAATGTCGTGTCCTGCACGTGACAGTCGGGCATCCTTGTCCTTCCAGACCTGATTGAGCCATTGCTGAAACCGTTCGCGGTAGGCAGCGTCCGCGTGATAATCCCCGTTCAGCATCCAGGGTTCCACCGGGCGTTGCACGATATCCAGATGGATATCTCCCCCCTTGCCACACAGAAACTCCCAGAAGCTCGCGCTGGCGTGACGATAGTCCAGCGTGGCGTCGAGTATGCCTGACAGGCGGTCGCCGAGAATGCTGATCACCTGAGCGCTGCCGCCGGCGCGCGGCCTGAGCAGATGAGTGTACGGGCTTTGCTGTTGATCATGCTTGCCTGACGTGAAGCGCGTGCCTTCCACGAAGTTGAAGATCGACATGGGCGACTGGCCCGCTCGCTCACAGATGCGGCGTGTTGCGGCACGGTCGCGTTCCGCCAGGCGCGGGTCATTGGCCAGTCGTTCACGGCTGTAGCGGCGCATGAAGGGGAATTCCAGCGCCCACCAGGCCAGGCCGATGACGGGGACCCAGATCAACTCGCGCTTGAGAAAGAACTTGGGCATGGGCGTGCGATGATGCAATGCATACTGCAGCACGAAGATATCCGTCCAGCTGCGGTGGTTGGAGATCACCAGCCACCAGCGTCGCCTGGCGGAGCCATCCTTCAGGGCGTCCGGCACGTTGACCTGCCAATGGGGGCGTATCCAGGCGCGAATCCACAGATTGTTGGTGCCGATCCACCCCATGGCGAGACGGTTCAGCCCTTCGAGAAGATGAAGCTGCAGACGACGGGACGGGCTGAGCAGCTTGAGCAATGCCAGCAGGTACAGCGGTACCGACCAGAACAGGGTATTGATGATCAGAAACAACAGGCTGATGACGCCTCTGATACTCGACATGAACGACTCCTTCAGCAGATCGCGCCATCCTAATTCACCCGTGACAGGAAACCCACCCCGCTTGCGTGGAGGACAGCAACTCGACGTTGCGCAAACCGCACGCATCTGATGTCGAATGGTGGCGGTTCGTGAGCTGTGGTGTCATTCGCGCGCCGACTTTCCTGTCGGCCGGTGCAAGGGAAGGCCTGACATGGCACTCGGCCATCGTCGTGAGCATGCACCGCCACTCGACGTCCTCTCACGAGATGGACGCCCTTTCAGGGAGCAGAGCGACATGTGGTTGCAGGGAGTGTTGGTGGGGCTGGCGATCGGGGCCTTCGTGTTGATCGCCATCGAGGACGTGATTCATCTCAACAAGGCCAAGACGACCTTGTTGCTGGGGACGTTCAGCTGGTTGCTGCTGTTCATTTTCGGCCCCGGTGCGTTGGGAGTCGATGACGTCGGTGAGTCGCTCAACGAGAATCTGCTGGAAATCGCCACCTTGTGGCTGTTTCTGATGGCGGCGATGACCTTCGTGGCGTTTCTCAATGCCAAGGGACTGATCGCCAATCTCATCTATCGATTGCTGCCGGGCCGCATCGGTGAGCGAGGCCTGCTGTATCTGACCGGCACCTTCGCCTTTGCCTTCTCCTCTCTGGCCGACAACATCACCGCTACGCTGGTGTCGTTGACGCTGGTGCTGTCTCTGGGATTGCCGCCGAAGAAGACGCTGCGTTTCGCGGTGCTGGCGGTGTTTGCCGTCAATTCCGGCGGGGTGGCGTTGATCACCGGTGATGTGACCACACTGATGATCTTCCTCGCCGACAAGGTGCGTATCAGTGAGCTGATGCTGCTGGCCATCCCGGCCTTCGTCAGCGTGATGCTGCTGGCGACGCTGCTGCTGCCCGGGCTTGGGGGAGAAGTCCATCTGTCGCGTGAACGCCGTCCCACCCGGCGTCTGGACCGCTTCGTGGCCTGGCTGTTTCTCGCCACCATCCTCTCCACGCTGGGCCTGAACGTGCTGTTCGGTATCCCGCCCTTGCTGACCTTCCTGTTCGGGATGTCGATCATGTTCCTGCTCGGGCATGTGGCCGAGCGACGCAGTGACAGCGAAGAGCGCAGAATTCTTGATTACATCAGGATAATTGAATTCGACACTCTGCTATTCTTCCTCGGTATCCTGCTGATGGTGGGAGCGCTCAAGGAAGCCCGCCTGCTGGAAGGGCTGGCACAGCTCTATGACGTGATGCCTGCCATGCAGGCCAATTATCTGATCGGCCTGTTGTCGGCATTGGTCGACAACGTGCCGTTGACGGCTGCGGTGCTCAAGGCGGATGTCGGCATGAACGATGCCGAGTGGTTGGCGCTGACCTACGCCGCTGGCGTGGGCGGATCACTGCTGATCATCGGGTCGGCCGCTGGAGTGATTGCGCTTTCCAAGGTGCGCGAGGTGACCTTCATGAGCTACCTGCGCTTCTTCCCGGCGCTGCTGCTGGCGTACAGCGTCGGATACGTCGGCGCCTACTGGCTGGGGGGCCAGGTCACCGACACGCCGATGGACCTGGGAGTGGCGCTCACGTCACTGGGCTCATTGCTGCGCTAGGCGAGGTGGTTTCGGAGGCTTTTTTCGTGACAGTCAGGCGCTCAGCGGTGAAGTGGTGAATTTTTGATCAATCTGACATCGGTCGCCAGATCGCGAAGCCGATGAGTGGATGTACAGAGATTCTTCACAGCTTTTTCCACAGCTTCTGTTGATAACCTGCTTGCGACCAACGTATTACGGCTCTGAGCCACCAGCAGACCTCATGGGGCACCCGAGCATGGCGCACGACAGCCAGTGGCTCGCGAGGGGAGCCCATGGCGGTGAGTCATGACATGGCTTGCCAATGAAAACGCCCCTGACGCCAGAGGCGTCAGGGGCGTTGCGGCACTACTGCTTGCGAATCTGGCTCGTGAATCTTGTCCGTCAGGCACTCAGCTGGCAGAGCGTGTGCTCTGGCAGCAGTTGCTCGGCGGCGCGCTGATGCTGGCCACTGTCGGCCGTTGCCAGCAGGGCCAGCCCTCCCAGCACCACCATGTGCTCATCACCTTCGGCGAATACCATGCGTTGTGCGTGCGCGGGATAGTAGTGGTATTGCAGCTTGGGGTTGATGGGGAGTACGGCATGGTGGCGCCCGCTCTGCGGCGACATGCCGTGCATCAGCATGCCTTCGCAGACAGCTTCAAGCGTTTCTCCCAGCTCGTCGGCGTTGAAGCCCACGTGATGCAGGCGCGGGCCCATCACCGATAGCCATGCCGCCAGCGGGTTGGCTTCCAGCAGACGCTCGAAGGTGGGCCAGTCCGGCATGTCCCATGGGCGGCACGGCGCCAGCAGGTTCTGTCCCTTGCAGTCGTCACGGTGACTCTGGCTGATGAGCGTCTTCAGCAGGTCTCGGTGAAGGGGAGGCAGGCTATTGGCCTGAAGTTCGGCCAGCATGACAGCCGAGCCGCCATCCGGCGGCAGCAGCAGATCCACCAGTAGGCCACGGTCGGCCATGGCGTACTGCTTCACGCGTCGATAGCCCTGATGATAGAGGCTGGGACGCAGTTTCTCGCTGCGAAATGGCCCCTGATCCAGTGTCACGAACATCAGATATTCGGGCCTGATGCCATCCGGCCAGATGTCCAGCGCTCCGATATCCGGATGGCGGTGAACGAAGTCCAGCCATAGCTGTTGTAGAAATTCCTCGCGTTGCATGAAGCCTCCTTGACGGGATATCGGCACCCTGTGCTGGAGCGATTATAGGTACCTGCCAGATAAGGCCATTCAACGACATTGTCCTTTTTTTCTGACCGACTGTTCGGAGTGTGAAAATGCCAGTGCTGGTGGCGTATTGCGTGGTTCTCATGGTGTGGTCAACCACACCGCTGGCGATTTCATGGAGTGCTTCCGGGTGGCTGCCGGCCTGGTCTGCCATGGGGAGAATGTTAATTGCCGCATGTATCGGTTACCCATTGTTACGCATGCTCGGGCTGAAAATGGATTTCGGTCGCGTGGCAATTCGCAGCTACGTGGCGGCTGCACTGGGGATATGGGGTGGGATGTACTTCGCCTATATTGCTGCCGGTTGGTTACCAAGCGGTATCATGTCGTTACTTTTCGGCTTAGCTCCTCTGCTATCAGGACTTTACGCGCGCTGGTGGTTGAAAAGTGCGCCTCTTGACAAGCTGCAATGGTTAGGTTTCGCATTGGCATTGGGCGGACTGGCCATCGCCGTCTCGGACTCGCTGGCGCTACCACCGGGCAGCTGGAAGGGGGTGGTGACCATGTTGCTGGCGGTCAACTGCTTTGCCGCTTCCGGCGTGCTGGTCCAGCGAGAGCGAGCAGGGCTTCATCCGCTGGTGCAGACCGAGGGCGCGCTGCTCGTCTCGCTTCCGCTCTATCTTCTCGCGGCCCTGCTGGTCGATGGTGTGCCGCAGGCATGGCCGACACAGCGCCCGCTGGGGGCGATCGTCTACCTGGGTATCTTCGGCTCGTTGATCGGGTATCTGTGCTATTACTTCGTGCTGGCACGCCTGTCCGCCAGTACCGTGGCATTGGCCACCCTGATCACGCCGATATTCGCCATGAGTCTCGGCGCTGCCCTGAATGGCGAGATAGTCTCCAGCCGCGTGCTGGCGGGGGCGCTCTTCATCGTCGTGGGCCTGTGTGCCTATCTCTTCGGGCCGCAGTGGCGCGCTCGCCTGCGCGGGGGAGCCGTGACTCGCAGCTGAATGGCACGCCAGTGGATGCCAGAACCGAAAACGCCGCCCCTAGAGGGCGGCGTTTTCGGTTTTGGAGCGACAGCAGCTGGCGAGAGTGGACATCAGCCCTTGGTCTGGAACAGGCGCTTGAGCTCTTCCATGGCGCTCTTGGCGCTGGTGACCAGCGCCTCGGGGTCATGGCGGTTCTCGAAATCGCTCTTGAGCATGGTGTCATCCATCTCGCGGAAGGCGCGGACCACTTCGGCGGCACGTGCGCTCGGATAGCCCATGGCAACCAGCAGTTCGTTGCCCATTTCCAGGCTGCTGGCGTAGGTCTCGCGGATCACGTGTTCCACGCCCAGCTCCATCAGCTCCCAGGCATGGTGGCGATTGCGGGCCCGCACGAACAGCTTGAGATGCGGGAACTGTTGTCGAACGGTACGCACGATCTGGGTGGTCATCCTGGCGTCATCGACCGCCACCAGCATGATCTGTGCGTGTTCGGCGCCAGCCGCTCGCAGCAGCTCCGATCGGCTGGCGTCGGCGTAGAAGATGCGCGAGCCGAACTGACGCACGAACTCGACCTGGGTGATGTTGGGATCGAGGGCGGTGAAGTTGATGCCCTGGGTCTTGAGAATGCGCGCGCTCATCTGACCGAAACGTCCGAAACCGGCAATCAGTACCGGCGGCGCTTCCTGGCCGAAGTCTTCATCGTAGGGACGCTTGGCTTCGCGCGCGGCACCGAACTTGCGCGCATAGCGATACAGGAAGGGCGTGGCGGCCATGGACAGCGTCACGGCGCTGATGACCAGACTGGTAAGCGTCTGATCGAAGATGCCGGCGGCCATGCCGGCGGTCAGCAACACGAAGTCGAATTCTCCGCCCTGAGCCAGTACGGCGGCCAGTGGCAGTGCCTCGGCAAGCTTCAGGCGTGCGACGCGGCCCACCAGCGTGATGACCAGCACCTTGCCGACCATCAGCGCCAATGTCAGGCCCAGCACCGTCAGCGGGCGCTCCATGACCAGCGAGACGTCCACCGACATCCCGACCGCCATGAAGAACAGCCCCAGCAGCAGGCCCTTGAAGGGGTCGATGTTGGCTTCGAGTTCGTGGCGATAGACGGTATCCGCCAGCAGCACCCCGGCGAGGAAGGCCCCCAGTGCCATGGAAAGCCCGACCCATTCCATCAGCAGGGCGGTACTGATCACCACGAACAGTGCCGCGGCAGTGAAGATCTCGTGGATCTCGCTGCGTGCCACCATCTTCAACAGGCGCGGAACGACGAAGCGGCCAACGATGATGACCGCCGCCACCATGCCGATGCCCTTGGCGACACCGGCCCAGCCGGAGCCGGTGGAAGCGTCGAAGTTGTCGGCGAACAGCGGCAGCAGCGCCAGCAGCGGAATCACGGCCAGGTCCTGGAACAGCAGGATGGCGAAGGTTGACTGGCCATGGGGTGTCGCCAGTTGTTGATTCTCGCTGAGCACCTGAAGCGCAAAGGCGGTAGAGGACAGCGCCAGAATCAGGCCCAGCAAGGCGGCGGCCGGCAGTTCAAGGCCCAGCCATAACCCGACGGGCGTCAGCAGCGCTCCGCATAGCAGCATCTGTGCGCTGCCAAGCCCGGCAAGCTTGAGGCGCATGTCCCACAGGCGCTTGGGTTCGAGTTCCAGTCCGATCATGAACAGCAGCATGACCACGCCGAACTCCGCGAAGTGCAGCACCTCGGTCGGTTCCGAGATGAAGCCGATCAATGACGGCCCCAGCAGCACCCCGATCGCCAGATACCCCAGGATGGACCCCAGCCCCAGGCGCTGAAAGAGCGGCACGGCAACCACGGCGCAGCCCAGCAGCACGGCGCCTTCCATCAACATGTTCATGTTTGCTTCCTTGTCCAGCTACGTGCGGAGAAAGGCGAATTGTCGCCGCAGCTTGCAAGCGCCGCAAGCGCTCCGCTGCGCACTTTCCCGTTGCCGTGAGTGGCTGCCCTGAGGGAGGCACGAGTCAAGGCACTGACGAGAGGTAGGAAGTTGGCCCTTGATTGACGGCGCGAGTGGTAGGGGCATCAGCAGCGCAACTGGCATGCAGGCTGCAAAAAAAAGCCCCCGCCATGGGCGAGGGCTTTTCAGGATCAGACAGAAGTCGAGGCGATGATCAGGCCTGCGGCATCAGTGCCTCGTCCTGAACGTACTGGTTGAACTCGGTGAAGCCACCGATGTGGGTCTGATCGACGAAGATCTGCGGCACGGTTTCCACCGGCTTGCCGATGGTCTTTTCCATGTCGGCCTTGGTGATGCCCTCGGCGTGGATGTCGATGTAACGGAAATCGAAATCATCGCGCTTGGCGGTAAGTTCTTCCGCGAGTTCCTTGGCGCGGACGCAGAACGGGCAACCCGGACGACCGAAGATGACTGCCAGCATGAGATTCTCCTTGGAGGGTACGTGATACTCGTCAAGCCCACCGTGACGTGATGTTCGTGGGCTTCCGGCAGAACCGGTGAGTCAATGGATGGATGCCATTGTGCTTGAGCCTCACCGAGTTTGCCAATTGAGCGGCACTAATTGGGTGATTGCGACACTCAATCATTGCCGGCGTGTATCACCCCATCAACAGCAGGTTGGCCCCGAAGCCGCCGACCATGAGCAGCACGAACAGGATCAGTGCCAGCAGGAAGGGCTTCATGCCCAGTGAGCGCAGGCGATCCATGCGTGTCTCGACCCCGAGTCCCGCCATCGCCATGGTCAGGGCGACGCTCCCCAGCACGGACAGGTTGGCGTGCAGGGCGGCAGGAATCTCGCCGGTGCTGTTGATCCCGGCCATGGCGATGAAACCGAGGGCGAACCAGGGAATGGTCATGCTGCCGCCGGCATCGCGGTCATCCTCCTCGCTGCGGCTGCGCATGGCCCACAGCTTGGGCAACAGGAGCAGGAAGGGGACCAGCATCATCACGCGCATCAGCTTGACGATCAGGGCATTGGCCAGGGCATCCGGGCCTACCGCCTCACCTGCCGCCACGACCTGAGCGACCTCGTGAATGGTCGAGCCGATGTAGATGCCGAACAGCCCCTCATGCATGCCGGTCAGCGGGTAGAGCAAGGGGTAGGCCAGCATGGCCAGCGAGCCGAACAGTACCACCGTGGCCACGGCCATGGCGGTGGCTGCCGGGCGTGCCTTGATCATGGATTCCGTCGCCAGCACGGCCGCGGCGCCGCAGATGGCAGAGCCGGCACTGGTCAGCAAGGCGGTATCGCGATCCAGACCCAGCCAGCGCGTGCCCAGGAAATAGCCGCAGCTCAACACGGCGGCGATGACGATGACATCCAGCACGACCACGCTCCACCCCAGGCCGAGAATCTGCTGCAAGGTGATCGACAGTCCGAACAGGATGATGCCGAGTCGCAGCAGCTTCTTGGTCGCGACATGCAGCCCTGGTGCCAGTGCCCGGGCATGGCGGCTGGTGACGGGCAGGTTGCCGACCACGATGCCGCACAGCAGCGCGAAGACCAGTGGACTGACGCCGGTCGCGGCGAGGGTCGGAATGGCGTGCAGCCCCAGCCCCGCCAGTGTCAGCCCGCCGCACAGCGCGAGTCCCGGCACCATTCGGCGCAGCCGTTCCGTGACAGGGGGGGCAGTCAGCGTCTGTGCGTCCATTGGCTTTCTCCTTGGTGGGCGTGTCGGGTCAGGTCTTGTCGTGTGAAGATCTTGAGTGCTTGTGAGGACGTTGCATGCTTAGTGCTTCTGGTTTGATGATTAGTTTATGCAGGAATATCATTGGGAAGTTAGTCGATTATTCCTTTACCACTTACCGGAAAAACCGATATGCAGATCCATATCACCCTGCGCCAATTACAGGTCTTCGTCGCCGTGACTCGCCAGGGCTCGGTCAGTGGTGCCGCCCGAGAGATAGGGCTTTCGCAATCGGCGGCGAGCCAGGCGCTCTCAGAGCTGGAACGCCATCTTGACGTCGCGCTGTTCGAGCGACTCGGGCGCCGGTTGGCCCTCAATGCCAATGGGCGTCGTCTGCTGGCGCGTGCCGAACAGCTGCTGGAACAGACCCATGCACTGGAGCTGGAGGCCCGTGAGCCCGGGCTGGAGGAGGGGTTCCTGCGAGGCGAGCTGGAAATCGCTGCCAGCGCGACCATCGGGACCTGGCTGTTGCCCGGCCTGGCAGGGGCCTTCATGCGTGAAAACCCCGGGACCGAGCTCAACCTGCGCCTGCGCAATACCCATCAGGTGGTGGAGGCGGTGCTCAACTACGATGCCGAGCTGGGGCTGATCGAAGGGGATTGTCACGCGCCACGCCTGATGAGCCAGACCTGGCGCGAGGATGAACTGGTGGTGGTGGCGCCGCCGTCCCACCCGCTGGCGATACGTGCAACGGCACTCGATGACGAGGATCTGGCCAATGCCGACTGGATTCTGCGCGAGGGAGGGTCGGGCACGCGGGCGGTCTTCGAACGTGCACTGCACGGGCGAATCGAGCGTCTCAAGGTGCGCATGGAGCTGGGGCAGCATGAGGCCATCAAGCAGGCTGTGTTTGCCGGCCTCGGGTTGGGCTGCCTTTCGCGCCTGTCTGTGGATGCGGAGCTGTCGCGCGGGGAGCTGGTCGTGCTGGAGACGCCCCAGCTCAACCTCAAGCGGCATTTTTCCATGCTCTGGCATCCGGAGCGCTATCGAAGCCCCCTGTGGCAAGCGGTCAAGGTCTATCTGGAAGCCAGTCCGCGGTGAGCCGCGCGGCGGCTTGATAGTCTGCTAACATGAGCGTTTTCTGACACTCGGCCACGTGGTTGCCGCTTCGCACTGGCGCGTGCCATCGCGGGCGATGCGTGAGGGTCGGGAGCGTCTGAGGGTCTGTCTAGCGTCCATGGAGATGATGATGAGCACTGCGACAAGCACGACGGTCGAGCTTTTCTACAACGAGAGTGATGCCCGTGAAGCCGCACAGGGCAATGAGGCGGGTGAGCAGGATGCGACGCCGCTGGTGATTCTGCATGGTCTGTTCGGGAGCGCGGACAACTGGCGCTCGCATATCAAGTTCTGGTCGCAGTCGCGTCGCGTCATCGCGGTGGATCTGCGCAATCATGGTCGCAGCCCGCATGTGGCGGGCATGAGCTACCCGGAGCAGGCCGCTGACGTGATCGCTCTGCTCGATCAGCTCGATATCCCCACCTGTGATCTCATGGGGCACTCCATGGGGGGCAAGGTGGCCATGCAGGTCGCACTGCAGGCACCTGAACGACTGCGCAGTCTCGTGGTGGCCGATATCGCGCCCATCGCTTACGGACACGGGCACGATGAGATATTTGCTGCCTTCGAGGCCGTGCGTGAGGCGCGTCCTGCCTCGCGAAAGGACGCTGACAACGTGATGGCACGCCATGTGGAAACGCCGGCTATCCGTCAGTTCCTCGCCACCAACCTGGTGCGCGATGAGGACGGCAGCATGGGCTGGCGAGTCGGGCTCGATCACATCGCGGCGGGTTACCCCCAGATCGTCGAGGCGCCTCAGGCACACGACGAGGTGGAACTGCCGGCCCTACTGCTGTGGGGCGAACGTTCCAATTACGTGCAGGCCGACGGGCTCCAGGCAATGCGTGAGCGCTTCCCGCGCCTGGAAGATGCCTCGCTGGATGCCGGCCACTGGCTGCATGCCGAGCGAGCGAGCGAGTTCCAGCAGGCCGTCGAGACGTTTCTTGAACGCGTCGCACGCGCTTGAGCGGCTCACGTCATACGCCTGCGCCGTTGGCGGCGCCTCGCGTGCCTGACGAAGACGGCACGATACCGGTGACGCGCCACGAGCGTCTGGTGATCGCGCTGGTCACGCTGCTGCAGTTCGCCGTCATCATGGGCTTCACCATGGTGATGGCATTGGGGCCGGATTTCGCGCAGTCGCTGGACATTCCGCTGGACCACCTAGGCTACATCGTCGGCAGCTACCCGCTGGCAGCGGCGGTGGGTACCTTGCTGTGGACGCGGCATGCGGATCGTTTCGATCGTCGCTGGGCCGTGCTGGGCTTTCTGTTCGGTGCCGCGCTGTGTCATCTGATCGCGAGCTTCGCCACCGGATTCGAGACGCTGCTGGCCGCGCGCATGCTGGGCGGGCTGTTCGGTGGGCCGGCGGCGGCCACGGCACTGGCCATCGTGATCGATGTCGTGCCGGGAATCCGGCGTGGGCGCGCCATGGGGATGGTGATGGGGGCCTTCTCGGTGGCCTCGGTGCTGGGGCTGCCCTTCGCGCTGTGGTTGTCCGAAGGCTTTGGCTGGCAGGCGCCATTCCGGGCCGTCGCGCTGCTGGCGTTGCTGGTCTGCGGGTTGCTGGCCTGGGTGCTGCCGCCGATCCGGGGGCATCTGGACAATCCTCGCAGTCGCGCCGGTACCTCCATCGCCACCATTCTCGCGCAGCCGAATCACCGGCTCGGGCTGGCGCTGATCGCCACCGCGATGTTCAGCAACTTCCTGGTGATTCCCAATCTCTCCAGCTATCTGCTGTTCAATCTCGATCTGCCTCGCGAGGATCTCGGCGGGCTCTACATGATCGGAGGCGGACTGTCGCTGGTGGGCATGCAGCTGACCGGGCGGCTGTGTGATCGCTTCGGCAGTGTCTGGCCCGGCACCATCACCTGTCTGCTGACGGCGCTGGTGGGCTGGGCCTTCCTGCTTCATTCGCCCGGGCCGTCGCTGGTGTGGGTGGGGTTCGGTGCCTACATGCTGTTCTCCTCGGCGCGGCGGGTGGCACAGAACACGCTCAACAGCTTCATTCCTGCCGAGCACGAGCGGGCCGCCTTCACCAGCACCCAGAGCGCCGTTCAGCACCTGAGTTCTGCCGCGGGCAGTTATCTCGGGGCGGCGCTGCTGGTCAGCTCGCCGGGTGGCGCCCTTGAGGGCATGCCACTGCTCGTGGCGGTGCTGGTGGTCGCGCTGGTGATCCAGCCTGTGCTGATGGCGTGGCTGGCGCGGCGTCTGGCCAGGCGGGCGTCTGCCGGCAGTCCGGTGGATGGCAGGCGCTGACAGGAAGGTCTCGGGAGGCAAGGGCGGGGACATCCTCGCGTCATCTGGCGGAAAGCAAACGACGCCCTGTCGGGAAACCGGCAGGGCGTCGTCGTGTCTGTCATCGGCCGTCTATTCAGGGCGCGTTGACGTCGATGGCCAGGTGGTCGAGTGACTGGCGCTGCTTGATCATGCCGCGCTCGTACAGGAAGTTCTCGAAGTCACGGTAGCGGCCGGCATCCAGTGCGGCCGGACGCAGGGCGAAGCGCGGCAAGGTGGCATACCAGGCTTTCTTGTTGAGCGCGGTATCGAGTGCCGGGTCGGACTCGCGGAACAGCTTCCAGCCCTTGTCAGGGTGGTTGATCATCCAGGCGGTGGCTTCACCGACGGCGGACAGGAAGGCGGCGTACTGCTCGTGCTTGCGAGAATAGCTGTCGCTGTTGGCGACGAAGATCAGTTCGTCATACGTCGGCACGCCTTCTTCCTCGATGTAGAAGGCGCGGCCCTTGACGCCTTCCTGTGCCATCTGGGCGAGTTCGAAGTTGCGGAATGCCCCGGTGACGGCGTCGACCTTGCGGGTCAGCAGTGACGGCGTCAGCGAGAAGTTGACGTTGGTCAGGGTGATGTCATCCAGTGTCAGGCCGCTGTTCTGGAGCATGGTGGACAGCAGGACTTCCTCCACGCCACCGACGGAATAGCCGACACGCTTGCCCTTGAGGTCGGCCATCGACTGGATGTCACTGTCCGCGCGCACGACCACCACGTTGAGCGGGGTGGCCACCAGCGTGCCGATGCGCACCAGCGGCAGCCCTTGATCCACCTGCAGGTGCAGCTGGGGCTGATAGCTGATGGCGATGTCGACGCGCTCCGCTGCGGCAAGCTTGGGGGGGACGCTGGGGTCTGCCGGGGCGATCAGCTCGACGTCCAGACCATGTTGCTTGAACAGGCCCAGTTCCTGAGCCAGCACCAGCGGCCCGTGGCCAGGATTGGTGTACCAGTCGAGCATGACCTTGAGGTGCGTGAGGGGCTTGGCATCGGTGGCGGCCGCTTGCGGGTCCTGCACATCGCCAGCGGCGGGGCGGGTCTGTTGCTCGGTCTCGGCAGCCTGCTTGGCAGAAGCGTCTGGCTCGAGGGTGGCACCGTCCTGCCCGGTCTTGGTGACCGCTGCCGCTGCACTGTCACTGGCGGTCGGGGCCTGGGGCTCGGCGCTGGCGCCAGTCTCGGCTGACAGGGCGAAGGTGCTCAGGCTGAGGGTTGTCAGCAGCGTCGCGAAGAGGCAGGACAGCTTGCCGGAACGGCGGATCGCCGATGGCGAGAATGGCATGGCGGTATTCCTTGTGGTGTCGAGAATGTGAGGCCGTCAGGGCATCGCCTGGCAGCCGGAAGCGCTCAGTTCAAACGGGTCAGGCGATCCCGATGCCAGGGCATCAGGCGACGCAGCAGGGCATCCAGCGTGAAATACAGCAGCAGCGAAAAGGCGACCAGCACCAGCAGAGCGGCGAACATCAGGTCGATTTCCATCCGGGCATTGGCATTGAGCATCAGATAGCCGAGGCCCTGGCTTGCGCCGGCCCACTCACCGATGACGGCCCCGATGGGGGCGGCTGTCGCTGCCATGCGCACGCCGGAGGCCAATGCCGGCAGCGCGGCGGGCAGTTGGACATGCAGCAGCAGTCGCCACGGGCTGGCACCCAGGGTGTGGGCGAGATCCAGCCAGCCCTGAGGGGTCTGGCGCAGGCCGTCGTAGCCGGTGGAGGCCACGGGGAAATAGATGATCAGCGTGGCCATCACGACCTTGGAGAGCATGTCATAGCCCAGCCACAGCACCAGCAGTGGAGCGATGGCGAACAGCGGAATCACCTGGCTGATCAGCAGCAATGGCAGCAGGGTGCGCCGCAGACGAGGGATGAACGCCAGTGCCAGCGCGGTGCTCAGTCCGAGAAGGACCCCCAGTACCAGCCCGCCAAGAATCTCGGCGAAGGTGATGCCGGCGTGGTGTGCCAGCATCGGGGCCTGACGGACCAGCACCTCCGCGACTGCCAGTGGCGCTGGCAGGATGTAGGGCGGTACGGCCGTGGTGATGATCACCAGTTGCCAGAGTCCCAGCAGGACGGCGGCGCTGATGGCGAGATGACGCAGAGCATGCAGGCGTTTCATGGCGTCTCCTCGCCGTCGCGCAGGCGTGTGATCAATTCGGACTGGGCCTGCTGCAAGGCGGGCAGGTCCAGCGGCACCGGGCGAGGCGGCGAGAGCCCCGGCAAGCGGTCGAGCACTGCCCCCTGCTGGCTGTCGTGGCCCGGGCGCAGTACCAGCAGTTGGTCGGCCAGGCGCAGCGCCTCGAGCGGGTCATGCGTGACCATCAGCACGGTGCGTCCGTCCAGCAGCCGGCTGGCGAGATCATGCAGTTCGAGTCGCGTGATGGCGTCCACTGCGGAGAAGGGCTCATCCATCATCACCACCGGAGCCTGTTGGTAGAGCGTTCGCGCCAATGCGACGCGTTGGCGTTGCCCGCCGGAGAGGGCGTCTGGCCAGGCCTGCTCGCGCCCCTCCAGACCCACCGCTGCCAGCAGTTCGCGGGCCCGCTCGGTATCGCGAGGGCGACGATGGAGATCATCTCCCAGACACAGGTTGTCCAGCACCCGGCGCCAGGGCAGCAGCAGGTCCTGCTGCGCCATCCAGGCGACGCGACCCGCCAGTGGCTTGCCATCATCGGTGGTGAGTTCCAGCGTGTGATGGTCGGGCATCTCGAGGCCGGCCAGCAGGCGCAGCAGTGAGCTCTTGCCGCAGCCTGAGCGGCCCAGCAAGGCCGTCCAGCTTCCGGCATCCAGACGCGCCGACAGATCACGAAACAGCGTATGGCTGGCGTAATCGATGCGAGCGTTGTTGAGGGAGAGTCCCAGCGACACAGTGTCATCCGTGGTCAGGCGGCATGCCGAGGGGAGGAAGCACGCAGGGCGCCTGACGCTTGGGCAGGTGACCGGAATTCCCTCCGCCGGTATCAACCGGATCAGGTTCCAGGGGTTGCCATGCGACGTGACGCATCGGCTCTCAGCCCACTTTCGGGCACCCCCATCCAGGCCGACAGTGTACCGTCACCTGCCCGCCGGTTGCATCCCTGCCATCGTCGGGGTGGCTGTCGTGTGGCTATGCTGCATGGCCCGGTGTTGGGTATGCTATCGAGGTATCGCAGCCTCAAGGAGATCAACATGCCTGATACCCCGGATCTCTCGACCTGCTCCAGCGGTTATCCCGTGCCACCGCGGCGACCCGTGATGCCAGACGCGACATCCGTGCCCAATGGCTGGCCGGAGGATGCGCTGACTCGCCGTCTTTCCACCTATCTGGGGCATGCGCTGGAGCCGCTGGCACTTGCCTGGCCGGATAGTGCCAACTGGTTGTGGCGACAGCGTGGCGGCACCCCCGGCCTGATCAAGCTGGCGCGGACCGGCCCGGATCACGACCCCTTCTGGCGAGCGATGCGCGGTGTCTTCGGCGCCGATCGCTGGGCGCAACCTGAGGCCCTGACACGGCTGGCGGGCGCGTTGCCGGCGCGTTTGCCCATCCCTCCGCTGCCGCTGACCTATCTGGGGCGTCTCGATGGCGCGCCCGTCTGGCATCTGCCGTGGTCCAGCGGTCAGCCCAGTGATCTCAGTGACACCTTCTGTGAGTTGCTGGGAGATCAGGTCGGGCGGCTGCATCAGGACACCGTGTCCGGCTTTGGTCAGCCCCTTGCCCAGCCCATGCCGTTGCTGCATTGGAATGCCCGCGTGACGCGTTTTCTCGCGCGCCATCCCCTGTCCCACGAGCTGGGGGACCTGCCATCACGCACCTTCTCGCATCCCGCTCGCGCCGTCTGGAGTCTGCCGGACCTGCGCGCGGACCAATATCTGTGCGCCGCCACCGGCTGGGTATGGAGCGACTGGGAGGCACTGGTGTGGGCCCCGATCGAGTTCGACTGGGCACTGATCGAGTTGTTGCTGGAGACGCCGAGTCAGCGTGAGGCCTTCCTCGCCGGTTATTCGCGTCATGGGCGCATGGTCGATATCGGCGGTCAGCGTGAGCTGTGCCGAGCCCTGTTGTGGGCGATGGAAGCCTTCGGTCCGACCCGCTACGCCGAGCTGGCGGCAGCCCCGGCCTGGGTGTCGCCGAGAAGCCTGACATGTTGATCGCAAGTCCATGAATATTTGAGAAATTTCTCTGCAGCCTCGTCGCTGACATGGAATACTGTCTCTGGGCCGTCGCAGACGTGATTCGAGACTTGGTGCCGGGAATGGCGGGGGAGCACACGTGGTAGAGAATCTGAACTATTACTTCTTGCTGGCGGGCATGCTCATCGCCTTGAGCGTGCTGGCAAGTCGGGTCTCGGCTCGTCTCGGCATGCCCCTGCTGTTGCTGTTCCTGGGACTCGGCATGCTGGCGGGGGAGGATGGCGTGCTCGGCATCCAGTTCGATGATGCCTCTACCGCGTACCTGATCGGCAATCTGGCGTTGGCACTCATTCTGCTCGATGGCGGTCTGCGCACCCGTCTCTCGACCTTCCGCGCGGGTCTCAAGCCGGCATTGGTGCTGGCGACCGTCGGGGTCTTCATGACCAGCGGGCTGGTGGGGCTGCTGGCCATGTGGCTGTTTGACCTCACCCTGATCGAAGGCCTGCTGGTCGGGGCCATCGTCGGCTCTACCGACGCCGCGGCGGTCTTCTCGCTACTGGGCGGGCAGGGGGTGCACCTCAATGAGCGGGTCGGGGCGACGCTGGAGATCGAGTCCGGTACCAACGACCCGATGGCCATCTTCCTCACCATCACTCTGGCCGAGATACTGACCGGACAGCTGTCGGGGGTCGCCGCCGGACTCATGAGCTTCGCGCTGCAGTTCGGGGTCGGCGCGGGCATGGGGATCGCCGGTGGCTGGTTGATCGCCCGTCTGATGCGCTATCTGGATCTGGCGCCCGGCCTCTATTCCCTGCTGGCGCTGGCGCTGGGCCTGAGCCTGTTCGCGACGACCAATGAGCTCGGTGGCAGTGGCTTCCTGGCCATCTATCTGTGTGGCCTGATGATCGGCAATCATCCGGGGCGCCACCTCGAACACATCCTGCCGGTGCATGATGGACTGGCCCACCTGTCCCAGATCGTGCTGTTCCTGATGCTGGGTCTGCTGGTCTCACCCTCCACGATGCTGCAGTTCGCGCTGCCGGCCGCCATTCTGAGCGTGGCGCTGATCCTGTTCGTGCGCCCCCTGGCCGTGATCCTGTGTCTCAAGCCTTTCTTCCGCTTCCGCTGGCGAGAGCTGTGGTTCATCAGCTGGGTCGGGTTGAGGGGGGCGGTGCCGATCGTGCTGGCGATCTTCCCGGTGATCACCGGGGTCGAGAATGCCGGTGTCTACTTCAATGTCGCCTTCTTCGTGGTGATCATCTCGCTGCTGGTGCAGGGCTCGTCGCTGGCTCCCATGGCGCGCAAGCTCAGGGTGGTGGTGCCGCCGGGTGCACAGCCCAGCCGCCGCAATCTGCTGGGCATCATGCCCGTCAACGATTACGAGATGCTGGTCTACCGGGTCGACAACACGGCGCTGGAAGGCGTGGCATTGCGCATGCTGCGCTTCCCCTCCGGGGCCAAGGTCGGGGCGCTGTTCCGCAACAAGGTGCTGATCCATCCCAAGGGCAGCACCTGTCTGCATCAGAAGGACGTGCTGTGCGTCGTCGGGCGCTCCTGCGATGTGCCAAGCCTCAATCGCATGTTCAATGGCGAGAGTCTGCAGCATGAACAGCGCGCCTTCTTCGGCACCTTCACCCTGGAAGGGGATGCCAACATGCAGGATATCGCCGATGTCTACGGACTGACGCTCTCTCAGGGCGAGCAGCACCTGACCATTGCCGAGTTCATCACCCGCAGAGTCGGCGGGGTGCCGGTGGTCGGGGATGATGTCGACTGGCATGGCATTCACTGGGTGGTGAATGAGGTCGAGGGCAATCGCATCACCAAGGTGGGGCTGCGCCTGCATTGACGCGGTTCTTTGCGTCGTGACCCGGTTCTGCCTGTCGTGACGCCAGGCTGGCTCGGCGCTTGGTGGCGGGTTTATGCATTGCGTGTAATGTGCTGATCTCCTTTCGACTGAGGGATGACGTACCCTTGGCTCGTCAGGCCTTTACCCGCCTGGTCTGGCTGGCCACGAATGGTGGTCAGCAGCCAAGGAGATAGTCTCATGGGCAGTCCACATCCACACCTTGCGCGCTGGCTGTTGCGATTCGAGGATTTCCCACCAGGCCTCACCGAGGACGAGAAGACCTTCCACGCCACCTTCAATGTGGTGTATGTGCTCGCGATAGCGAGTCACCTGCTGTATGCCGGTCTGATGCTCTGGCTGGGAGAGATGGGCATTCTGGCGCTGGATCTGGGCATGCTGGTGGTGGACCTTGTCTGTCTGCAGCTGCATCGCGCGCGCCGAGAGGTACTGGCCGCCAACCTGCTGGCATTGGGTACCTGTGCCCAGATAAGTCTGTCCCTGGGCTATTTCGGTCCAGCCCCCGGTTTCGATTATTTCTATTTCGGTGCGCTGCTGTACATCTACTGCATTCGCATGCCCTTCACGCGACGCCTGCTGCTGTGTCTCATCTGCCTGAGCATGCCGCTGCTGGCCTATGTCGTGCTGATGTTCCAGGGGGTGGCCAATCCGCTGCCGCCCGGGTGGGCATTCGCGTTCCGACTGATCAATCTCTGCGTTCTGACCGTGTTCTTCACCCTCGTGCTGGTACAGATGGGGTGGTCGGCGGATCGCTTGCGCCAGCGTTTCGAGTCACGCGAGCGGTTCGATGAGTTGACCGGGGCGCTGAGTCGCGCGGAACTGATCGACAAGGGGCGTGAGATGTTGATGGGGACACAGCCCATCAGCGTGATGATGGTGGATGTCGACCATCTGGGGCTGATCAACGAGACCTGGGGACGCGCGGCGGGCGACCAGGTGCTCAAGGAGCTGGTGAAGCGCATGCGCAGTATCCTGCGCGGAGAGGATCTGATCGGTCGCTATGGCGGGGAGGAGTTCGTGCTGCTGAGTCCGCGGCTGCATGGTGAGCGCGCCGACCAGGTGGCGGAGCGTCTGTGCAAGGGGGCCTCGGCATTGCCCTTCGTCATCAATGACGGCATCAACAGTCTCGATGTCAGTCTCTCGATCGGCGTCGCCCAACGCCAGTCCGGGGACAAGGATCTGGAAAGCCTGATCGCCAAGGCGGACGTCAACCTGTTCCGCGCCAAGCGCGAAGGCTGCAATCGTTTCGTCAGCGACAACCAGCTGGGGCCTGTATCGCGCAGCAGCGAATCTCACGGCAGCAGGTCGTGAGGCGGTGATCAGCAGTGAGAGCGACAGTGGAGGAGGTTCCACTGTCGCGGTGTCGCGTACGGTGCGCGAATGGCTCAGCGCTTGCCGGCAGGTCGGCGGCGAGCGCGGGCCGGCTTGCGTGGCAGCGGGTCCATCGTCGAGGCGGGCACGGCGAGTCCGGGCTCGAACCCTTCGATCACCACACGCTCGATGAAGTTGCCCAGATGCTGCTCGATGGCGCACAGGTTGTGGAAATCATCACGCGATACCAGTGAGATGGCTTCACCGCTTGCCCCGGCGCGTCCGGTGCGTCCGATACGGTGCACATAGTTCTCTGCCTCATCCGGCAGGTCATAGTTGACCACCCGCTGCAGGTCATCGATGTCGATGCCGCGCGCCGCGACGCCCGTCGCCACCAGAAATGGCACCTTGCCTGCCTTGAAGTCTGCCAGCAGCTGCTCGCGGACCGCCTGGCTGCGTCCGCTGTGGAAGGATTCGGCGGCTATGCCGCGCTTCTCCAGCTGGCTGACCAGCTTGGCCGCACCGCGCTTGGTCTCGATGAAGATCAGCGCCTGCTGCCACTCGCCACTCTGGATCAGGTGGCTGAGCAGCGCGGATTTGAATTCCTTGTCGACCGTGATCAGGCTCTGGGTGATCTCGGGAGCGCTGGTGTTTTCCGGCGCGATGGAAATCTCCACGGCGTCCGTCACCGCGGTTCTGGCCAGCATGCGTACCTGGGTCGACAGGGTGGCGGAGAACAGCAGATTCTGACGTTGGCTGGGCAGTTTCTCGACGATCTTGTTGATGTCGGCGATGAAGCCCATGTCGAGCATGCGGTCAGCTTCATCGATGACGAGGGTGCGTGTCTCGTCGAGATGGATCGCGCGTCGGGTCAACATGTCGAGAAGACGCCCTGGCGTCGCGACCAGAATGTCCACGCCTTCGATCAGACGCTGTTGCTGCGGGGCGATGTCCACGCCGCCATACATCGCCATGGAGCTGAGCGTGAGATGTGCGGCATATTGGCGGATGTTGTCTTCCACCTGGATGGCCAGCTCACGCGTCGGCGTCAGGATGACGGCATGCACTCGCTTGGCGCGAACCTCGGGGGCGTCCATCAGTTGTTGCAGCAGGGGCAGCACGAAGCTTGCCGTCTTGCCGGTGCCTGTCTGCGCGGCGGCAATCAGGTTGTCGCCGGCCAGCACGACGGGAATCGCCTGCGCCTGAATCGGGGTCGGGGTCTGATAACCCTGCTCGGTAACGGCCTTGACGATGGGGTCGCTCAATCCAAGGGCGGAAAATGGCATGGTGTCTCGATTTTTCAAGGGGAGGAGGGATTGTACGACCACGGGGTGTCGCAAGGCGTTGAGTGATCCATTGTACCTCCCCGGGAGGATGCCATGAGGAATGGCCACTGCAGGCAGGTGTGCAATGAAAAAGCCCCGTCTACCTGAAGTAGACGGGGCTTTCGGAATTCAAGGTGGTGGAGGGACAGGGATTCGAACCCTGGGTAGGCTATTAACCTACGCCGGTTTTCAAGACCGGTGCATTCAACCGCTCTGCCATCCCTCCGACTCACGGAGCGAAATACTACCGAAACTGATGAGAATAGCAAGAGGTGGGCGAAGAAAAATCTTCGGAAAAGCCATCGCGGACAATCACTTGCGGTGATCATCAAACGCCTCATGAGCGCTGCCGGCTGTCAGGCGACAGGGCGAGCACGAAAAAGCCCCGCCTACCTGAAGTAGACGGGGCTTTTGGAATCAAGGTGGTGGAGGGACAGGGATTCGAACCCTGGGTAGGCTATTAACCTACGCCGGTTTTCAAGACCGGTGCATTCAACCGCTCTGCCATCCCTCCGACTCACGGGATGAAATACTACGGATTTCTCTGGCCGCGTCAAGGACTTGGGGTAAATTTCCTTTCCGTTCAGATGCTTGAAAGGTAGCGAGTGCCACACTGTGCGGGGAGAGCGAGGATGAGGTTGCCTTTTGCGCGCTGGATAGTTGCATGAAACGGGCTTTTCATCGTCCTGTCTCTTGATTAGGGAAACCCCGACGGGCATGCTGGGGTCAATTCGATGCATCCATCGTAGCAACCTGAGGATAGACACCATGGCTAACAGCTCCTGGCAGGTCTCGCAGGATACCGCGAGCCGCTCACTCAGTACCCACCGGGTACTGCGCAACACTTACATGATGCTGGCGATGACGCTGCTGTTCTCTGCGCTCACCGCTGGCGTGGCGATGAGCATGGGCGTGGGCCGCATGAACATCTTCGTGCTGCTGATCGGTGCCTACGGTCTGATGTTCCTGGTCCACAAGACCGCGAATTCCACCGCCGGCATCTTCGCGACCTTCGCCTTCACCGGCTTCATGGGCTTCACGCTCGGCCCGGTGCTCAATGCCTACCTGAGCATGCCCAACGGCGCTCAGCTGGTGATGACGGCACTCGGCATGACAGGCATCACCTTCGCCGGTCTGTCCGCGGTCGCACTGGTGACGCGCAAGGACTTCTCGTTCCTTGGCAACTTCCTGTTCGCGGGTGCCATCGTGCTGATTCTGGCGATGCTGGCGGCGATGATCTTCAACATCAGTGGTCTGGCGCTGGCAGTATCGGCCGGCTTCGTGCTGTTCGCCTCCGCGGCGATCCTGTTCGAGACCAGCCAGATCATCCATGGCGGGCAGACCAACTATCTGCTGGCGACGGTCAGCCTGTACGTCTCCATCTACAACATGTTCGTCAGCCTGCTGGCGCTGCTGGGCTTTGCATCCGACGATTGATCGTCAGACGCTACCCCGCAAGCCTTGCATCAACGACCCCGCCTCGGCGGGGTCGTTGCGTTGTGGGGCATGGACACGGCGCGGTGACAGGGAACGGCGGTACGTCGCGGCGGCGGTGGTGGCGATGCGGGGCTCTGACAGATGCCACCACTCGCGCTAGAATGTCGCCCTCAATGCGCAGCCGACTCGAGGTTCACATGCGTTACGCTCTGGCCGTCTACGGCGGTCCCTACAGTCAGCAGGCCAGTCATTCGGCCCTGCGCTTCGCCGAGGCGTTGCTGGCCCGCGGGCATCGTCTGAGCACGGTGTTCTTCTATCACGACGGCGTCTACAACGCGGCGACGATGATGGCACCTCCTCAGGATGAGCCACATCTGCGGGACCGCTGGATCGCGCTGGCGGAGCAGGGCGAGACCCGTCTGCAGGTGTGCGTGGCAGCAGGGCTCAGGCGTGGCATGCTCGATGAGCGTGAAGCCGCGCGACACGGCAAGCAGGGGGCGACCCTCGAGGCGCCCTTCGAGTTGACCGGACTCGGGCAGCTGGTGGAAGCCACGCTCGAGAATGACCACCTGATCACCTTCGCCTGAGGAGAGCACCATGAGTGATGCGATGTCACAGACAGCGACGCACGCTGCCGACCTTGGGCAGGTGAGCGATGACCTCGCGCCGGGCGATCTGTTGATCCTGTTGCGTCACGCGCCGCATGGCAGCAGCTGGCTGCGCGAGGGGCTGGAGGCGGCGATGGTCGCGGCGGCCTTCGGGCGCGAGGTCGGGTTGCTGTTCAGTGGGGATGGCGTATTGGCCCTGCTGGAAGGCCAGCAACCGGGCGCGCTGGGGCAGAAGGGCAGTGACAATCTCCTGGCAGCGCTGGACATGTACGATGTCCAGCGCTGTTATGTGGATGCCGCCGCCCTGCGCGCACGGGGCCTGAGCGTCGAGGATATCGCCTTGTTGCCGGTGACCCTGATGGAGCACGACGATATCGTGGTGCTGACCGGCGCCTTCTCGCGGGTTTTGAGCTTCTGAGGCCTGCCTGACGCCCGGGCGTGCGGCTGGTATGCTCCGCCATCATCACCCTCGCGCTCGCGCTTCGGGCGCAAGATCGCACTGGCGGGCGTGCGGCTCACGCCTTTCGCAGGCGCGTCTCTGTCCCGCGCACTCCTGCCTCCCTTGACTGGATAATTGCATGAATCTTCATCTTCTCAATCGCTCGCCATTTTCCAGTCGCATTCTGGATGATGCGCTCAATGCCATGGGGCCCGAGGACCAGCTGCTGCTGATCGAGGATGGTGTCAACGGCGCATTGGCTGGCGCGGAGCACTATTTCGTCGGCCTGGAAGGGCGTCTGTTCGCCTTGCGTGAGGATCTCGAGTCACGTGGCCTGTCGGGCCGTTGTAGCGCGAGCGTGATCGTGGTGGACGTGGATGGCTTCGTCGCGCTGACCGAGGCCGCGGACAAGACGATCTCCTGGTTCTGAGCGGCGCGGCGCGAGGTGTCACACCAGCCGGACAGGCATGTCGCATGTCATTTCTTGAGTGGAACGAAACATCAGGATGAGCAATGGCCAGCAGTGAAACGGTACGTACGCTTTCTCTCGACGGACGTGAGATCGGTCTGGATGCCGAGGGGTATCTGGTGGATCTCGAGGACTGGAGCCCTGCGCTGGCCGAGCGGCTGGCGGCGGAAGAAGGCCGTGAGTTGACCCCCGAACACTGGGAGGTCATCGAGGTATTGCGGGATTTCTATCAGCGTTTCTCGCTTTCCCCGGCCATGCGGCCGCTGACCAAGGCGATGACCCAGCGCTTCGGGCCGGAAAAGGGGCGCTCGCTGCATCTGATGCGCCTGTTTCCAGACAGTCCTCCCAAGGTGGGCGCGCGCCTGGCAGGACTGCCCAAGCCGACCAACTGCCTGTGAGGCAGTGCCTTGCCGCGCCGACAATCGCGCTGGGCACATGCACACAACCCTCAAGTCCGCGCCGAGCAGGGCGGCGCGATGGCGACGCAGAGCGCGGTCTGCGTTACTATTCCCTGCAGCAATGCATCGCGGCCAGGTGGCGGCGGTGCATCAGGTCCCGCGACACGATCGCAAGGGCATTTGAATTCAGGCGGACAAGAGTCGACTTGCATGGGAAGAGCATTCCAGAACCGTAAAGAGTCAATGGCGCGTACTTCACTCAACAAGGCGCGCGTATATTCACGCTACGGACGCGAGATCTACGTCTCGGCCAAGAGCGGTGGTGTCGACCCCAACGGTAACCTGAGCCTGCGTCGTCTGATCGAGAAGGCCAAGAAGGATCAGGTGCCGACTCACGTCATCGACAAGGCCATCGACAAGGCCAAGGGCGCCGGCGGTGAAGATTTCGCGCTGGCCCGCTATGAAGGTTTCGGTCCGGGCAATGTCATGGTCATCGTCGATTGCCTGACCGACAACAACAACCGTACCTTCGGTGAAGTGCGTACCTGCTTCAACAAGGGCAAGGGCAAGCTGGGCGCCCAGGGTTCGGTCTCGCACATGTTCGATCACCGCGCCATCCTGTCCTTCAAGGGCGCGGAAGACGACGAGGAGAAGGTGCTCGAGGCACTGATGGAAGCTGACGTCGATGTCAGCGACATCGAGCTGGATGACGGCATCATCACCGTGTTGACGCCGACCACCGAGCACTTCAAGGCCAAGGGCGCACTGACCGATCTCTTCGGGGAAGACCTTGATTTCGAAGTCGACGAGATCAGCTTCATCCCGCAGATCCACACCGAGGTCAGCGGTGACGACGCCGAGCTGCTCAACAAGATGCTCGAGATGCTGGACGATTGCGAAGACGTGCAGCAGGTCCATCACAATGGCGAGTTCGTCTGATCGAGCTGTGCATCAAGGCAGGTCCCGTGGCATGAGCCATTGAGACGATAGCCCGCAAGGCCCCGCCGGTTTCCCCGGCGGGGCCTTTTCCTGTCTGCTCTTTCAAGAAGGCGGTACGTTCAAGGAAGCGGTACGTTCAAGAAAGCGAGGCGAGATCGTCGCAAGAGCAGCACGAGGAAAGCGTGAGGGCAGTGCAGACCAAGCCACCATCACGGCGACTGGCTCAGCAGTGCGCGTGATGCTGGGCATGCGGGTCCGTCTCGCGTGGGTCGGCCATGCCTCCCTTGATGCCATGCTTCACCAGCCAGACATTGACGGGCCAGGCGGCGAGCAGGCCAAGGCTCAGCGAGATGACCATCGAATTCCAGAACAGGGCGTCATGCATGCCTGATCTGCCTCCCAGCCACAGGTCGACCGAGATGGCCACCAGCTCCATGACGAAGATCGAGGCGGTCTCGCTTCTGAACGCATCCTGGATGACCTTGCGCTTGTCATCGCTGCCGGCCTGAAGCATCGGGCCGACGGTCAGCAGGAAGCCGAACAGGTAGGCGAAGAGGAAGGTGATGATCGCCGTCGCGAAGTTGCCCAGTGCCAGCAGACCCACCGCCAGCACAACCCCCACGAACTCCCCGAGTCCACAGCCCGAATAGCAGTGCGCGACGCTTCTCAGTCCCTTGCGTGCATCACGGTTGTCCGCGATCTGGCGGCGCCCGGCAAAGCGATAGACGAGAAGGCCCACTATTCCGGAGTACAGCGTGGTCAGCCCCCAGACCCACTTCATCATCGGCGCCAGATGGGCATTGCTGGTCGTCAGGTCACGCAGGACCCAGACCAGTGACGGCAGCATGAGCAGTAACCAGCCGAGAAACAGGCTCCAGTCGGAAAGTAGATCACGTAGCGCGGATTGCATGGGACCTCCTGTCGTATCGGGCATTCTGATTGGATGGCACGGATGGCCCGGCGCCGGTGTTCCTGCAGTGATGGCATGGCGCTGATGTCAGCGGGGCGATCTCAGCGAGGCGATCTTAGCGAGGCGATCTCAGCGGGGCAATGTCCGGGCACTCAGTGATACCTGATGGACAAGGCGCGCGAGATCAAGGGAGCACAAACGCAACATAGCGGCGCGATGACATGTCATGTGGTGCTCTCATGGCTTGTTAACCTTGGTGCAAACCTCCATGGTGAATGATGTTGGACGTTGCGCTGGCAATGTCGCCACCTTTATCAGGAGTCACGATGTCGAGACACGCTGCTACCTTTCTTTCACGCTCTCTTTCACGCGTCACCCGTCAATTTGCCGGGGCTGCCGGGCTTGGGCTGATCGCCTCGCTGGCATTGCCAACGGCGGCTCAGGCCGAGGAGGACAAGGTCTTCGGCTGGGTGGAGAAGGCGACCATCGAGCCCTGGGGCGTGCTGGTCAAGGCCAAGCTGGACAGCGGCGCGCTGACGTCCTCGATGCACGCCGAGAACATCGAGACGTTCACGCGTGACGACGAGGAATGGGTGCGCTTTGACGTGGAGGTCGAGGATGAGGCCAGCGGCGACATGGTCGAGAATTCCTTCGAGCGCCCGCTCTATCGTGACCTGACCGTCTCCGGTGCCGGCGGACGTGATACGCGCCCGGTGGTCCTGATGACCCTGTGCATGGGGGGCGAACGTTACGAGGAGCAGTTCAGTCTGCGGGATCGTGATGGCATGAATTACCCGGTACTGCTGGGGCGTCGCACCATCCAGAGCCTGGGCGTGCTCGACGTGCGCAAGACCTTCCAGACCACGCCGGACTGTGGCAAGGATGCGCCGCTGCATCGCTATGAAGACAAGCAGTATTCCGAGCGGATCGGCGCGGCTTCCTGAGCCGTGGCCCTGCGCCAGCCCCGATCACCGGCCCCGATCACCAGCCCTGATCGCCAGCTCTGATCAGCAGCCCTGATGGCCAGACGCTGACATTCATCCCCCGGAGAGTCAGAGCATGTCTGATTCCGCCCGGCCGCCATCTCGGGCGGCCCTCAAGGTCTACTACGATGCACGCTGTCCCGTATGTCGGCGTGAGCGTGCACGCTATGAGCGACTGTCGCGCCACGATGCTGGCGTCGAGTGGTGGGATGCGACGGAGCATGCCGAGCGTCTCGCCGCGCGGGGCATTTCCCTGCAGCGCGCGCTGCTGTCATTGCATGTCGAGACGGCCGATGAGCGGATCTGCGATGGCATGCCGGCGTACCGTCTGCTGCTGGCCCGCCTCCCCGGCCTTGCCTGGCTGGGGTGGTTGATCACTCGTCCGCTGATCGAGCCGACCTTGACCCGTCTCTATGACGCCTGGGTCAGGCGTCGGCTATGCCGGGATGGCAGGCTCTGACGGGCGGCAGGCTTGGCGAGAGAGGGAAGACACGCCTGTGGTCCATCACGCTTTTTTGATATGCAAATGCTAATAGTTTTCGTTAGTATGTGAGGCACCGTCCGTCTCCTCATGTCTGCGAGCCTACCGATGATCGACGCGCTTTCCCCGCTCTTTGCCGGTCCGATGGTTGCCTATCGGGACCTGATCACTACCAGCGCTCAGGCGCAGGCAGGTGGCGAGTCATCGCTGGACCGTGTCGTGCCGGCACGTGATGTGCTCAGCCCCGGCTGGCTTTCGGCCTGCATCGCCGCACATGGCATGCAGTACGAGGGGCAGCCGGGCGCGGAGGCACCGGATGAGCGGGCACTGCTTTCCCAGTGGTCCAAGTACTTGTTGTCCTCGATGGTATCGCTGCCACTGGCGGCCAATCTGCTGCTCGATCATCAACTGCCGCTGGAGCTGCGCCATCTCTCGCTGCGCCTTGGCGAGCATGGTGTGGTCACCCAGCTGATACTCGATGACGCGGCAGGTCAGGGCGTCAGCCTCACGGCGGATATCGCGGCGGCAGAGGAGGAGGCGCGGCTGCAGGTGCGCTTCCAGGGCTATCTGGCACATCTCGAGGCCGTCATTGAGCGCCTCGTGCCGCATACCCCGCTGGGTCCCAAGGTCTTCTGGAGCAACGCGGCACATTACTTCGTGTACATCGTCGGCATGCTGGAGGAGCAGGGGTGGGTCGCGCAGGCCGCGCCGGCACGCCAGCTGATGGCGACCAGGGTGCTGGCGGACGGGCGGCGCAATCCGCTGTATCAGCCGGTCAGCGAGGTGATGGACCGCCATGGCGAACGGCATGTGCCCCGCAAGGTATGCTGCGTGCGTTACCGTATCGAATGCCTTGGCTATTGCAGCAATTGCCCGCTGGCCATCGAGCGTCCCACGGCACGCAGTGCCCAGGCGCGCCGAGTCGACCAGCGTGCCAACGCGCGTGGGGCACTGATCGGCAGTGACCTTGGTTGAGCAGTGACCCTGGTTGAGCAAAGCCATGGCTGAGCCGCGCCTCGTCTGGCGGGCCTTCGCTTATCGCACTTGTGGCTCTCGCAGCTCTCGCGGCTCCCGCCGGATGGTGGTGAATTCTCACCGTGAACGTCCTCCCATGGGCGTTTTCCAAGCACAGTACGTCTGCGGTGGGCAAAGTTGCCCGAGGGTAGCCGCCTGTCACTGCGCCCTCTGGTAAGATGGCGGGCCCCGTCATTGCCTGGTATGTCGTCATGTCCTCCTCTTCGCGCCGCCCACGCGGTGCTTCCCCGTCCAAGTCCGATGCCTCTTCCCGACACGATTCGCCCGCCAGGCGGCAGCCGGCCTCCCGAGGGAAGCCCGCCACCTCCAACGCGGCGCCCGTCAAGGTGATGCCGGCCCGCAAGGGAGAGCTGCACCCGCGCAATCCCCATCGGGGGCGTTATGACATGTCGGCGCTGACTCGGGTCAGCCCGGAACTGGCGGCCTTTCTCATCACGACACCGGGCGGCAACGCCTCGATCGATTTCTCGGACCCGATGGCCGTCAAGGCCCTCAATCGCGCCTTGCTCCGTCATCACTACGGGGTGAGCGACTGGGACATTCCCGCGGGCTATCTATGTCCGCCGATTCCCGGCCGGGCCGACTATCTGCACTATCTGGCGGACCTGCTGGTCGAGGCCAACGGGCGGGGGCAGTTGCCCCCGGGGGAGCGAGTCAGAGCGCTGGATGTCGGTGTCGGTGCGAATGTCATCTATCCGTTGCTGGCCAATCGCAGCTTCGGCTGGCAGATGGTCGGCAGTGACATCAGTGCCACGGCGCTGGAATCGGCCCACCGCAACGTGATGGCCAATGTGGTGCTGCGTGGTCAGATCGAGCTGCGTCTGCAACGGGATCGGCGTGCGCTCTTCGCCGGGCTCTGGGGGCAGGCGGAACGCTTCGATCTGGTGCTGTGCAATCCACCATTCCATGCCAGCGAAGCTGACATGGCGCGTGAAGCGCAGCGCAAATGGCGGGGGCTGGACAAGTCGCGCCAGCAGCGCAGCAATGCCTCGCGCAAGGGCAGGACTCGCCAGGAGCGGGCTGGTGACGACAAATCCAGGGTCGACAGGTCTCGCCGACACAGCGCCCAGTCGGCACCCGCGCTGAATTTCGCAGGTCAGGCGGCCGAACTCTGGTGTCCGGGAGGAGAGGAAGCCTTCGTGACGCGCATGGTCAGCGAGAGTCGTGACGTGGCGTCGCGCTGCCTGTGGTTCAGCTCGCTGGTGGCGCATGCCAGCAGTCTGCCGGGGATCAAGCAGGCATTGGCGGCAAGCGGTGCCAGCGAGGTGCGGGTGATCGAGATGTCCCAGGGACAGAAGATCAGTCGCTGTGTGGTCTGGTCATTCTTGACGCCCGCCGAGCGCCGGCAGTGGGGGCGGGACCACTGGCAGAATCACGACTGACCTTGACGCCGGCTCTCGCCGAGGCCTTTGCAGCACCGTCTCCGGCAGCATCATGGACCCTTGAGGAAGCCCTCGTCGCCCCGCGCGACGGGGGCTTTCTGCATTGGCGGGTGTCATCTGAGCCTCACTTAATGCTGTCTTAATGGTTCGCGCGCAGTCTCTGCTGGAACGCGCGGCCTGCCTGCCCAGATCAACAGGGGCACCGGCAACTGGCCGTCATGTCCTCCGCCCCATCCTCGCCAGGAGCCGTTCCATGCCGTCCTCAACCGCAATGCCCACCCCCAGCTCACCGCATGTGTCAGCGCAGGAGGATTCCTCGAGCGAGGGAATTTCGGTGCTGATACCCGGGCGTGATGAGCGAGACAACCTGCCGAAGCTGATCGCCGAGGTGCATGCGGCACTCGCCGGTCGGCGTTACGAGATCATCGTGGTCGATGACGGCTCCAGCGATGACAGCTGGCGCTGGCTCACGCAGGCAGCCCTGGAAGATTCGCGGCTGCGTCCCTATCACCATGACACCAGTTTCGGGCAGAGCACCTCTTTGTGGCAGGCCGCACGCCTGGCGCGTGGCGAATGGCTGGCGACCCTGGATGGCGATGGCCAGAACGACCCGGCAGACCTGCCGGACATGCTGTCACTGGCCAGTCTCGAGGGACTGGACATGGTGGCGGGGCATCGCACCGAACGCCGCGATGACGCCGTCAAGCGCGTGTCCTCCCGACTGGCCAATGCCATCCGCCAGGCGCTGCTGCATGACGATACGCCGGATACCGGCTGCGGCATCAAGGTCACACGTCGTGACGTCTTCCTGCGTCTGCCGTATTTCGATCACATGCACCGTTTCCTGCCTGCGTTGGTGCGGGCCCAGGGCGGCAAGGTGCAGTCCTTGCCGGTGCGCCATCGTGAGCGTGTCGCCGGGGTTTCCAAGTACGGCTTCTTCGATCGATTGTGGGTCGGCATCAGCGACATCATCGGCGTGATGTGGTTGGTGCGTCGCTCGCGCCTGCCCTCGCCGCTGCAGAATCTCTCCGGCAATGCCGTCAGTGAGACGCTGTCGCCGCTGGAGGTCGCGCTCCATCCCGCATGCAGAAACCGTGATGTATCGGAAGTCGGTGAGCATGCCGCCAGAGACATGTCGGGGATCGATACCGGCAGGGCGGCTGGGGCGGTCGATCTCTCTGGCATCGCCACACCTCACGCCGGCGTGGCGCGGGGAGCACACTGATGGATGTCAATCCGTGGTGGGTGGCCATCGGCTTCGGTGGTCAGGCGCTGTTCTCGGCGCGCTTCATCATCCAGTGGCTGGCCAGCGAGAAGGCGCGTCGTTCCATCGTGCCGCGCGCCTTCTGGTGGTTCTCGCTGGCAGGCGGCATGACCTTGCTGGCGTATGCCATCCACCGCCAGGACCCGGTGTTCATCGCCGGCCAGGGGGCCGGGCTCCTCATCTATCTGCGTAACCTGAGCCTGATCAAGCGGGACCGCGCCTCACGCCAGCAGGCGGCCAGTGACGATGCATCGAGCGTCGAGAAGCCCACCGCTTCCTCAAAGGCCTGCGAGCCGGAGGGCTCACTCCTCGCGGCCGGCGATAGTCGGCTGCGGGCCGAGCACGCTCGACTCGCGGAGGAGAATGCCCGACTCACCCATGAGGTGGCGCGACTCGAGGCACTAAGTGCTCGGCACAAGGCATCGTGCGCATGACCACGATGCTTCAAGCCCGTCTCTATCAACGCCTCGCCCGCCACCCCTGGTGGAGCCTTGCGCTGCTGTATCTGCTGGTGTCGGCCATCGGGCTCGGCATGCGCATGCCCTGGCCGGCGGATGAGCCACGCTTCGCGCTCAACGGTCTCGAGATGTGGGTCACTGGCCACTGGTGGCTGCCGCATCGCGGGGGAGAGCTGTATCCCGACAAGCCGCCGATCTTCATGTGGCTCAGTGGCCTGGCCACCGGCGTGAGTGGCGACATCCGCATCGGCTTCGCCTTGCCGTCGCTGGTCGCCGGGGTGGTGACGCTGGCGCTGAGCGTGGATCTGATCCGTCGCCTGCACGGGAAGCGCGTCGCCTTCATCGCCGGCCTGTGGCTGATCGCCACGCTGCAGTTCGTGCTGCAGGCACGTACCGCGCAGATCGACATGCTGGTCACCGCCTTCATCATGCTCGGCTGCTGGGGGCTGCTGCGCCATGCACTGCTCGATGATGGTGTGCGCTACTTCCATCTTGGCTGTTTCGCGATGGGACTGGGCATCATCACCAAGGGAGTCGGCTTCCTGCCGCTCCTGATGTTGCCGTTCTGGCTGCTGGCCATGCGCCGAGCGTCGCGCTGGCGCAGCGGTGGCCAGCGTGCCGGTCAGCTGTCCTGGCGTGAGCTGTGGATCGGGCTCTGCTGGTTGCTGGCAGCACCACTGGCCTGGGTCGGGCCGATGCTGGTGATGTCGCTGCTCTCTGCCGACCCGGAGCTGGCAGCCTATCGCGACAATATCCTGCTCAAGCAGACCGCCGAGCGCTACGCCGACAGCTGGCACCACCTCAAGCCCTGGCACTACTTCCTGACCCAGGTGATTCCCTGGGCGTGGATGCCGCTGCTGTTGACGCTGCCCTGGTGGCCGAAGGCACTCGCCACCCGCTTGTGGCGTCGTGATCTGCGCGTCTGGCTGCCGTTGAGCGGTGCGGTCTTGATCGTGGTGTTCTTCTCGCTGTCTCCCGGCAAGCGGGGCGTCTACCTCCTGCCGGCGCTGCCGCTGCTGGTGGTCGGTCTGGCGCCCTTGTTGCCCGGCCTGTCCAGAAAGCGGCATGTCGCCTGGCTGGCCTTCGTGCTGTGCGCTGGACTTGCCGGCATCTTTCTGGGCGCGGCACTGCTGGGGGCCGCTGGCCTTCCGGCATTGACGAGGCTTGCCGAGCAGGAAGGCCTGGTGCCCTGGGGATGGTGGGGGCTTCTGGGAGGGGCTGGCGTGGCGCTGTGCGCATGGTGGAAACCGCGCGGTGGCCTGCTCGCGCTGGGCAGCTGGCTGGTGGTCTTCTGGGTCCTGTGGGGGACCTGGGGCGCGCGACTGATGGACCCGGTGCGCAATCCGGCGGCACTGATGGCTCAGGTCGCCGAGCAAAGTGATCACCAGGCGCTGGCGATCCCTGACTTCCGGGAGCAGTACCTCCTGCAGGCGCGCCAGCCGCTATGGCACTTCGGCTACAAGACGTCGGAGGCGGACCAGTTCTCGCGGCTGTATGCCTGGCTGCAAGCGGCACCGCAGCACCGCTGGGCCCTGATGACTCCCAGGATGCTCAAGCGGCATGCCTGCCTGGAGGCAACGCAGGCCATCACGCTGAGTGAACCGGATGAACATTGGGCCCTGCTGCCCGGAGGAGCGGCGCTGGCGTGTCGTGGCGATGCCGATGCCGCGCCGATGTATCTGGCGCCGACTTCGGTCTCCGATGAGGCGGCGCGGTTGATCGGTCTCCCCGGGCGCCATGACGTGATGACGGAGGCCCGCCCATGAAACGTCAGACACCCCGCTCACGTGTGATCAAGCGCAGCGAGACGGAGCCCGCCACCCGGGCTGGCCGCTGGCGCAAGGCGATGGCGCTGGCCGAAAGCGCCGTCAGCTCAGGGGCCAACCTGTTTGCCAGCGAGCGGCTGTGCTGGGCACTGTGGCTGACCCTGCTGATGGCAGGAGCGCTGGCGCGACCCTATCTGCCCATCGATGAAACCCGCTATGTCTCGGTGGCGTGGGAGATGTGGCATTCCGGTCACTGGTTCGTCTCGAGCATGAATGGCGCTCCCTACGCGGACAAACCGGTGCTGTTGTTCTGGTTGATCCACGCCGGCTGGGCGGTCTTCGGGGTCAATGAAGTCTGGCCGAAAGTGCTGATGCCGCTGGTCAGTCTGCTGGGGATCTGGCAGCTGGGACGCGTCGCTCGCAACCTGTGGCCGGTGGCCGCGGGGGAGGGCGATGAATGGCAGATGCGTGAGCAGTGGGTCTCTCTGACCCGCTGGACGCTCGCCGGTTGCCTGATGTGGATGCTCTACAGCCAGGCCTTGATGTTCGATGTACTGCTGACCACCTGTCTGCTGGGGGCGCTGCGGCCCTGGTGTTCGCCACAGGGGGCTCAGCCCTTGCCCGGGAAGGCGGTGGCGGAGAGTGGGCTGTGGCTGGGACTTGCCCTGCTGGCCAAGGGGCCGGTGGCGCTGTTGTGGTTTGCTGTGGTGGTCGGCTCGCGCCCCTGGTGGACTCAGGCGAAGGCCCGCCAGGTCTGGGCCGGCGAGTGGCGCGGCTGGGGAATGAGTCTGCTGCTGGGGCTCGTGGTGCTGTGCGTGTGGTTGCTGCCCGCCGTCATCACCGGGCCGGCCAGCTACGTGGAGGACCTGCTGTGGGGGCAGACGGCGCATCGGGTCGTCGCCGCGCAGGATCATGCGCGGCCGCTGTGGTGGTATCTGCCATGGCTTGTGGTGTTGATCTTCCCGTTCAGCCTGCGCCCGCGTCTGCTGCTGGAAGGGTTTCTGGCCTCGATTGCCCAGCGGCCGACGGCCGAGCGGCCATTGCTGAGGCTGGGACGCGTCTGGGCGCTGAGTGGCCTGCTGATCTTCTCGCTCATCTCCGGCAAGCAGGTGCATTACCTGATGCCGCTGCTGGTGCCGCTGAGCCTGTTGCTGGCCTGGGCGGCGCTTCGTCAGCCACCGGCTCATGGGGCGCTGCGGCTGCTGGCGATGACAAGCGGTGGACTGGGCGTTGCCAGTCTGGCACTGGCGGTCATCGTGATGCCGTCACTGGCGCCGACAGATCTTGCACGATGGTCGGCGGACTCTGCACTGGTGGCCTCAAGCAGTGCCAGCCTGTCGAGTTTCCTGGCTGGCGCGGGCTTGCTGGCATTGATGTCAGGCCTGTGGCCGTCCAGCGCGACGTCTGGGGCAATCAGTGCGCGTCAGGTGTCGGGTGTGCAGACCCGCCACGACGGCGTCCTGAATGCGCAGCGCCGTCTGGTGCTGGGCAGCGTATTGCTGGTGACCTGTCTGTTGAGCCTGACATTGCGCCCGCTGTGGCCGCATCTGGATCAGACCGCCATCGCGCAATGGATCAATGGCCGACAGCAGGCTGGCCAGCAGGTGGCTGTCGTCGGCTGGGACTATCAAGCGACCTGGCAATTCACCGGCCGTCTGACCCGGCCACTGGAGACGCTCACGCGGGATGCGGGGTCGCTTAGCGCCTGGCAGGCGGCGCATCCGGATGGCTGGCTGGTGATCGAGGCGGAGAAGTGTCTGCGTCTGCCAGGCACGCAAGGCCCGCTGGCCGGCATGCGCGACTGGTGTCAGGCGGCAGCGGATGGCAAGGCGGATACCTCACGGATCTTCCATCAGGGACGCCATCGAGTGATGACGATTCCCGCAGCGGCGTTGGGCGGCTTGCTGTCCGCGTCATCAAAGCGGGACATGTCCGCGCAGGAGAGACAATGAGCATGAAGATTCTGGTCACGGGAGCCGCAGGCTTCATCGGCGCCGCGCTGTGCGAGCGCCTTTTGCAGGAAGGCATGCAGGTCGTCGGACTCGACAACCTCAATCCCTATTATCCGCTGGCGCTGAAGAGGCATCGTCTGGCGCGCCTCGAGACGTTGGCCAGCCAGTGTGCGGGAGAGTGCGGCGATGGCCGCCGGCCGGGCAGTTTCCGCTTCGTGCCGCTGGATCTGGTCGAGCGCGAGGCGTTGCTCGCCTTGATGAAGGACGAGGGCTTCGAGGTGGTCGTCAACCTGGCCGCCCAGGCCGGGGTGCGGCATTCCATCAGCCAGCCCTTCGATTACGTCGACAGCAATCTGGTCGGCTTCGTCAACCTTCTCGAGGCGTGCCGTGCCGCGCGTCCGAGTCATCTGCTCTACGCCTCCAGCAGCTCCGTCTACGGGGATGACGCCGCTCAGCCTCTGCAGGAAGCCCAGGTGGGGGAGCGGCCGCTGTCGCTGTATGCCGCCACCAAGCGAGCCAATGAGCTGATGGCCTACAGTTACTCGCACCTCTATGGCATGCCGGTGACGGGGCTGCGTTTCTTCACCGTCTATGGCGCGCGCGGCCGACCGGACATGGCGCCGCTGCGATTCGCGCGCAAGCTGCTGGCCGGTGAGGTGATCGATGTCTACAACCGGGGGCAGATGGCACGTGACTTCACCCATGTCAGTGACATCGTGGAGGGCATCTTCCGTCTCATGCCGCTGCCACCCGCTCAGGTGTCCAGCGCGGCACCGTCACGGGTGCTCAATCTCGGCCGTGGCGAGCCCATCGCGCTGGGAGACTTCATCAACGGACTGGAAGCGGCGCTGTGCATCACGGCCCGCAGACGTCTGCTGCCGATGCAGCCGGGCGATGTCGAGCGCACCTGGGCTGACACCTCGGCACTCCAGGCGCTGACCGGATTTCGGCCAGTGGTCAGTCTTGCCACGGGGCTTGAGGAGCTGGCCGAGTGGGCGCGGCACTATCCGTCGCTGCTGAGCGAGACGCAGGATGAGCGAGAGCACGAGGCGTCGGAAGCCGCGAGAGGCCTGACGGCGCAGCACTTGAGCACCTTGCGCGGCATGACGAGCATCAGACCGCCGGCATCGGCGGGGCTGGCCTTCAGTGCAGAAGCGCCCTTCAAGGCTTGACGGGTTTCCAACGCAGCGGGCCCCGCCACTGAGTGGCGGGGCCCGCTGCGTCCTGCTTCAGTCTGCCGACATCAGCAGCGGCCTTCGCAGTTGGCCGGCTTGTCGTTGGCGATGCGCCAGTCTTCCTCGTTGGCCAGGGTGGCCAATGGAGACAGCATCGCGAAGTCGAAGGGCGTCAGGCAGGTGTCGCGTTTCACGCGCTTGGGCCAGTCGTGGTTGGCCAGTGCCGAACGCCCGATCGCGACCAGGTCGGCGTGCTCAAGCGCCGCCACTGCCTTCTCGGAGCTGTCCACGCCGCCATTGGTGATCAGCGTGATGTCTGACTCCAGTGCCTTGCGCGATTGGTCGGCAAGCGCCGTCAGGCTCAGCGAGCGCTCGTCAGCATTCGCTGCCTCGGGGAAGGCGGGCGCGGCGACATCGCCACCCGTCAGGTGCAGGAAGTCCAGGCCAGCCTCGATCAGGTGCGAGAAGCGCGCACGAGCCGCGTCAGGCCCACCGGCCCAGCTGAGGTCCGGCTCGGTCACGGTGCCCTGCGACAGCCGCATGCCGAGTGGGAAGTCGTCGCCGACGGCCTCACGCACACTGCGGATCACCGCGAGCGGGAAGGCCAGCCGGGCAGTGGCATCGCCGCCCCAGGCATCGTCGCGCTGGTTGAAGCGCTCACTGATGAACTGGTGGATCAGGTAGCCGTTGGCACCGTGCAGCTCGACCCCGTCAAAGCCAGCTTCCCTGGCCAGGCGAGCACTGGTGGCAAAGCCGGCGATGGCCTCGTGAATCTCCGATTCGGTGATCTCGCGAGCCAGCGGGAAGGGGCCGGAGCCGCCGTAGAAGCTGAGCATCTCGCCACTGGCCCGGCTCTCTGAGGGCGCGACCACCTCATCCTTGAAGCGGTTGTGCTGAGTCTGGGCGCCGGCATGCATCAACTGGGCGATGAGTCGGCCGCCTTGTTGATGCACGGCCTCGACCACCGGGCGCCAGCTGTCCTGCTGGGCCTGAGTGGCCAGTCCCGGCTGATTGGCGTAGCCCTGGCTGAAGGCCTCATCGGTGTACAGGCCCTCGGTGACCAACAACGAGAAATCGCCGCGCGCGAAATCGCGGTAGTAATCGACCATGTCGAAGTGGACCAGGCCATCCTCCTGGGCACTGGTACGGGTCATCGGCGCGAGCACCAGGCGATTGCGAAGCTCAAGCTCGCCAAGCGTATGGGCGGTGAACAGTGTCTTGGTGTCTGTCATGCGTAACTCTCCTGCGGAGATGACTCCGCTGTCGTATCCGGTCGTGGGACCTGCACTGACTGCGTACTGAACAAGACGGAAATCGATGCAGTGCTGGCGTCATGCAGACGCCGTGCAGTGGCCTTGAGGGATGATCGACGGATCATCTGTATGCGATATATCGTGCCTGCCGAGGTGGGGTGTCACAAGCGGGATCACTGGAAGGAGAGTGTTGTCGTTTCGACAACTTGATTGCGTAATTGCCTGAATATCAAGGGGTTTTCGTAATCACTTCACGGTTGCTGCATATTGTGGCAACGGTGTACTGCTTTCCATGCACATGCCCTGCACCCACGCATGTGCATGCAACGAAACAGGCCCCGCAACCTAGGGTTGCGGGGCCTGTTTCATCCGCGGGAATCGTGTCTAGGGCGAGGGCTCAGCCCGGGCGATCACTTGCCGTCACATTGGGCAGTCTGCTTGCCGCCGGAAGGTGGGCAGCCGAACCAGTTCTCGGTCGGCTTGGCCTGGCCAGTATTGGCATGTCGTCCCCCCTGGCTTCCGATATCTCCGCCGTCGAGGCTTTTCTGTACCTGACGCTTGGCCTCATCCTTGGATTGCTGGCTGGCCTCGGGCTGCTGGTGCTGCTGGTAGTTCGCCCCATTGTCGCGGGAATCATCAGCGGTACGCGTGGAGTGGCTGGTGGTCGGCTCGCCGTTCGAGGAGTGCTGGGAGGCAGCGGCACCACTGACTCCCGTCTCGGTATTCATTTCGTCAAAGGCATAGGCCGGGGACAGGCTCAGGCAGCCCAGCATCACGGCGGCGATGCCGACACCGTAGCGCGTCTTGCGTGAAGTGCCTGCTCGGAAGGGCGAAGGGGTCGTGAATGACATGTCGAGTGCTCCTTTAGGGAAACGGCGTGGAGCATGGGCCAGGCCATTCCGTGAGCAAGTCAATGAGTGCTTGCTCGTTGTGCAAGAGACATCCAGACGTTGCGCTGTACTGGACGCTGATGGAAGAGAGATCGGGGCAGATGACGAGAAATCAACTCTCGCTGACGTTCCTGCATCGCTGGCGGGTGAGGTGGCTTGCGTATCCGGTGGTCAGGGCGGTTATCTGGTGTCGGACCCTTGAAGTCGTCGCCTGGCATGACAATGTGATGGGGAGAGGGCAACGGCCCCCTGAGAGTTCACCCAGTCAAGGAGACACGCATGACGATCAAGAAAACCGGTTCCGCGCATTGGGAAGGTAGCGTCAAGCAGGGTAAAGGTACCGTCAGCAGTGAAAGCGGTGCCCTCAAGGATCAGCCCTATGGTTTCAATACGCGTTTCGAAGACGGCGCGGGTACCAATCCTGAAGAGTTGATCGGCGCAGCGCACGCCAGCTGCTTCTCCATGGCGCTGTCGATGATGCTGGGAGAGGCAGGCTATGAGCCGAGCGCCATCGATACCCGCGCGACCGTGCATCTGGACAAGGATGACAGCGGTTTCAGCGTCACCAGGATCGCGCTGGTGACCAAGGCCAAGGTGCCGGGCATCAGTGACGCGGACTTCCAGGCGACCGCCGAGAAGGCCAAGGCCGGCTGCCCGATCTCCAAGCTGTTCACAGCCGAGATCACCCTTGAGGCGTCTCTCGACAGCTGAGACGCTCGCCAGCTGCCCTCGGCTCTTTTAGGTGAGGCAGCTATGGCGTGAAGGCGCATCCCCTCAGCAGGGGGGTGCGCCAATGAAAAAACCGCCCTGAGGGGCGGTTTTTTGCGTGGTATCTCTCTTTTTTCTCTCTCTTTTTTCTATCTCTCTATCTCTCTATCCATTTCTCTCTAGCCTTATCTCCATCCGCTTCCATTCCGGTCAGCGTTCGTCGGGCCTTTTCGCATCATCTGGCTCATCGGGTGGCAGTTCCTCTTCGCTGATCGCCCCGGCATGTTGCATGGCGTTGCGACGGGATTGCAGACGCGTCAGAGGGGTACGGCTGGGCGTGCGGTACCAGCGGATGTTCTCGCGTGAGCATTGCTCGAGTTCCGCGATCACCTGAGCGCCAAGCAGCAGGATGATGGCGCCAACCTCCAGGCCCAGCAGCAACACGATCAAGGTGGCCAGCGAGCCATAGATGGCGCCCACGAAGGACAGGTGAGTGAAGTACCAGCTCAGCGCCAGACGTGTCAGCTCCCACAGGGTCGCCGCGACCAGCCCGCCGACCAGTGCACGGCGAGTGGAGACGCGTGTCTGGGGCAGGATCTTGTAGATGGCGCTGAACAGCCCGAACATGCCGACGATGCTGATCAGGTAGATCACTTCACTGCCCGCCTCGCCGAGCGTGACCTCGATACCCGTCAGCAGGGTCAGGGCATCATTCATCGCCGAGGCCAGTGCCACCAGCAGGGTCAGTGCCAGCAGGCCGGCCCCCAGCACCATCACGAAGGCATAGGGCAGCAGGGCCGAGATCCAGGCACTGCGTTTGCGAATCACCGGGTGCTGATGAAAGATCAGCGCGATGGCATCCTCCAGCATGCGAAAGGCCAGCCCGGCGAAGAACAGCAAGCCCCCCATCCCGATCCAGCTGATCACGTCACGGTTGTCCAGCAGCTTGCGCACGGCATCCAGCAGCACGTCTTCCTGCCCGGGTCCCAGATGCTGGACCTGGATGGCGATGATGCTCATCAGACGTGACTCATCGACCAGATGCGTCAGCAATACGCAGCTCAGGGCGAACAACGGCACGCTGGAGAGCAGGATGTTGTAGCCCACTCCCCCCGCCAGCAGTACGCCACGATTGGCGATGAACTGGCCCAGCACCCGCCAGGCGAAAGCGATCAGGCGGGGGAGAAAGCGCAGCAGTCGCGCGCGCCAGGTATCGTCAGCCGTGTCCGGCATCAATGGCCTCCTGGAGAGTCGGTGGACTGGCAAGGCGTCACGAGGTGCCGCCCTTGAGTGCCCGTCGGCTGCGGCTTTCGGCGCGATGTGCCAGCAGGGTCGAGGTCGAATAGAGCGCCAGCCCTGACCAGATCAACACGAAGGTGAGCAGCATCGAGGGCTGCAAGGTCTCGTGGAATACCAGCAACGCGATGGCGAACTGCATGCTCGGATTGATGTACATCAGAAAGCCGACGGTGGCGAGGCGCAGGCGGCGTGCCGCGCCGGCAAAGGCCAGCAGCGGAAGCGCCGTCAGGATACCGCTGGACATCAGCAGCACGCTGGCGGGCAGCTCCAGCGGGCCGATGCCCGTGGCCAGAAAGCGTGACTCGCCTGTCTGCCACAGACCCGCGATCAACAGCAGGGCGAGGGGCGCCAGCATCAGCGTCTCGACGAACAGCCCCGACAGGCCATCCAGCGCGACACGCTTGCGCAGCAGCCCGTAGGTGCCGAAGGACAGCGCCAGCGAAAGGGTGATCCAGGGCAGCTCGGAGAGATTGAGAAACTGCAGGCTCAGGCCCAGCGCCGCCAGCCCCAGCGCCACGCCCTGCAGGCGAGTCAGGCGCTCCTTGAGCACCAGCATGCCCAGTGCCACGTTGACCAATGGCGTCAGGAAGTAGCCGAGGCTTGCCTGCAGCACTTCATGCTGCTCCACCGCGAAGATGTAGATCCCCCAGTTGGCCGCGATCAACAAGGCGCACGCCAGCCCCGGCCATAGTTGCCGTGGCCTGGACAATGCGCTGCGAATCGGTGACCAGCGCTTCAGCAGGCTGATCAGGAGGATGAGAAACACGCAGCTCCACAGGATGCGGTGCAGCAACACCTCCCAGGCGGGGATGCCGGAAAACAGCGCGAAGTACAGCGGAAAGCAGCCCCACATGGCATAGGCCGTCAGGCCGTAGCCGACCCCCTTGAGGCCTTCGCGACGGGCCAGGGCTGCCGCTTCATCGCTCTCGGGCGTGCTCTGCGCCTGGCTCATCGCGAGTCACTCTCGCCATCCTGAGCCAGTGGCTTGCCCGCGATGTAGTAGCCCGAGGGGCTCAGCGCGAGGAAGAAGGTCTCGGCCTCGGGGTAGCCGGCTTCGCGCATTGCCTGGTGGATGGCCTCGCCACAGACGTCACGGACCTGCTGGCCGCGTTCGAACCACAGCACCTCGACGAAGGGAAAGGCATCCACCGTCTGGCCGTCGAAGACATATTGCGTGCTGATGCACTCCAGCGTGAACTCATCGCGCGGCGTCGCCGTGGCCTCACTGAGCTGGTCGACAAGCGTGCGCGAGACGGGGGCGAGACGGGCGGGGGTAACGCCATGGAAGCGAAGCTGAGGCATGCAGGGCTCCTGGAGCACGAATGAGTGGGGGTGACAGCGCGCGTGGGCGACAGGCGGACCGAGGTCCATGCGCCGGGCTTCATCAGCCGGCGCTGACGGAGCCGGCATCAAGCCCCGCGCAACATCAGCATAAGGGGAAGCGATGGCCTGCGTCGCGCCTTCAGGCCGCGGCAGCATGTCGATGGTCAATATATCATCGGCGACTCATGCACACATCCGCTGGCTGAGCCGCGCGGAGTTGTCGGCCAGTACCCGCATTGCCTCTCACATCTGAGCGCCACAGACGGTAGAATGGGCGCATTCATGCTCGCGATGGCATGCAGGCCTCACGCCCTCCATCACCCGCAAGGCGTGTCCCGGGAGGGCGGCATGAGGGCAAGATGACCGAGGATCAGGGAGACGGCATGACAGTGACGAATCCATCAGCAACGTGGGAAGACGCAGGCAAGTTGCGTGTCAGCCTGGTGCAGGCCGATCTGCGCTGGGAAGACCCGGCAGAGAACTGTCGCCTGCTGGGCGAGCAGCTGGACGCCGCTGGCCTGACGGCCGGCCCTGACGGCCACAATGCCCTGACCGACCTCATCGTGCTGCCCGAGATGTTCGCCACCGGCTTCACCATGAATTCCCGTGAGATGGCCGAGCCGATGGAGACCAGCGAGAGTGTCGCCTGGCTCAAGGCGCAGGCTGTCGCGCGCGGTTGCGTGATGACGGGCAGCATTGCGGTACTCGAGGGAGACGAGTGCTACAACCGCATGCTGTGGGCCACGCCGAGTGGTGAGCTGAGGCATTACGACAAGCGCCATCTGTTTCGCATGGCAGGCGAGCATGAGCGTTATGGCATGGGCAATGAGCGGGTGATCGTCGAGCTCAACGGCTTCCGGATCCAGCTGTCCGTCTGCTATGACCTGCGCTTCCCGACCTGGCTGCGTCAACGCCCCGTGATTGGCGGCATGAGCGCGGCGGAGTGTGCCACCGGCAGCGCCTTCGAATATGACCTGCTGCTGTGCGTGGCCAATTGGCCGGGCGTACGGCGGCATCCGTGGCGCACCCTGCTTCAGGCGCGCGCCATCGAGAATCTGGCCTATGTGGTGGGCGTCAACCGAGTGGGTGACGATGCCAACGGGCTGCACTATACCGGCGATTCCATGGTCTGCGATTTCAAGGGCGAGCCCATCCTCGACCCCGCGCCAGACCAACCCTTCATCGAGACGGTGACGCTTGAACGCGGCGCCCTCGACGAGTTTCGAACCAAGTTTCCGGCGTGGATGGACGCCGATCATTTCACTCTGGAGGCCTGATGCGCCTGGACAAATTCCTTACCGAAACCACGGATCTCAGCCGCAGCGATGCCAAGAAGGTCGTGCATCGCGGCGATGTCACCGTGGATGGTGAGGTAGTCAAGAACACCGCGCGTGCCGTCAAGGATGGCATGCGCGTCGAATGGAACGGCGAGCACCTGGAACTGATGGGCCTGCGCTATCTGATGCTCCACAAGCCGGCCAATGTCGAATGCACCACCAAGCCGGGCCTGTACGAGCGCGCGCACGACCTGATCGAGCTGCCCAATGTCGAGCGCCTGAGCATCGTCGGGCGTCTCGATGTCGACACCACCGGTCTGGTGTTGATGACGGATGACGGCCAGTGGAACCACCGCGTCACCTCACCCAAGAAAGCCTGTGCCAAGCGTTATCGCGTGACCCTGGCGCGCCCGCTGGAAGGGGATGAGCTGGCGCGTGCCGTGGAAGATTTCGAACACGGCCTGATGCTGGACGGCGAAGAGAAGCCAACGCGTCCGGCACGCCTGGAGATGGAAACGGCCACCGTGGGTCTGCTGTGGATCACCGAAGGCCGCTATCACCAGGTCAAGCGCATGTTCGCGGCCATCGGCAATCATGTCGAAGCCCTGCACCGTGAAGCCATCGGCGACGTGGAGCTGGACCCGGAGCTGGAACCCGGCGAATGTCGCTTCCTGCGTCCGGAAGAGGTCGCCAGCTTCTGATTGTCAGCGTCTGATTGTCAGCGTCTGATCATCAGCGCCATATCGTCATGAAAAGCCCCCGTCATTTTTCCTCAATGGCGGGGGCTTTTTCATGCGCGTCGTTGGCCGCTGAGCCTTGTATCGATCCAACGATCGCGCTTAAGGTAAGCGTTGTCTGCTCGTATTGTGATTTCTTTGTGGGAAGTGCGTTTTGCAGAAGTGAAATTTATACTGAGATCGTCTTCAATCAAACGCTTGTTTCCAGTATTTTCATGGCAATGGCTTCTCCATAACAACAACGAGGAAAATCCACTATGTCGTCCCCCTTCACCAAGTCCCACCTGATGAAACCCCTGCCGCTGCGCATGGCGCTGGCGGGCAGTGGCCTGCTGCTGGCGACCCTCTCGGCACCGGCAAGCGCCGCGGAAGAGGCCAGTGTGGTATTCGCGGCGCCGCCGTGGCCAGGCGTGACCATGAAGACCGAAATCGCCTCCGAGATCTTCGAGGCGCTGGGCTATTCCCCCACCACGCGTCAGCTGGGCGCGCAGATCACCTATGAAGGCATCTCGCTCGGGGAAGTGGATGTCTATCTGGCCGCCTGGCTGCCGGGGCAGAGCACCATGTACAACGCGGCGATGGAAAAAGGCGCCATGGTCGATCTGGGCAACAACGTGAACGGCGCGCGAGCCAATTTCGCCGTACCGCGTTATGTGGCCGAAGCCGGCGTCACCTCACTGAACGATGTCGACAAGCCGGAATTCGCCGACAAGTTCGACAAGACCATCTACTCCATCGAGATCGGCTCGGGCTCCAGCGAGATCGCCAACCGTGCCGTCGACGAAGACATCTACGGCCTGGGTGACTGGGACCTCAAGGAATCCTCCACCGCCGGCATGCTGGGGACGGTGGCCAATGCCATCAAGCGCGATGAGTGGGTCATGTTCGTCGGCTGGACCCCCCACTGGATGGGGGTCGAATACGACATGGTCTTCCTGGAGGACCCCAAGGACCTGTGGGGCCCGGGTGGCGGCGCCAGTGACGTGAAGACCCTGGCCAACAAGAAATGGTCCGAAGCGCATCCCAACGCCACCGTCTTTCTGGATCAGATCGCCTTCACCTCCGAGGAGCAGAGCGAGCTGATCTATGGCTTTGGCAAGGAAGAGCGCCCGCAGGAAGAGGTGGCTGGCACCTGGATGAAGGCCAATCCCGCCAAGGTCAAGGGCTGGCTGGAAGGCGTGACCACTCGAGATGGCGAACCCGCCTGGCCTGCTGTGCAGAAGGCGCTTGGCCTGCCGGACGCCTGACGTGTCGATCCCGAACCTGTCGCTTCCGTCTGCACGGCTGAACACTCGGTCTTGAAACTCGGCGACACTGGATGACACAGTCTGCGTGCCTGTTGCCGCCGGCAATGTCTGATCAGAACCCCGCTCCTGGAGCGGGGTTCTTGCGTTTCTGGCACCTTCTCACTGCCCGTCGAGCCCCATCGCAGCATCGTCATGCAAATCTTGCATGGAAAATCAAAATAAAGAATTGGTCGGACCTGTTCGCGCTGTATCACCATGACCCCGCATTCTGCGTCGCCTCAACGCGCAGCAAACAACAATGACAAGCAGGGTTTACCTCATGGCTGATACTGATTCGTTCGCCGAGCGCGATTCGCGCACCTCTGGTCCTGTCGCGCGCTTGCTGTCCCCGTGGACAGGCTTGCCGCTCTGGAAACAGATCTTCATTGCACTGGTGCTGGGCCTTGGGTTGGGCATCCTGCTCAACCAGACCGGCCGCGCCGATATCGCCGCCGACATCAAGCCGCTGGGCGATCTGTTCATCCGCGCGATCAAGATGCTGATCGTGCCGCTGGTCTTCGTCTCGCTGGTCACCGGCGTGGCCTCGCTTGACAACCTTTCCCGCCTGGGGCGACTGAGTCTCAAGACACTGGGGCTGTATCTGGGCATGACGGCGGTGGCGATCACCATCGGCCTGGGGCTGGCGGCTCTCTTCCAGCCGGGCGTGGGTATCGACCTGGGCAGCGCCGCCGGTGTCGAGGTGCGGGAAGCGCCGACCGCCGTCGAGACATTGCTTGGCTTGGTGCCGACCAATGCCGTCGAGGCCTTCGCCGAGGGCAATGTGCTGCAGATCATCGTCTTTGCGATCCTGTTCGGCCTCTCCATCACGCTGGTCGGGGAGAAGGCGCATCCAGTGCGCGTGTTCTTCGAGTCCGCCGCGGAAATCATCTACCGCATGACCAGCATCGTCATCGCCTTCACGCCCTACGGTGTCTTCGCGCTGATGGCCTGGGTCGCCGGAACCTACGGGCTGGCGATGCTCGCGCCGCTGGCCAAGGTGATCGCCATCGTCTATCTGGGCTGCATCGTGCACGCCGTGGTGGTGTATGGCGGCCTGCTGCGCTTCGTCGCGCACCTCAATCCCGTGCGGTATTTCCAGGGCAGTGTCGAGCCGATCATGCTCGCCTTCACCAGCACCTCAAGCTCCGGCACCCTGCCGGTGACCATGATGGCCGCCGAGCAGAATCTGGGCGTCAAGCGCAGCGTCTCGAGCTTCGTGCTGCCGCTGGGCGCGACCATCAACATGGATGGCACCGCGCTGTATCAGGGTGTCTGCGCGCTGTTCATCGCCCAGGCCTACGGTGTCGATCTGGGCATGACCGAGTACGTCACCATCATCATGACCGCCACCCTGGGCTCCATCGGCACGGCGGGCGTGCCGGGGGCGGGGCTGATCATGCTCTCGCTGGTGCTGACCTCCGTCGGCCTGCCGCTGGAAGGGGTCGCCATCATCGCCGGGATCGACCGTGTGCTCGACATGGCACGTACCGGGCTGAACGTGGCCGGCGACTGCGCCGTCAGCTGTCTGGTCGCCAAGAGCGAGAAGGCACTCGACGAAGAGGTCTTCAACACCCCACACGTGATGCGTTCGACCTTGAGCTGAGCGTCGCGCTGATGGAGGGAAGTGGCCTTCACTTCCCACTGACCGGCAGCCAGGAGGCGCTGCCGGTCGTCCTTCCCCAGGAATCTGTCGCCCTCAGGCCGACAGGCATGTCAAAGATGGTCAGGAGAATCGCGCCATGGAAGCGTCTGCCACACGGCTTTCTGTCAATCGGCTTTCTGCGGCTGGACTCGCTGCTGGCGGGCCCCGCAACGCGCCGGACACCGTCACCCGCTACGGTGTGGTCGGCGGGCTCGGAGCGCTGGGCAGCGCGGATGTATTGCTCAAGACCGTGCGAGCGGCCCAGTACTGCAAGCCCCCGCGCCGAGTGGACATCGCCTTCGAACAACGTCACTTCGAGGATGGCCCCGGCATCGCGGAAGAGGGCTATGACCCGCTGCGCCGCAAGTTCTATGTCTACAACGTGCTCAAGGACATGCAGGGCAAGGTCGAGAATGCGCTGGTGCCATGCTTTCTCTCGCATACCTTCCTGGCCGAGATCACCCCGGAAATCAGCGTGAACGTGGTGGATATCTTCGAGGCACTGCAGGACCGCATTCGCCGCGAGTACCCTGACGTTCGCAAGATCGGCGTGCTGACCTCAAGCTACGTGCGCGCCTCTGGCATCTTCACGCGTCGTCTGTCCGGGCCCGTATCCGAGCCCATGACCCGACCGGAAGGTGCCGAGCCCGGCGCGGAGCTCGAGGTGCTCTACCCGGAGGCGCGCGTGCAGCGTGAGGCATTGATGGAGGCCATCTATGGCCCGACCGGCATCAAGAGCGGCCATCATGGCGGTGAATGTCTGCAGCAGCTGATGGAAGCCTGCGATGATCTCATTCGTCAGGGAGCCGAGATCATCGTGCCGGGCCTGAGCGAGATCCCGGTGATGATGGCCTCGCTGCAGCCCCTGATTCCGGTGCCGTTGCTGGATTCCAATCGAATCTACGCCGAGTACGCGCTGGGACATGATCGCGAGCAGGAAGGGCGGCAGTTCAAGCTGGGCGTGCTGGGCGGCGTCGGGCCCGCTGCGACGGTGGACTTCATGCGCAAGGTGGTGGGACTGACACGTGCTGAGCGCGATCAGGATCACCTCAAGATGGTGGTGGAGCAGAATCCGCAGATTCCCGATCGCACCGCCAATCTGATCGGCAACGGGGAAGACCCGAGCATCCCGATGCTCGCCACCTGTCAGCGACTGGAAGCGGACGGTGCCAATGCCATCGCGATTCCCTGTAATACCGCGCATGCCTTCGTGGCGCGTATCCAGCCCTATATCGGCATCCCGATCATCAACATGCTGACGGCGGTGGTTGATCATATCGCCGCGCGGGAGACGCCGGTGGCGCGGGTCGGGCTGCTCGCGACCAGTGGCACCGTGGCCAGTCGGGTCTACCACGACATCCTCGAAGCCTCGGGGCGTGAGACGCTGGTGCCGGACGCCTCCCATCAGGCTTGCGTGATGGACGCCATCTACGGGCAGCAGGGCGTCAAGGCGGGCCACACCTCAGGCGAATGCAGTCTGAAGTTGGAAGCCGCCATCGAGCACCTGCTGGCCCAGGGGGCAGAGGTGGTCATTCTGGGCTGTACGGAGCTGCCGCTGATCGAACTGCCGAAAGCGCTGCGTGAGCGCGTGGCCTTGCTGGACCCCTCGGAGATACTGGCTCGCCGCTGCATCGCCATGGCGCAATAGCCCGAAGACCTCGTGCCGAAGACCTCGTGCTAAAGACGTCGAGGTGGAGAATGTGGCGCTGTAAAAACAGCGAGGGAAACAGACAGCACTGACTACGCGGAAGGAAGGAAGGAAGGAAGGAAGGCATGCAAGAGGACAGGAAGACCAGCCACGCTATACTGCGGCGCTATATGCCTCACTCCAGGAAATCGCTGTGGAAATGAACTGGCTGGAAGACTTCCTCACGCTGGCCGTCACGCGCAATTTCTCGCGCGCGGCTGAGTTGCGCAACGTGACTCAGCCGGCCTTCAGCCGCCGGATACGCAATCTGGAATACTGGGTGGGCGCGACCCTGATTGATCGCAGCCTGTTTCCGGTTGGGCTGACACCGGCCGGCGAGTCCTTCCAGCGGACGGCGCAGGATGTGCTCTCGGTATTGCGGGTCGGGCGGGAAGAAGCACTGGGCTTCGTGCCCAAGATCGAAGAGGTGGTGTCGATCTCGGCCTCCCACACGCTGGCGGTCAGCTTCTTCGTCGACTGGCATGAACAGCTCCAGACCCGGCTGGGCAAGCTCAAGGCGCGTATCGTGCCGGACCACGTCGCCGGCTGTGTCGATGCGCTGATCAGCGGCAACTGTGATCTGATGCTCGCCTACAACAGCCCATTGCTGCCGACGCTCACCGACATGGTGCGCTATCCCTCCATCGTGCTGGAGTCCGAGCGTCTGGTGCCGGTGAGTGCGGTAGATGAGGCAGGGCAGACGTTGTTCTCGCTGGAAAGCGACACTCCGCAACCGTACCTCTGCTACTCCAGTGACAGCTATCTCGGGCGGCTCACCGCGCTGATCCTCAATCGGGAATCCCTCTCGGCACGCCTCAACTTCTGCTACGAATGCTCGATGTCAGACGTGCTCAAGCGCGGAGCCCTGGCCGGCAGCGGTATCGCCTGGGTACCGGAGCGCGCCGTACGGGATGAACTCAACGTCGGTCGCCTGCGCATCGTCGGGGATGACCGCCACACCGCTCCGCTGGATATCTGCCTGTTTCGGCATGCCGAGCACGAACAACAAGTCGCGGAGCGCATCTGGCAAGCCTGTCTGGACACGCAAGCCAGCCGCACAGTCACCTCCGCCACTCAAGGGTGACCTCTCGGCCATAACGCCAGTGGCGGTGAGCGTCATCCGCCCACCGCCACTGGTCTTCGCTCTCATCCATCATCTCGCCAGGCTCGCGCAAGGGTATCGCAGACTCACGACAGACGCCGTGAATTGGCCGTCGTGCGCTTGTGCAGCGGCTTGATGAACTGCGTGCCCGTCGTCCACCACGGCACGACCTTGCCACCCGACATCGCGTTCATCCACGCCTTCTGCATCACGAACCACATCTCCCAGCTGGCGGCGATCTTCTCCGACACCATCTTCTGGTTCTCCGCGATCATCTTCGGATCCAGCGGTGACTGCGTCCCCCACAACTGCGTGCGCGACATGATGGTCGACATCGCCGTCGACCACATCTCCACCGATGTCGTCCCCAGCTTCCAGACATCGAACATCGCAGCAGGTGTCGTCGGGACCAACTCAGACCAGGCAGGTTGTTGAGTCATTGTGCTCTCCACGTAAAGGAACCTCATGACAGTCTTACGCCTGTTGATGCTGCAGTGCAACATTAGTTTTTTATATCCCTGAATGTGAGCGCGAAGCAGAGCCTCGATTATCAACACTTTCTTTACAAATCAGTAATTTATCGTTGATGTGGCTCAGAAAAACCGGAATTTTCCGTGCTGGGGCGGAAATTTCTCATGGGGTTGGGGAAAGTGGATTTTGGGATTTGGCGGCAATGTCTTACGTAGGCGTATGAATTTCTTGAAGCTCGGTATCAGTTCAGTCAGGCGGTAGACATAAGCGTTGGCGAATGGCGCGGAAAATTCCGGCGTGAAGCAGGGCGCGATAGAGGGGAGGGTGCAGCGAGGTGCGCTGATTATCGAGTCTGGTGTCTCGTTAATGCGACGCAGAGTGTCGCACTGAACTAACGATTGCTTCTCGCGCATGTCTCGACTCGGCTATTATTAGGTTTCTTGAAATTTCCTATATTCAAATATGCATTTCTCGCCAAGGCAGGACGCCATGGTGGAAGACCATGAGACGGAGCTCGCCCCAGAGGTAAGCGCCGTGCGGTAGCCGTGGTGTCAAAAGCCCTGATTTTGCCCACCAACAGCGGACACCCCGTTAAGGCAGTACACTGAACGAAGTGGCTCCATGGCAAGGGAAGCAACGTCGATCAATAAGACTTGCATCCGTTACTTCCAAGTCTACAAGGATACTGAGTGCAACCCCCCTATTGGATTGGGGCCGGTGCATTACCGTGTTTTGCGATCAGTTTGTTCATCACCTCGGTAGGGCATTTGAAGTCGAAGCGCTTCCGGAGGTGTATGTTCAGCTCGAAGGTAATGGCATCTAGCTCTTCTTAACGGGTCAGTGGCAAGTCCGTTCCCTTGCGGAGGTAATGGCGAATCAGGCCATTGATCTTGCCCAGTAACAGTGTACCTCCTCGTTAGGGTGTCCACTGTTACTGGGCAAGATTATGTTTCCCGTCGAAAGCAGCATCGGAGCCCTGGCTTCCCTTGTCTCGCTCGGGATCTATATCGCCTGCGGCATCAACGGAAACCGCTGGCGGGAGAAGAGCCTCTTCAGCCGCGGTTATGATCAGGTGGATACCGTGCCGGCCGCGAATCGCGAGGGCGCTGTTACCCTTCATTGGAAGGGGCGGTATGCAGGTGAATTACTATGGAAAGCAGTGACGCGCAGGGAGTTGAACCAGCATGAAGATTTCGACGCTACTCGATCAGATCGATAATGGACAGACGGCACTACCCGAATTCCAGCGCGGCTATGTGTGGAACCGCGATCAGGTACGCGGCCTGATGACCTCGCTCTACAAGCGCTATCCAGTGGGCAGCCTGCTCTCTTGGGCGACCGACGCCTGCACCGTCGGTCATCGGGGCGATCAACAGCTCAACGCCGGTACGGTCAACCTGCTGTTGGATGGCCAACAGCGAATTACTTCACTGTATGGCATCGTGAGAGGGAAGGCTCCGGCCTTTTTCGATGGCGATGAGCGCGCTTTCGCCGATCTTTATTTCAACGTGGAGAACGAGGAGTTCTCCTTCTATATGCCTAGCCGCATGGCCAATGATCCCAAATGGATCAGCGTGACGCAGTTGATGATCGATGGGGCCGAGTCGGTGACAGAGCGTCTGGCCGAGTCTCTTGAGTTGACCTTCAAGGAGGGGAGCCGATACAACAACCGGCTCAATCGGCTGCGTGATGTTCGCGATATCGAAGTGCACGTAGAGCAGATCTCCGGAGAGGACAAGACCCTTGACGTGGTTGTAGAAATTTTCAACAAGGTCAACAGTGGTGGCACCAAGCTCTCCAAAGGTGACCTTGCGCTGGCGCGTATCTGCTCCACGCAACCGGATGCGCGAGCCAGGATGCGCAAGGCCCTAGATGACTGGCGCGGCCAGGGTTTCCATTTCTCTCTCGACTGGCTGCTGCGCTGTATTACCACCCTTACCACCAACGAAGCCAAGTTCTCCTTCATCCACGACCTTGACGGCGAGCAGTTTGTTACAGGTCTGAACAAGGCCATCAAACACATCAGCTATTTGCTAGATGTGATCGGTGATCGTCTGGGGTTGGACCACCAGCAGGTACTCACCGGCCACTATGGTTTCCCGGTACTGGTGCGCTTCATCGAAGAGAAGGGCGGCAAGATCAACGATAAGGCCACACTCGAGTCGATGCTTTTCTGGTTTATCCACGCGGCGATATGGGGGCGATACTCCGGTTCGACCGAGAGTGTGCTCTCAAGGGACCTCGGCATACTCCTCGATAACCAGCCTCGCGGCATTGAGGCGCTTATCAAGGAGCTGCACCTCTGGCGTGGCAACCTCAAGGTTCGCGCCGATCACTTCTCCGGGCATACGCGCGGCAACCGTTTCTATTCGTTGCTCTACATGCTGACGCGTACCGGCGAAGCGCAAGATTGGGGCCTGGGGCTCGTGCTCAAGAAGAACATGCTCGGCAACAACTCATCTCTCGAATTACACCATATCTTCCCCAAGCACCGTCTTCGTGAGTTCGGTTACGATCATCAGCAGGTCAACTCCTTGGCGAATTTCTGCTTCCTGACCAAGGGCTCGAACCTCAGCATCTCCAATCGCTTGCCTGTTAAGTATTTTGAGGAAGTGCTCAATCGTTACCCGAATGCCCTGCAGAGCCAATGGGTGCCGATGCAGCCAGAGCTGTGGCAGATCGAACGCTATCCAGACTTCCTCAAGGCACGCCGTGAGTTGCTCGCTGAAGCGACCAACCGGCTCCTAGACGAACTCTATTACTTCGATGACAGCCAGGATACTGAGACTAACTCGGGGCCTGTTCGCGTAGTCCCGGGGGGAATCGAGAGCGAAGAAGAGGAGCAGGAGCTTTGCGCGCTCCAGGCGTGGATGGAACTTCACAAGCTGCCCGCCGGTGAGCTCGAGTACGAGCTAAACGACGCACAGAGTGGCGCACTCCTTGCCATCCTCGACCTGGCATGGCCCGAGGGTATCCAGCCAGGGTTGAGCGCACCCGCAGTCCTGCTATTGAATGAAGAAAGTGAACTGATCAAGGTAGCTAACCGAGCTGGCTATCACGTCTTCGTACACGTCGATCATCTCAAGCGCCATGTGGCTGAACAGATTCTTGATGATCCCCTAGCGGTGCTCCCCTCTTGGGCGCAGCACCTGGAAGATATGGCAGCAGTCCCCGTGGTGGAGTGGATTGTCGACCAGGAACTGCCTCGCCCCGTCATTGGGCAGGATATCGAGGGCGCCAGCGGCGAAATCGTTGGCAACTTCGAGCTTTCCTGGCCGGAGCAGCAGGTGGGGATCTGGAACGACCATGGAAAGGCTTCACCCATCCCGCAGACGCTAGCCGGCTGGCAGCTCTACCAACTGGATGAAATTCGACAAGCGCCCTACCTGCTGTCACAACAGCTGATACAGTGCGTCAGTGCCTGACAAGGGGCTCGCCATAATGAAGATCACTCAACCCTCAGGGCTGTTCCTTACTTTTCGCAGTCGGCACGCCGGGATTTCCGACGAGGAGTTGTATGTGGTGATGTGCGTGGGCTGGAAGATTGGCGAGCATCCTAGGTAAGCGTGCGACGATGTCTGCATTGGCGGAGGGAGGAGATGTGTCAGTTTTTTTTCTAAGGGAACAGCGATCCGATATGTCAATGTCGATATATATATATTTAAATGAATTGAGTGGTATTAATAATGCTTGAGTCTATTTCGCATCTTTTACCAAATTTTCAAGCTATGAATCCTTTAGCGTTCCAGAGCAATGAACTCCAGATGAGCGACTGGTTCTGGTTAGCCATGATGGCGATAATCATGATCGCTATTGTATCTTTAGGATATTATTTTAATAAATACAGGAAGAGCATCAAGTTTGTTGAGAGCCTTATCAAGGGGCAGTCAAGGGAAGAGCTGGCTTGGAAACGACAGCAAATACTAAAACAGGCAGAAGATTCAGACACCCAGGCAGGGAAACTATGGGGAGAGTTTGATGAAAGCCTAGTATATTCTCCAGATAAAGATAAGCTTTTCAATACACTAGATGCCGACCATTTCTTTAACGGAAGAACGTTAGCATACGGTCTGACATCAAGTCGTCTTCTAGCGGCTACTCCAACCTTTCTCACCGCGATCGGGGTATTAGGAACTTTTATTGGTCTAACTATTGGTTTAAGAAACCTGCAGGTCAATACAGACGATGTTGATACGTTGCGAGCTGGCATTGCAAGCATGATCAATGGTGCCGCAATTGCTTTTTTGACATCTGTTTGGGGGGTTGGACTCAGCCTCTTGCTCAATGTGATAGAGAAGATGATTGAGCGAAGCGCTTTGAGGCGTATCAACAGGCTTCAGCATGACATTGATTTTCTTTACCCCCGTATGCCTGCCGAGCACTCACTTATCCATATTGCTGAATCCAGCATGGCAAGCAAGGAAGCATTGCAGGAGTTACATGAACGTATCGGGGATAGGCTTCAGGAAACCGTTAGTGGCATGAGTGAGGCCATGCAGCAGGCAGTATCAGACTCCCTGAACAATGTCATGGCTCCAGCCATTCAGGCATTGGTGGATAACGCGAGTAATCAGTCTACTGAAGTGCTCGAAAAACTCGTGGGCAACTTCACCGAAGGCGTAAAATCGGCGGGAAGTGAGCAGAGTCAAGCGCTTGAAAGTGCCTCCGAACAGGTAAATCAAGCAGTAAGCTCAATGACTGTGAAGATGGATGAGCTCTTTACTACACTAACGGAGAAGCAAAACAGGAGTGGAGCACAGGCTGAGAAGACCTCTCGTGAATTTGCACATCAGCTGGAACAGCAGCGAGAGACTGCTTTGGAGCAACAGTCTGCATTGACTCAAAAGTTCGAATATTTCATGGAGCAGATGACGCAGTCAATGGAACACCAGTTCCGTCACACCTCTGAGCGAGATGAGCAACGTCAGCGAGCGCATGAAGAAAGCCTAAAGCAAATATCTGAATCTCAGGCAGAGGCGATTGAGAGTCAAATGGCGCTGGAAGCGAAAAGAGACCAAGATCGTGCCGCCAAGTTTAGTGAGCAACAGAAAGCGGTTGAAGAAAGATTTAGTGTTCTCATCGAGAAGCTTGTCAGTGAGCAGCAAGAGTTGATGAGACAGGTAGGAGAGGCTTCGAGGAATGCTAATCAGCATCTTGATGGCATTTCTTCACAGTATGGCAAGCTGTCTGGCGCGCTGGGTGAAGTCGCCAAGTCGGCTGAGCGTAGCAGTCAAAATATGACTAATAGCGCGACCCAGCTAGGAACACTGTCGGCTAATCTCCACAAGACTACTACGGTGCTTGATGAGAGAGTCAAGGCTGTTACGGAAAGCCTGGATAGTGTTTCGATAAAAAATAGCGAGGTCCTTGATAACATTACAGAACATGCAAATTCTTTATCCAGGTTGCAGGAGACTATCAGTAATACGTCCCATCAACTTGAATCCGCAGCTAGATTTGCCAATGAAGGGTTCGGTGAACTAAGTAACCAGAATGAAGAATTTATAAGTAAGCTGAGAGATGAGTTTAACCGGCTGGGCGAGTCTCTTAGTGAGCAGGTGGGAAATATTGAAAAGCAAGCAGAAGAGTGGCTGAGGGCGTACAGCAAAGAAGTTCGTGAGCAGGTCTCCGAACGTATGGAAGAATGGAATAAAAACACCTTATCCTTTGCGGATCAAATGAAGAGAACTGTGATGGCTATCAATGGTATTGTGGATGATTTGGAGCGTCGTTAATGAAGCTTTATAGACGTGAAAAAGCCACAGTCGATGAGGAAAATCCATATTGGATGTCATTTTCTGACATCATGTCAGCCTTGTTGATCATTTTTATATTGGCGTCGGTAGTGTTAATAGTTCAGATCATGGAGATTCGTGAGCAGCTGGAAGAGCAGCAGCAGGAATTCACTAAAGAAATTCATATGCTCGGTCAGGCGGACGAAGTCAGAAGAACTATTCTCCATGAGACTGCTGACGAGCTTCACCGTCGGGGTATTCGGGTTTCTGTCAGTGAAAATGATACCGTATTAAGCATACCGAATGAGATTCTAGGGTTTGAAACTGCCGAATTTATCATTGGACCGCAGTATCGGGAGACTGCCTCGCAGATTGGTAACGTCCTAGCTGAGGTGATTCTCAAGAACAATAGAATTAAATATCTCGACACTATTTTTGTCGAAGGGCATACAGACAACCGTCCGTATCAAGGAATGAGTGGAAAGGGAAACTGGGGGCTTTCGGCATTTCGGGCGATTTCTCTGTGGCAACATTGGCTAAACGTTTTACCAGATAACCGAAGTCTGGAAAGCTTGACCAACCTGGATGGGCTGCCGGTATTTTCAGTTAGTGGATATGCCGAAACACGTCCTGTCACAGATGTTCAGGTATCCGAGGAAGATCTTCGGGCCAATAGAAGGATAGATATAAGGTTTACGATACGTCGGCCTACAGTAGAAGATTATCAAGAAATCCAAGATAAATATGTGGATGAGTCGTTGTGATACTGCCATCTCTCGAGGTAGTTAATATAACTTGGAAGGCTCTTTCACTAGAGCCTTGGGATGAGATCACTTCGTCCGCAAAAAAGGTTGAGAACGATGCTGGGCGAGGTGAAGTTTATCAAAAAGCTGAAGGGGAAATTAAAAAGGTTGCCAATAATAAAAGATTTGAGGTGCTACCAAGCCTGCTCATGAAAAGAGTGGCCGTGCGCGCACTCACTCAGCTATGGCTCGATGATCCTGAAGTTCTGAAGAAATTGATTAGTCCTAGGCTTCTTGAGGTTATCGTTGAAGCTCAGCAGCCTCGCCTAGGCAGAGTGCCTCTTCTCAATATTCTCCAGCTCTATTTCCAGGAATTCGATAACTTGGATCGCCTGCCTTCATCAAGCGATGGTTCGCTGAGAGAATCCATTGAGAAAACTCTTATTGATCAGGCAAGTAAAATCAAGATTGTGGAAGAAGAACTGGCTATTGATGACCTTATAGAAGTTGTCAACCGTCAAAGCGACTGGATCCTGACAGTTGATGGGCCGTCCCAGTTAGTGAAGTATGCTGTCAATAATAGCATTTCGTTGCAGGAAACATTCTCTAGGTTTGGATTATTAGGTGTTGATGGGGGCCGTTATTCGGATATTTGTCGTGCGCATTATTATTTAGAAAAGTTAAAGTACGTTAACGAAAATGAGTGGTCGCCGATTTTTGATGAACTTTTGCACCAGGATGTGTCGAGGGCACCCTATCGGAGCGAGGGTAAGAGGATTGGTCATGCAGCCCTTGAGATCCTTATTGATCGTGTAGCGGAGGCGAGCGAAACTTGGCAAGATTTCATGTTGAGCTTGGCTGGTGATCCGCGTGTATCAAGTAAGGTTAAGAGCTACCGAGAGTGGTGGGCACCTTTAGGTGAAATGCGTGTTGAAAAGGTTAGAGGGTGGCTTTCCAAGCAGGATCTTCGCCTCTTTCTTCAAGCGCTGGAGCAGTATGGGGAAACCACCAATAATGCAGAATTGGTGAGGATGTTTCCCGCTAGGAGAACGTTCCTAGAGGGGCTTTTCAGGCTTAAGATGATCAAGAGCACTAGACTGATGCTTGGCAGCAAGGCTGAGCACTCAGTAAAAAGAATCTTGAAGGATGAGCTGAAGGTTAACTATATAAAGTTAAATGGTCAGCTTTCCGACAAGGCGATCATATACTTGGATTGTGGAGACTTCCATTTAATAGAGGGTTCACATAGTTTCAAACTTTGGATTTACCTGGCTCCACCGAGTAATCGGTATGTTGGATATGAGGTGTCAGTATTATCTCATTCTGACTTGACAATCCTGTTGCCCAAGGGATATCGGGAAGAGTATCCTGGCTTGAATCACGCTGCCATCGTTCATGCTCCTTCTACTTGGCAGAATAAAGTATTTGAGTTTTTGGCTAATAATGGTATTGAGTTGGATATTGAAGCCTTGCTGAGAAAGGAAGATTACAAGCGATATATTTCCAGGTTTGGTATGCCAGTTGTGAAGCCCATACCACCGGTCATAATGTCATCGCCAGCTGAAAAATTTATTACTGCTGATAAAAATATAGGTTTTGATGAGTTGGTAAAAAGGAATCATTTCGAAGGCGTCTCATCACCTTTGGCAATTCAGATTTTGCTTTATTTATATATATATCCAGGTAGCAAGGCAAGGGATGCTTCTAAACATTTAGGTCTGCCATTGACAGACATCAACCATACCTTGCACTGGGACCTGCAAGGTTATTGTCAGCAAACGTCTGATTTCAAATGGGTCGTTACAGAAGATGGTGAGAGCATATTGAGGAACAGTGGGGTTCTCGATGATGAAGAATAAACTTCGGAAAATCCTGAGAAGTATTCTGCCTGATGAAGGTGATCATCAAGGTGGTGCAGAGAGATTTGAGTTAACATTTGATGATGACGGTGTCAAACTATATCTTGATAAGCATGAGTTTGAGACATTTCTTTCGGGTAAGGGCTCTCCCAACCTTAACCTGCAGGGGGTTGTTCTTCGTATGCTCGAAGAGCAGGGGCTTGCCACGCGGTTTCCTAACGGTTTCAGCCTTGACACGCTCGTCGCTGCTTCGTTGGATAATGAGCAAATAGAAATTCTGGAGCTTCCACCCCAGTTTAAGGGAGAGTTTACGGCATCCATCAAAGGTCACTCTAACAATAAGGGATTTTCTGTAAAGGTTTATCCTGTTTTTAATGGAAATCAGGTTCCCTGTCGTATCAAAGGTGCTCTCATGGAAGTCGGGCCTGATAATCGCTACTTGCTCGTTCACTCGCAGTTGATAGCATTTCAGGCGCTGGAAAAGCATTCAATGCTACCTGAGAATCTTAAGGAGAGCAGTGACAACCTACGACTTCTAGCTTCACTGCAGATGGCCAAGCGAAGCGGTATGAACGTTGACTTGAGCCATTTCGAAAGAATCAATGTTGAAAAGGCAGAAGAGATTGGTGTTATTGCAAAACAGTTGCCTGATGGTAGCTTGGAGCTTTTTCCTAGTGTTGGCGATGGCTTGGATGAGATTGAAAACAGGCTTGGTCAGTTGGATATTAATTCAGATGACGGTGTGATTAGAATAAAAAACAAGGTGGTAATACTTGACGAAGAAAGGATGAGCGGTGTTAGAGAGGTAATGAATAATCGCCGAATTCCCTCAGAAAGCGTGGCTGACTTTATCAATTCTCCCTCTGCTTTTCTTGATGCTTCTTTAGTTAATCTAGACCTTGGTTTTTCGGTTCGCGTGCTTGGTGTAGGCAAGATAAAGCATATGGATTTTGGAGGCTTGGAACAAGGAAATAACGACTGGTTTGGCGTTGAACAGTCAGCCTCACCTCCCGAGATTATCAATAAGCTCATCAAAAGCCATGAGGAGTTTGAGGATTTTCAGAGGAAACTCGATGTAGCTTGTTCTCAAGGAGCGCAGACTGTTGACTTTCAAGGAGAGAGTGTTGACATATCGAATATCGAGAATGTAGAAAGTATTCTAGGTAAGGTGGCGAACCGTCTTGATAATAAAGAGAAGTCAGAAGAAGATATTGATCAAATTGTCGATAGAACTGATACCCAAGTTGGCATAATTGTAAAAGATGCTGAAGACAACGGTGAATCCCTAAGAGCCAGGCTCGATGCACACACGGTAAAGAACCAACCTGACTGGGAGATTTATGCCAGGAAGCCTTTTCCCCACCAGGAAGAGGGGGTGAACTGGATGCTGAAGCTGATTGAACTGAGTACTCTGGATAAAGGTGATAGTTTTGAGCGTATCCAAGGGGGGGTTCTAGCTGATGACATGGGGTTAGGTAAGACATACATGTCACTCGTGGCCATCAATGAGTATCTATTACACAGCAGACGGAATGAGTTGAAAGAGAAACCCATTCTCATCGTTGCCCCTCTTAGCCTTGTGGAGAATTGGGAGCAGGAGGTTTCACTTACTTACAAGACTATTCCTTTCAAAGATGTCAAGATCCTTCAGTCTGGCCGAGATCTTGCCGAGTTCAAGAAGAAAGGTGAGAAACGGGAGTCCGCACAGGCTTCAGAGCTATTGAACGAAGAGGGCCAGATGGACCAAGATAAGGTTCGATTTGCTCTCCATGTTGGGCCAGACGCAGGCTCAAAAAGGCTCGATATCAATAGACGACTCGTTGTTACGACGTATCAAACTCTCCGTGACTACCAGTTCTCACTATGTCTCGTTGACTGGGGAATGGTCATCTTTGATGAGGCCCAAAATCTCAAGAATCCCAATACGCTGCAGACACATGCAGCAAAGGGGCTTAATAGCGATATCAAGATATTGGCTACTGGTACTCCTGTTGAGAACTCTCTCGGTGACTTCTGGTGCCTGATGGATACTGCGCAGCCTGGATTGTTGGGAGATTGGGTTTATTTCAGAGATAAATGGGTGTCCCCTATACTACGTGCCTCTGAAGACGAGAAGGATTCCATTCGTCAATCGATTGGTCAAGATCTACGTTCTGCAGTCGGTGGCTTTATGCTGCGTCGCATCAAGGAAAATCAACTCTTAGATCTTCCTACTAAGAGTATCTATAGTGGTGTGCCTGTATCATCGCATAACGTTTCCTACAGTCCAAAGCTTTCATCTGTTATGAGCGGTGCTCAACTATCCCACTACGATGAAGCAATAGAAGTCTATCGAAAACTGAGGGCTGAAGCAGATGATGTCAGAGGCATCGCGCTTTCGACACTGCAGAAATTGAGGACAATATCGCTTCACCCACGTGCTGGTGCGCCATTGCAGTCCTTGATTTCCAATCCTGAGTCATACCGAGAGATTATGTCTCAATCTGCCAAGATGAGGGTTGCCCTCAATATTCTTGATGACATAAAGGAGGCTCGTGAAAAGGTTATTATATTTATTCTTTCAAAAAATGTGCAACGTTTCGTGAAGATATGGTTGGATAAAATATATGGGCTTGATGTCAATATTATAAATGGCGATACATCTGCGGTAGAAAAAAAAGGAGATAGCCTCACTAGGAAGGGCTTAATTGAGCAGTTTGAATCTGTTCAGGGCTTCAATGCCATTATCATGTCACCGGTTGCTGCAGGTGTTGGTCTGACGGTTGTGGGTGCTAACCATGTCATTCATCTGGAACGCCACTGGAACCCCGCTAAAGAGGCACAGGCTACCGATCGGATTTATCGTATTGGTCAGAGGAAAAATGTCTATATTAATATTCCTACGGCCTTACATCCTGTGCACGACTCCTTTGATGTTCATCTCGATCGATTACTCAGCGGGAAGCTTCTATTAAAGGATGCTGTTGTGACCACTGATGTGGTCAGCGAAAGTGAAGTGTTGAAGTCGCTAGGGCTTGAGTAGTACTAGCTTTACACCATTGTTGTTAATTTGTGGATAGGCTGAATGCTCGGATTCTATTTAACTACCGCTGGGGAAGACGCTGCTATGCTGCTTTTGAGGCCGTCAGCTAGTACTTCAGAACCTCTCGCTTCGCCGTCATAATCCTAGCCTGGAGTTATGGAGCGAAGGGTACTGTGACTATGTCCATAGTTGTACCCTTCGATAAATTACGGGTTTCTCTCCTGAGCCTCAGCCAAGGGCAAGCCGTCAACGAGGAAGTTAGGCCGATATTACAGTGCTTTGAAAGCTGTCTATATTGGTAGATTTCGCTTCAGATCAGCTTAATGGATAAGGCTGTATCAATTACAATCGTGGATATTTACAGTTCTTTAAACCTAAAAAGTTGTAAGCAACTCTAAGATTTTCATCAGTAGGTTCTTCGTCACGCAGCCACCTCACAGGTATCCCTAAATACTTTGCCCACAGAGCTGCTTTTTTGAATTCTTTCCATTTGTCAAGTTTTGCACAAACCTCTATGTGCTGGTTTAGGGTTCGATAGAAAGTGTTTCCTGCTCTATACTTTCCATACTGAAACGATTTCTGAAAATACTGATGTGCTTTTTCAAACTCGTCCTTTCTATAGTAATAGCCGCCGTATAACCAGTCCGCTACCCACGGAAGTTGTTTGTCAAGATTATATACTTGTAGTGAATTGCTAAAGTTATCGATATCTTTTGATGTAATGTTATTATCGTTTATCATGGTCAATGCTATCGGCATCAACAGTGAAAAGCCTTCGGGTACGTTGACAGGGCTAATATCATACGCATACTCAGGCACTTTGGCAGCATAGTTACCATATTTTTTTGCCAGCCAATTGACCATCGCTCTATCGATAGATCTTTGGTGCAATATATGTTTAGATATAGGATGTCTAGCTCGCTGACATTTCTCATGAAAGAACGGTATGTACGTAGATAGCATTTTATATTTTAGCTTTTGTGCAGAAATATTGTCATCTATTTCTCGTAACTGAATCTCTTCAGAGTAATTTTTCTGGAACTCATCGATGTCTTCTCTGATCCAGTATACATATTGTTTTATTTGGTCTGTTAGCTGGAATAATGTCTCAGTGCCATAGTTTCTCTTCACGTCTTGCGCTAATGAAGTCAGAACTAGAGATAGAGATATAGTGGCTAGTATACTGTCCTTTACTTCACTCGGTATCTTCTTTCCATTGTTTTCCTGAGCTTCCAGCGAGTCGCGAATATTTTTTGTCAATCCGAGCATGCTGGGTATAGACTTTCCGCGCGTCCATTTACTGGCATTTTTGAGATTATTCTCTAATCTATTGAAAACATCCTGGCTATCAGCTGGTTTATGGAATTGAGTTTGCGAGAGGTCGGTTACTGAGTATGCCCATTTCATTGCGTTGGCTATCGGCCATACTATTTTTCCATCCCTTTCTTCTGGAAGATACCAGAAGTCCTCTTCTGGCCATACTGCGTCTGGTCTTAAGTGTTGGTATATTAGATATGCCAAGCTTGATTCCGTAACACAAGCTTCTATAGCAAAGTTTTTTATAAAGTATAGGACGGTATCCCTTTGACTCATGAAGGTACCTTGACTAACTAGCAGCTCTTTATAGCTGTCGTGTAACTTGTTGGCTACTGAGCATATCTGGGCAGCTACTATAGGACAGGAAATAGAGTCTTTGAGATAATTGTTTATTGAGGGAATCAGGGCATCAAATTGTGCCTGTAAATGCCCTTCCTCTCGGGCAAGCCTTTCAATTTGCTTTTGAATTTTCTTTTTTTCTGCTTCACTCGTATTTGTATTCTCTTTGACTTCATTCTTACGAGGTAGAATACCCATAGTAGACACAAAATATTTGATAGCCTCTCCCAAGGAGGGGTAAGTATATTGAGTTGTCATGTGTATAGTTAGGCCTCGGTTTTTAGCCGAGGCCTTGACTCCATGTCTATTTGTTGTTTGGATTTAATTGCTTGCCGCGGTTTCCATGAACCTTGGAATTCTCGCGATTTGTGCCAGTAGTACCACGATTAGGATTAAGCGCCCGAGAGCGGTCATTTTGTTGTTGCTGGTTAGATTGCTTGGAATGTTTCATGTGTTGTCTCTCTCCAGTGGGTGAGAGTGAATCTTATAAAATTGACCTTGACTCGGACCAACCTCTTTTTGGCGACGGACTTTTTCGTTCTGTCGATCCCTGGTTCCCAGGACTGCTTCAAGCCCTTATCCCTGCACCCCCTTGCCACCTTCACTACGCTGCCTGAGCAGCTGATACATCAGGTGAGCGAAGCGTTTCTCTATCCCGCCGTCTTCCAGTATCGGCATGGACATCTTCTCTTGGTCAGCCAGTGCATCGAGCAGTACGTCGTTTAGGCGTTTGGGTAGCAGGCCCTTCATGGCGTCTTCGAGGCTGTAGCTGTTGACCTGCCCCATGAGGTCTTCATCGCGCTCCAGGCGTGTAGCGAGACCATTGGCGAAGTGGAGTTTGTCGTCGTCCTGGATCTCGGCACCGTAGAGGTCATTCAGGGTGGCGATGATCTCATCCAGCTTCCTCTTCTCCGGGGCCTTCGGGGTGCCGGAGCCGACCTCGGTGATGGAGTCCAGCCCGAATTCACCTTCCTGCTCTTCCAGACGCAGCTCCTGCTCCTGATGCTTGGTCTGGCGGTAGTGCGTCAGCTCTAGCTCGCTGACGTCCAGCTCCGGGTCCTTGAGACGGTCTTCCCGCAGTAGTGGACTCAGGTGCTTGGCGAACACGCAAAGCTGCTCCAGCTCTGTATCCTCGTAGGAGATGATCTGTGAGAGAAACTCGTAGGCGCGCACGAAGCTTTTGAGGTTCTTGCGGAACAGGTCGAGCTCATCACGAGAGGTGCCTGCATCCTTGAGCTCTTGCTCGGCGCGCTTAAGGCCCATCTCATCGCCATTCTTCTCGGCAGTGTCGCGTGCATCACGCCAGGCACGGATGTGCTCGGTCAGCGCGACATAACGCTTGTTGAAGCGATCACGCGCCGGGTCACAGTAAAACGACAGCTTCGATGACGGCGCCTTGGGGTCAAAGAAGGCTTCGGCAAACTGGGTGACTTCCTGTCCGTGGTAGATGCCGGTGTCATCCAGACTTTGCTGCATGTCATAGATGACTTGCGGGTCTGACACCGTGGCCAGCTCGCTTTCCCGGTAGTAGGGCGCGAAGGCATCCAGAATGTCCTGAGTGTCATTGAAGAAGTCGAGGATGAAGGTTTCCTTGCCGGGGAAGAGACGATTGAGGCGCGAGAGGGTCTGTACGCACTCCACGCCCTGCAATTTCTTGTCCACGTACATGGCGCACAACTTGGGCTGGTCGAAACCGGTCTGGTACTTGTTGGCAGCGATCATCACATTGAAGTCGTCGCTATCGAGTGCCGTGGCAAGGTCGCGGCCTTTTACTCCTGCATTGAGCAGGGCGCTGGCCTCGGTGACTTCTTCAGGGATGACATCATCGGCCGGTACGCTTCCCGAGAAGGCCACCAGCGGGTGCACGTCGTCGTAGCCTTTGTCTTTCACATAGGCGAGCATCGCCAGCTGATAGCGTACAGCCTCTTGCCGACTGCTGGTGACCACCATCGCCTTGGCTTGCCCGTTGAGCAGATGGCGCACGTTATGGCGGAAGTGCTCGACGATGACTTCGACCCGCTGATTGATGTTATGCGGGTGCAAGCGTACCCAGCGCGCCAAGGTACGGCTGGCCTTCTTGGAATCTACCTCTATCTCGTCGCCATCCGGATGCGAGAGCTTCCATGCCGTCTTGTAGGTGGTATAGCGACGTAGCACATCGAGAATGAAGCCTTCCTCGATGGCCTGACGCATGGAGTAGAGATGGAAGGGGCGCGGCTTGTTGCTGTCACTGGCTGGCAGCTCCGGCTCTGGGCGTACCCCGAATAATTCCAGGGTGCGGCCCTTGGGCGTGGCGGTGAAGGCGTAGTAGCTGATGCGCTGACTGGCACTGCGCGCGGCCACGGCGGCTTCCATCACCTCTTCACTGCTCAGCTCGGCTTCTGGATCCTTGGTTTGCCCAGCGCTGTTGAGCAGGGCTTTGAGCTTGCCCGCAGACGAGCCCGTCTGGGAGGAGTGGGCCTCGTCGGCGATGACGGCGTAGTGGCCTTTTGCCAGCTTGGGGCGTTTCTCCAGTGCATCGAAGAGGGCGGGGAAGGTCTGCAGGGTCACGATGATGATGCGGGTGTTGGCCGCCAGGGCATCCGCCAGCTGGGCTGACTTGCTGGCACTCGCGCCTTCACGGCTGATGGGGCACACCACGCCGTGGGCATGTTCAAACTGATAGATGGTGTTCTGCAGCTGACTGTCCAGCACGGTGCGGTCCGTCACCACGATGACGGAGTTGAACATGCGGCTGCCATCCTCGGCATACAGGTTGGCCAGCTGGTGCGCCGTCCAGGCAATCGAGTTTGACTTGCCAGACCCCGCACTGTGTTGAACCAGGTAGCGGTTGCCGGCGCCGTCACGACGTGTGGCTTCCAGCAGCTGATTGACGACCTGCCACTGATGGAAACGCGGAAAAATCATCGTTTCCTTCTTGGGTCGGTTGCCCTCAAAGTCTTCGTCCGATTTCTTTTCCAAGTGCAGGAAACGGCCGATGATCTTCAGCCAGGCATCCGGCTGCAGTACCTGCTTCCACAGGTAGTCGGTGGCATAGCTGTTGGCGTCCTCTGCCAGTGGGTTGCCCGCACCGCCTTCCACGCTGCCACGGTTGAAGGGCAGGAAGAAGGTCTTGTCACCGGCTAGGCGAGTCGTCATCGCCACCTCATCTTGGCGCGCTACGAAGTGCACCAGCGCGCCGCGCTTGAAGGCAAGCAGAGGCTCTTCCTTGCGGGTGGTAGGGGCTTTCAGCGGGCGGTCCTTACGGTACTGACGTTTGGCGGCCTCCAGCGACTGCTTGAATGCGCTTTTCAGTTCCAGTGTGGCTATCGGCAAGCCATTGACGAACAGCACTAGGTCCAGTCGTGGGTTGTATCCGGCCTTGCCAGTGCCGCTGTTCTTGGCATATGGAGAGTAGGATACCTCTGGAACCACGCGCAGGATGTTGGCCTGATAGCGCTGCACCGACTCCGGGTTCATGACGTGGTCAGGCATGAAGCTGCACAGAGTAAGCGGAGTTCCCGGCACACTGAAGCCGTGGCGCAGCACGGCAAGCGTGCCCAGCTGCTTGAGCTGGCGCTCTACCTGCCGAATCAGCGCTTGCTCCGGATTCTGCGGATTGCTGCTGCAGAACTTATCCCAGCGCTCCGGCCAGGCGGCCTTCTGGTAGGCAATCACATCTTCGGGGTAGAGCGCCGTGGCGCGATCATACTGACTCGCCTTGCCCAGCCGCCAGCCACTGGCGACGAGGCTATCGACGATGTCCTGCTGAAACTGCGCTTCCTTGCTATCAGCCATGAGGCATTCCTGCTTGTTCGTGAGGAGTCGGCATGCTGGCCTGACTCACTGGTACGTTATTGGGCGTAGCCTTCATCGGTGGCGCTGGGGGTCGTCATTACCACGCTGTCTTGCCAGTCCGCATAGGTCTGGCCGGTGCTTTCTGTCTTCCAGTGCTCGCGCCCATTGGCTGCACGACCGGACACCACCGCGGCGGCGGCGCTGGGGCTCGAGAAGGCCTGATCGGTAGAAAAGCAGCGTAATCCCTTTTCCGCTTCGATCAGCACCCCGTTATCACAGAGTTGCTGGTAAAGGTTCTGATAGCCCCCGCCTTTGCCTGTCCAACTACCCTTGGCCAATGACCCCTTCAAGACATAGAACTCGCCTTCGATTTCCTTGCCCAGCGCCTTGATACCGAGGCGTGGCACCTCTGCCACAAAGAGTGGTGATGCTTGAGTACTGATGTCAGCCGGTTCGGCAAGCGTGTTGGAAGCTGAGGGCTTGGGGCGCTCACGCAGGAAGTCGAAGCTGAGTACCGGACGCACGGTACGAATCTGCTCCAGGAAGAAGGCCATGTCGGCGCGGTCCGACTCCGGCAGGCAGCCGTACTCGTGGGCGGTGCCATTGAGCAGGCGGCATTGGCCGGCCTCGCGTGCGGCCTGCATCAGCAGACTTTCGAGATGTTTGACGTGAGCCTTGGTCAGGTTCTGGTCCTTGCTTGTCACCAGGCACACCCGCTCCCAGAAGTCCTTGCCGCCCTTGTCCTCCGGGCGGTTGTGCTGTTTGAGGCGGGTGGCCACGTCATCGCTCTCACCGATGTACACCGACGGCAGCGAACTATCCTCAGCGGCTGGACCGATCAGGAAGTAGATCCCGGTTCGACCGCACTCGGGACGCTGCACCAACTGGCTCAACTTCCCGCGCGGGCCAGTGATGACATGGCCGGTCCAGTTCATGATCTCGGCAGTCATCAGGCCACTCGGTGTGCCATCGACCAGAAACAGTCGGATGCTGCGTCCCTGACTCATGCGCTGATCTCCGCTGACTCGGTAGCTGCTTGGCTCGCCTTAGGTGGCTGCCAGTCACGCACGTCGATCTTGCCGGTGACAGCGGCGGAGATCAGGGCGGAGCGACGTTCTAGGAGTAACTCTATATTCCATAACGAGTCATTTATAAGAGCATCAAATTTCTTATTTTTATCATCTATGTAACTAAAAATCTTCCTCTGCTCTGACAGATCAGGCACAGCTATTTTTCTTGAGCTCATTGTGGAGAGAGGTATTCTCGATCTAGTAGAACCAGTTGCTAAGATACCTGCGTCAGCCTTAGCTCCTGATGAAAGTTGTAATGCCATAAAATAAGGATTTGTTTTCTCCAACTTTAATCTAAATCTAAAGCAATCAGCCTTTACCATGGCAGGATATATATCTACCGGCGCTACACATGCTCTACCCACTAAGTTTTTTTCATCACCAAGTCCGGCAATCAATATGTCATTCTCGATCACATCGCTTTTATCAATGCTATTTTTGTAATAATCTTCATCAATGTAGGCAGCATCGGAATTGTTGAATGTCCCAAATTTTATATTCTGTAGGCGAATAACTCTAACGCCTTCATCAGTATAATGGCTTGATTTTAAGGCCGATCCAAATGGTCCATCGCATCTGCTATCTGTAACATGGGATAGCTTGCATACCTCCCAATGCGCCGGCACGTATCCCAGCCACTCCACACCGGAATCCTTCATCGGCACATTCGGGTCCAGGCCCTTGGTGACGGTGTGCGAGATCACCGCCTGACGCTTCTCCTTGAGGAGAGCGATCAGGCGTTGCTGCTCCTCGATCAGCGCGTCGATACTCGCGGTTTCGTGGTCGAGGAAAGTAGCTATTTTTCTACTCTCAGGTAATGTCGGGATTATTGTTGAGATGTTCCCTAAACGCTCAGCGTTCAATATGCGAAGTACATTCCCTGTGGCATATAATTCGAGCTCATGCTTACAGGCTTTCAAAAGATAAAACAAGAATTTGGGGCTTTGTTTAGGGATTAAGCTAGTGATTTGTTGGTTCGTGCACGATAAGTTTTTATTGAAACCTATTTTCCCAATACTGCCAATGCAGCACACTAAAGTAGAATGTGGTGGGATAGGCCTACAGAAATTCCAGCCCTTAGCCGTTAAAAATTTTGTTCCATGCGATGGGGTGCCTGATTCATCTAAGTCATCAGGTCTAAGCCAAGGCCAACCAGAATCAGCGTAGTTTGACATATCATCGCTGGGTGGAGTGATACCAGTAACCAATTCAGCAAGAAACTTAATACGGCTTATTTCCCAGTGGCTAGGCACTTCCCCCAACCACTCGACACCTGAGTCCTTGTATTCTTCATAGGCTTTGAAGCTCATGCCGACATCTCCTCGATCATCTGCTTGATGCGGTCGGTACAGGCATTGAGGTCGGCATCGATGGCTTCCAGCGGGCGCGGCGGCACGAACTGGTAGAAGTGGCGATTGAAGGGGATTTCATAGCCTTCGATGCCGAGACGGCCAGAGAGCGGGTCGCGCTTGGTGTCGTCGATCCAGGCATCGGGCACGTGGGGCTTCACTTCACGCTCGAAGTACTCCAGCACCGATTCGTTCATCGGCACGTTCTCGTAGTCGCGCAGGCCGCTGTCGGCTTCCGGGTTGCCGTGCTTGTCACAGCAGATATCGGCTGTGTCACTGCGCTCACTCAAGGCGTTCATGACGGCCTTGAGCAGCGGGGCACCGACTTTCATGCTGGCGGGCAGCTCGGCCTTTAGGGCGGCCTTGAGCACCTTGGTGAAGGCGTCACGGTTGGTGAACAGCGTATCCGGCAGGGTGGCGCAGGCGGCGAGCAGGGCGCTGCGTTCTTCTTCCTTGAGCTTCTGGATGGCCTTCTCGTCACTCAGGCGAGCGATACGTTCCTCACTGGCCTGGAAGTCGAGGCGCAGCGGACGCTCGACGGTGATACGGCGGTAGCCGAAGTCTTCATTGGCGAAGATCTTGCTGCGCGGCGCGCCATCTTCCGTGAGGCTCTCGTCTTCCCCGGCAAAGCTGCCGTAGAGGCGCACCAGCTCTTCGATCTGGCCGTCTTCCAGGTGCTTGCGCTTGCTGCCGAGTGACTTGCGCATCTTGCTGCCCATGTCACCGGCGTTGATCAGCTGCACCTTGCCCTTGCGTGCCTGTGGCTTGCGGTTGGAGAGAATCCACACATAGGTGGCGATGCCGGTGTTGTAGAACATGTCCGTCGGCAGCGCGATGATGGCTTCCACCATGTCGCGGGTGAGCAGGTAGCGGCGAATCTCGGACTCACCACTGCCGGCACCGCCAGTGAACAGCGGCGAGCCATTGAGGATGATGCCGATACGCGAGCCGCCATCGCTGGGCGCACGCATCTTGGATACCAGATGCATGAGGAACAGCAGCGAGCCATCGGAGACACGCGGCAGGCCGGGGCCAAAGCGGCCATCGTGGCCCTTGAGAGTGTGCTCATCGGTGATCTGCTTCTGCACCTTCTTCCAATCCACACCGAAGGGCGGGTTGGAGAGCATGTAGGCGAAGCGCTCGCCGGCCAGCTGGTCATCTGAGAGGGTATTGCCGAGCTTGATCTGATCAATGCCCTGGCCCTTGATCAGCATGTCGCCCTTGCAGATGGCGTAGGACTCGGGATTGAGCTCCTGCCCGTGCAGCGAGACGCTGACGTTGTGGCTGATGTCCTGAATGTAGGCATCGCCCTCGGAGAGGAAGCCACCGGTACCCGCCGTGGGGTCATACAGGGTGACAATGCCACCGGGCGCGATGTGTTCCTCTTCACCGGTCATCAGCAGTGAAGTGGTGAGGTGCACGATATCGCGTGGGGTGAAGTGCTCACCGGCGGTTTCGTTGGAGCTCTCGGCAAACTTGCGGATCAGCTCCTCGAAGATGATGCCCATCTCGTAGTTGCTGACAGCCTCGGGGCTGAGGTCGATCTCCGCGACGCGCTCGACCACCTTGTAGAGCAGGTTGTTGTTACTCAGCTGCAGGACGAAGTTCTCGAACTCGAAGTGCTCGAAGATCTCCCGTGCACTGGGGCTGAAAGCCTGCACGTAGCTCATCAAGTCTTCTGAGGTCTGGGTCGCGGAGAGCGTGCCCAGGGCCAGTGGTGAGGCATTGAAGAACTCGCGCCCGGTGGCACGCATCAACAGTTTCTCGCGCAGGGTATCCGGCTTGTCGGCGTTCTCTTCCGCCACGGCCAATGTCTTGGCCTTGGTGTCTTGCAGTACGCACTCCAGGCGGCGCAGCAGGGTGAAGGGCAGGATGATGCGCCCGTATTGAGACTGCTTGAAATCGCCGCGCAGCAGGTCCGCGATGGACCAGATGTAACTCGCCAGCTGGGAATGACTTTCCGTGTTCACGATGATGCTCCCGCGTATGGAACTGCTATAGGAATTGCAGATAAGGCTGTAGGGGCATGATAGCGCGTCATGCACCATGACTAAATCAGGGTATGGCGAGGTGCGTCGCATATTCAGGCAGTTAGCGACATGCGATGTGCAGATGGAATCTGTGATATCTGTATGACTACCAGCATGTAGCACTGATTATCAGAGGCGTAGTGACAAATGGAGTGTCTGGACAAGCGCGCGCTTTATCTGCAGGAAGTCAGTAGTTGTGGTGGGGTTCGGGCGGCTGCAGAGCATCTGGATGTGAATCCTTCTGTCGTAACGCGTCAGATCCGGAGTCTGGAGAATGAGCTGGGCGTGGCGTTGCTCGAGAGAAATGGCCGCCATGTACTGCCAACGGAGGCGGGGAGACTGGTGCTGGAGAGTTATCTGGCACAGCGGCAACTCAACTCCGAGCTTCGCGATACGCTGTCACGCTGGAAGAATCTGCAGACAGGGCAGGTCACTGTCTCTGTCGGTGATGGTTTCGTGGATAGCTTCATCAAGTCGGTGCTGAGCACCGTCGCAAAGCGTTATCCAGATGTGATGATCGATATGCGCACCGGCATCTATGCGCCGCGCGAGCCTCATGAGATGGTCTTGCATGATGAGGTGGATATCGCGGTGACTTACGGACCGGTGGTAGACCCTCGTCTGGTCGTGCATTCCTTTGCCCGCGGGCCTCTATGTGCTCTCGTGGCGAGGGATCATCCCCTGGCAGATCATGAAAGCGTCTCCGTGGCGGAGTTGGCACGTCACAAGTTGATCTTCCTGCCGGAGGTCTCGGGGTCGCAGCGTCTGGTCAATGACATCTTCCGTACGGCAGGCCAGGTCGCGACGCCTTCCTACCGCTGCAATCTGCATTCCATCTCGCGTCGGATGGCCTGTGCGGGTGTTGGTGTCGCCTTCATGACGGCAGCCGCTGCACATGAAGAGGTCTCGGCGGGCCTCCTGTCTGCCATCCCCATCGAGCACCCTTTGGCAGAGGCCACCCAAGGCAATCTGGTACGCAGAGTCGGCAGACGGCTGACGCCGGCTGCCGACTATCTATGGAAGGTGATGATGGGGATGCACTGACTCAGCCCGCCATCATGTAGACCCCCGGCCCGATGGCCCAGCCCAGCGAGAGCCATAGCATCAGGAAGGCCGACCAGGCGATCAGGAAGCCAAGCGCCAGTGGCAGCATGGTAGCCACTAGAGTACCGAGGCCCATTTCCGGTTGATAGCGCTGCATGTAGACCAGCGCCACCGAGAAGTAGGGGCTCATCGGCGAGATGATGTTGGTACTGGAGTCACCGATACGGAACATCGCCTGCACGAAGGCAGGGTCGAAATCGATCATCATCAGCATGGGTACGAAGACCGGTGCCATCAGCGCCCATTGCGCGGAGCCGCTTGTCATGAAGATGTTGAGCACTGCCGTCATCACGATGAAGGCACCGACCAGTGGGAGGCCGGTAAAGCCTGTGCTCTGCAGGATATCGGAGCCTTCAATGGCAATGAACTGACCCAGCTCGGACCATTTGAAGTAAGCGATGAACTGCGAGATCGCGAAGAACAGCACCAGTGTCGGGGCCAGCTCGCTGGCAGATTCCGCCATCTTCTGTGGGACATCGCGACTGCTGGTGATCTTGCCGACAGTCGCGCCATAAACCAGGCCAATCAGTACGAAGTACAGGAACATCAGCGGCACGAGGGACTTGAGGAACGGAGAGGGGATCAAGCCGCCATCTGCATTGCGCAGCGGGGAAGCCTCAGGCAGTACCGCGATCAGTACAAGCGCGATATAGGCAAGAGTGGCCAGACCAACACGCTTGATACCGAGCCATTCTTCTGCCTTCAGTTCAGGCTTTTCGCCCTGTGCCGTGAAGTCCTTGCCCATGGGCAGGACGCGCTGTAGACGCGGCTCCACTACCTTGTCGATGATAAGAGTCCCGACGATGGCCAGCACGAACACCGAACAGGCGACGAAGTAGTAGTTGTCGACCGGTGAGACATAGGCATTGGAGTCCACAAGCCTGGCCGCATCCGTCGTGATACCGGAGAACAGTGCGTCGCCTACGGTCACGAACAGACTGGCATCGTAGCCAGCGCCTGCGGCGGCATAAGCCGCCGCTGCCCCGGCGATGGGGTGGCGGCCTACGGAGTGGTACACCATCGCAGCCAGAGGAATCAGAATCAGATAGTTGGCATCCGAGGCGATACTGCCGCAGATACCCGCCATGAAGACGCAGAACGTCAGCAGGACCGGAGGCGCTTTCGCGACGCTGACCTGCATGAGCGTGGACATGAGGCCGACCTTGTCAGCCAGGCCTATCCCGAACATGACGACCAGGATGAGCCCCAGGGGCGGGAAGTTGATGAAGTTGCTGACCACGCTGGTCAGCATGAACTCCAGACCCTCAGGTGATACCAGGCTACGCACATGTACCACGGCATCGCTTTGCGGATTGACGGCAGACACACCGAGCAGGTCCAGCACCGCCGAGGCGAGGATGATCAGTCCCGCCAGAATCGTGAACAGAATGAAGGGGTGAGGGAGCTTGTTCCCTGTACGTTCGATGGATGCGAGAACGGCTTGCATTGTTGTTGTCCTTATTATGTTGATCTGACTGACTTGTTCAATCGCGCGCCAGCAAGTCCTTGGCCAACGACAGGAAGACTCCGCCCGCGACCGGCAGGATGTCGTCGTTGAAGTCGTAATGCTCATTGTGCAGATAGGCACTGTCGCCGTTGCCGACGAAGAAGAAGCACCCGGGGATTTCCCTGAGGTAGAAGGCGAAGTCCTCAGCGCCCATGGTGGGCATGTAATCCAGCTTCTTGATGTCATCACTGACCTGGTGCTGACGAGCGATCTCGAGAACCTTGTCAGACCATTCGGCGTCATTGAGGAGAGGCGGGATCTCGAGCTCATGCGTCATTCGGTAGCTAGCGCCATGCGCGCTGCACACGCCCGAAATGACCTGCTCAAGCTGGCCGGCCAGAGCATCTCGTGACGAAGTACGGTCACTGCGGATGTTGATCAGGATCTCGGCTTCGCCGGGGATGATGTTGGCCGCATCACCGGCATGGAAGGCGGCAATCGTGATGACACCTGCTTCCAGCGGCGATTTGTGACGCGCGACCAGTCCTTGAAGCTGCTGGATGATCGAGGTACCCACATAGATCGCATCCACTGCCAGGTGCGGCATGGCGGCATGCCCGGTTTTCCCTTCGACAGTGACACGGAAGGTGTCGTTACCCCCCATGGCTGGACCGGGTTTGACGAATACTTGGCCGGCCGGGAAGTTCGGACGATTGTGGTAGCCGAATATCGCGGAGACTTTCGGATTCTCCAGCACACCTTCTTCGATCATCCGTGCTGCGCCGTTACCGCCTTCCTCCGCTGGCTGGAAGATCAGCTTCAAATGGCCGGACAAGGTACCGCGCTGCTCCATGATGGCTTCAGCCGCCAAAAGGAGTGTGGCGGTATGGCCATCATGCCCGCAGGCATGCATCAGCCCACGCTTGGTGGAGCAGTGCGAAAAGGTGTTGGCCTCATCAATCGGCAGCGCATCCATGTCCGCGCGAAAGGCAATGACGGGACCAGGACGACCAGTGTCCAGTTCCGCCAAGACACCTGTCTCTGCAATGCCCTCTGTGACCTTGTATCCCAGCTCGCGCAATCTCTCGGCGACCACCTTCGCTGTCTGGGTCTCCTCGAACTTCAGCTCGGGATGCTGATGGAAGTGGTGCCTGAGCGATCTGGCCGTCTCTACCTGACTGTCAGTAAACATTGATTGTCCTTATTCTAGTTTAGGAGCTGCTTGACTACGCTAGAACAAGAGAAGGCGGAAGAGGGAGACCAGAAAAGGGCATGTTTGTTGATCTGAGAGCAACGAAGATTGACGTATACGTGCGGACGCCCAGCAGATCCCCAGGTTTTGGAGAGTCGAGTCATGCCAATTTATCAATGGGTATCGCATGTGGAGCAACGGGAGGGACTCCACATGCGATACCTGCTGAAGCGCTAACTCAAGTGCTTTACAAGATAATCCGGATACGCGAGGGATTGCTCGACTGATAACGTGTTCCAACCTTGCTGGCGGGCGGTATCAGCATCTTCGATTGAGATGGCAATCGCGAGCTGAGCGGAAGGCCATGCCAATTCCAGAGTGGCGATGACAGCTGAATTCTCATCCAGAATATTCAGACCAACCACCGGTATCGGTACACGGCTGTGTTGCAGGGAGTGCAACACTCCATTCATGCCCGGGTCCGCCAGATCGAAAACGCGACTCCAATCCGCCGGCACTGGCATGTTCTGCTGTTGGCGAAGCCGCGCGATCAAGTGTCGGTCTTCAAGACTCACGATCATATGATCGTGATAGGGCTGTTTGCTATGACAATCAATACAGAGTGCACGCAGATTCTCATCACGATTATCCTGCTTGTTGGCATTCACGTGATGAGAATGAAGCAAATACGGATAGTCATTGAGGTCTACCGAACACTCTTCACAGCAGTAGTCCCGTGACGTGCGATATCGACGAGACACCTCTTTCCAATCTTCAGTATAGCCCTTCTCTCGCGCGGTTGTGGGGGCTTTACGTTGTGGATGAGAAGAGAAGAATGATGCATAGCGTTCGAAGAAGGCCTCAAAGGAGAAGTCCTTGAAGATGGCTCCCTTGCCTCGTCCGGGAACGGCGTAGCCATCGTAGTTGAGTTTGTTCAAACAATATTTGCAGACTTTCAGAGCAGCATGGCCCTTGCGTTCGCTTTTGTTGTCATGAATGGAGAAGTGATCATCAATCCGTTGGGTCGCGAAGTACTTGGTATCGTACTTCCCATTCTGTTTCATCTTTTCCAGGTGCATACAGAAGGCAACATGCATGCGGTTGCCATCGTTACCATCCTGTAGAGCTTTCTCGAAACGTTCCGGGTAATGGCCCGGCATATACATCATGATCTGCTGGCCATCTTTCTGGAGAAGGCCACCAGGGCCTTCCACAACATGAAAAGATTCTTCAGATAATGCTCCGCCCTCAATAGGCACCACAGGCTCGTGTAGTTGGTCTGATCTATCACCTCCAGAGTCGCCAGGGCCACCAGAGACACCAGAGACACCAGAGACACCAGAGACACCAGAGACACCAGCACTGACAGAAGTTGGCTCAAGCGTTATCTTGACCCTATCCGGCCTCACCTTGTTGACATTGCTCCAGAGCTCTCCAAGATCGATCTCCAGCTTCATTGGCCGACCTCATCGAGAATCGCGCGAATCTGGCTTTCGGCATTGGTCAGAATGCGGAAGCTGACACGCCGAGAGCGCTCAGCATTTTCCTGTTGTTTCTCATCCAGTTCCGGATGAGCCGAGGAGTAACCGACCGCAGCGGTAGTTTGCTTGACCCATGACTTTTCAGCCTGAGTTTCCGGCAGTTGATAAAGATATCCCAGCACGGAGCGCGTCCGGTCCTGCGAGAGCTGCATGTTCAGAAAGTAAGCTTGGTCTTCGCTGACATGTTGGTTCCAGCGGCTGGAGGTGTGGCCCTCGATACGTACTTCCTGAATTCTGTCCTTGAAGGGCGCAAGCACCTTGAGATAACGCGGATAGAAATCTCTCAGAATCTGCTCGAAGCGAGGGCGAAGGCTGGCCGAGCCGGTGGCAAACAGCACCTCCGGTGACTGGAATGTGAAAGCCAGTGTTTCAGGATCTATCTCCGCTTCCCACCCCGAGAGATCATCCGAGAACTCATCCTGCAAGGCCCTGAGGATGGCAACCTGGGTATCCTGATAGGCCTTGGCGACATCCGTGACGCCTTGGCGTACCTGATTGGCATGCATCATCAAGGCGACGGCGATCAGCAAGAACACCATCATCAGCCCGGCCATCAAGTCAGAGACGCTGAGCCAATGGTGTTCCTCTTCACTACCGGCCGCGCTGCCACGGCCGAAGACGGCATCAAGACGACTCATCAAAAGGCTCCTGCCTTGTCAGCCTGCTGAATGATGCGATGCATCTCGTTGGTCAAGCGCCCGTAATCATTGGTGAAGCCTTTAGTAATAGTTGTCAGTGCGCTTCCCATTTCATTCATTACTTTCAGAAGTTGTTCCTGTGTTTCTTTATTGAGTGTCTCGAATTGGCCATTCAGTGATGTCTGAGTATCTTCAGATACTTTCTTGAGTGCACCTTGAAGTTGCTCCTGAGCCGCCGTCAGTTGGCCTTGATACTGCTTCAGGCCATTTTCCAGCGTCTCGCGCAGTTGCTTTTGATTGGTTTCTCCGGCCTCGCCTAGTTGGCGGGTCAGCTGAGTGGAGTACTCGCCCAGCTTGTCGCTAAGGGAAGTCACTTGCTGTTCCGCGATCTCGATTCCCTTGCGATGCGTCTCGTTCATACGGGCGGAGCTATCAGACAACTGCTCAGCAATACGCTCATTGCCTTCGGTAATATTCTTGCCCATGACTTCGTGTTGCTGCTGGAGGTGTTCGATCATCGTGCGCACTTGCGTATTGACGGTTTCATGAGCGTCACGGAACTGGCCTGCGATTTCAGTGGCCTGAGCAGCAAGGTGATCAGAGGTGCCTTGCAGTGACTGGTGAACGCTGTTGTAGCGTTCGTTGAGGCCGGAGGCGCCTTCGATCATCTCAGCGTTGATCTTGGCGGTGCCATCGACCAGCTCCTTCTTGAGTTCCTCACTCCCACTGACCAGCTGGGTTGCGGCATTGAAGGCGGCCTGGGAAATATCGGCCACTGTCTTCTCGACCTGCGCATTGATCTGCGGCACTGCTTCGATGGCCTTGTCGCGCATGTCGGCGAAGACGGCGAGATGGGCTTCAAGGTCTGCCAGCTGGCGCTGAGTCGCAGTCAGAAGCGTTCCCAGGCCTGACATCGTTTCCGGAATGGCGCTGGCACTGGTGCTGATGTTGGCGACGCTCTTTTCGGTATCGGTGATCGCCGTCACGCCTTGAGCGTACTGATCACGCATTTCCCCTAGCTGCTGGCGGTAGTTTTCCTGCCATTCCACCAGCGATTTGACCGAGGCATCCAGTGCCTTGAAGTTATCGCCGAACTGTTCCGTCAGCTGGTTGTTGAAGTCCTGAATAACTTCCTTGAGGGCATTTATGACCTGCTCGGTGGCGGATTTTGACATCATTTCGGCGAACTCGCGCATCTGCTCGCTAAGCTCACGAGCAAAGGCGTCAAAGCGCTGGCGTTGGGCGTCGGCGTGGATGCCGAGGGCCTCAGCGGCGGTGGACTGACGATCTACCTCGCGCACTAGGGCCTTGTGATTGTCATCCTGATTCTGACGCAGTAGACGAATCTGCCCGGTAAGGGTGTCGCTGTCATCGCCGGCAATTGCCAGATGCAGCTTCTCCAGATTGGCAGTTTGCTGAGCGAGTTGCTCATTCTGCTGCAGCATTACCTGGTGAATGTGCTCCGGGCCGACTTCTTTTGGGCCTGTCGCCACTTCGGACTTGGGTTGCATAAACTCCAAGCCGGTAAGCACCTTGTAGACCATGGCCAGCGCCATGCCGAACAGGCTGGTCATGAAGGCGGTTTTCAGCCCGTCGAGCAGCAAGGAGATGCTGCCCTCGATATCGGCGGTATCAAAGTGCAGCAGGCCAATGACGATACCGATGAATGTTCCCAACATGCCGAGGGAAGTCAGCAGATTTGTTGTGTAATGCGTCAGGCTGCGCATCTTGTCTTTTCTGTAGCAAATCAGGGCGGCAATCCCGATTGCGAGTATTGCCCAGCAGAAGATGCCGGTAATGGTGTCGGCACTGAAGCGATACAATAGGCCTTCCATGTTGCTGGATATCAGTTCAATCATGTCGAGTGCTCCCTGCTGTCTTATCTAGGCTTCAATTCAAAATATGCCAGTCGCTGCCGGAGTGGCCCGACAACGGCTATATGTATGTAATATTCATTCAACGATGATGAGTCAGCGGTGGGCGATGATTATAATGCTTTCACGCTAGCCTCATTCTCACTTGCTGCTGATTTTCCAATCTTTGCTTGCGGTACTGGTGTCCGACTCCAGGAAGGTTAATCTCGTGCGAACTGGCTTCTCTATCGAGATAAGTGCTGGGGTGGTTGGTGCTTGGCGGGTTGGCTCGAGCCGGAAGTCCAGCGTGTTCATGGCATCCATGTGACCGAGCTGAACGGCGTCGTCAGCTGAAGCCGTAGCACGCAGTTGGGTATCCAGGTTCGACAAGCCAGCACGGAAGCCTGGAGATAGATCATCCACCAGAGCTGTTTTCTCCGGGGCGAGTACACGAATGTTGGGCTCGAGCCGGGTGAGAAAACTCGCCTCTCTTCCACGCACCAGCTCCGAAAGACCAGTGCAGTGAAGGAAGTACTCGCCATCAATGCTGTGATCCATTCGGGTCAGCCGCCACTCGGCATCAAGAACCTCTAGGCGCATCCCTGGAGCGTACTGTGGCTGACTCATGCCTTCTTCCTTGTGTGACGTGTTGCTGAGCATTACATGCCGAGCAGGGTAACAGGGCGCTGACAAAGGATGTCAGGCTGTAAATCCATTCAGTATGCTTGAAAATGCGAAGCACACCGCCCATCGCCAAATGCCTTTCAAAGCGTGGTTACGGCGTTCTTGGCCGTAGCCAGGTTGCGCAGCATGACGCAAAGAAGAGGTTTACGGCGCTAATCCATTCGTCTCGTTTGTGAGACGCACGTGTCGTTTCCTTGCACATTATCATATATTAGTCACGTTTCGAAGGTAACATCTATTTGCTCTAGGCTAGCACTGAGCTACGCAAGGCGGACAATAAGTTGAAGGGTCGGACACAATATCTCTGCGATATTATTCAGAAGTCTTATCCACTGCCAATACTATACTAATTTAAATTTTTTGGTCGAGTCACCATGAATCGTGAGGGAATATGTTTACGCTAAAAGAAAAAAGAGTTGTAAAGCTAAATACTCTACAGCAGTTAAGTGCGGATTTTCCTAATGGAAATTGGATATATGACAATTGTGTTTTTAAGAACAGAGAGTTTGAAATCCATAATATTAGTGGGTTTTTCTTGCTGCTTCATGAGATGAAATCCGTCTTTGCAGGCTGGATATTTTTTCTAAAAGTATTGATTGATAAAAAAGAAAGATATATCGTCGACGGTGTCAGAGCAGATTATAGATATGCTACATCTAAATTAAGAGCATTTTGGTTGCTTTTCTTGGAAATGAATTTATTTGACAAGGTTTTCTTTTTTTTAATAGCCGTGATTCCAGCTATTGTGATGTTATTATTTTTATTGATATATCTTCCGACAAAGATTTTGTATATGTTTATTTGCAGTGTGTGGAAGAAGAGTACGAATAAGACCATTATTGGGTCTTTTAATTTTTCAGTAAATGAAAGAGCAATAGTGATTTATCCCAATAAGTTATCCAGATATTCCGAAGAGTATAAAAAATCCATAATAACTCATGAGCACATGCATTTTATCCAACACTCCTATAAAAACAAATTCTCCATCAAAATCAAGCAGCTCAGTGATACTGCGATGGATTATGTTTTTTCCATAGACGAATCAATAAGGGGGTATTTCTCTTATATTTTAGATGAGCATGAGTTTGAGGTTAGAATTCACGAAATGCTAGTATGTTACTATCGTGCGTATGGTAAATTGCCTGGTAGTCTCTCAGAGTTAGAGACCTGTTACTTAGAATACATACTCGGAGAAAACTACGATGGAAAAGGTAATGTATACACATCAAAAATGATATATCGTAACGAAACGCATGCAGACGATCTTCGATTGATTTATATGAGTGTCAGGCCAGAATTTGACGAAGTATTCATGTCTGAATTGGTTGGAGTCTTATATGCTAATTTGCTCGATTATTATGGGCTTGATTGGAAATCAATGGTTATTCGTTCTGAAATAGCGGGGCCAAACTTGAGCGCTTATCTCTATCAGAAAATAGTTTTCCGTTCTAGTATGTTGTTATAGACAGGCAGAGCCCGGCTGTTCTCAGCCTCATGACTACCGGGCCCCATAGACTCATGTCTAAAATTCTGCAGCCCCAGCCAAATCCCCGTACTTTCCCTTGAAATACAGCAACGGCCGTGAGGTCGCAGCAACATCCAGATTCAGTCCTTTCACTTCCCCGATCACGATCAGATGGTCGCCTGCAGGGTGCTCAGCGTGAATCTTGCAGTCGAGCCAGTGCAGACTGTCATTGATGACTGGGTTGCCGAGAAGGGAAAGCTGCCAGTCGATGCCTTGCCATTTGTCTGCGCCACGCATGGCGAACTGGTTGGAGACATGGCTTTGTTCGCTGGAGAGGATGTTGACGGCGAAGCGCTCTGCCTGGCGAATCTTTGGGTAGCTGAAGGAGCTTGCCTTGACGCTGAACGAGACCAGCGGCGGGTTCATCGAGACGCTGTAGAACGACTGGCAGGTGAAGCCGATGGGCTCGTCGTCGACCTGGGTGGTGATGATGGTGATGCCGGAGGCGAAGTGGCCGAGGGCTTCACGGAAACTGGTGGGGTCGATAATGGTGTCAGCTTTGGTGTCGGTATCGGAGAGTGACATGACAGGTCCTGCAAGATTGGGGAGGTGGTAATTGTCAGCCGTAGGGGAGGGGCTGCAGCGATAGCGCGGGACTGGGTGATTGAGTGACAAGGATGTGAGTGATGAAAAAATGGCCGTCGTGAATTCTTCACGATGGCCATTTTTGTTTGCGGCGGTATCAGCCGCAGCTGCTTCCACTCTCGAGCACTATCGTCGGGCCAACTCGGTTCGGGACTAGCCTGGCGCTATCTGACAGTGCTGTGCCTTGGCCTGTTCAGTGTTTCGCCAAGCGATCAGCGCTGCGCTTCGAGTTCCTTGCGCACGATGGCGGCGCCGGCGGTGAGTGCCTGCAGCTTGCCGCGGGCGACTTCACGGGAGAGCGGGGCCATGCCGCAGTTGGTGCAGGGGTAGAGCTTGTCGGCATCCACGAATTGCAGCGCCTTGCGCAGGGTCTCGGCGACCTCTTCCGGCGTCTCGATGGTGTTGTTGGCGACATCGATGGCACCAACCATTACCTTCTTGCCACGGATCAGCTCGATCAGCTCCATCGGCACGTGGGAGTTGTGGCATTCCAGCGAGACGATATCGATGTTGGATTGCTGAAGCTTCGGGAAGGCCTCTTCGTACTGACGCCACTCGGAGCCCAGGGTGTTCTTCCAGTCAGTGTTGGCCTTGATGCCGTAGCCGTAACAGATATGGATGGCGGTCTCGCACTTGAGGCCTTCGATCGCACGCTCCAGCGTGGCGATACCCCATTCATTTACTTCATCGAAGAACACGTTGAAGGCCGGTTCATCGAACTGGATGATGTCGACGCCTGCTGCTTCGAGCTCCCTGGCTTCCTCGTTGAGGATCTTGGCGAATTCCCAGGCCAGCTTCTCGCGGCTCTTGTAATGGCCATCGAAGAGGGTGTCGACCATGGTCATCGGGCCAGGCAGTGCCCACTTGATCGGCTGATCGGTCTGCGAGCGCAGGAACTTGGCATCTTCGACGAACACCGGCTTCTGACGAGAGACCGGGCCGACTACGGACGGCACGCTGGCTTCGTAGCGATCTCGGATCTTGACGGTTTCGCGCTTCTCGAAATCCACACCATTCAGGTGTTCGATGAAGGTGGTGACGAAGTGCTGACGCGATTGCTCGCCATCGCTGACGATGTCGATCCCTGCGTGTTGCTGCTCCTGCAGGGAGACGCGCAGGGCATCCTGCTTGCCCGCGATCAGTGCCTCACCCTCGAGCTTCCATGGGGACCACAGGACCTCTGGTTCGGCGAGCCAGGAGGGTTTCGGCAGGCTGCCAGCGGTGGAGGTCGGGAGTAATCTCGTCATGATGAATAACCTTGTCCTTGGAATGGTTCAGATAGCGAATGTCGTTCGTCGATCAGCGCGCTGTTTGCGGATCAGTGAGCTGACCGATGATGAATTTATTGGTTGGCGGACCAGTTGGTGGACCACTGCTCGAGCAGGTTCTGGTAAGGCTTGATGAAGCTTTCTTCAACGAACTTGCCCTGCTCGATGGCGAGCTGACTGCGCTCTTCGCGGTCGTACACGATGCGCGTCAGTGAGTGGTCCTGCTGCTTCAGGCTCGCCTGATAGGATTTGCCGGCCACGGAATTGGCGTTGTAGACCTCAGGACGATAGATCTTCTGGAAGGTGTCCATGGTGCTGATGGTGCTGATCAGTTCCAGATTGCTGTAATCGTTGAGCAGGTCGCCGGTGTGGTAGAAGGCCAGCGGCGCAACGCTGCCCGGCGGCATGAAGTAACGCACCTTCAGGCCCATCTTGCTGAAGTACGCATCGGTCAGAGAATCATCATCCTGGCGATATTCCACCCCGAGGATCGGGTGCACGTTCTCGGTCTGCTGATAGGTCTTGGTGGTCGAGACGCTGATGCAGATGATCGGCGGTTTCTTGAAGCATTCCTTGTAGGCGGAGGAACCCACGAAGGCCTGGAACAGGTTGCCGTGCAGTACGCCGAACTGCTCCGGAACACTGAAGGACTCCTTGCCCTTGTTGTGCTCCAGCAGGCGCACGCTGAAGTCATAATCGCGCACGTAGGACGAGAAGTTGTTGCCGGTCACGCCGTCAATGCGCTGATTCGTCTGGTGGTCGACGATGGTGGTCTGCAGGATCTCGATGATCGGCAGGGCACTGTCGGAACGGGCGGCATCGAGATTCAGCTCGACGGAGATGATGTCCAGCTCGACGGAGTAACGATCGCCCTTGGGGTTGTCCCAGTTGGCCAGCGCATTGAATCGGTTGTTGATCATGTTCAGCGTGCTGCGCAGGTTCTGCTGACGGCTCTCACCACGCGCCAGGTTGGCGAAGTTGGTGGTCAGGCGGGTGTTTTCCGCCGGAACGTAGTTCTCGTCGAAGCGCAGACTCTTGATGCTGAAACCGAATTCGTTGCTCATGGTCGTTCACCTTGATCCTGAGAGAGATAATTCACTGTGTCGTCGACATCTTCCCGTGATCTTTCAGGCGTCTCGTGAGCGGGTTGCTCTCTGTGAGAATGCATCCATGCCGGGAGAGGCACGCTGCTCGCCATCACGTTCCATGTGCTGGCTGTGAAGTGCAGCGTCATGGGAAGTCTTCATCAACGATCTGATGCAGGTGAGTATCCATTCCAGAGCCTCATGAGACAAACTGGATTTTTTAATGTTCAAGTTGAGTGAAATTCATAATGAGGCCGGGCGTCATTTAGGGCGCTGTGAAAGCCGGCGAATCAAGTGGGGGATAGGCGGGCTCAGCAAGCGCGCAATGTGAGCCGTAGAGACGTCGACGCGAGGAGGGGGCAAGGGGAAGGTGAGGTCAACATACGGGCTGGCCCGAACGTTTGCTCGGGCCGGCTTGCGTGGCAACCCTCTACAACTTCAGAGCACGACATCCTCATGCACTCTTCATGCTCTTCACACTCGGCTATGAAGATGCAGCTGGTTCATGAGGCGAGCGGCTGATGATTAGGCGCGACCAGGCCATGACGGCGCATGCGGCGGTAGATAGTGGGTCGCGAGACGCCGAGTTGGCGGGCAACCTGGCTGATGTTCCAGTCCGTGTGGCGCAACAGCTCGAGCAATTCGCCTGCCTCTGTCCCAGCCTCCGCAGATGCGAACGTTGGAGAGCCAGTGCTTGAGGAACCGCTGGATGCAACGAGGGAGGAAGCGGCAAATGGGCTGGTAGTTCCGCAGGCGCTGCCGGTGTTGGCCTGGCAGACCTCCGGCAGATCATGCAGGGTGATTTCATCGCCTTCCGCGGTGGCCATCGCGAAGGCAATTGCATTGCGCAGTTGGCGGATATTGCCCGGCCAGTGATGACTCAGCAGCGCACTGATGGCGTCGGCGCGCAGATGGAGTGACTGATCGCGTTCGGCCTGCAGTTCCGCATGCAGTTTGCGAATGAGGTAGTGGCGGTCGGCGCGCTCACGCAGCGCGGGTAGCAGGAGTTCGGCGCCGTTGAGTCGGTAGTAGAGGTCTTCGCGGAATTGCCCGCTGGCGATCAGCTCCGTGACATCACGATGCGTGGCAGTGATGACTCGAATATCCACCTTGATGGGCGTCTCGGCCCCCAGTGGCGACACCTCCCGCTCGGCAAGTACGCGCAACAGGCGTGACTGGAGCGGCAGCGGCATGTCGCCGATCTCATCCAGGAACAGTGTGCCACCGTCGGCCTGTTGAATCAGGCCGCGCATGCCCTTGGGCCTCCCTCCCGTGAAGGCGCCCGGCAGATAACCGAAGAGTTCACTTTCAATCAGCGATTCCGGAATGGCCGCGCAGTTAACCGCCACGAAGGGCGCCTTGGCGCGTGGCCCGCTATCATGCAGCGCCCGCGCCAACACTTCCTTGCCGGTCCCCGTCTCGCCACGAATCAGGATGCTCACATTCTCATGGCGCATGCGGCGCGCCAGCTTGAGCAGCCGGTGCATGGAAGGGTCATCTCCCGCGAGCTGGTCCAGCTCGGGCACCGGGTCATCCTGCTGACTGACGGTGGGGAGGGCCTTCACCGGATAGCCGCGCGGTTCGATCAGCGTCACGAAGACGATGGCGTCATCTGCCCGCAGGCGGAAGGCGCGGATCTGATCCAGGTTAGCGTGCGGAATGCTCAGCAGCTCATTGAGCTCCCCATCGAACAGTTGCGTGACAGCGGGCAGGGTAGAGACCGTCCACGGTGGCCAGCGCTCCAGATGCGCATCGATCAGGCGTCGGCCTTCGTGATTGGCGGCGATCACCTTGCCATCTTCCTGAATGGCAAACAGGCCACGACCATTCAGGTGCACGAATTCCCGCGCCGTGTCGAAGCGCAGGATCAGGCAATCCCGATAGCGATGCAGGAAGTAGGCATCCTCGATCATGCGGGCATGCAGGGTGACCAGGGAGAGGGCAAAGGTCTGGCTCTCCTGCGGGCGTGGCGATTTCAGTGCCGAGATGTCGAGGGCAGCGATCACACGCCCCTGGGGATCGGTGATGGGGGCCGCGGTGCAGGTCAGATCAATGTGGGTGGCATCGAAGTGCTCACGCTGATGGCAGGTGACGGCTGCGCTATCGTGCAGACAGGTGCCCGCCGCCGAGGTGCCGGCATAGCGCTCGTTCCAGTCCGAGCCGAGATAGAGGCCGGCGCGCCGCAGCTCACTCAATTGATCACGCTGACCGCGAAAATCCACCGCGATACCGCGTTGATCGGTGAGGATCAGCGCATAGCCATGTTGTGCGATCTGACTATAGAGCCGCTCCACCCCGGCACGCGCCACATGCAACAGCTCATCCGCCGATTCCTGATGATCGCGCAGCGCCTGCTGGGTGAGAACGCGGACCGGGCGAGGGCGGCTGGGGTCGAGCTGATATTTCTCCAGACAGCGCTGCCAGGAGCGACGGATGACGTCGCGCTGAGTCTCGGGGAAGGCGTCGCGGCCTTCGCCGAGTTGCATCAGGGTCTGGATATGCTGCCGCTTGTCAGACGGCATCGTGTCGAGTTGGCGGATCATGGCTGCCTCGGCGCTGGCCGTCTCGGGACGGCTCTTTTGATAGTGGCTACGGCTCTTTTAATTTTTGGCTATGGCTCTTGTGCCGGTGGCGATGGCAATCGCGGTTGTCACGACAGTGGCCATGGCAAAAGCGGCGTGTGCTCCTTCAAGCGTATGCGGTGTGGCGGGAGCGTCAATCACCCTGTCCTGCATCCTTGGTCGGGGCGTTACAGGTGTAACGCGACGTGTCAGGCGTACGGCGTACAGTTGTCACGAGGAAGGGGGAATGCCCCGCGAGACGAGGAGGGTGATGGTGCGGTAGTGGCGAACTTTTGTCATTGATGACAAGTGGTTACGAGCTTTGTCAGGCGTGCATGACGAAGCTGGCATGCTTGATGCCTTGGATGGAAGGCGTGACTACAACATCCAACAACACGCGGAGAGACGCCATGACCGCACGCACGCCAACTCAGATCGCTCAGCAATGGCTCGATGATTTCGAGTCCTCCCTGACTCAGCGCGATATCGCCCGGGTTCTCTCGTTGTTTGGCGAGGAATGCTACTGGCGCGATTTGATCGCCTTCACCTGGAATCTCAAGACCTCGGAGGGCAAGGACGAGATCCAGTCGATGCTCGCGGCAACCCTCGAGCATGTCGCTCCCTCTCACTGGCAACTGGATGATGAGGCCAGTGAGGCAGGCGGCATCGTCGAAGCCTGGTTCACTTTCGAGACCGCCGATGCACGCGGCAAGGGCTTGTTGCGCCTGAAGGAAGGGCGCTGCTGGACGCTGTTGACCGCCATGCGCGAACTCAAGGAATTCCCCGAACCGCTGGGTATGCAGCGTCCCAAGGGCGCCGAGCATGGTGCCAACAAGCAACGTGAGACCTGGCTTGAGTCGCGTCAGCGCGAAGAGGCTGAGCTGGGCTACGAGCGCCAGCCGTATTGCGTGATCATCGGTGGCGGTCAGGGCGGCATCGGGTTGGCCGCAAGGCTCAGACAGATGGATGTGCCGACCATCGTGATCGACAAGAATCCGCGTGCGGGCGATGCCTGGCGCAATCGCTACAAGTCCCTGTGTCTGCATGACCCGGTATGGTACGACCACATGCCTTACATCCCCTTCCCGGCAAACTGGCCGGTCTTCGCGCCCAAGGACAAGGTCGCGGACTGGCTGGAGATGTACACCAAGATCATGGAGCTCAATTACTGGAACTCCACGACCTGTGAGAGGGCGCACTTCGAGGAGGCAAGCGGCGAGTGGGTGATCGAGGTGGTGCGCGACGGCAAGCCCGTGACCTTGCGTCCCAGGCAACTGGTACTGGCCACGGGCATGTCGGGCATGCCCAACGTGCCACACTTCCCGGGGGCCGAGACCTTCGAAGGTGAGCAGCAGCACTCCAGCCAGCACCCGGGGCCGGATGCCTATCGTGGCAAGAAGGTGGTCGTGGTGGGGGCCAACAATTCCGCTCACGATATCTGCGCCGCGCTGTGGGAGCACGATGCAGACGTGACCATGCTGCAGCGCTCCTCCACGCATGTGGTGAAGTCCAACTCGCTGATGGAAGAGGCGCTGGGGCCGCTCTATTCCGAACAGGCAGTGCAAAACGGCATCGATCATCACAAGGCGGACCTGATCTTTGCCTCGATTCCCTACCGAATACTGCCCGACTTCCAGCGCCCGATCTTCGAGGCGATCCGCAAGCGTGATGCCGACTACTACCGTCGACTGGAGGCAGCAGGCTTCCTGCTCGATTTTGGCGATGACGATTCGGGCCTGTTCCTGAAATACCTGCGGCGCGGCTCCGGCTACTACATCGATGTGGGCGCCTGTGATCTGGTCGCCAATGGTGACATCAAGCTGCGCAGTGGCGCCGGCATCGAGTGCATCAATCCGCGCTCGGTCACCCTGACCGACGGCACGGAATTGCCCGCCGATCTGATCGTCTATGCCACCGGCTACGGCTCGATGAACGGCTGGGCGGCACGCATCATCTCGCAGGACGTCGCCGACAAGGTCGGCAAATGCTGGGGCATGGGCTCCGATACGCTCAAGGACCCCGGGCCCTGGGAGGGAGAGCTGCGCAACATGTGGAAGCCGACCCAACAACAGGCGTTGTGGTTCCACGGCGGTAACCTGCACCAGTCCCGTCACTACTCCCAGTATCTGGCGCTGCAGCTCAAGGCGCGGCTCGAGGGTATTCCGACGCCGGTCTACGGCCTTCAGGAAGTCCACCACCTGAGCTGATGCCAGTGGCGCTGGACCGTGTGCCAGCGTCATGGCAGCAGCGCATCATTTACAGATTTCAGTGAGAGATTCAGGAGACGACTCATGCAACTGAACGACAAGATTGCACTGGTGACAGGGGGTGGGCGCGGTATTGGTCAGGGGATCGCGCTGGCATTGGCCAAGGCGGGCGCGGATGTCGTGGTGGCGGATCTGGATCTTGCCATCGCCCGCGAGACGGCGGAAAAAGTGGAGGCACTGGGTAGACGGTGCCTGGCGCTACAGGTCGATGTCTCGGATGCGGCATCCGTGCGACGCTTGATCGAGGAGGCTGAAGTCGGAATCGGCCCGCTCGATATCGCCATCAACAATGCCGGCATCATCGGCATCCACTCCATCGATGCACTGACAGTGGAGGAGTGGGACCGCGTCATGAACGTCAATGCGCGAGGCACCTTCCTGTGCACTCAGGCCGAGGTCGCCGTGATGCGCTCACGCCGCGTCGGGCGGATCATCAATGTGGCCTCGATGGCCGGCAAGGTCGGCTTTCCTGATCTGTCGCACTACTGTGCCTCGAAGTTTGCCGTCATCGGCTTTACCAATGCCGTCGCCAAGGAAGTGGCAGCGGAAGGCATCACCGTCAATGCGATCTGTCCGGGCGTGGTGGGTACCGGCATGTGGCGGGGCGAGAGCGGACTCTCCGCACGCTGGAGTCAGGAAGGCGAAAGCGAGCCCGCTGCATGGGAGCGCCTGCAGAAGAGCCTGCTGCCCCAGGGAGTCGCCCAGACACCTGAGGACATGGGGCAGCTGGTGGTCTACCTCGCCCAGGCCGAGCATGTGACAGGGCAGGCCATCGCCGTCGATGGGGGCTTCACGCTGTGAGCTAGCGCTGAGTCAGTACAGAGAGCAAGGTTGAGCTCAGTGGCTGACGGCAAGGGGGGATCGCATGACACAACGACGCCTTCCGGCAACGGGAGGCGGCGTTGTGGTGTCTGTTGCGCAGAGTATTCAGCCCAACTTCACCCTGCACTAAGCGGCCGGCGATAGGAGTCAGTAAAGGTGAACAGCCTCCAAACGGGCACGCGATGCCCCTTGTTCATCCAGCAGCGTCAGTGTCCTGCCGTCTATCTGCCAGCCCGACACGTCATTGAGTGTCGCGAGAAAATCGCGTTCTAGCGTCGCTACTTCACCGGGGCAAGCCATGCGCGTGGTGGCCAGACGATCGAAGCTGAGTTCGTGCTCGTCATGGTGGTATTCCCCCATCAGGCGATTGCAGCCGGTGGAACCGGCCACTCGCGAGTTCTGTGTCGAAGCGTCAGGGGCATGCAAGACGAAATGGGCTTCACGCTTGCCATCCACCACGGGTGTCGGCTGGTCATCTAGTGTCACCAGCTTCCAGTAAGTGTTCTCCAGCGGCTCATCGACCGCGTGATTGTCGTCAGGGGATTGAGCGCCCGCGCAGCCGCCCAGGGTGAGTGCTGCGCTCATCACGGCGGCGTATGTCATCGCTTGAGTCGGTTTCATCCGGGTGTCTCCCTCCAATGTCATGGGGCAGATTACGCTATCACGTTGATCGTTGTGAGGTAGAGGCTCTCGGGGATGACTTGGGCGCTATCGGTGGTGACTGTCAGTGAGGGCGAGCGCACAGCCCTGTTCATGGGTTCCTGAAAAAGCAGGCAGACAACTGATGCCTAAAAGTGATTTATAAAGATAAATATTAATCGCTTTTTTGGATTTTTTCTCGATGCATACTCGAATGGAGCCCACAGATTGGAGTAGATCATGATTGCGTCTTCGGTAGATTCCGGCATTCCCGCCCTGGCAGATCCCGCTCATATCGAGGCCCTGCGCAACATCGTGACGCCGCACCTGAGCGATAACCTGGATCGCCTGAGTGGTATTCGCGGCCTGACGCCTTATCACGACGGCACCAAATTGGTCGGCACCGCATTCACCGTCAAATGCCGCGCTGGTGACAACCTGTATATCTACCAGGCACTGACGATGTTGCGTCCGGGCCATGTGCTGGTGATCGACGGCAGTGGCCATCTGGACAATGCATTGGTGGGTGAGCTCATCAAGTGTTACGCCCAGCAGCGCGGTTGCGTGGGATTGGTGGTGGACGGCGCCATTCGCGACATCAAGGCATTCGCGGAAGATAGCTTCCCTTGCTATGGCCGCGGCAGCATTCATCGTGGCCCTTACAAGAATGGGCCGGGTGCGCTCAATGTTCCCGTCTGTGTCGGCGGGCAGGTCGTGAATCCGGGCGACATCGTGGTAGGAGATGAAGATGGGCTGGTCACCTTCGCTCAGTCCGAGGCACCCGCGTTGATCGAGGCTGCCAAGGCCAGTTTCCGGAAAGAGGCCGGCATCATGGAGGAAATCTCGAGCGGCCAGCATTACCAGCACTGGCTGGATGCGGTACTCATCTCCAAAGGCCTTGAGTACGGGGAGGCACACGCATGACACCGATCCTGTTGGCCGACCGTCTCAAGCGCATTCAACCTTCCCCCAGTGTCCAGGCCAATGATCGCGTGGCAGCGCTGCGTGCCGAGGGCAAGGACATCATCAACTTCACCATCGGTGAGCCTGACTTCGACACGCCGGCCCACATCATCGATGCCGCTGTCACCGCGATGAAGCAGGGCGATACGCATTACACGCCGTCAGAGGGAACCCCTGCATTGCGTCAGGCGATTGTCGAGAAGCTCGCTCGGGACAATGCATTGGAGTATCACTTCGACGAGATTGTCGTGGGGGCCGGCGGCAAGCACATCCTCTATCACGTGATGGCAGCGACGCTGAATCCAGGCGATGAGGTCATCGTGCCAGCGCCCTATTGGGTGTCCTATCCCGATATCGCATTGCTCAATGAGGGAGTGCCGCGTGTCGTCACTTGCGACGCCTCCTGTGGCTTCAAGTTGACACCTCAGGCGCTGATCGAGGCGATCACCGACAAGACACGCTGGTTGGTGCTCAATACGCCGTCCAACCCGACCGGTGCCGTGTACTCTGAATCGGAGCTGCTCGCGCTCGCTCAGGTGCTGCGTGATTATCCTCATGTCGGCATCATCTCCGACGAGATATACGAGCATTTCGTCTACGCCCCGGCGCGCCATCTATCGCTGATCAATGTGGCGCCAGACCTCAAGTCGCGCACCTTGATCGTCAATGGCGCCTCCAAGGGGTATGCCATGACGGGCTGGCGGATCGGCTTCGGTGCCGGTCCTCGAGACTTGATCCAGGCCATCGTGAAACTGATCTCCCAGACCACGACTTGCCCCAGCTCGATCAGTCAGGCCGGCGCAGTTGCAGCTTTCATCGGTGATCAGGCTCCTGTGCGCGCCATGGCGGAACGCTACACGCAGCGTCGTCAATTGATGCTCGAGGGCCTGCAATCGATAGCAGGCGTCAATTGCACTGCCCCCGATGGCGCCTTCTATGTCTATCTCGATGTCAGCGGGCTATTGGGGAAGACGACACCAGGGGGCCAGCGTCTCATGCGTGATGGTGACGTGGTGCTGTACTGGCTCGATGCCGGTGTTGCGGCGGTCAGCGGTGAAGCCTATGGCCTGTCACCCTACATCCGGCTGTCCTTTGCCATCGGGGATGAGGCCATCCAGGAAGGCTGTCGGCGTCTACGCGAGGCCTGCCTGGCATTGACGTGAACCTTGTCGCAACGAACAAGACTCACCTCCCGTAATTCACAATGACAATAATGAGGTTCCCATGACACTTACCTTGCGAGGTTCACGGGGGTTACCCGTGCGTATTTTCATCGGCTTCATGCTGGGTATCAGCTGTGGCTTGCTGTTTCAGGATTTCTCAATGGCGATCAAGCCACTGGGCGACGCGTTCATCAATGCCATCAAGATGCTCATCGTGCCGATCATCTTCTTCTCCGTGGCGGGTGGTATCGCCAACATGGGGGACGTGCAGCAGCTGAAGCGTGTAGGCGGCAAGACATTGCTGGTGTATGTCGGCATGACCCTCATCGCGGGCATCATCGGACTGGTCGTCGCCTCCATCATCCAGCCGGGCAAAGGGCTTGATGTCCAGATGAGTGCCCCGGTGGAGGCGGTCTCGAGCGGCCTGGACATCGGTCAATTCCTGTTGCAGATGATTCCCAGCAACCCCGTGGCAGCGATGGCCAGTGGCAACGTGATCCAATTGATCGTCTTCACCATTCTGGTCGGGGTGGCCATGGTCATGCTGGGAGAGAGTGTCGCCCGACTGCGTGCCTTGTTCGATGAGGGGGCTGCGGTGTCATTTCGTATTCTGGACATGGTCATGGCGACGTCGCCTATCGGTATCTTTGCCCTGATGGCGTATGCCGTCGCCAACTACGGCATTGATATCTTTGGACAGATCGGCAAGTTCATCCTCGCGGACTATGCCGCTCTGCTGGTGATATGGGCAGTGGTCTCCATTCTGCTGGTCCTGTTCACGCGAATTTCCTATCCGCGCTTGATACGCAAGATGGTGCCTATCTGGCTCATGACGCTGTCGACCACCAGCAGCAATGCCACATTGCCTGTGACGATGAAGGTCACCCATCGTGATCTCGGTGTGCCGGAATGGCTGTGCTCGTTCATGCTGCCGCTGGGCGCGACGATCAACCTGATGGGGGCCGCTGCGTATCTGTCCGTGCTGGTCGTGTTCGCGGCAGACTTCTATGACCTTTCGCTGAGTTTCTCGCAGATGGTCAACGTGATCTTCATCGGCACCATCCTGTCGATGGCAGCTCCGGGCATTCCCGGCGGCGGGATCGTCATGGGCACCCTGATCCTGCAATTGATGAATCTGCCGTTCGAGCTGGTCGGGCTGATCGCCGGCATTTATCGCATCGTGGATATGGGGCACACCACACTCAATGTTTCCGGTGATGTGGTGGGTGCATTGCTGGTGGCCAAGAGTGAAAACCTGCTCTCGACGGAAAAGGTCGCTTCTCCCACCACGACGCCTGCCACACCGCCCACATCATCCACACCGGCAGTGAGTGTGGATTGAGGCATGTGATGGCCAGTTCATCGCCCTGACAGCATCAGTCTCCTGACAATCCGTGTGTCCTTGGCTCTCACGCGGCTGGCTTCACTGTCATCCAGGCCCCCGACACCTCGTGTCGGGGGCTTTCTGTATCGGAAGGAATGCCGCAGCGGTTGTGCTCAGGCAGACATGGACACCGACCCCTCGTTATTCTGTCGTCGGCAGGCGATCGAAATACAGTTGATTGAAATTGCAGGTACTTTCAGCCAGTTCCGCGATGGTTGCCGTCAATCCGGCCTGACGGTCGGCGCGATAGAATGCACTGTATTGCACCAGCGGGAGGCTTTCGGTGGTGGGCAAGATCTGCAGCATCTTGCGGTCGACCAGAAATTGCATGCAGTGACGGGGGAGGTAACTGATACCCGCTCCTGACAGGGTCAGGCCGACCTGCGCCAGCAGGTAATTGCTGACCAGCGTATTTCGCATTCGCGCCCCGTGTTGCAACAACCACCGCTCGCAGATCAACCCCGTGCCCGAGTGACTTCCTTGAGACAGCACCGTGAGTTCGGTCAGCTCCTGGAGCGTCAGCGTACGGCCCTCCGGCACAGTGCCATGCGCTGCCATCCAGACGTTTTCCACGCTTTTCAGTGGCTGAGAGATGAAGCGCGCGTCTGAAAACACATCGGGCACGATGATCATGTCCAGTTGGTCGTGTTCCAGCTTGCTGTAAAGCTCACTGCTGAGCTCGATCGAGGGCTCGATCTTGAGGCGGGGAAAGCGCTCTCGAATCCGCGCGATCAACTGTGGCAGCCAGGTGATGCCGGTCAATTCGGTCACGCCGATCCGAAACTGACTCTGGATGACGGACTCGTCACTGATGCGCTCGACGAGATGATCGCGGCGTTCCAGCAGGTCCTTGCCCAGTGCCAGCACCTCGAGTCCCTTGTCCGTCAGGCGGGCCGAGCGTCGGCTGCGATCAAATAGCGGCACACCAAAGGTTTCTTCCAGCTCTTGAATCCGCTTGGATATTGCAGACTGCGTCGTATGGAGCTTGTTGGCGGCCGCTTCAAAGCCCCCGAGTTCGCTCACCCAGTAAATTGCATCGAGTTGTTTGAAGGTGATCATTCCGCAAGGCCATTGGCAACGAAGTGTGCTTGCGATGATAGAGCGTTCCGACGCGAGGAGCATGCCTTGTCATCGCATATCTCTCGCCATTGACCGCGAGTCCTGGACACACATTCTGCTCAGCGCAGGACGCCATCTTTCGGAGAAAGTGGGACGAAAAGTGGCAAGAAGAGTGGCAAGAGGAGTGGATCGCCTGTTTCCTTAAGCCTCACGTGGTCACCACGGGACTCCATCAGTATCCTGATCACATAGGCGCTGCATCGTGAGTCGCCTCTCGCCGGCCCTGGTTGCTGGCCCGGCCCAGGCCGCTGCTCTCAGTGGACCCGCTATCAGGCGCGCCGTACTCCAGGAGCACCGCATTCAAGGTGTCGTGCTCGAAACCCCAGGACGAAAATACGTCAGGAGTTGTCATGCCAGCCACTCGCACGACCTCATCCGCGAGAGAGCGGATACATCTGTGGTGGGATCTTTTCATCATCGTGCTCGTGATCGCCAATCTGGCATTGCTGCTGTTCGATAGCCTCTTCCTGATTCCCCCGCTGAACACGGCCTTCGAGGCTGTAGCGCCCGGCTTGCATGCGGCCTACGAGCAGAACATCCATGCCAACTTCCTCTCCATCGACCTGGCGTTCGTCGCCGTCTTCCTGCTGGATGTGCTGGCGGGGTGGGCAGTGGCTATCGCGGAGCGGCGCTACCACCGCTGGTTCTTCTATCCCTTCATGCACTGGTATGACGTGCTGGGGTGTATCCCGCTGAGCGGCTTCCGTCTGTTGCGTGTGTTGCGTGTGATCTCGCTGCTGTTCCGTCTGCAACGCCTCGGCATGATCGATGTTCGCCGCTGGTACCTCTACGGAGTGGCGGCCAAGTATCTCGACATCCTGCTGGAGGAGCTGACGGACCGTATCTCCCTACGCATGCTCGATAACGTGCAGCAGCAGTTGCGCGACAGCGATGACCTCTCATCGTCGGTGATCGAGCGTGTCGTGGAACCGCGCAAGCAGGCCTTGATCCAAGAGATCAGTCTGCGACTCGAGACCATGGCCGGGGATATCTATACCCAGAACCGCGACGATACCCTGCGCTATGTACGGGGGCTGGTCAGTCGCACTCTTGCCGAGAGCCCGGAGCTCCGGCGTGTCTCGCGCCTGCCCATGGGCACCCAGCTGACGAAAGGGCTGGAAAGCTCGCTGTCGGATCTGGCCTGTCACCTTGTTGATGAGGCGCTGGTCGACCTGCGTTCCAAGGAGTTCTCGGCGCTGGTGGGGCATCTGGCAGAAAGTGGTTTCGATGCCTGGGCGCGCACTGACCCGAGGACGGAGCAGATCACCGAACAGGTGCTGATCGACATGTTGGAGCTACTCAAGGAGCGCATCGCCGTGAAGAGCTGGCAGAAGAAATACGAGTGAAGGCAGGTGTGCCTGAAGGGGCATGTCGCGCCTGGCCCGCGTGCAGGGCAACTCTCTGCACGGGGCAGCCCCTTGAAAGTCGGTCACGACCTCCCGACATCAGTATCTCGGCAATGGATCTGTAACACCCCAAAGGACGTCTCGATGTCATATGCACCGCAACCCTCAAGCGACACTCACGACCTCGAGCAGGCGAAGACGTGGCTACGTACTTACCAGCGAGTGCGAGCTGCCACCGAGGCGATCTGTGCGCCGCTGCACAAGGAAGACTACATGGTGCAGAGCATGGCGGATGTCAGCCCGCCCAAGTGGCACATCGCCCATGTCAGCTGGTTTTTCGAGGCCTTCATCCTGAAGCCGTTTCAGCCCGGCTATCAGACGCTCGATCCCGCCTACGATCACCTCTTCAACTCCTACTACGAGACCCATGGCGTGCCGTTCCCGCGCGCCGAGCGTGGCGCAATCTCGCGCCCGACCGTCGACGATGTCTATTGCTATCGCGCACACGTCGATAAGGCCATGCAGGCCTTGCTGGAGAATCCGCCTGAGGAACATCTGCCGGAGATTCTGCGCCGTCTGGAGCTGGGTCTACCGCATGAGCAGCAGCATCAGGAGCTGCTGTTGATGGACATCAAGCACATCCTGGCGCAGAACCCGCTGTGCCCGGCCTATCGGGATGATCTGGCGCCTGGCTTGGCACCGACACCGGAGCAGGAGGTGCCGCCGCTGGGCTGGATTGCCTATCCTGCCGGGATTCGCGAGATCGGCCATGATGCCTCTAGAGGCGGCTTCGCCTACGACAACGAGATGGGCCGCCACCGTCAGTTCGTCGAGGCGTTCCAGATGGCCGATCGCCCGGTGACGAATGGCGAGTTTCTCGCCTTCATGCAGGACGGCGGCTACGCCACTCCCGAGCACTGGCTGGCGGATGGCTGGGCGACGGTCAAGGCGGAAGGTTGGCGGGCACCGCTTTACTGGGTCGAGCGCGACGGCATCTGGCATCACTACACCCTGGGCGGCCTGGTACCGGTGGATCTGAGCGCGCCGGTCTGCCATGTCAGCTTTTTCGAGGCCGACGCCTACGCCCAATGGGCGGGCGCGCGTCTGCCGACTGAAGCCGAGTGGGAGACAGTCGCTCAGGATGTCCCTCTCTCGGGCAATTTCGTCGATCAGGATCATCTGCAGCCAGTCGCGGCCGCGAAAGCCGACGGTACGCCAGGTCAGATGTTCGGCGATGTCTGGGAGTGGACGGGGAGCGCCTATCGTCCGTATCCGGGCTTTCGCAAGCTGCCGGGCAGCCTGGGAGAGTACAACGGCAAGTTCATGTCCGGTCAGATGGTGCTGCGCGGAGGCTGCTGTGCCACGCCGGCAGACCACATCCGCGCGACCTATCGCAACTTCTTCCCGCCCGAGGCGCGCTGGGCGTTTTCTGGCTTCCGGCTCGCCAGGGACGGAGGGGCATGATGGGCTGCCCCCTGCATGACGCGCCTCCAAGCACCTTCATCTGCCGCTTCTATCTGCTGCTTTCATCTGCCAACCCGAAAAGGAGTGTTCATGGCCGATCACCCCGAACCGCGTATCACGCTGCACCCGCTATCCTCGCGGGTGCGAATCCTGGTCGGTGAAACAGTGATCGCCGACACCGGCAACGCGCTGGAATTGCGCGAGAAGGGCTATCCGCCGAGGCTCTACCTGCCGCGCGCCGATGTGGCGATGGCGAAGCTCTCGGTCTCTCACACCGTCACCCATTGCCCCTTCAAGGGCGACAGTACCTATTACTCGCTACCAGACCTTCCTGATATCGCCTGGAGTTACGACCAGCCCATTGAGGAGATGCAGGCGATCGCCGGGCGGCTGGCGTTTGATGGAGAGAAGGTCACGTTGGAGGTGGAGTGATACAACTACTCCAAGGCTACAGGACTTGGATTATAGTGTTTTGTGCGGTATCTAGGATCTGGTATTCGACTTAACCTGAACGCTTTAGTGCTACTAAATCTTGAAGCCTATAGTAGAATGGTATCTAGAACTAGGGAATTAATAGAGTTTTCCTGTGTAAATTCAATGTAGGCATTGTTGCCTAATTAAATATGCTATAGACTCGAGAATGCTTATATGATAAAAGTTGTCTTGGGAGAAGTGTTGCTACAGTTGCTTTTAAGCCGATTGTACTAGAGCGAAGGTGATAAGCATGCATTCTAAGTTGCCTCTGCATTTGACTTTCAAAGTGGGTGTTGTGTAAGTCGATCATTATTTATATAAAGCCGAGAGGTGATAAGTGAGTAATTCCAATAGTCAAGTGTTGAATAGATCTACCGTGTTTGTGCCTGGTGCATTCCCTTTGTATAGCTATGTTCATCGGAAATTTGTAAATGAAAGATCTGGATTTGAAGTGGATCCAGAAGTTAAAATTAATAGTGTGCTATCTCAGTCTGGTATCATAGTCCAAGTGGTTGGTCCATCTAAAAGCGGTAAAACTCGTGCTATAGAAAAGTGTGTCGGTGAGAATAATTTAGTGTTGGTTTCTGGCTCTCAGATAAGCAAAGAAACTGACTTGTGGTCGATAGTTTCAAGTAAGTTGCGGCAACCGGTGACTACTAGTTTTACGTATAGTAATTCTAGAAATTATGAAGAAGGCGATACCTTGAAAGGAAAGCTTAATGGCGCTGTAGTATCATCGGAGTATACTACTGGTTTTAAAAAAGAACGCGCACAACAGTTCGAAGAAACATCATCTTTCAATACTAGTCCGTTCAATAAATGTTTAGAACTCCTTAGCTCAGACGATAAAGTGCTTTTCTTGGATGATTTTCATGTGATCCCATATGAGATTCAGCCACGTATTGCTGCGCAATTAAAGACAGCAGCAGAAGCTGGTGTCAAAATATGTTTGGCGGAAGTTCCACATCATAGTAATAAGCCAATATCAGCTCTTCCAGATCTGACAGGTCGCATTCACACGGTTAAGTTTAAATACTGGAGCGAAAAAGACTTAGTTAAAATTGGTCGACTAGGCTTTGATAAACTTCATGTATCTATTAATGAAGCTTCTTTAAGAGCATTTGCAATCGAAGCAGCAGGTTCCCCGCAGTTAATGCAAATGATTTGCCTTAATGCTGCTGAATTTGCTGAAATTAATGAACCCTTACAAACTCATACGAATAAAGTTTTTTCGTTAGAAGATATTCGCGTGATCCTTTTGAATACTCATGAGTCAATAGATCGCAGCGAAATACTTAAAATACTTGATCAAGGTCCAGATGAACGAGGAAAATCTAGGACACAGTACTCTGTACATGAGTTAAAGCTTGCTGATAATTATGAAATTGTTTTGGCAGCAATATCTCTATCACCTCCGGCAGGTACGCTAACTTGGAGTAGTGGGACTGATAATTTACAAAAGCGTATTGATCTGATTTGCTTGAGTAATAAAAAACCCCAAAAAGCACAAATTACTCGCACGCTCGAGCATATGCAGGTACTAGCCAATACATCAATGCCTAGTTTGCCAATTATTGATTGGAATGCGTCTTCTGAATTAAATATATTGGATCCATACTTTCTCTTTCATCTGAGATGGAGTGAGAAATATGAAAAGATAAGAGGAAGAGTTCAATCCCTATAAGTTGCCTTTCAATATATTGATAAGCCCATAGGGTGCGTTGTTTTTTAGATGGTTGATATTATTTTTGTGGGACCTAATAGGGATTATACTTTTATTCGACATGTAGTGGGTGATGATAGTATGTCTCTAGGTTTATACTATTCGCTTGAATTAACTTGAAATAATTTTTTGGGGGTTGATAGGCAATATAGTACTTAAAATAACCAATTTCTGGACGTGGGGAAATGTAATAGCAGCAGTTTGCTAGTCTTATTTCGTGCTCAGTTCATCAATGTACTTGCAAGTACATTCGAACCTAGGTTCTGTACAAAAAGTCGGCTCGTAGACATCGGTGTATGCAAGCTATGCATACCATCGCATAAAAGCTACGGGCCAACTTATCATGACGCGCCATCAAGCACCTTCATCTTCCAACCCGAAAAGGAGTGTTCATGGCCGATCACCTCGAACCGCGTATCACGCTGCACCCGCTATCCTCGCGGGTGCGAATCCTGGTCGGTGAGACGGTGATCGCTGACACTGGCAACGCGCTGGAATTGCGCGAGAAGGGCTATCCACCGAGGCTCTACCTGCCGCGCGCTGATGTGGCGATGGCGAAGCTCTCGGTCTCTCACACCGTCACCCATTGTCCCTTCAAGGGCGACAGCACCTATTACTCCTTGCCCGATTTTCCGGATATCGCCTGGAGTTACGACCAGCCCATCGAAGAGATGCTGGCGATCGCCGGGCGATTGGCGTTCGATACCGACAAGGTCACATTGGAAATGGAGTGATTCAGGTGAATGACTCGCGGCCAACCTGCTTCTCTTGTCGGCGCATAAGGTCCCGCAGTGCTCTTCTTCAGAGATAAACCGATAGAGAACAGTAGCTTGGCGTTCGCCAGATAGTTAGAATCCTGCAGCTTGCTGCACCGCGCTCAGCCATCGGGCGCGGTGCAGCCTTGCCTTTCCCTTATCAAGACTCAGTACTCCGGTTGGACGAATCACCTCGCTTGATTCCTTTCCGTACAGGCTGCACCAGGAGTCATGACAGTGGTTGTCCCTTCGAACATCGCGCCGGTGATGAGTGTACTGCTATGCCTCGTGCTGGCGTCCTGTGTCAGCCGTTACCTCAAGTCTCCCCGCATGAAAGGTCGCATCGGCGAGTGGCGGGTGCGTTGGATGACACGTCCCCTCGGCAAACAAGGCTACCGAACGCTGCATAATGTCACCCTCAAGACTGCGAACGGCACCACTCAGATCGACCATGTCCTGCTCTCGCCGTATGGGTGTTTCGTGCTGGAAACCAAGAACATGAAGGGCTGGATCTTCGGCAGCGAGAAGCAGGCGCGTTGGACACAGAAGCTCCATCGCCGTTCCTTCAGTTTCCAGAACCCGTTGCGCCAGAACTACAAGCACCTCAAGGCGCTGGAGGCGACGCTCAGCGTGCCTTCCGAGTACCTGCATTCGGTGATCATCTTCGTGGGTAGCGCGGTCCTGAAGACCGAGATGCCGCCCAATGTGACGCGTGGCACTGGCTTCGTGTCGTATATCCGCTCTTTCGCGACGCCCGTCTTCAGCGAGGCACAGGTCGAGGCCATGCACGAGGCATTGTTGACGGGGCGACTGGCACCGACCTTGGCGACGCATCGCGCTCATGTGAAGCATCTCAAGCAGCGCAATGAGTCCCCGGCGACACGTCAGTGCCCGAAATGCGGCAGTGCGATGGTGGTTCGCGTGGTCAAGTCAGGCCCGAAGCAGGGCCAGCAGTTTCTGGGTTGCTCGACCTTCCCCCAATGTCGTGTCACTCAGGCGTTGTGATCTCGCGATAGCACGATTGTGGCCCCCGCATGCCGTCACCTGCCTTCGGGGCCGCCACGCCATAGATTGCTGCTGCTGGCGTACCTCAATGCTAGACCGAGCGCTGATTCTCGCTTGACCGCTGACAGCTCCTTCACTTCCTTGTCGCGCTCCTTCCGGAGCATGCCGGTCAGCACACCGTGAACTGTACATCACCCATCAGGGGGAAGTCGCCAGGCGGAAGACGCCTGTCATGATCCGTGACGGATACCATGTCACGGCGCGATCCAGTGGATGCTGGGCGTCATCCCGCTCAAGCAGATTTCGAGATGGCCGGATTGCACCCGCACACAAGGTGAGGCTCAGCTTGTCGCCGACAGGGGAATGGTGCCGAAGTCTTTCGAGAGTGCGGCGATTTCACGGCCATCCTTGTGCAGCAATCGGTCGACGCTGACGTGGCAGCTCACTTCGCAGACCCCACTTTCGGCATCGACGTAACTCCTTATGCTTTTCTTCATGGCACCTTCAATGATGACTTGCTTGAGTTCTCCCTCAAGCAGAAGCGAGATGGGCAGTCGAAGGGTCGCGCCATCGTGAGGGATATCCTGCGTGCTCGCGATGGGGAACCAGTGTGAGTAGGGGGGGCTGCCTTCGGGAACATACTTCATGAGGTTCTGATAGACAGTGCCGCCCGATAACAGGAAATCAAGAAAGTACTTCATGGTGTCCCTCCCGGGAGATGTGCATCGATTCGAGGTGATGAAGGCTCATGACACTGGTTCCTTTAGCATGTCGGGGGAAGGGCGGGCCGGTATCATCAGCTTCAGGTGGTGATGTCCGCCATCCAGCGGCAAGTGGACTTCGCCTGCTTCACACAGGGTGGTGTCCCCATTGAGGTGTGCCTCTGTCAGGGTGAGGTCTTCCAGAGTGGAGTGCTTGATTTCCACGGTGTAATGAGTCGATAGCATGCTGATGGTGGCCGTGAATCCCGGCCAGCTGGCAGGCAGGTTCGGGGCAATGATCAGTACGTCCCCTTCGCGACGGATGCCCAGGATGCCTTCCAGTCCCGCCCGATACATCCAGCCAGCGGAACCCGTATACCAGGTCCAGCCGCCACGACCCTCATGGGGGGCGATGGAATACACATCGGCAGCCACGACGTAGGGTTCTACCTTGTAGCGTGCCGTGTCCTGTCGAGACAGCGCATGATTGATGGGGTTGAGCAGCGAGAACAACCGAACGGCGTTATCGCCCTGTCCCAGCTGTGCATAGGCCAGAATGGCCCACATCGAGGCGTGGCTGTACTGGCTGCCGTTTTCCCGCAGTCCAGGGGGGTATCCGCTGATGTATCCCGGATCTCGCTCGGGATGATCGAAGGGCGGCCAGAACAGCAGTGCCAACCCGGGGTCGTGGCGAATCAGCTCTTCATCCAGTGATTGCATGGCCTGCAGGGCATGGCGTGGGTCAGCGGCCCCGGACAGGACTGCCCAGGACTGGGCTATCGAGTCGATACGACACTCCTCACTCTCCCGAGTGCCAAGCCAGCTTCCGTCGTCGTAGGTCGCGCGCCGGTACCATGCTCCGTCCCAGGCATGCTGTTCGATGGCCTCACGCACCGAGACGGCATGGGCACGCCAGCGTGCCGCTCGACTCGCTTCCCCCTCACGGCGTTCCGCATGAGGGGCGAAGAGGTCCAGGGTGCGAATCAGTAACCATCCCAGCCAGACGCTTTCTCCCTTGCCGGCTTCTCCCACTCGATTCATGCCATCGTTCCAGTCCCCGCCGCCGATCAATGGCAGGCCGTGCTCCCCCGTCAGTGTCAGGCATTGATCAAGGCCACGCGCACAGTGTTCATACAGCGTCGCCGCCGTATCCGCGATCATGGGCTGGAAGAAGGCGTCGTGTTCATCACTGCCCAGCAGGGGGCCTTCCAGGAAATTGACGGACTCATCCAGCACCTCGATATCCCCTGATGTCAGGACATACTGGGCGCAGGCATGCGCCAGCCAGACGCGGTCGTCGGATATGCGGGTGCGGACGCCCTGACCTGAATGCGGCAACCACCAGTGCTGCACATCACCCTGCACGAACTGGCGTGATGCGGCCCGCAGCAGGTGATGGCGTGTGGTGTCTGGACTGGCGAAGGACAGCGCCATGCCATCCTGCAGCTGATCACGGAACCCATAGGCGCCACTGGCCTGATAGAAGGCAGAGCGAGCCATGATCCGGCAGGCCAGGGTCTGATAGAGCAACCAGCCGTTGAGCATGATGTCCATGGCGCGATCCGGGGTGGAGACCTGCACGGCCTCCAGTCGATCCTGCCAATACGCGGTGACGGCGGCGAGCTCGGCATCGAGATCAGCCTGTCGATACTGATGTATGAGGTGCCTGGCGTCTTCACGTGAATGACACTGCCCCAGCAAGGAGACGATCTCGACACTTTCTCCGGGGGCCAGTTCGATCAGGCACTGGAGTGCCGCACAGGGATCCCAGCCAGCCCCGATGGCACCGGACAGGGGAGTGTTCCCGGTGAGAGCGGCGGGAGCGGCGTGGTGCCCCCCATGCCCCAGGAACTCGCAGCGGTCTGTCGTGAATGACGTCTGCAGGCCACAGAGATCAGCGAAGGCGATGCGCCCGGCAAAGTTCATGCTCCAGGGATTGCTGGTCAGCAGTGCGCCAGTGTCATCATCCTTGCACGAGACGACGAAGGGAGCGGATGTGCCGCGGGTGAGTCCCAGTGCCCATTCGGCATAGGCGGTGACAGAGAGTCTGCGCGGCCGATCAGAGCGGTTCTCCAGGGTCATGCGCGAGATGCGGAGGGGGTCGTTCAGCGGGACGAAATGTATCAGGTCCACGGCAATACCCTGTGCTTCGTGTTCGAAGCGGCTATGACCAAACCCGTGGCGAGCGACGTAACGTCCGTTGTCGTTGATCGGCGAGGCCGTTGCCGTCCACACCGCCAGGCTGTCTTCATCGCGTAGATAGATGGCATCACCGCAAGGATTCATCACGGGGTCATTGGACCAGGGCGTGAGGGGATTCTCGCGGCTGTTGTCCGCCCATGTGTAGCCCGCCCCTTCTGCCGATACCTGAAAACCGAAGCCTTCATTGGCGATGACGTTGAGCCACGGAGCGGGTGTGGTGCATCCCTGCTCCATAATCGTCACGTATTCCTTGCCGTGCTTGTCGAAGCCGCCCAGGCCATTGAAGTACTCAAGCGCCGCGGACTCGTCCTGTCGGGTGGCGGTGTGCTGCGCGGTGGGAGGCGTGGCCACCTCGGGGGATGCCGGGATGGGCGCGGGGAGCTGTAACGGCGGTATCAAGGCCAGTTGATCGGCGAGCGGCCCACGCTGAGCCAGCAGCATCACTCTGGCCACGGACTGCAGCAACAGGCGGGAGGCAAGGTTCATCAGGTCCGCACGCAGGACGATGACGGAGCCTTGATCGTGCCCTTCATGGATGCGCGGGCGTGTCTGGCTACTGTTGACGGCCGCCTCGATCGCTTGCTGGAGATCCTGGACGTAGGAAGAGGCACGCTCATTGACGATCACCAGATCGACCCCGAGACGCTTCATTCGCCAGTACTCATGAGCGCGCAGCAGCTGACGCACCTGTGCCATGTCGTCGATGGCATCGATGCGCACCAGCACGATTGGCAGGTCTCCGGAAATGGCCAATGGCCAGAGTGCGGATTGTGGCCCTGCTCCGCGGGCCATGGTGTCTCGTGAGGCCCTGAAGCGCGCGTCGGCATACAGGATCGGCGCGGTCAGGCGCTGGAAGTCCGTCGCTTCTTCCGGCGTGATGCCCAGGTGATGGAGCTGAACCTGAGCCTGGGTCCAGGCCAGTGTCTTGGCTCGTTCATAGGCACTGCGGTCATGGTGCTTGTCGACGAGATCCAGCAAGGCCTCACGGGTGTCCGCGACCACCGTCCAGAACGCGATCCGGGTGATCTTGCCCGGCGGGACCTTCAGACAATGTCGCAGGGAGAATACCGGGTCCAGCACGGTGCCCGTGGTGTTGGTCAGGGGGTGCTCGGCCTGCAGAGCGGTCGCTGTGCGTACCGTGCGACCCCTGCCGATGAAATGCGCCCGGTCCGTCTCGTACTGGAGGTCGCTGAGGGTCTCGCCTTCCACGACCGCGAAGTGCGCCGCCCAGATTTCATCATCATCCGGACTGCGGCGGCGACGTGTCGCGACCAGCGCCGCGTATTCTTCCAGGTACTCGGTAACCACGAACAACTTGGCAAACGCCGGATGGGCATTCTCGGTCGCGGGCGCCGTCAGGACCAGCTCCGCATAGGAGGTCACGTCAATCTCGCGGGCCGTTCGCCCGCTGTTGATGAGCGAGATGCGCCGGACTTCGCTGTCGTCCTCGCCAGAGACGAGGATATCCAGATGCGTGGTCAGGTTGTCCTGGCGATGGGTATAGCGAACGTAATCCTCGGCAAAGGTGGCTTCGTGATCTGCCGGGGCGAGCGCCTCCTCATTTGTCTCGCTCGGCAGGGAGTCACTGGCCGTCCAGAGGGCTTTCGTCTTGCGGTCACGCAGGAAGACGAAACTGCCCAGATGATCGCAGGTGGCATCCTCCAGCCAGCGACTGATGGCGATATGCTGCCAGCGGCTATAGCCCGCTCCGCTGGCCGTCAGCATGATGCAATAGCGCCCATTGGACAGGAGGTGGGTGAGATGCGCGCCCACCAGACGCTGTGTGACATGGCGGATGGCACGGCTTTCACCCAGCGTCTCGTTCGGGGCCGACGCGACCTCCTCGGCGCGAGGGTGGGTGATCGACATGTCGCGCGGGACACGCTCCTGCAGCAGCAATTCGCAGGCCTGGATGATCGGTTCTCGATGGAAGCGTTCGCGCATGTTCCCGTCGTGAAGCGCGTTGGCAATGGCGACGATCGTCATGCCTTGATGGTGGGCCATGTAACTGCGAATGATCGCGAAGCGCTCGCCTGCGGAGACGTGGGTGAGAGTGAAATCGAGCGCCTCATAGAACCCGTGTCGTCCCTGGGCGCCCATTTCCTGCAGCGACAGGAAGTTCCGGTATGCCCCGACAGGGTCCACCATCGCGGCGAGGGCAGTGGCATAGGGCGCGATGACCAGATTGGCGGACAGCCCCCGTTTCAGCCCCAGGCCCGGGACGCCGAAGTTGGTGTACTGATAGGTGAAGTGGCCATCGCGTACGTTGTACGCCGATTCGGAAATCCCCCATGGCACCTTCAATGCGCTGGCATAGGCGACCTGTCTGGCGACGGCCAGACGGTTGCTCTGTTCCAGAAGGCTGCCTGCCGGCGCGCGCATCACCAGCGACGGCATCAGATATTCGAACATCGAACCCGACCAGGAGATCAGCGCCGAGCCATTTTCCAGCGGAGTGGCCGTGCGCCCGAGGCGGAACCAGTGACGTGTCGGGGCATCCCCCTTGGCGATCACGAACAGACTGGCGAGGCGGGCTTCAGACGCGAGCAGGTCATAGCAGCTGCTGTCGAGGATGTTGCCCTCTACCGAGTATCCGATTGACAGCAACTGACGTTCCGGTGCGAGCAGGAACGTGAAATCCATCTCCAGCGCCATGTGTCTGGCAGTGGAGGCAATCTCGTGGAAACGTGCCATCAGGCGTTCACGAGGGTCGGGATGGTGGATCATTCTTGCATCATGGCAATGTTCGGCAATCGAGGTGCGCATGGCACCGATCCAGTACAGCAGGTCCTCGGCCCAGGGGGCGTGGACGTGTCGCAGCACCTCATGAGCCAGGTGGGTGGCGTGATCCGCAAGAGGATGCAAGGCGGGCAGCTGTTCCATGAATCCTTCGGAGGAGGTCGCCTGCAAGTGGGCTTCCATCGCGGCGATGCCGGGGCGCAGGCGCGTCATCTGCTGAGCATGGGCCGAGGGGGCCTGCGCGAGGCATTCATGTACCAGACTCAAGTGGTCCATGATGCCCTGGTGAAGATTCTCCGATGGCAAGGTCTTCGCCCAGACGTCGCAGGCATTGGCGACGACCAGCAGATGTCCGGCCAGATTGCCGCTATCGACCGATGAGACATATTTCGGGTCCAGCGGCCTGAGATCTCGAGTGTCATACCAGTTGAAGAGGTGTCCGCGATGCTTTGCCAGCGACTGCATCACCTTCAACGAGGTGTCCAGGCGTTCCGCACTCTTGTTGGCACCCAGCCAGCCGAAATCCCGGGCGGCCAGAATGGAGATGAGGTACAGGCCCATGTTGGTAGGCGAGGTGCGGTGCGCGATGACGGGCTGAGGCGTTTCCTGGAAATTGTCCGGCGGAAGCCAGTTGTCGCGCGCGGTGACGAAGGTCTCAAAGAAGCGCCAGGTCCGGCGAGCGATCAAGCGTAGCTCGCGGTTTTCCTCAAAGGACAAGGCGGCCTGCGGGGCAAGACTTCTTGAGCCGCTGACCCATTGCGCTATCGCCGGGGCGGCGAGCCACAAGGCGGCGAACATCACCACCACCGGCCAGGTCTGTGGGGACTGGCTGAGCACACCGGCAGCGGCGCACAGCGCAAGCAATGTCCCCGGCGCCATGCTGCGATAAGCGCCACCCAGTGACAGTCGCGGCTGCCCGGAAGTCTGAGCTGCGGTGGTCCACTCGAGAAGGTGGCGGCGAGTGATCGTCAGACGCAGCAAGGTACGCCCGATGGCATCCAGCATTCGCCAGGCCTGGTCTGGCAGGAAGGCAATCCACAGCAGTGTCTGGGAGGCGGCAAGCGTCAGGTCATTGCCCCATTGCTGGAAATAGTGCCGCAGATTGATGCCGGAGCGCATTGGCACAAGCGACAGCACGAGAGGGATCAGCGGCGGGGCGGCAATCACGATCATCACACACAGCGTGCCCAGCAGAGCGGCGGAGAGAGGCAATCCCCAACTGACGACCAGAAACGACAGCAGTAGCGGCGCCAGCAGTGAGCGCCGCAGGTTGTCCATGAGCTTCAGTCGTCCGGTCCATGGCATCTTGCGTGACACGATCCATGGCAGCAGCTGCCAGTCACCACGGGTCCAGCGGTGGGTGCGCTTGGCCGAGACCTCATAGCGGCACGGGAAGTCCTCGATGACCTCGATGTCTGACGCAAGACCGGCGCGCGCGAAGACCCCTTCGAACAGATCATGGCTGAGCACGCGGTTGTCCGGGACGCGCCCCTTGAGGGCTGCCTCGAACGCATCGATCTGATAGATACCCTTGCCGGCGAAGGACCCCTCGCCCAACAGATCCTGATAAAGATCCGAGGTGGCGGCCGCATAGGGGTCTACCCCGCCGGGTGCCGAGAACAGGCGCTGGAAGAGGGAGCCCTGCCTGCCCATCGGCAGGGACGGCGTGACACGGGGCTGAAGGATGCCATACCCCTCCACGATGCATTGGCGGTGCTTGTCGAACCGGGGATGATTCAGAGGATGCGCCATCTTGGCGATCAGCTTGCTTGCGGCCCCGCGAGGGAGGCGAGTGTCCGCATCCAGCGTGATCACATAGCGTACCCCGGCCGGTATGCGTTCAGTGGGCAGGAAGGTGGTGTCGTCTGCACCGCGCAGCAGGCGATTGAGCTCATGTAGCTTGCCGCGCTTGCGCTCCCACCCCATCCAGCAGTGTTCGCTGTCATTGAAGACCCGGCGACGATGCAAGACGAGGAAGCGGGGAAATCCCTCATTGTCGCCATGGCGCAGATTCAGGTCCGCAATGGCCGCGTTGGCGAACGATAGCAGTCGAGTGTCTTCTGGCATGACGTCATGCGCCGCATCCACGCCATCGGTCAACAGGGCATAGAAGATCGAGCCTCCACCGCTGGCCAGATAGTGCACTTCCAGGCGCTCTATCTGCTCCTGAAGATCAGCCTCGCGGGTCAGCAGGGTCGGCACGGCGATCAGGGTGCGCAAGTCAGGTGGTACGTCCTCGGACAGGTCGAGACTTGGCAATGGCTGCGGTCCGACACAGAAGATGATGAGACGACTGACCAGCAAGGTCGCAAGCTCAGTGGCAGGCAGCAGCCCGAGCAGGCCGAGCAGCCACATCCATCCAGCGCTGAATGCCTCCGAGGACAGTGACGCGATGCCCTGCAAGGCCATCCACAGCAGCGCCGTGGTGGTCAGGATGATCAGGCCGACATAGCCACTGATGCCTCCTGCGATGCACCAGTGGCGAAGGTGTTGGCGCCCTGTACGTTGATATCCGAGGGTGTCTTCAAATGCCTTGCGTCCCGCCGCGATCAGCACATACCCCGGGTCACCTCGTCGCGCTGACTCATTGACATCCTCGGTGGCACTTGCCGCCTCGCGAGCCGCCACCAGCGCGCATTGGGTGATGTGAAGCTCACTGTGCTCAGAGCCACGTGCCAATTGCTCGATGGCACTTCGATAGCTGTTGCGGGTCGGGAAATCGAGCGTGGAGAAACGCGGAGCGTCCATGAGGCGAGCATTGACCAGGCTGAGGCTTTCAAAGACATCGGCCCAGTCAATGCTCGAGACGAAGTGCATGCTGGTAATGATATTGCGGACGGTGACGTTGGCGGCGCCCTGACGCTGCTGAGCCCGTTGTACCAGCTCATCGATGGAGGAGCCCTGCAGACGGACTCGACGCTCCAGCCAGCTCATCATGGGATGAGTGCGCGTATCGATACCGCGCAAGCGCTTGGCCAGCTGGGCGACGAAAGGTGCCGTCAGCGGTGTCTTGCCCTGAGGCAGGGTGGTGGGGTCCAGGGTGTGATGCTGGCTTTCGGGAATCAGCCACTGACTTGCCAGGGTGTCGGCGTCATTGCGTGCCGTCTGTTCATTGACGATCTGCTCGGCAAGCCGGCGAAGGTTCTCGATCAGTACGATGCGCAGCGTGATGGCCACCGCCCATAGCTCACCGATCGTCAGGGGTTGAATACGCTGGTAGGCCTGGATGAAGCCATGAAGCGTGTCGAGATCGAGATGGCTGTCAGTGTGGACCACAAAGGCCCAGGCAATCCCGAAGACACGGGGGTATCCCGTGAAAGGGCCCTCGGCCAGCTTGGGCAGCTGGCGATAATAGCCGGGTGGCAGATCATCGCGGATCTCACGTACCTGCGCCTCGATCAGATGATAATTGTCGAGTAGCCAGGTGGCGGCAGGGACGATATCGCGGTCTTCCGCGACTTCCTTTGCACTGGCGCGATACGCTTTCAACAGTACCTTGGCGTTGTCTTCAAGGCGTCTCGACAGTGGCAGGACGCGAGAGGGGGTTTCCGTCACGTTCTGTGCCAGCGCAAGGCTTGAGGCGTGCTGTTCAAGACGCTCGATGCTGAACAGCTCGCCTCGCACCGGAGCAGTGTCATGCCAGGGGGATGTCGGGGGATAAGCGCGGAATATCCTGCCTGAGAAAAGGGTCACGAGCGCTGTCCTGGTCGATGCGCGAGTCCCGGTAGGGCGCGCGGAAATCCATCACCAGACAGTATGCGATAGCCTTGTGCTTTCGTCGGTTCGCTAGCGCACACAACCCCGGGCCCGGTTCCGGTCTCGATTCCGGTCCCGGCCAGCCGTCGCATGAGAGCGCAGTGCTCACAGGGAAGGGGTGTCGTCTCCTGAAGTGTCTGTCATCGGCAGTGTCATGGAATAGGGCATCAGACGATCACTTTCCTTCTTTACCACCGCGTAGCACTCGCAGCAGAGCTGCTCCAGCCTGGGGCGGTCGAGTACCGTGATATGCCCTCGGTGGTATTCGATGACACCTTGCCTGTGCAGTTTTCCTGCGGCTTCCGTGACCCCCTCACGGCGCACCCCGAGCATGTTGGCGATCAATTCCTGTGTCATGTCCAGCTGATCGCCTGGCAGGCGGTCCAGTGACAGCAATAACCAGCGACACAGCTGTTGATCGATTGAATGGTGTCGGTTGCAGACGGCTGTCTGGGACATCTGGGTGATGAGGGATTGCGTGTAGCGCAGCAGGAGGTGGAGCATTTCTCCATGTCGGTTGAATTCCGCCTTCAGGTGATGCACCGGCAGTCTTAGCGCCTTGCCAGCGCTTTGCACGATGGCACGGCTGGTGGTGCTTTCGCCGCCCATGAACACCGCAATTCCCACCAGGCCTTCGTTGCCGACGACCGCGATCTCGGCGGATGCGCCATTTTTGGTCACGTAAAGCAGTGACACGATGGCATCAATCGGGAAGTACACGTGGCTCAAGGCACTCCCCGCGGTATACAGCACCTGGCCAAGCGACAGATGGATCGGCTCCAGATGCGCTGCCAGGCGTTGGGTCGTCTCGGCGGACAATCCCGCTAGCAAATGATTCTGTTCATGTGACAACTGATCCGTCATGCATTTTCCTCCCCGAGGAAACCTGTCCCTGATATGGGCAGGTGTTGGGGGATGGGCAGGGCACGTCTCCCTGTGCCACCCGCGTCTGTCACCTTTTGCAGCCTCCTTCTTCGGCTACCTTGTGCTGCTGTCTTCTGCTGCGATCGCCCGTTGCTGCCTACCTCTTGCGTCGATGGCGCGACAGGGTGTGCGAGGGGCTCTCGCCAAACAGGCGGCGATAGTCCTGCGCGAACTGGCCCAGATGATAGAAGCCCCAGTCGCTGGCGATCTGTCCTATCGTACTCGTTGCCTGAGGTTCACACAGCCGTCGCCGCACCTGGTTGAGGCGATTCAGGCGGATGAACTGCATCGGGCTGATACCGAGAATGCTGGTGAAACTGTTGTGCAGCGTTCGCTGGCTGACGTGAGCGATGCCGCAGAGCATGTCGATGCTGATCGGGACAGGCGCTGCGCCGTTCATATGCTCTCGCACCCGCTCTACGACCTGCCGTCGGTGGTGGTAGCTGGGATAGCGGTCGGTGAGGGGTATCCTTTCCTCGAGGATGGCGGTCACGGCCAGTGACAGGATGCCCTGATGCACCTGAACTTCGAACCCCTGACGCTGCCGCTTGAGCAGTCTTTCCATCAGGAAGGTGACCGCGCGGCGAGTCTTCTGCGATACCCCGAGGCGCATCGTGTGTTGCGGGTCACTCTCCAGCAGTGTCAGCGCCGATTCCCCCACCACCCTGAGCAGCCAGTCACGCCGCAGCACGAGACAGTGGATCGCGAAAGCGTCCGGCGTGGTCAGCGCGAAATCATGCCCGCCCGGCTGACACATGATATCGCCTGCCTCAAGCGCGTAGCCATTGATCCGGCAGGGCTGTCGCTCGGCGGGAATACCGATCCACAGCGAATCCGGCCAGACATGACATTGCTGGTCCAATGCCTGGCTGGTGTATTCCTTGAATACCTGCATTCCCGGCAGATGGAGTTCATCGATACGTCCGTAGAAGGCGCCCTGACCGTACTGATCGTAGTGTTGCGACCAGTCGGTCAGGTTATGCGCCTGTTCATTGACGTCCCATGCCTCCCGTGTGCACTTGCCTGGTGCATGCTCGAAAATCCCGTGCTGCCAGGTGGCATCACTGTCGTCCGTTCGTGATACATCTTCGTGCATTGATCAATCAACTCATTGTTCTTGTTGGTGTTTTCAGCTTTGCCGGATGCTGATAACGCATCACCTCACGCTGTCGTTAGTCTGAGTCATGCAACTTTCGCGCACAGAGTCATGCCGTGAGCCAGATCGTGGGTCGTGAGATTGGCCACTGGCTTCTGACCGCAGACGAAGTGTGACACCGAGACCGCAAGATCCCCGGTCTTCCCATGTCAGCGAGGTGGTGAGATGTATACGGAAACTCTGATAAATCAAACAAGACACGAGTTGGTCACTTGCCTGGAAAAATGGCACATGGCGGAAACCTCGCGGATCTCGCTGCTGACCATGTCAGAGAACGCGACCTTTCTGGCCGAGGATGACGAGGCGGGACGCAGGATCATCATTCGGGTCCACCGCCCGGACTATCACTGCCGGGAGGAGATAGAGTCCGAGCTGGCCTGGATCGATGACCTGCGCACGACGGCACGGATCAATACGCCGGCCCCGGTCATGACCACGACAGGCAGCCCTGTGTTGAGCATCTCCGCCGGCGGGCAATCCCTGCACGTGGTGGCCTTCGAGCATGTGGTCGGCAGTGAGCCGGATATCGGCGATGACTTGCCGCAGTGGTTTGAACGCCTGGGCGCGATGAATGCCACGCTGCACGAACACAGCCGTCGCTGGCAGCCCCCGGAGGGCTTCGTGCGCAAGCGTTGGGACCTGGAGAGCATGATCTCGCCCCGTGGGCTGTGGGGCGATTGGCGAAATGCGCCGCGCATGACGGTGGAAGAGGCCCAGGCCATCAATGCTGCCATCCCCTATCTCAAGTCGGAAATCGCGCTTTATGGCACGGCACCAGAGCATTTCGGTCTGGTCCATGCCGACCTGCGCTTGACCAACCTGCTGGTATCACGGGACAGCATGGCGATCATCGACTTCGATGACTGCGGCTTCTGCTGGTATGCCTATGACTTCGCTGCGGCGATCAGCTTCCACGAGATGGATCCGTGCGTCCCGCAGCTGAGAGACGCCTGGATCAAGGGGTACCGCTCGGTGGCCGAATTCTCGGCGGCAGATGAGGCAATGCTGGATACCTTCATCATGCTGCGTCGCATTCTGCTGTGTGCCTGGCTGGCCACGCATCAGGAAAGCAAGGAAGGCAAGACACTGAGTGATGGTTTCAGCCGGGATACGGCCATCATGGCGCGGCGCTATGTTCAGCAACGAGGGGGCCAGTCACGAGAGGGCCAGCAAGGTGTCGTGCAGACGCTGGGCGTGCAGACACCGGGCGTGCAGACACCGGGCATGCAAGAACACGACGATCAGGCGGATGTTGATCGGACGAGTACTGTTCGGACAGGTACAGATCGGACAATCAATGACAAGGTGAGGATGGCGTGATGGAAAAGGTACGCGGGATTCTGGATCAGAACGCCTTCAGCATGGCGCACATCGACAAGGCAGATGCGCGAATCGGCGCACTGGTGCGCAAGCGGCTGGAAACGGTAGGGCCGACGTCCATGCTCTTCTATGAGGAGCCGCTGCACATCGTACGAGGGGAGCGGGTCTGGTTGTTCGATGATCAAGGCAAGCGCTACCTGGACGTCTACAACAATGTGCCGTCCATCGGCCACTGCCATCCTCGCGTGGTCCAGGCGGTCGCCGAACAGATGGGGACCCTCAACGTGCACAACCGCTATCTGCACGAAGGCATCCATCGCTATGCCGAGCGCCTGCTGGACACGCTGCCGCGCACGCTCAATCGACTGGTGATGATGTGTACCGGCAGTGAAAGCAATGACATGGCGCTGAGGCTGGCGCGTGGCTGGACGGGCCGGCAGGGGATCATCGTCACCGAGGCGGCCTACCACGGCAACACGGCCGCCGTGACGGAAGTCTCACCATCCTCCTACAAGCAGGGAACGCCGCCGGATCACGTACATATCCTGCCGATCTCCCGGATGAGTGAGCAGGCAGACCCGGCCGCCTGGTTCGCCGAGCAGGTGCGGTTCGGCATCGAGCAGCTGGAGGCCCGTGGCCATGGATGCGCGGCGCTGCTGGTCGACTCCATCTTCTCGAGCGATGGCATCTATGCCGACCCCGCCGGTTTCCTGAAGCCCGCGGTCGAACTCCTGCAGGCCCGGGGCGGGCTGTTCATCTCCGATGAGGTCCAGCCCGGCTTCGGGCGCACGGGGCAGGGGATGTGGGGCTTCTCGCGCCACGGCGTGACGCCGGATGTGGTGACCATGGGCAAACCGATGGGCAATGGCTTCCCGATGTCGGGGCTGGCGGCACGTGAGGAGTTGCTGGCGGTGCTGAACGCCGATGTGGGCTACTTCAATACCTTCGGCGGCTCACCGGTGGCCGTGGCGGCGGGCACGGCGGTGCTGGACGTGATCGACGAGCAAGACCTGATGGCCAATGCCACACGTCAAGGCGAGTACTTCAAGCGACAGCTCCAAGATATTCAGGCACGTTTCGAGGAGGTGAGCGATGTACGAGGCGCCGGGCTGTTCCTGGGATTGGATCTCTGTGACCCGACGCGTGACGGAGCGCCGGACGCCCAGCGCACCACGGCGTTGATCAACGACCTCAAGCGCAATGGCGTGTTGATCGGCGGGGCCGGCAAGTCCGGCAGTACCTTGAAGATTCGCCCGCCACTGTGCATCGAGCGCTCGGAAGCCGACCTCTTCCTGGACAGGTTCGAGCAATCCTTGAGAACGACTGCCAGGTAACCCACTCGCAATACGTCATGGTTCATCGGTGAATAACTCCGCTTCGGAGCTGCAGGTTGCAATTGATAAGCAGGGTATTGCACTGGCTCGTGTGTTAATGGCTCACGATGTAATTGCTTGAAGGCGTCTGGTGAGACTTTTCGATGAGGTGATATGCGCGTCTTCCTTGGCCTATTACGTGATTCATCGGCCTGGGGGGCAACGCTTGCCAAGGTGCAAGCCTTTCGCGAGTGGTTGCTGGAGGAAAGTGGCAGCGAGTCTCGTGGATCTGATGGAAGCTGCTGATGAAGACACCGGCCTCCATGACTGACGTCTTGTTTTGAAACCATGAGCTGCAATGCATCAAGGGGAGCCTCGGCTCCCCTTGATGCGCAAGCATGAGTGGATCTGGTCGAGGGTCAGAAGTCCATGGTCAGCCCAAGGTTCAACCGGCGGCCATCCAGCACCACGCCGTAGGTGTCATTGGTGACTTCCTTGTCAGCGATGTTGTAGAGGCCAGCCTTGACGCGAGCGCTCTCGTTCAAGGCATAGACGACACCCACATCGAAGAAGGTATAGCTCGGCGTGCCTTCGCTCATGCTGGTACGTGACAGGTAATCACTGGTTTCGCCACGGTAGTTCCCCTGTGCCCACAGGTTGAGGTCGTGAGTGGCTTGCCAGTCCAGCGCCACGTTGAGCATATGTTCCGGGATCTTGTTCAAGGGCTCGCCCTTGAATTCACCACTTTTCTGCTCGGAGTCGGTGTAGGTGTAGCTGGAGCTAAGGTTCACGCTTGGCGTGATGGCATAGTCCAGTGACAGCTCGATGCCCTGCATGACAGCTTCGTCGATGTTGCGGTAGGTGCTGACGAAATAGTAGTCAGTGCCGGCATAGCTGCACTCGCGGAAGGCGGGATCGGAGAAACCTTCATCCGGACCCTGGCAGAGGCGGTCTTCTGAGATCTTGTCCTTGAACTGGGTGTAGAACAGGGTGGCGCCGGCGCTGAGCGTGCCAGACTGGTTCTGGAAGACGGTGCCCAGCTCGTAGTTGGTGCTGGTTTCCGGATCCAGCTCCTCGTTGCCGATGATGATGGCACTGCCCTGGCCAGTTCGACGACCGAAGCCCTCTGTTGCAGCGGATAGACTCGGTTGGCTGTAGCCCGTGGAGACCCCGCCCTTGAGCGTCCATTGTGGATCAAGGTGATAATTGGCATAGACGCGTGGCGAGAGATGTCCGCCAAACAGCTCGTCATCGTCGTAGCGCAAGCCGGTGGTGACGTTGAGGTCCTCGGTCAGACTCCACTCCATCTCGACGAATAGTGCGGCAATCCAGCGATCGACGTTATCAACAGCCCCCGGGACATTTGAGGCCAGCAAGCCATTGGTCTCATCCGTCAGCTGCTCGAATTTGTACTGACCGCCGAAGGTCAGCATATGATCGCCCCAGAAGTATGTGGTCTGGTTGTTGAACGTGGTGACTTCTTCACGCTTTTCGTCATCGGAATCCAGCACGTTCTCCGAGATGTCGTGCTGTAGATAGGTGTCCGTGAGGAAGCTGCCGTAACTCCCCTTGTGGCCGAGGGTGTAGACGTCCTTGTCATAGCGATAGCGACTGGTTTCGGAATCATCCGCAATGCTCACGCCGGCATTGTGGGTATATTCCTGCTTGGACGCGGTATAGCCGAGCGTGAACGCATTGTCCTCATCCGGCGTCAGCGTGAATTCGGCCCCCCCTTGACGAATGTCGCTGTCAGGCGTGCTTTCGGCATTGTCATCACTGCCCTGGTAATCGCTTTCTTCATAACCGGTCCAGTTGCCGTGAACCTTGAGCCCGAGCAGGCCTTCGATGAGCGGCCCGCTGGTATAGAAACTCAGCTGCTGCCCGTCGTTGCTGATGTCGTTGAGCGAGTGGGTATATTCCGTCGTGACAGACCCCGACCAATCATCCGCCACCTTCTTGGTGATGATGTTGATGACGCCGCCCATGGCTTGTGAGCCGTACAGCGATGACATCGGTCCGCGAATCACTTCCACTCGCTCGATCATCGAGATCGGGGGGAGGCCAATCTGCTTGCCTTCATCATTGCCATTGGTATTGACGGAGCGGCCAGCCGAGAGCGGGCGGCCATCGATCATGTAAAGCGTGTAGCTATTGTCCATCCCTCGAATACTGATGTCCTGAGAATTCCCGCCCCCCGTAACATAGACGCCAGGCACATTATCCATGGCATCAGTGATATCCGTGTACGACTGCTTGTTGAGCTGCTCGCCGGTAATGACCGAGATACTGGCAGGGGCATCCGAGATCACCTGTTCGTAGCCGGAAGCTGTCACCACCACAGGTTCCAACTGGCTGGATTCGTCAGCCTGTACGCCAGCAGGTAGGCAAGCGGCGGCGATACCGATAGCCAAGGCCGATCGAGCAAAGGGGAGTGCGGGGACTGTCATGTTCCTGGATCCTTGAGGTCGCGATTATGTCGTTATTGAGCCACGAGGTTTTTTAGGGTTGTGGGCCACTGAGCGCTCTGTTGACGTCGACTTCGGGTAGGGAATGCGACAGGCGCTATCGCTTCAATGTCGATCTTTTTTTCGTATTTACGAAAACAAATGATAAACATTCGTATTTTTTAGCTCAGGTGTGTTTCTCTGCTGTCAGAGTTGCGTTTTTCGCAACTCTCGGTAGTGGCATGGGGTTGCTCGTAAATTGCGGGTTGTGCAACGCACAGTTGCATGATTTTGGGGAAGCAGTCGTGCTAGTATCGCAAATACAAATGATATTAATTATTATTCAATAAAAGAGAATGTCGATGAACGTCGCTGGGCTCACCCTGTCTGTCTCTACTCTGTTGTTGGCTGCTTTACCTTTTAGTGCTCAGGCACACGAAGTCGCCGGGGGAGAGCATGGCCCTTCCGTCGTGAGTTTGGACTGGGGCGCCGCCGATACGCTGGATGAGCTGGGATTAGCCGAGCACCTCGTCGGAGTACCACATCAGTCTGCGCCCGCCTATGTGTCACACCTGGTCAAAGGTCGGGCAGATATCGGCGGGCTCAAGGAGCCTGATGTCGAGGCGATCGCGGGATTGGAGCCGGACCTGATTCTGGTCACCGGTCGTCAATCTGGATCACTTGAGGCGCTCAAGGCTGTAGCGGAGACGCGAGATGTCACTCTCGAAGAAGGCAACTACTTCGAAGCACTGAGCGGCAAGGTACTGAGCTTGGCGTCCCCGTATCATGTCGAGGAAAAGGCACGTGAGAAGCTGGCAGCGCTCGAGTCGGATATCGCGACGGCGCGTGAAGGGCTGGCGGAAGATCTTGACGCGTTGGTCGTGACCCATAACGACGGTCGTTATGTTCTGCGCCAGGAGTCGATTGTCACTGAGCTGCTGCAGATCGATCAGCCGGCGCTGCCTGACTCCGTGGAGCCGGTCAGCCGTGGTGTGCGTACTTTCTACCCGCTGACGCCAGCGAATATTGCCGAGATGGCGCCGGATGCTCTGTATGTGGTTGATCGCAGTGCTGCCATTGGCCAGACCCCGATGGATGCTGACGCGCTTAAGTCCGCGCTGGCCGATGCTGGCGGGGCGGACATTGGTGTTATCGCGCTATCCCCGGGGCTTTGGTATCTCTCCGGCAATGGCTTGCAGAGTGTGCGTGCCCAGATGAATGAGATTCTCGAAGGGCTGTAAAGGCCGGGGCACACGGTTTCTTGTCAGACACACGAAGGCCAGGCAGATGCCTGGCCTTCGTGTGTCTGACGGATATGCATCAGGCGATGTTGTCTGATCAGAGGCTTAGCGCTGCTTGAGCTGATCACGCAGGCCCGTCGGGACCTGTTTGATGATCAGACGATCGCTGGCCTCATCGTATTCCACTGAGTCACCCAGCAGGTGCGAGTCAAAGCTGATCGAGACGCCCGCGGCGCGCCCGGTGAAACGCTTGAACTGGTTGAGCGTCTTCTTGTCCGGCGGGATTTCCGGTGACAGCCCATAGTCGCTGTTGCGAATGTGGTCGTAGAAGGCCTGCGGGTGCTCTTCATCGATCAGCTCAGACAACTGATCCAGCGTGATCGGCTCGCCGAGCTTGGCCTGATCGGTGGCGTAATCGACCAAGGTGTCGGTCTTCTGCCGGCTGGCTTCCTCGGCCATGTCTTCCTTCTCGACATAGTCGCTGAACGCCTTGAGCAGGGTGCGGGTTTCCTGACCGGCATCCCGCTGCTCCTGTGCGCCCAGCGTTTCGGCGAAGGCCTCGGCGAGCTTGGTGCGTCCGCGATCACGCGCCCAGGACAGATAGGGGTGAGAGGTCGAACTGCCTTGCCACTGACTGATATCCAGTCGCGCGGCCAAAGACATCTGGGTCAGATTGAGCTGGCGGGCAGGCGTCACCGCAAGGGTCTCGTCGATCGCGAAGCCATCACGATGATGCAGCAACGCCATGAACAGATGACGCGTCTCGCCCTGTTGGTGATCCACCACCAGCAGATGGCCGCCTGTCGGGAGGTTGTCATCGATCAACGGCATGAGACGACTGGCAAGCGTCTGGGTCAGGCTCGCGAAATCGCTATCACCTGCGAGGAAGGCCGCCAGTTCCGTGGGGAAGGCAGCAGGCGCGTCTTCATTGAAACGGCCCCAGTTCTTGGCCTTGCCGTGGTAGGCATCATTGAGCCCGGACACCAGATCCTCCAGTGCATCGGATGCCGCCAGGGTCGTGGCGGCAGGCACCAGCTGGGCCGGCGTCTCGCTGTTGCCCTTGTCGATACGGTGAATGATGCTGTGCAGGATCGGCATGGGAACCTCCCTCGGCTGCGATGAACGGGCTGGGGATGATACCTGCCACGCCCCATAGCGTCACTCTCCGCGAGGTCTCTTCACGGACAGGTTTCACCCTGGATCAGTCGAGTCGTGAGCAGGCGAGGCGAGGCGGGTTCCAGCCCCAGAATCATTCGCGCGGCAAGGCGGCCTTTCTCGGTACTGTCCTGCTGGACCGTGGTCAGGCGAGGTGAGCGATATTGCCCTTCCTCGATACCATCAAAGCCGGTGATACGCAGGTCTTCGGGAATCCGGATGCCACGTTGTTCCGCCAAGGTCACGGCGGTCAACGCGATACGGTCGGACATGCATAGCAGGAGGTCTGGCCGTTCACTGGGCGGAAGATCCAGAATCTCTGCCAGCACCGGCGCGCAGATCTCGTAGGTGTTTTCCTCGATGTTCCACATCGTCACAGAATCGGGGGAGATATCCCGCTCAGCCAGCGCACGATGAAAACCCGCCAGTCGCGAGCGGGTGATGGTTCGACCCGCCGGGAGCAGCGCGTGGGCCTCGGTGATGCGGCCGTTGCAGGCTGTTTCGGTCAGGCGCAGGTTGACGATGCCGATGCGACTGGCGGGTGTCTTCAGGGCATGTTGCGCGATGGCGTAGCAGGCGGGCTCATCATCCACGTGGATGGCGGGGTGGTCGCCCAGATCGAAGTCGACCGCCACGATGGGCTTGTGACCCGCGCTCTGGAGTTCTTCCACCAGCGCCATGCTGGCCATCAGCCCGTAGACGATGAAGCCATCGGCAATGCTGGAAGACCCCGGCACCTGAGAGGCATCCTGGCGACCCGAGAGCAGCAGCAGGGTATGGCCGTGGGCGTCCAGCACTTCGGCGATGCCCGACAACAGCTCGCTGGCGACGGCATCCTTGAGGCTGTAGGTCAATGTCTCTGCGAGTACCACGGCGATGATCCGTGAGCGCCCCGTACGCAGGCTTCGCGCCTTGGCGTCCGGACCACGATAGCCCAGCCGTCTGGCCTCCTCGAGAATCCGTTCGCGCAATGCAGGCGAGAGCTGGTCGGGGCGGTTGAAGGCGTTGGAGACACTGGCGGTGGAGACGCCCAGTTCTGCGGCTAGCTCCTTGAGAGTGATACGGCGAGGCGATGACACAGGCGTCGGGTTCCTGAAGATGAAAAGCTTGAACGATTAAGTGCAGAGATAGCATATCGCCACGTACCAGAAATGCCCAGAAAGTGATGGAGGCGGTGCGACCAGACTGAGCTGCCTTTCCACGCCACCTGCCCGGGACAATGCCCCGGGCAGGTGGTCGGTCGCAAGCGCCCCTTGCTGGCCCTTTTCTTTACCCATCCTGGTCTCTCGACGCATCGGCTGGCACGACCAGCCAGGCTGCCATCCCCGGCGACAGTCTCAATTGGCCTGCCTCACGGATAGGCGTGGCCATACCGGGCAATGAGACGATCTCTATCGGGTCATGACACTGGCCATGCAGCGTTCGCGAGCCCAGCAGGGCTGTCAGATCGAGCATGACGGGAGAGTTGTCGTGGCCTGATTTGTGGCCTGATTGGCGTCCCAGGTTGGCCAGGCACATCATCCGCTGATGACGGTCGTGACGTATCACACCAAAGACACCCTTCGGCAACACGGACGGGGAGATGAGCGTCTGTTGCCCCGTCTTGAGCAGCGTGTTTTCGCCACGCAGTCTCAGCAGTTGGCGAACGTGATTCAGCAGACTCTCGGGCGCCTCTTGTTGCAACGAGACCGCCTGTGACTGATGTGGAACATGGACGGGGAGCCAGGGCGACAGGGAGTCGGCGCAGAAGCCACCGTTGCAATGGGGCTCCCACACCATGGGCGTGCGACATCCATCGCGTCCCTTTACCTCGGGCCAGAGCGCGATTCCGAAGGGGTCCTGCAGTTCGGCGTAGCTCAACTCCGCTTCCTCGAATCCAAGCTCTTCGCCCTGATAGAGACAGAGGCTGCCACGCAATGAGCAGAGGACCGTCAGTGCCAGCAGGGCACGGTCACTACCCCAGCGACTGGCGCTGCGAGGAACATCATGATTGGACAGCGCCCAGCACGGCCAGGCGTCATCGCCATGGTCGGCAAAGCGTGCCAGAACGGCGTGCAATGCCATAGCATCTCCCGTGCTGTTGAGCAGGTCGAAGGTGTAGGCCATGTGCAGGCGGTGCTGACCCGCGGTGTAGGCTGCCATGGCGGGGAGCGGGTCGCTGCCCCCGACCTCGCCGACACTGGTGGCGCCCGGGTATTCGTCCAGCAGGGCACGAATCTCTTCCAGATAGTCGAGATTCTCCGGCTGATCCGCATTGTGCTTCAGCAGCTGATAGCTGCGGGGATGCCCGCGGCTACGATAGTCGTCCGATGACGGGGGGTTGTCTGTGAGCGCCCGATCATGAAAGTAGAAGTTGGCGGTGTCGAAGCGGAATCCGTCGACGCCCAGTTCCAGCCAGAAGCGCAGATTGCCGAGCTGTGCCTGACGCACCTCGGGATGATGGAAGTTGAGGTCCGGCTGGCTGGCGAGGAAGTTGTGCAGATAGTACTGGCAGCGCCGCGAATCGAAGGTCCAGGCCGGCCCACCAAAGGCGGCTAGCCAGTTGTTGGGCGCGCTGCCATCCGGACGTGGGTCAGCCCAGACGTACCAGTCAGCCTTGGCATTGTCCCGGGACTGGCGACTTTCCCGGAACCACACATGCTGATCGGAGCTGTGTGACAGCACCTGATCAATGATGACGGCCAGTCCGAGCTCATGTGCGCGGGCGATGAGGCGCGTGAAATCCTCCAGAGTGCCGAACAGGGGATCGATGTCACGGTAGTCCGAGACGTCATACCCGAAGTCCTGCATGGGCGAGGTGAAGATGGGGGAGATCCAGATCGCGTCCACCCCCAAGGTCGCGAGGTAGTCCAGGCGTTGGATGATGCCGGCGATATCGCCGACACCGTCGCCATTGGCGTCCATGAAGCTACGCGGATAGATCTGATAGAGCGTTGCACCACGCCACCAGTCGTGTGCGGCATGGCGATGAAGTTGGGTAGGCGTCATTGCACGTTCCTTGTCGTCGATGCGGCGCTAGTCACAGGGAAGCCGGCAGGCGTGAAAGGCCTCGCCTGGATGAGAGAGGCCTTCCCGCGTGCGGTCAGAGTGGGTTGTCTGGGCGGAGCGGGGGACGGTGGTGTTACCAGCCCCGGCGGCCGATGCGCTCAAGCTCCTTGCCTAGCGCTTCCACCGCCTGGGTGCCCGTCTCCTCGCCGGAAAGCACACGGTGGGTGCGGTTGAAGAAGGCATTGGAGACGCGAGCGTAGGCGTCACCCGTCACCGAGGCCGGACGCGCGACGCCGGTCCGGAGCGCTTCATAGAGCTCACCCATCGAGGGATTGCTCGCCAGCACCTCGTCATCCTGATAGAGGTGTTCGATGGTGGGGTTGCGTCCCATCTTCATGGCATGGGCCTTCTGCTGCGGGGCAGCGGTGATATAGGCGACCAGCTCCGCTGCGGCCTGCGGGTGCTCCGAGTAGCGTGATACTGCAAGATTCCAGCCGCCCAGGGTCGCGCGGGATTCGCCCTGTGAGCCATGGGGGAGGGGCGCCATGCCGACCTTGCCGGCCACCGGACTGCCCTCGGCCTGGCTGAGCTTCCAGACATAGGGCCAGTTGCGCAGGAACAGCGCATTGCCCGACTGGAACAGCCCGCGTGACTCCTCCTCGGTATGATTCAGCGCGCCTTCCGGGGCGATGCTGCCGATCCAGGAGGCGGCAAGGTCGAGTGCCTGCGCGGCGTGCGAGTTGTCGATGGTGACCTCACCGGCATCATCCACCAGGGTGCCGCCGCCCTGACTCGCGACCCACTCGAGTGCGTTGCAGGTCAGCCCCTCATAGGCGCGTCCCTGGAAGCTGTATCCCCAGAAATCGGCATTGCCGGCGTCGCGTTCGGCCGCCTGGATCGTACGCGCCGTCTCGGTGAGTTGCTGCCAGGTCTCCGGCACTTGCTGGTCGTATTTCTCCAGCAGGTCCTTGCGGTAATAGAGCACGCCTGCGTCGGTGTACCAGGGCATGGCTACCAGACGGCCCTCCACGGTGCCGTTGTCGATCAGCGCGGGGAAGAAGCCCTCGGTGGCGTCGTCGGGCAGGTAGCGGGAAAGATCGACCAGGTGATCGTCCAGCAGCCCCGGCCACGCCATGTCGACGATCAGCACATCGATGTCGCTGGAGCCGCTGCTGAGCAGCTGCTGATACAGCGAGAGCTTCTCGGTGGTGTCGTTGGGAGTGGAGATCACATTGACGCGATTGCCGGACTGCTCGGCCCATTGCTGGGCGAGCTCCGGGCACATGTCGGAATCTCCACCGGGGCCACAGGCAATCGTGACCTCGGTGGCCAGTGCGAGTGGTGCCGTCAATGAGGCCCCGCTCAACAGCAGGGCACCGGCGCTACCCTTGAGGGTCGTGAGCATCCGGTGGCGTGGGGTGCTGATAACAGAAGGCATGGCGTGCGACTCCATCATTGTGATTGTTGTTGCGGCGTCCGGGATGACCGTCATCCATCGAGCATCCCGTGAATCATCGAATCCGCCAGGCGTCAGTTGAGGGCGAGCCACATGGCGCTGCCTGGCATCAGCGACAGGGGGTGGTGAGAGGTGTGTGTCGCCGTGACACCGGCGATCTCGATGGCGGTCCAGGTGGTGATGTCTGGCGCGAGTTGGCTCGGGTCGATCACGCTCGACGTGTCGCCTGCCCCGAGGTGAGCCAGACACAGCAGGCGTTGCGCGCCTTGCTGACGCACGCTGGCGAAGACGTCGTCAGGCAGCCGCTCGGGCGCAATCAGGGTCTGATCGCCCTCGCGCAGCACCTGGCTTGTACCGCGATAGCGCAGCAGGCGACGCGCTCGTGACAGGAAGCTGTCATCACGCCTTTCCTGCTGCGCCACCGACAATGGCAACTGTCGTGGGGAGACCGGTAGCCAGGGTGTGGCCTCAGCCTCGACTCCGGACTTCGTCGCGCGACGACTGAACCCACCGTCCGGGCTGTCATCCCAGACCATCGGCGTGCGGCAGCCATCGCGGCCCTTGATCTCGGGCCACAGGTTGATGCCGAAGGGGTCCTGCAGATCCTCGAAGGCCAGCTCCGCTTCTGTGAGTCCCAGTTCTTCCCCCTGATAGAGGCACAGGCTGCCACGCAGCGAACACAGCACCGTCAGGGCGAGCAGGGCACGCGACTCTCCCCAGCTGGTCGCACTGCGTTCCACGTCATGATTGGACAGCGCCCAGCAAGGCCAGGTGTCTTCCCCCTGCTCGGCAAAGCGCGTCAGCACGTCGTACAGCGCGCGGGCATCGCCATCACTGTTGAGCAGGTCAAAGGTGTAGGCCATGTGCAGGCGGTGTTGGCCGGCGGTATAGGCGGCCATGGTCGGGAGAGGGTCATTGCCGGCGATCTCGCCGACGCTGGTGGCGCCCGGGTACTCATCGAGCAGGTCGCGGATGCGCTCCAGATACGCCAGATTCTCCGGTTGCTCGATATTGTGCTGCATCCGCTGATAACTCTGCGGGTTGCCCGGGTTGACGCCTTCGCGCGGCATTGCGGGGTTGTCGGTCAGGGCGCGGTCATGGAAGTAGTAATTGACGACGTCGAACCGGAAGCCATCCACCCCCAGATCCAGCCAGAAACGCAGGTTGTCCAGCTGCGCCTGGCGCACCTCGGGATGATGGAAATTCAGATCCGGCTGACTGGCCAGGAAGTTGTGCAGATAGTACTGGCGGCGCTTGGCATCGAAGGTCCAGGCGCGACCGCTGAAGGCCGCCATCCAGTTGTTGGGGGGATTGCCATCGGGGAGCGGGTCAGCCCAGACATACCAGTCGGCCTTGGCGTTGTGACGGTCCTTGCGGCTTTGCTGGAACCAGACGTGTTGATCGGAGCTGTGAGACAGCACCTGGTCGATGATCACGCGCACTCCCAGCTGATGGGCTTGCGAGACCAGCCGCTTGAAATCGTCCAGGTGGCCGAACATCGGGTCGACATCCCGATAGTCCGCGACGTCATAGCCGAAATCCTTCATCGGCGAGGTAAAGAAGGGCGACAGCCAGATGGCATCCACGCCGAGACTGGCCACATGGGGCAGGCGCTCGATGATGCCGGCCAGATCGCCGATGCCGTCGCCGTTGGCATCCATGAAACTGCGGGGATATATCTGATAGATCGTGGCACCACGCCACCAGTCGAGACGTGCGCCAGGATCGAGTTGAGACAGGGTCATCGTGACCTCCGTGTGAGTCGCGTGATCGGCAAGAGGGAGATTCAGTGCGCCTCGCCAACACAGCGCGCGATGGCAACGCCGTGGGGCGGCAGCGTCAGGCGACCTGCCTGCCAGTGACCATTGATCATGCCGGGGGCATCCTCGAGGGCTTCCGCTCGCCAGGCGGTCTCCAGAGTCAGGGCCTGTGCAGAGAAGTTGAGCGCGATCAGCAACGACTTGCCGCCTGAGTGACGCGTGAAGCAGATGACTTCCTCATGCAGCGAGTGGTAGTGGATATCCCCTCGGATCAGGGCGGGGTGTCGGCGGCGGAAGGCAAGCAGGTCTCGGCTGGCATTCAACAGCGATGCCGGATCGTTGTCCTGATGGTCGACGGCCAAGGCATGATGGGCGTCGGGGACCGGCAACCAGGGGGATACGCGAGAGAAGCCAGCATGTGACTCACCGGCCTGCCACGGCATGGGGGTCCGACAGCCATCGCGCCCCTTGTAGCGTGGCCAGAAGGTGATGCCGGCGGGGTCCACCAGCTGGTCATGACGCAGCTGGGCCTCACTCAACCCCAGTTCTTCGCCCTGATACAGACAGACGCTGCCGCGCTGGGTCAGCAGAAAGGCGAGATAGAGGCGCAGGCGCGCCGGGGAGGCTTCAGCGTCCCAGCGCGTTGCCAGGCGTGTGACATCGTGGTTTCCCAGTGCCCAGCACGGCCAGCCGTCCCCGATCTGCGCTTCCATCGAGCGTACGGTGGCCTGGAGGTGCTCAGGCGAGGCGTTCTCGGTCAGCAGATCGAAGGAATAGGCCATGTGCAGCCGCTGGTCGCCCTGGGTGTACTCGGCCATCACGCGCAAGGAGTCATCGTCGCCGATCTCGCCGACGCTGGTGGTGCCGGGGTATTCATCGAGCAGACGTCGTAGCCGTTCGAGAACGGCGAGATTCTCCGGCTGGGTCTTGTCATGGAGATGTTGCTGATAGCCGTAGGGGTTGTCCGGACGCACGCCAATGAAGCCCTCGGCGATCTCACGTCGTGGCGGGTTATCCTTCAGCTCACCATGTGTGCAGAAATTGATGGCATCCAATCGGAAACCATCCACCCCCCGCTCCAGCCAGAAGCGCACTTCTTCAACAATGGCCGTCACGACCTCAGGGTGGTGGAAGTTGAGATCCGGTTGCTCGGTCAGGAAGTTGTGCAGGTAGTACTGGCAGCGGCGAGTGTCCCATTGCCAGGCGGAACCCCCGAAGACCGATTGCCAGTTGGTGGGCGGCGCGCCATCGGGCCTGGGGTCTGCCCAGACATACCAGTCGGCGCGAGGGTTATCGCGGCTCTGGCGGCTTTCCTCGAACCACGGGTGGGCGTCGGAGGTATGTGAGAGTACCTGGTCGATGATGACTTTCAGGCCGCGCGCATGCGCTGCCTCGACCAGACGGTCGACGTCCTCCAGGGTGCCGAACATCGGGTCGACATCGCGATAGTCGCTGATGTCATAGCCGAAGTCCTTCATGGGCGAGGTAAAGAAGGGAGATAGCCAGATCGCATCGACATTCAGCGAGGCGATGTAATCCAGGCGCTCGAGGATGCCCGGCAGATCACCGATGCCATCGCCATTGCTGTCCTGAAAGCTGCGCGGGTAGATCTGATAGATGACGGCGCCGCGCCACCAGTCATGGGCCGACACCTGGGTGTCTCGAATCGTGGACATGCGAGTCTCCTGGGCGGGAGCCATGGCTCCCGCCCGTGCGGTCCTTGCGGAGAATGAAGCGGTTGGCCTGAGGCGCCGTGAGCAGGCGCTGGATACTCAGTCCTGGCTGTCAGGTCCTCGAGAAAAAGCCCTGCAGAACAGGCCCTGAACGTCAGGCTGCCTGGCGTTGCCGGGTCAGGCTCAGCGCGCGATCCTGACTGTCGAACAGATGCACGTGCTCCAGGTCCGGCACCAGTGCGACGCGCTGACCGATCTTCCACTGACTGGGAGCTTCGCTGCGGTGGATCAGCAGGCTGTCGCCGTCTTTCGGGTCGAGATAGACGTAGACTTCGTTGCCCAGGTACTCGACGTTGACGATCTCGAAGGCGTTGTCGCCGCGGGCCTCTTCCAGGCAGAGGTGTTCGGGACGAATCCCCAGCGTCAGACGGCTGCCGGTGCGTTCGTCGCCGGCGTCGCGAGGCAGCTCCAGCTCGCCGATCCCGGCTGTCGTGATGCGACAGCCATTGCCCTCGCTCCGCAGCAGCTCTGCCGGCAGGAAATTCATGGTCGGGGAGCCGATGAAGCCGGCCACGAAGCGGGTCGCCGGCGCCTGATAGAGCGTCTGGGGGCTGCCGACCTGTTCGATACGCCCATCACGCAGTACCACGATCTTGTCGGCCAGCGTCATGGCTTCGACCTGGTCGTGGGTGACGTAGACCATGGTGGAGCCCAGGCGGTGGTGCAGGCGGGCGATCTCATTGCGCATCTGCACCCGCAGCGAGGCATCCAGGTTGGAGAGCGGCTCATCGAACAACAGGATCTTCGGCTCACGCGCCATGGCGCGCCCCATGGCGACGCGCTGTCGCTGGCCGCCGGAAAGCGCCTTGGGCTTGCGGTGCAGCAACTCCTCGAGCTGAAGGATGCGTGCCGTCTCCATCACGCGTTGTTCGACGCTTTCCTTGTCGGTCTTGGCAAGCTTGAGGCCGAAGGCCATGTTCTCGTACACCGTCATGTGCGGGTAGAGGGCATAGGACTGGAAGACCATGCCCACGCCACGCTCACGCGGGGGAAGGTCATTGACCAGATCGCCGGCGATATGCATCTCACCGTCGGTGATCGATTCCAGTCCGGCGATCAGGCGCAACAGGGTCGACTTGCCACAGCCTGACGGCCCGACGAAGACCACGAATTCGCCGCTGCCGATCTTGAGATCCAGATCCTTGATGATGTGCGTGCTGCCGAAGGTCTTGTTGATCTTGGAGAGGGTTACGCTTGTCATCTTGCGACTCCCAGCCGGTGCTCGGCACCGGCTTTCGAAAGAAGGTTAGTCGAGTGCCAGGAAGGCAGCCTGATAGGCGGGAAGCACCAGCCGCGCCGCCTGGGACTGGGCCGTGTCCAGCTCGGCAGTAAAGCCTGCGCCTTCGAGCAGACGCGCGCTGCCGGCGTAGGCTTGCGGTAGTGCGGTGACCTGTTCAGCGCCCGTGAGATTGAAGAGGCACAGCATGCGCGTGCCGTCATGCTCGCGCAGGAAGCCCAGCAGCTCGTCCCCCACGTCCACCAGCTGAATGTCTCCCTCACGCAATACCGGATGCTGATGGCGGAAATTCAGCAGGGCGCGGGTGGCATGCAAGACCGAGTTGGCGTCGTCTTCCTGATTGGCCACGGCCAGGGGGAGGTGGCGTTCATCGACCGGCAGCCAGGGCTCGACACTCGAGAAGTCCCCCTGGTCCGTCTGACGCCAGGGCATGGGGGTCCGGCAACCGTCGCGGCCCTTGAATTCCGGCCACAGCACCTTGCCGTAGGGGTCCTGAATGCGCTCGAAGGGCACGTCGGCTTCCGGCAGGCCCAGCTCCTCACCCTGGTAGAGGCAGACGCTGCCGCGCAGTGACAGCACCATGGCCAGAGCGACCTTGGGGTAGGCCACCGGGTCTTCGTCGGCGCCCCAGCGTGTGGCGCTGCGCACGACGTCGTGGTTCGACAGCGCCCAGCACGGCCAGGCATCGCCGGCCAGACGCTGGAAGCGCTCGATGACTTCGCGGAGATAGCCTGCAGAGTGCGGCGCATTGAGCAGATCAAACCCGTAGGCCATGTGCAGCTTGTCGCCCCCGGCGGTGTACTCCGCCATGCGCTCCAGCGGCTTGTCATCACCGATTTCGCCCACCGTGGTGGTGCCGGGGTATTCATCCATCAGGGCGCGCAGCGCTTTCAGGAAGTCGAGGTTTTCCGGACGGCTCAGGTCATAGACGTGTCGCTGCCAGGTATAGGGGTTGGAATCCGGCGCGCCCAGTGTCTTGGCCTCGCCCGCCGGCACCGGCGGGTTGTCGCGCAGGGCCTGATCATGGAAGTAGAAGTTGACGGTATCCAGGCGGAAGCCATCCACACCCAACTCAAGCCAGAAGCGCATGTTGTCGAGCTGTGCCTGTCGGGCCTCCGGGTGGTGGAAGTTCACGTCGGGCTGGCTGGTCAGGAAGTTGTGCAGGTAATACTGCTGGCGACGTGAATCGAAGGTCCAGGCCGAGCCGCCGAAGATCGACAGCCAGTTGTTGGGCGGCGTGCCGTCGGGCTTGGGGTCTGCCCACACGAACCAGTCGGCCTTGTCATTCGTGCGGTCCTGACGGCTTTGCTGGAACCAGGGATGCTCATCGGAGGTGTGGCTGATCACCTGGTCGATCATGACCTTCAGGCCCAGGGAATGGGCGCGCTCCAGCAGGGTCTTGAAGTCCTCCAGGGTGCCAAACATCGGGTCGACATCCCGGTAGTCGCTGATGTCATACCCGAAGTCGAGCATCGGGGAGGTGAAGATGGGCGACAGCCAGATGCCATCCACGCCCAGCGATGCCACGTAATCGAGTCTGGCGGTGATGCCCGGCAGATCGCCGATGCCATCGCCGTTGCTGTCCAGGAAGCTGCGCGGGTAGATCTGGTAGATGACGCCACCGCGCCACCAGCTGGAGGAGGTCTGCATTTGGGCTTCGAGCAATGACATGACGATTATCCTTTGACGGCGCCGGCGGTCAGGCCGGAGACGATGCGGCGCTGGAAGATCATCACCAGGATGACCAGCGGTATGGTGACGGTGACGGAGGCGGCCATGATCGGGCCCCAGGGGAGCTCATGCTGGCTGCCGCCGGAGATCAGGGCGATGGCGACCGGCACGGTGCGTTCGCTGTCGGTCAGCGTGAAGGTCAAGGCGAACAGGAACTCGTTCCAGGCCGCGATGAAGGCGAGCAACCCGGTGGTGGCCATGGCCGGCCACATCAGGGGCAGGAAGACCTTGGTGATGGTCTCCCACGGCGTGGCGCCGTCCATGATCGCGGCCTCTTCCAGTTCCATGGGCAGCTGACGCATGAAGGTCGTCAGTACCCAGACGGTGAAGGGCAGCGTGAAGATGGTGTAACTGAGAATCAGGCCACCGGGGTTGTTGTAGAGATTCAGGCTGCGAATCACCTCGAACAGCCCGGAGAGCACTGCGACCTGAGGGAACATCGAGACCCCGAGGATGATCAGCATCACGGTGGAGCGACCGCGAAAGCGCACGCGTCCCAGCGCATAGGAGGCGGTGATGCCCAGCAGTAGCGCGATCAACACGACGCTCAAGGCGATCAGGATCGAGTTGCCGATCGCCTGCAGGAAGCTCTTCTGCGCGAAGATCTGGGCATAGTTGCTGAAGTCCAGCGAGGTCAGCCAGTAGTTGACCTCGAACAGCTCACTGGACGGTTTCAGTGAGGTGATCACCGCGTAATAGAAGGGGAACACGGCGTAGACGATGATGACGGCGATCAAGGCCCATTTGCCGACATGCTTGGCGAGTCGGGTCAGCTGGTAGCGGTTCATCGGAGTCTGATTCATTTCTCCACTCCCAGTTGGCGGCGGCCAAGGTAGAGGTAGACCACGACGGCCAGCGCGATGATCAGGAACAGCATCGTGGAGGCGGCACTGCCGTAGCCCACGTCCTGGAACTCCACCAGTTGCTGGCGGGCGTAGATGGACATGGTCATGGTGCTCGACGAGTTGGAGGTCAGCACATAGATGACGTCGAAGACGCGCAGTGCATCGAGAAGGCGGAAGATCACGGCCACCAGCAGGGCCGGGGTGATCAATGGCAGGGTGACACGGAAGAACACCTTCACCGGGTGGATGCCATCGACCTCGGCGGCCTCATAGCAGTCCTTGGGCAGCATCTGCAGCGCGGCGAGTACCAGCAGTGCCACGAAGGGGATGGTCTTCCAGACATCGACCATGATCACGGCCCACATCGACAGATCGGCATCCGCCGTCCAGGCCAGGGGCGCATCGATCAGCCCCAGCCCCATCAGCAGGTGGTTGATGATTCCGAACTGGTCATTGAGCATCCAGGCCCACATCTTGGCGGAGACGATGGTCGGGATGGCCCAGGGAATCAGCACCGCGGCCCGGACCAGCATGCGCCCCTTGAATTCGGCATTCAGGAGCAGCGCCACGATGATGCCGAAGACGACTTCCAGCGACACCGAGATGACGCTGAAGTAGACGGTGTTCCAGACGGAGTTCCACCACACCGGGTCAGCCAGCAGGCCGTACCAGACGCCGTCGTCCTTCACGAGATAGTTCTCGAAGCCGATGAAGGCGGCACCGGTCGTGTCCGAGAGCGAGGCATCGGTCAGGCTGAGATAGAAGGTTCTCAGCAGGGGCCAGCCGGCCACCAGTGCCAGCGCGACCAGCATCGGGGCGAGATAGGTCCAGGCCGCGCGTACCCGCTGGCGTCTGACCTTGGTGCCGCGTTTGCGAGTCCTGGCCGAGGGCGAGCCCGTCGACACTGACTCATTGAGCGTGGTTGTCATGCGAAACCTCCCGGGTTACCAGCGACGACGTTTGATGCGTGACAGTTCGCTCTTGAGCTGGGCAACCGCCTGGGCACCGCTCTGCTCGCCGCTCAGCACGCTATGGGTCGCGTTGAAGAAGGCATTGCTCACCTGGCCGTAGTTGTCTCCGGTGACGGCTGACGGACGGGCCACGGCATTGGTGAAGGTGTCGTAGAGCGTGCCGAAGAAGGGCACGGCGGTGAGCACCTCCTCGTCCTGATACAGCGCCGTGAGGGTCGGGTTGTAGGCGGCCTGGATGGCTCGGCGTTTCTGCTCGGGTTCACCGGTGAGGAAGGCCACCAGCTGAGAGGCGAGCTCGGGATTCTCGCTGTACTTCGAGACCGCCAGGTTCCAGCCGCCCAGCGCCGCGGCACTCTCGCCCTCGGCGCCATGGGGCAGCTTGACCACCCCGACCTTGCCGGCCACCTTGCTGTCATCGCTCTGGGTCAGCGACCAGGCGTAGGGCCAGTTGCGCATGAAGACGGCGTTGCCGGACTGGAAGATGCCGCGGGCTTCTTCCTCGGAATAATTGAGTGCGCCCTGCGGGGTGATCTCGCCGATCCAGCTGGCGGCCAGGTCGAGTGCCGAGGCCGTGTTGGGGTTGTCGATGGTGATCTCGCCATCGGCATCGACAATGGCGCCGCCGTCATTGCTGGCGACCCACTCCAGGGCGTTGCAGGTCAGGCCCTCATAGGCACGTCCCTGGAAGACGTACCCCCACATCTTCTCGCTGCCGGCCTCACGCTCCTTCGCCTGGATCTGCGTGGCGGTCTCTGTCAATTCCTGCCATGTCTCGGGAGGTGCGAAGCCGTACTTCTCCAGCAGGTCCTTGCGGTAGTAGAGCACCCCGGCATCCGTGAACCAGGGCATGGCCACCAGGCGGCCATCCACCGTGTTGTTGTCGACGATGGTCGCGAAGTGGCCCTGCGCCGCCTTTTCGCCGAGCGTCTGGTGCAGATCAAGCAGGTGATTGGCGAGCAGCCCCGGCCAGACCACATCGATCTGCAGGACGTCGATATCCCCGGACTGGGCCGACAGAATCTGCTGGTAGAGCGAGAGGCGTTCCGTCGAGGAATTGGGCGTGGAAACGATGTCGACGTCATGGCCGGTCTTTTCCTCCCAGGCCGCGACGCCCTGTTCACAGAGTTCCAGCTCGGCCCCGACCGCGCCGCAGGAGATGGTCAGGTCCGCGGCCATGGCGGGGGCGGTGGTGGCCGCTCCCAGCAGGGCGAAACTTGAGGCGATCAGTGTCTTGCGTTGCATGGCAAATCCTCGTCACTTGTTGTTGTTGGGCATTCATCGGCCATCTGGCGGGGGAGAATCCTGAGGTTGTCCGATGGTGCTTCTTAAACGATTAAGGCGTGATCACAGTCAAGCGATTGGCGTCGATATCCGCAACCTGAACTTTGGTCTTGCTGTCGCTGATATGTCGCCAGAAATGTGAGTTTTACGCGGTGATCGCTCCCCTTTGGTCGAATTTCGACATAGGTCGTGTGTCTGAGAGGCCAGATTGCCACTAGGGTCTTAAACGATTAAGTGAGTATGGCGCCTACGACAACGCCAATGACGAAGGCGCCACTTCGCTGATCATCGCCAAGCGAGTGATTCGTCAACAACAACAAAGGCTCTCTCCAATATGACTACTTCCCCCCAGCGCCCGCTCAAGGCCCCTCTGGCCATGGCTGTTGCCATTGCCATCATGAGTACCAGTGGTCTCGCCACTGCCGACAGTACGGGCGACATCGAGGCGCGGCTCGCAGAGCTGGAGCAGCGCATCAATGACGCCGAACAGCGGGCCAGAGCGGCTGAGCGCCGCGCCGCCGAGGCAGAGCAGGCGATGGCCGTTCAGCGCCGAACGAATGAGACTGATCAACCCGCGCGCGTGACCGCGCAGACCGAGGACCTCGAAGAGCGTCTGGCCGCCGTGGAGCGTCAGGCCAGTGGCGAGGAAGGTTTCTCCTTCAATGCCTATGCCCGCTCAGGTCTCCTGATCGGGGAGGGGGGCAAGAGCATTGATGGCGGCCCCTATCTCACCCCGGCGGGGTCGGTGGGGGGAGCGGTCGGGCGGCTGGGGAATGAGCCCGATACCTATGTCGAGACGGTGCTCAACTACAAGACCCGCTACGACAACGGGGCAAAGGCGCACTACCGCACCATGATTGCCGACGGGGTGGAGACCAGCAACGACTGGACCTCGGACGAGTCCAGCCTGAACGTACGACAGGTCTACGTGGAATTGAGCGATCTGCCGAGCTTCACTGGCGCCTTCGAGAATTCCGCCATCTGGGCCGGCAAGCGCTTCGATCGGGACAACTTCGACATCCACTGGCTCGACAGTGACTTCATCTTCCTTGCCGGCACCGGCGCGGGTATCTACGACGTCCAGCTCACCGATGACTGGAAAGCCAACTTCTCGGTCTACGGACGCAGTTACAGTGAATATCCGACCGAGGATTCCGACACTGGCGGCGATACCGACAACCTGACCTTCACGATGAACAACTACGTCGGCAACTGGCAGTGGATGGTCAGTGCATTGTCTGCCGCAGACAACGAAGAGCGCGCCATGGACACGGGCGCCACAGCCGCGGATTCCGGGTTCCATACCATGCTGGCCTATCATGGCGACAGCTTCTTTGGTCTCGCCGACGGCAGTTTCAAGGCCGCCGTGCTGCATGGCCGAGGGCTTGGCGCGGAGACGAAGGTCATCGGGGGGGACGGGAATCTGACAGATGACGCGACCTCGACTCGACTCGGTCTGTATGGCACGACCTATCTCGCGCCCAAGTGGCGTCTGGCACCGGCCGTGCTGGCGGAAGTCAGTGAAGACCGTTATGCCGAAGGCGACGAATACTCCTGGGCGACGTTCAATGCGCGTCTGGCCAATGAGCTGACGGCGAATTTCGAGATGCAATATGAACTCAGCTATCAATGGATGGATCTTGACCCCGGTGCCTCAGGCACTGCCGTGGAAGGGAGCTATCGAAAATTCACCATCGCGCCGACCTTCAAGCCTGAAGTCGGTGGCTTCTGGAAACGTCCGGAAATCCGCCTGTTCGCGTCCTGGAGTGACTGGGATGAGGAGCTCAATGACTTCTCGGATGAAGATGCGCTTGGGAGTGCAGGTTTCACGGGAGGTGAATGGGCCTTCGGCGTCCAGAGCGAGGTATGGTTCTAGGAACAGGACGCCAAGCCAGTCATCGCCTGCCAGTGTTTCGATCTTGCCCGCGGTTAGCCGCGGGTTTTTTGTAACGCCATCGCTGTATGGTTGAGACGCTGATCCCCAAGCTGACCAGCGAGATCTTTTCTCCGTAATGCTGGAAGGAGCTGCCCAAGGAGTCGGCATGAATTTTCGGTGTCGTTGTCCCTTGCTTATACAGCTTGATAACCATGAAGCCTTTTCTGTATGAATTACTTGATGCGTTTACGAGAGGCTAATAAAGGATAGATTCGTTGCAAAAATAGATCATCCGGCACCCTGTAGTGAGTTGTCGATGAGTTATGCTGAACGTTTTGCCCTATACATTTAATGACGGTTTTATATTAATTGTTGGGAGTCGGTAAATGACGATATGCCACGCAAAGATGACGGGAACTTTTTGTCGATGATGTTGTATCGGATTTGCTGGCTCGCGCTATATTTCATTTCAAGTCAATGGTAGCGCCACCAATGGGTTGAAGCGGTAGGGCTGTTGTTGAGCACTAATATCTGTGCTAGCTTATATTCGTGGCCTGCCATGAGGCTCAATCACAGCATGTGACGGGTCATTGGTTAATTTTTATTTGTCGCATTATCTGTTTTATTTAGGAGGCTGCCATGAATAGCGATATCGCCGAAGGTAAGTGGAAGCAACTCAAAGGTAAGGTTCGCGAAGGTTGGGGAGAGCTTACCGATGAAGATGTCGACGAAATTGCGGGTCGCAAGGAGCACTTTGTCGGGAAGGTTCAAGAGCGTTATGGCATGAAGAAAGAAGATGCTGAAAAAGAATGGGATAAACTGTCCGATTCGTGAAGTTTTTTTAATATATATATTTTATGTTACCGATGCTTGCATTTTGCAGGCATCGGTTTTTTGTGTCTGAGCTCCAGCAACAAGAGCAGCACGCATGGCATGCAGGGTTTTAAAATATTTTCTCGAGAATACCTGGGCTGGCTATTCGACAGCATAGGCGTTGTCGGGAATGGTCATTCGGTTTCTCGACGCATCTTGCGTAGCTCAGCTGTACTGACATTCTTGGAGACTGCTCCCTGGAGAAGTACTGCCGTGCCAAGCCATTGATGTGCTCATTGGCTCATTGCCAGGAGGGGACTATAGGGGCATAGAAACACATCTACTGCAAAGCCCCTTGCAATATCTTCGTGATCGGCGACCTCCAAGTCGTATCCAAGGTCATCGTCCGGGTGTACCACGACGAGGCTCCAGTAACCGATGCATCGTCTGTTGCGTCAGTTCTACTGTGGTCTTGAGCACTCATGCTGCCAGAGATAGTCGCCAGGGTCGTGTTATCGAAAGGAGGATATTGACTCTCTGGTGGCACACATCAAAGCCAACGTGATACGGCTGTATCCTTCATCATGTGCCTGCTGCATGCTTGCGTGATCCGCGATATGGTCGGCCAATGATTATCCAATGTGGGGTGGGATGCCTTGATGAGATATTGGGCATTGAGCCTCGTTAGGGAGAGAGCATGAAAAAAACCGACAGCGCACCTGCCACCAAGCGCGTCACCATCACGGATGTGGCCAGAGAGGCCAATGTCTCGATAGCGGCGGTCTCGCGTGCCATGAATCCGGAAGGGAGCAGTTCACCCGAGATGCGCCGTCGTATTCTGGCGGTAGCAGAGCGCCTGGGATACAAGCCGAATCGGTTGGCGAGAGGCATCAAGTCACAGTCCAGCTTGATCGGCATTCTCGTGACGAATTTCGAGAATCCGGTCTATCTGGCGATTCTCAGCGAGTTTTCGGCGGCCATACAACGACACAACTGCCATACGTTGCTGATCAACGTGAACACCGAGAAAAGCATTTCGGAAGCCGTCTCGTTGGTGATGGAGTATCACGTCGATGCACTGATCGTCACGTCGGCCTCTGTCCCTCCTGAGCTGGTCGAAGCCTGTGCCAGGCAGAACACGCCGGTCGCGATCTTTGGGCGTGATGGCGAAGATTCCGGTGCAAGCGTCGTCACCTGTGACGATGTCGAGATGGGCCGAATGGCAGCGGATCATCTCATTGATCATGGCTATCGCCGCCTGGCCTATGTGGGGGCATCGACCAAGGAACAGGCCACGCTGGACAGAAAGCGTGGTTTCATCGAGCGCCTGGAGCAGCGCGGACTCACGCTGCATGGTGTGGGCGAGGGGCACCGTCACAGCTACGACGCAGGATATGAAGCGACCTGTGAGTTGCTCGCTGCCGCCGAGGTCATTCCTGACAGTATCTTCTACTTCGATGACATCATGGCCTGTGGTGGCATGGATGCGATTCGCCACGAATTCTCTCACCGGATTCCGCAGGATATCGGCATCGTCGGGGTGGATGACATCCGCTTTGCCTCAAGCAAATCCTATGATCTGACGACGATTTGCCAGCCCTTCACGGAAATGGTCAACAAGACGGTGTCGTTGTTGTTCGTGCGCATCAAGCAAGGGGATACGGCGCCAGACCGTATCATCATGCCATGTCATATCACCCAGCGCGGCACGACCCAGCACGTCGGCTGAGACCCACTCTCGACGAAACCTGCTCTGGATACGTCTCGCTCTGGATGAAGCTTCAGAGGATTCTCTCTGGACTTCGCGCCTGTCTTCCAGCGCTTGCACAGCGGCTACATCTTTCAGGCGCTCATCTTCCAGGTGCCATGCGCCATGCGCTGAACCCCATCAGATCACCTGGTTTTCTCCCGTCTCGTCCCTTGGTCTAAATGGCTTTGAAAACATTTTCAAAGCCGGTTTGGCTGCGCTAGGCTGCTCGGTATGCCGCGCACCGACGTCAAGAGGTTCACGACGGTGGTGCGCGAGAAAACAACAATGCCATTCATGCCTGAAGCCGGGATGCACCATGACTCAGCCGACCACAACCGCTTGCGCCGAACGCCTCCAGACCCAGTCTCATGACGAGACTCCACAGATATTGCGTCTGGGGATGATAGGGGGCGGTGTCCAGTCCTTCATCGGTCAGGTCCATCGTGCAGCGGCACAGATGGATGGGCGGTACCGCGTCGTGGCAGGGGCACTGTCCTCAAATCCTGAGCGCGCACGCCAGCAGGCGGAGCAACTCAACATCGCACGTGGTTATGGCGATGGTGAATCACTGCTGCGCGAGGAAGCCGCTCGCGAAGATGGGGCTGAGGTCATCGCCATTCTCACGCCCAACGACAGTCACTTCGCCCTGGCCAGATTGGCTCTGGAGCTGGGCTTTCATGTCGTCTGTGAAAAGCCGCTGGTCAATGATCCGGCTCAGGCGAAAGAGCTTGAAGCGCTCGCCGAGCGGGCAGGTCTGCGCTTCTGCATGGCCTATGGCTATACCGGCTATCCGATGGTGCGTCAGGCACGCGCCATGATCGAGAACGGGGAACTGGGCGAGATTCGTCAGCTGCAATGTGACTACGTCCAGGGGCATCTGGCGAGCCTGACGGATGCCGAGAAGGCGGGGCATGACTGGCACATGGATCCGGCCATCGCGGGAGAATCGATGATTCTCAATGACATCGCGACTCACGCCTTCCATATGCTCGAGTATGTTTCCGGACTTGAGACAAGTGAATTGAGTGCCGATGTCACGGCCAGCGTGGCCGGACGTGACGCTCACGATAACGCCAACGTACTGTTGCGCTATGCCAATGGCGCCCGCGGATTGATGTGGATTACCCAGGCGGCGGCCGGCGCAGAACATGGCCTGAGCTTCCGGATCTTCGGCAGTCTCGGCGGTCTTGAGTGGCACCAGGAAACCCCCAATCAGCTCCTGTTCCGACGGCTCGATGGCGCCCCTTTACTGCTCTCCAAGGGAGCGGCCGGCCTGCATGATGCCTCCACGCGTATCTCGCGAGTGGCCTTTGGACATCCCGAGGGATATCGCGAAGCCTTTTCCTCGCTGTACAGCGATCTTCATGAAGACATCACGGCCAGCCAGCAGGGCATCCCTGTCGATCCGCTTGCCCTCTGGTATCCCGACATCCGTAGCGGGGTCCGCGGTGTCGAATTCGCTGCCACCGCGCTCGACTCAAGTCGGCGCAATGGTGACTGGGTGTCTCTGCCCTCGCGGCAGGACAGTCAATTGGCGCGCTGATTCGATGGTTCCATTGAGATAGCCAACGCCACTTCATTCAGGAATGACGCAATGATGGGTCGCCCTCGCGGCAGCCGGTGCGGGTTCTGCTACGCCATTGTTCGGTCAATCACGTTGCAAGGAGTACGGGATGAACAGGAAAGGGGTCGACGATCTGCGCAGTAATCGCTGGTTCAAGCAGGATGATCTGCGCTCTTTCGGGCATCGCTCCCGCGTCAAGCAGATGGGCTATTGGGGAGAGGAGTTCGTCGGCAAGCCGGTGATCGCGATCATCAATACCTGGAATGACCTCAATACCTGCCATTCCCACTTCCCTGAGCGGGTCAAGGATATCAAGCGTGGCATCACGGCGGCGGGGGGCTTTGCTGTCGAATTGCCTGCCATGTCACTGGGTGAGCAATTGATGAAGCCCAGCGCCATGATGTATCGCAACATGCTGGCCATGGAAGTCGAGGAACTGCTGCGCAGCTACCCCGTGGATGGTGCCGTGGTCATGGGCGGGTGTGACAAGACCACGCCGGGCGTACTCATGGGCGCGATCTCCATGAATCTGCCGACCATCTATGTGCCGGCCGGCGCCATGCTGCGTGGCAATTACCGTGGTCAGGTATTGGGGAGCGGTACGGATGTCTGGAAGTACTGGGATGAACGGCGTATCGGCAACGTCAGTCAGAGTGACTGGAACGAGATCGAGAACGGTATTGCCCGCTCTCCGGGCACCTGCATGACCATGGGCACGGCCGCGACACTGATGTCGATCGGGGAATCGCTGGGCATGAGCCTGCCGGGGGCCTCGAGCATTCCCGCGGTGGACGCCAATCACAACCGCATGTGCTACGCCAGCGGCAAGCGAGCGGTGGAAATGGTCTGGGAAGATCTCAAGCCGACCGATGTCATGAGCGAGGCATCCTTTGATAACGCGATTGCCGTCGACATGGCGATCGGGGGCTCGACCAACGCCATCATCCACATCGTGGCCATGGCGCGGCGTCTCGGAATCACGCTGCCGATGGAGCGCTTCAACGAGATATCGCGTCGTGTGCCGCTGGTGCTGAACCTCAAGCCTTCCGGCGAATATCTGATGGAAGACTTCTTCTATGCCGGAGGGCTTCCGGCCTTGATGACGAACATCGGCAGTGAGCTGAAGCTTTCCGCCATGACCGTGACCGGCCGTACCCTGGGCGACAACATCGAGGGTGCCAAGGTCTGGCGCCCGGAAGTCATTCTCCCGCTGGACAGTCCGGTCAATGCCTCGGGCGGGACCGCCGTGCTGACCGGCAGCCTGGCGCCGAAGGGCGCCATCATCAAGCCGACCGCGGCGGACCCTCGCCTGCATGTCCATCAAGGGCCTGCCTATGTGTTCGAGAACATCGCCGACCTCAAGGCGCGCATCGATGATGAGGACCTCCCGGTCACGGCCGACAGCATCATCGTGCTCAAGAATGGCGGGCCGGTGGGCGGCCCCGGCATGCCGGAATGGGGCATGATGCCGATTCCGGCCAAGCTGCTGAAACAAGGCGTGCGCGACATGCTGCGGATCTCCGACTCGCGCATGAGCGGCACCAGCTATGGCAGCTGCATTCTGCATGTGGCGCCGGAAGCCGCCGTCGGCGGGCCGCTGGCCATCGTTCAGACCGGTGACATCATCGCAGTCGATGTCCCCAATCGTCGGCTGGATCTGATGGTCGACGAAGAGGAGATCCAGCGCCGACTGGCGGATTGGCAGCCGCCCAGGGATCGGCACCCTCACGGCTATGCCTCTCTCTACAAGGCACATGTCACCCAGGCGGACGAGGGCTGTGACTTCGACTTTGCCAATGGCGCGCCTGGCAGTACCCCTGAACCCGATATCTATTGAGCGTCGCTGCGTGAAGCAGGGAGATGAGGTCGAGGGTATCGGAGCAGAGGTCTGGAAGGCGTGCGCCCACGCAGGCGCCATGGCCATCGTCGACGGGAGTCCAGGAAATGGCGGAAATTGAACTGCTCATAGAGACCCGGGCGGAGTTGGGGGAATCCCCGGTCTGGGATGCCAGTGGCAACAGCCTGTTCTGGGCAGACCTTTATGCCCCGGCGATCGAGCGCTACTGCCTGAGTAATGGCAAGCGAGAACGGCGCGTGCTGCCAGAGACCTTGGGTGCCTTCGGGCGCTGTGCCGATGGGCGTCTGATCGTTGCCATGCGCTCCGGCATCTATCTGCTTGATTTTGATACTGGCGCCCTGGCGTTTCTGGCCTGCCCATCTTCCGAGCCGTTGGAGGGTACGCGCTTCAATGACGGCAAGGTCGCGCCGAATGGACACTTCGTGATCGGCACCATGGATGAGGCGAGTCGTTCACGGCCGTTGGGGCATTTTTATGATGTCTCTCCCACTGGACAGACCCAACGGCTGCAGTCAGGCCTCATCGTCGCCAATGGCCTGGCCTGGAGCGCTGATGGACAGCGCATGATTTTTGCGGATACGCGACGTGACACGATCTATATCGCGGACTACTGCCCGGAAAGTGGTGTCATGGGCACACCGCGGGTATTCGCCGAGACCCAGCCTGCACTGCACGGCCGCCCCGATGGCGGAGCGATGGATATGGCGGGAGGCTACTGGAGTGCAGGCGTCTTTGGCGGAGTGCTCAATTACTGGGATGCCGAGGGACGTCTGGCGCGCCAGGTCCACCTGCCATGTCCCGGCCCGACCATGCCGTGCTTCGGCGGGGCCGACATGACAACGCTTTACGTGACCACCTTGCGCAAGGGCATGAGCCCTGAGGCGCTGGCCGCGGCCCCGTTGTCCGGCAGCGTGTTCGCCCTGGAGGTTGAGGTGCCGGGCGTCCCCGTCGCCGCCTTTGCCTCTCGCTCTCCAGCATCACCCGACATGCCGAGTGGGGAACGCTCACCCTCCCGGGTCACGATTCGTGAGCCTCACGAGTGACCTGTCCCTTGTGACTTCCACCATTGATGAACTCCAGAGGGAGACCCCATGCGCCTCAATCGCCTCAAGCAACGCATTGCCCGAAAGGAGGGCGTCGTGAATGGCTGGCTCTCCATGCCGTGTGCCTTTTCGGCAGAGATCATGGCCCATCAGGGCTGGGACAGCCTGACCATCGACCTGCAGCACGGGGTGATCGATTACAGCGATCTGCTGCCGATGCTGACGGCCATCTCCACCACTGACACCGTTCCGCTGGTGCGAGTGCCGAGCCTGGAACCCGGTTTGATCATGAAGGTGCTGGATGCGGGGGCCTATGGCGTGATCGCGCCTTTGATCAACACGGCCGATGACGCCCGGGCACTGGTGGCTGCCTGTCGTTATCCCCCGCTGGGGATGCGCAGCTTCGGCCCTCATCGCGCCATGCTGTATGGCGGGGCAGATTATGCGAAGCATGCCAATGACGAGATGCTGGTGCTGGGCATGATCGAGACCCGTGAAGGTGTGGCGAACCTGGAAGAGATTCTTGCCGTGGAGGGGCTGGATGGCCTCTATATCGGTCCCGCGGATCTGGCGCTCTCTCATGGCCATGCTCCGGGGTTCGATCACGGGGATGGCCCGATGGATACCCTGATCGGTCAGCTCATCGAGCGGGCTCGTCTGCATGACAAGATCGTCGGTATCCACAATGGGGGGGCTGCGCATGCGAAGCGAATGCTGGCACGTGGCTGTGACCTCGTCACCGTCGGGTCAGATACTCGTCTGCTGATGGCAGGGGCCCGCGAGTTGTTGAGTGCCATGGAGCGCGAGACGGGTCACCGCGAAGGGTATTGATCGAGGCGTGCGTTACCTGCAAGTCACGAACCCGCGATAGGAGAGGAGAGGCAACATGAGTCAATTTGCACGTTATCCGAGTCTTGAGGGGCGACATGTCTTCATCAGTGGGGGCGCGAGTGGCATTGGCGCCACGCTGGTCGAGCATTTCTGCAAGCAACAGGCCTGTGTGAGCTTCGTCGATATCGATGATGCGGCAGGCGAAGCGCTGGCGGAGCAGCTCTCAGGCACAGGTGGGAAGGTACGCTATCAGCATTGTGACGTGACCGATATTACACAGCTTCGTGCTGTGATCTGTACTGCCGCTGATGAGTTCGGGACGATTGAAGTACTGATCAACAATGCGGCTCGGGATACGCGTGTGCCTTTGTCGGAGTTGGATGTCGAGACATGGGACAACCTGCAGGCCACCAATCTGCGACATGTGGTCTTCGCAAGCCAGGCGGTGTTTGCTGGCATGCAGGCAGCGGGCGGCGGGTCGATCATCAACTTCAGCTCTCCCAGTTTCTTGCGGCGTTCGCGTGATATCACAGGCTACTCGAGCGCCAAGGCCGCTACCATCGGCCTGACGCGGACGCTGTCGCGTGACATGGGAGACGCCGGAATTCGCGTCAATACGGTCTTGCCGGGATGGGTCATCACCGAGCGCCAGAAAGCCTTGTGGTGGGACCCGGAGCTTGAGCGCCAGGTGCTGGAAAATCAGAGTCTGCATCAACGTGTGCAGCCGGAGGACGTCGCACGGATGGTGCTGTTCCTGGCTGCGGACGATAGCCGGATGATCACCGCCCAGACCTATATCGTGGATGGTGGACTGGTCTAGATGGACGGGTCTAGAGGGACGGGTCTGTATGGGCTGTGTCGTGGGGAAGAGGGCCGGGACAAGGCGACGTTGCTGATACGGCTCTCGATAGGTGAAACGTGTCTTTTCTGCCTGTCGGATAGGCCACTTCAATCATGCATGATTGACCTTATTGAACTTTGATCCAAGGCGAGGCCTTTTTTTTGAAATTTGGATGAAAACGTTTTCAGGCACTGCTAGTGTCTTTTCGAACGGTGAAGAATTCAGCGCTGACCATCATTTTCCTGCGTCATGATCACTGAGCTTCAGGTGCCGATTTTTCGACCTGAATGCACACAATAAAACAACGCCATATGCTCGTCGGGAGAGAGGAATGAAAACGATAGAATTGACCGTCTCCGAAGCCATCGCCAGATATCTGGCGGCGCAGAAGATCGACATCGACGGTAAAGTCGAGACCTTGTTCGGTTGCGGGTTCGCCATCTTCGGTCACGGCAATGTGACCTGCCTGGGGCAACAGCTTCACAACATCCAGGACACCATCCCGATCTGGCGCGGCCAGAATGAGCAATCCATGGCGGTTGCTGCCGTTGCCTACGCCAAGGCCAACAAGCGTCAGCGGATCGGGATCGCGAGCACCTCCATCGGGCCGGGTGCCACCAACATGATCACGGCGGCAGGTATCGCGCATACCAACCGACTGCCGTTGCTGATGTTTGCCGGCGATGCGCATGTCTCGCGCCTGCCAGACCCGGTGCTGCAACAGGTCGAGCATGCCCATCAGCCCAGCCTGAGCGTCAATGATGCCTTCAAGCCCGTCACTCGTTTTTGGGATCGCATCACTCACCCCGCACAGCTCATGCAGTCCTTGCCGACTGCGATCGCGACCCTGACGGATCCCGCCAATTGCGGCCCGGTCATGATTTCATTGCCTCAGGATATCCAGGGCGTGGCTTATGACTATCCAGAGGCGCTCTTCGAAGAATGCATTCACCATATTCGTCGCCCGGAAGCTGACACACGCTCGATTGAAGCGGCTATTTCTCTGCTGGAAAAGGCCGAGAAGCCACTGATCATCGCTGGCGGTGGTGTGCATTATTCCGAAGCCAATCAGTTGCTGGCGGAGTTTGCTCAGCGTCGCAATATCCCGGTGGTCGAGACCATCGCAGGGCGTTCTTCCCTGCTGCAATCTCACCCCTGCAATATGGGCCCCATCGGCGTGACTGGCTCGAATTCCGCCAATGCCATGGCAGCGGAATGTGATGTGCTGGTGGCCATCGGCACACGTCTGCAGGACTTCACCACCGGGTCCTGGTCGGTATTTCGCAATCCGGCGGTGAAGATCGTATCCGTCAACGTGGCGCATATGGATGCCATCAAGCATCGCGCCATGGCGGTCATCGGCGATGCTCGTCACACGCTGGTGCGTCTTGATTCAGGGTTGGGTGAATGGCAGGCCGATCAGCGCTGGCTGGAAAAGGGCCAGGCTGAAGTCACCGAGTGGAAATCCCTGTGCGCCAACCGCGGGGAGATCGTCGCGGGGCAGATGGCGTCCTACGCCCAGGTCATTGCCAGCGTCAATGCGGTGCAGGAGCCCGGTGATACCGTGCTGACGGCCGCCGGTGGCCTGCCGGCAGAACTGAACATGAACTGGCAGAGCAAGCAGCTCGGCAAGTTCGACATCGAGTTCGGCTTCTCCTGCATGGGCTATGAAGTGGCCGGTGGCTGGGGTGCCAAGATCGCCAACCCCGACAACGAGGTCGTGGTCCTGGTCGGCGACGGCTCCTACATGATGATGAATTCCGATATCTACAGCTCGGTACTGACAGGCCACAAGATGATCGTTGTCGTCTGTGACAACGCCGGGTTTGCGGTCATCAACAAGCTGCAGAACAACAGCGGCAACCCTTCCTTCAACAACATGCTGGCCGATTGTCGTAGCCAGGCCGACGAGCTGGTACGCGTCGACTTCCTCCAGCATGCCCAGTCGCAAGGTGCCTACGGTGAGCACCTGAGTGACATCAGTGCTTTCCGGGCCGCTTACCAGCGCGCCAAGGAGAGCCCACGCACCTACGTCATCGTGGTGGATATCGATTCCACCAAGTGGTCTTCCTGTGACTGCTGGTGGGATGTGGGGCTACCGGAAGTCGTCCGCGAGGACGTGGATGAAGCACAGGTGGCCGCCATGAATGCCGGCCGTGTCCATCAGCGCCGCGGGCTTTGATTCTGCTGGACTTTGATTCTGCGTGAGTCGTGAGGCCTGGCGCACGCAGCAACGGGCCTCATGAACCCCTCTGCAATGACAACGCCAATTATCAGCACCCATGCATTTGCCAGGAGAATCTCTGATGTTCAATGAAGAACACAATCTCGCGCCGCTGCGCTGGGCCATGGTCGGTGGTGGCCGTGGCAGTGAAATCGGCCACGCCCATCGTGCTGCTGCCCATCGTGACAACTTGTTCCAGCTGGTCGCCGGTGCCTTCGATCTCGACGCGGAACGCGGTCGTGAATTCGGCACCAACCTGGGGCTCGATCCAGAGCGTTGCTACCCGGATTACGCCAGCCTGTTCGAGGCCGAAGCTGCCCGCGACGATGGCATTCAGGCCGTCAGCATCGCCACACCCAACAGTACTCACCATGCCATCAGTCTGGCGGCGCTCAAGGCTGGCCTGCATGTGATCTGTGAAAAGCCGGTGACCTTCACGGTTGCCGAGGCAGAGGAGCTCAAGGCTGAAGCACAGGCGCGCGGTCTGGTCTTCGGTGTCATGTATGGCTACAGCGGCTATCAGATGTTGCATCAGGCACGTGCCATGGTGCAGTCCGGTGAGCTGGGGCAGGTGCGCATGGTCAACATGCAATTTGCCCATGGCTTCCATAGCCAGCCGGTCGAACAGGTCAGCAGCGGCGCCAAGTGGCGCACCAGTCCTGCCGTTTCCGGGCCGACTTATGTGCTGGGGGATCTCGGGACGCACATCTTCTATGCCGGCCAGTTCATCACCGGACTCAAGGTCGAACGCCTGATGTGCCACCGCCAGAGCTTCGTGGCCTCGCGGGCGCCGCTGGAAGACAACGCCCAGGTGTTGCTCCAGTACCAGAACGGCGCGGTGGGGTCACTGTGGGCCAGTGCGGTGAATGCGGGATCCATGCATCAGCAGAAGATTCGTGTGGTGGGAGAGAAGGCCAGTATCGAATGGTGGGATGAATATCCCAACCAGCTGCGCTACGAGGTCCAGGGCGAACCGGTACGGATTCTGGAACGTGGCATGGGCTATTTGGCCGAGGGCGACAACGCCGTGAACAGCAATCGCATCGGCGGCGGCCACGCGGAAGGCTTCTTCGAATCCTGGGCCAATGTCTATCACCGTTATGCCCTCGCCATGCAGGGCGCTGAAGCACGTCGTAACGGCGCAGGCACTCAACACCTTGGCCTGTCGGAGCAGGAGCTGGAGTCTCTCTGGTTCCCCAATATCGATGCAGGCATCGAAGGCGTGCGGTTGCTGGAGTGCTGTGTGGAATCCTCTGACAACGAGAATCGCTGGGTCGCGTTCTGATCTGACTGCGACATCAGGAGCGCCTCATGTCGGCTCCACCGTTGCCACTCGTTCGGCACCCGATGTGAGGCCTCATTTCCACGTCACTGACGATGGTCATCCCGAAAGACAACGACAACGCCAATAAGAAGGACATCATCATGCACATCAAGCTTTCCAACGCACCGTGTTCCTGGGGTATCGAGTTCGCCGACAACCCCGCCAATCCCAGCTGGCAGACCGTGCTCGACGAAATCGCCGGCGCCGGTTTCAAGGCGACGGAGCTTGGCCCGCTCAATTACCTGCCGACCGAGCAGGCCGCGCTGGCGTCCGCGTTGGACAGTCGAGGGCTCGAGCTGATCGCCGGTACCATCTTCAAGCATCTGCACGATGCGTCACGCCGTCAGGAAATCCTGGATTACACCCGCGCGACCTGTGAAGTGCTCAAGCCTCAGCAGGGCAACTACATGGTCATCATCGACCATGTCAGCTCGCCACGTACCGATGAAGCCGGCCAGCAGGAAACCGCGACCCGTCTCGATGATGCGCAGTGGCGCGAGATGATGGTCACGATTCGTCAGGTGGCGGAAATCTGTCAGGAATATGCGGTCACACCGGTGCTGCATCCGCATGCCGGCACCTACATCGAGTATCGCGATGAAGTGGACCGTGCGATGGCTGAGCTGGATGCTGATCTGGTCAAGCTGTGCATCGATACCGGGCACTGCACCTATGCAGGCATCGATCCGGCGGAACTGATTCGCACCTACGGCGAGCGCGTCGCCTATATCCACTTCAAGGATATTCAGGCGCCAGTACTCGAAAGCGTGGTGAAGGATGGCATCGACTTCTATACCGCCATCGGCCAGGGCGTGTTCTGCCCGCTGGGACAGGGCTGTGTGGACTTTGACGCGGTCCGCGAGAGTCTGGATTCCATCGGCTATCAAGGCTGGATCACCGTCGAGCAGGACGTGGACCCGACCAAGGACAACAGTGCGCTGGAAAACGCCCGCGAAAGCCGCGAATTCATCGAACGCAGCATACTGGAGAAAGGGCTGGCCGAAGCCTGATCCGCAAGAAGCCCTGCCGTCATCACGCCAGAAGACGGCAGGGCATGGAAGGTACCGCAATGACTTGTCTCGCCAGCGTGGTCCGTCACGGGCCATGAATGCACGAGCCACATCTGCTTCAGCAGTTCTCGTAATACTATAACAATCGATCACGAGAGGTCGTCATGCCCACTTCACACCCTGGCCGCGAAACCGCTGCCTCTTCAGCCAACTCACCCACATCACTTGCACAAGAGCGTCTCACGCCAACCCAGCTCGTCTTTCTGATCAAGATCATTCTGGTGGCTGCCCTGGGCGGCCTGTTGTTCGGTTATGACACGGGGGTCATCTCCGGGGCCATCGGGCCGATCGCAGAATATTTCGACCTGTCCGCCGCAGAGAAGGGCTGGGCGGTCTCCTCGGTGGTCATCGGCTGCATCGGTGGCGCCCTCATCGCCGGTCGCCTGTCCATCGCCTATGGCCGCAAGGCCGTGTTCATGCTGTCAGCCGTGATGTTCACGGCTTCCGCGTTGGGCTCTGGCCTGGCGGGCTCCTTCGATGCCTATATCTGGTGGCGGATTCTGGGGGGACTGGCGGTCGGGATGGCCAGCGTCATGGCACCGATGTACATCTCCGAGATGTCACCGGGCTACATGCGTGGGCGCACCGTCAGCCTGTTCCAGCAATCCGTGGTGTTTGGCCAGATGGTGGTGTTCTTCGTGAACTACTTCATCGCCAAGGGCATGGCCGAGACCTGGATCCTGAATCATGGCTGGCGCTGGATGCTGGGATCGGAAGCCATCATCTCGATCCTGTTCGCGGTACTGATTCCCTTCGTACCGGAATCCCCGCGCTGGCTGGTGTTGAAAGGACGTCTGGATGATGCGCGGCGGGTACTGGCGCGCTTCTATCACGCCGATGCCATCGAGCGCACCCTGGGCGAGATCCAGAAATCCTTCCAGCACAACGAGAGCAAACGCCACGCGTCTCTGCGCACCAAGGGAATGTTGGGGCTGGTGGCCATCGGTGTCTTCATCGCCGCCGCCCAACAGCTGACTGGCATCAATGTGGTGATGTATTACGCGCCTGATGTCCTGTCGACGGTGACATCCAGCAATGAAGACGCCTTGCTGCAGACTTCCATCATGGGCGTCACCTTCGTCGCCGGTAACCTGCTGGGCATGCTGCTGATCGACAAGGTCGGGCGCCGTCCGCTGCTGATCGCCGGGAGCCTTGGCAGCATCGTCGGGATGACATTCCTCGGGGTCGTCATCGGTAACGGTGAGCCGGGCATCAGCGCCTTGATCGCCCTGATCGTCTATGTCGTCTCGTTTGCCATCTCCTGGGGGTGTGTCTGCTGGACACTGGTCTCCGAGATATTCCCCAATGCCATCCGCGCACGCGCCATGTCGCTGGCCGTCGCCGCACAGTGGCTGCTCGGCTTCATCGTCACCCAGACCTTCCCGATGATGCGCCAGAGCGACTTCCTCAATGAGTTGGTCGGTGGCGGTTTCAGCTTCTGGCTCTATGCGGTGCTGACCTTCCTCAGTCTGCTGATCGTGCTGCGGTACGTGCCGGAAACCAAGGGCAAGACCCTGGAAGAGCTGGAAGGCATCACCGGGACTCGTCTCAGCAAGCGTCGTCGCCGGTTGGCGCGTCAAGGCTTGCCGCTGACAACGGAGTAAAACAGCAGCGCTCAAGGCTTGCCATCACTCTGTTGCGCGACGCTCCCGCTGGCAATCTTCATGCGCCGGCGGGAGCGTATTCTTGTGAAAGCGACATCGTCCTGCCTTGTCATCGGTGGCATGCTCAAGAGACCACGAGCTGCTTCCAGAGGACACAGGGATGAAGCATAACGTCGCACGGTATGGCCTGATATTGAATACAGAGCGGTTCGATGAGTGTGTCGCGTTCTACCAGGGCCTTTTTGAACTGCCGCTTCTTTTCAACCAGGAAGATAGCGGTTTCAGGCTGACCTGCCTGGCCTATGGAGACGGATATTTGATGATCGAGCAGGGCGGAAGGGCGATTGAGGGAGGCAAGAGTCCCGAGCAAGGTAGCGCCAAGGCCTTTTCAATGTCAGCGACATCGAAAAGGCCTTGGCGGAGGTCAGGGCATGGGGGATCGAGGCCGAGATCGAAGAGACGCCCTGGGGGAGGACGATCCATCTGCATGACCCGGATGGTAATCGAGTAGGGATTCGAGATGAGGCCGGTTTCGTGGGGCAGATGGCGTATTGAGCGCATGTGCAATGCCAGGAGGGTGCCCTGTGCTGTGCTGCTGAATTTTCCTCACCCGGGCTCCCTACAGGAAAGCTCCTTGCCAAGGCCACGTGATCAGGTGGTCGGCAAGGAGCTCATGTGGCATGCAACTCATGTGGCATGCAACTCATGTGTCATTGGGCACATGGGTCATGATGCCCAGACGACGCTGGGCGTCACCAATGGCCGTCAGCTGCTCAAGCTCGTGCTGGCGAGCGCCCGCCGACGTTTGCTGAGGCGAGTGCCTGTGATGTTCTCAAGCTCTTCCAGGGTCTTGCCCTTGGTTTCCGGCACATAGCGCAATACCACCAGCAGGCTCATCAGCGTCAGCACGGCATAGAGCCAGAAGCTGAAACCGCTGCCAAACAGGTGGTTGAGCCAGTCACTCTCGCGCAGCATCGGGAAGGTCTGCGTGACCATGAAACCCGCGAACCATTGGCCAGCCACGGCCAGCGCCATGGCGCGTCCACGAATCGCGTTGGGGAAGATTTCCGACAACAGTGTCCAGCAGACACAGCCCCAGGAAATGGCGAAGGACACCACGTAGACGATCAGCGCGAACAGCGCGCCATAGCCCACCGCATCTCGCCCGATGATGATGCCCAATGCACACATGCCGATCATGCTGCCGATACTGCCGGCAATCAGCAGTGGGCGACGCCCGACCTTGTCGATCAACAACATCCCCAGCAGGTTGCCGCCCACGAAGGTGACACCCATGATCGAGGTCTGCAGCAGGGCATCCTCGCTGCTGGCGGTTACCGAGGACAATACGTCCGGCGCGTAATACATGACGACATTGATGCCGGTCAGTTGCTGGGCACTGGCGATGAAGACACCCAGTATCACCAGCCCCAGCAGGCCGCGCTCACGCAGACTGATGAGATTGTCCCGCGAGGAGTCACGATAGGAGGTGATGATGCTGTTGAGTGTCTGGTCCAGGTCTTCGGCAGGAGTGAAGCGGCTCAGTATGCTGCGGGCTTGCTCGGGACGACCTCTCAGCACCAGCCAGCGGGGCGATTCCGGAATGAAGAACAGCAATGCGCCGAACAGCAAGGCGGGCAGGGCCTCGGACCCGAGCATCCAGCGCCAGCCATGGTCGATCATCCAGTGTTCGGCCATGCCCTTGGCGATGAAGTAGTTAACGAAGAACACCACCATCTGTCCGAAGACGATCGACTGCTGGAACAGGCTGACGGTACGACCTCGCAGATGCCCGGGGGACATTTCAGAGATGTACATCGGCGCGACCACACTGGCCAGCCCCACCGCCATCCCTCCGATGATGCGCCACAGGGTGTAATAGTGGAAATCAGTCGCCGTGGCAGAGCCGATGGCGGAGAGCAGGAACAAGATGGCGGCAATCAGGAAGGCCTTGCGTCGGCCGAATCGGATGGAGATCCAGCCGGCGCTGATGGCCCCTGCGATACAGCCGATGACGACGGAGGACACCGCCCAGCCTTTTTCGGCGGGTGTCAGTTGGAAATATTCAGCGATGGGGCCGATGGCTCCGGAGATGACGCCGGTGTCATAACCGAAGAGCAACCCGCCTAGAGTGGCGATCAGCGTGATACGTATCAGATAGCCGAGTTGCTGACGTGACAGGGAATGTCCGGCCCTGTCGGGCGAGAGCTTGGCAGTCATGTGAAATCTCCAGCGTTGGGACGTGAAGGCGTCCCGCGCAGATGGCAACAGGCAGACGAGTGGGTTGGCGTGACTCGCTGCCCGCGATGTTGTTATGCCCATGCAGGTGATGAGGTATCACTCCATGGGAGGTAAGGCGCCTGAAGGCTCAGGCAGGTACGTCGAGCGCGAAATGCTGGCGAAGCGCCGAGACACTGCGTGACAACTGATCTTCCAGTGTTGTCAGATAATCGCCCGTCTTGACCGGCGTGAAGGGGTCAGGGCCCATGGCAGGTGCCTCGACGATGATCGGGCCGTCATAGTGCATGGCCCGCAGCTGGGTGAATTGATCCGCCAGCTGACTATGCCCCTGACCGATACCGCCGCGATTGGAGTCGGCGACGTGATAAAGCCCCAGGTGATCGCCAGTCTCGGCCAGCGCTCGCACGGGGTCAGGCTCTTCGATATTCATGTGGTAGGCATCCAGCAATACCTTGAGCTGGGGAGAACCGATGTCCTGGATGAGCCTGCGACACTGGGCTGCAGTGTTGATGAGGTGGGATTCGTAGCGATTGAGAACTTCGAAGACGAGCGGCACCTCGCGACTTGCTGCATGGTCACACAGTGGGGTGAGCACTTCGACGAGGTGGCGGTATTCGCTGTCTTGATCACTGCCATCCGCGGGACGGATTCGCCCCACGAGTCCGTGCAGTGAGACTCGCGCGCCGCCGAGCGCCTGGGCAAAGTCGATCAGCTGTCGATAGTAGGTCTCGGCAGCCTCGCGATCCGACGCGTCGGGGGAGGCGGGATCGCAATCTCCCGGCGTGAGTGAGAACACTTCCAGCCCATGCGTCTGGCAAAGGGCGCGGATCATGTCTGGTGTGAAGGCGTCGAGATCGCCATGCAGTTCCACCCCGTCAAACCCCAGGCGTGCGGTCCGCGCGAAGATATCCTCGATCGGCAGCGGGCCGAAGGTCCAGGTACAGACACCCACTTTCATGTTGTGCGTCATGACGTGCCTCCATGGCGGTCATGTGCCTTGCCGGTCTGGCAAGGCGCGATGAAAAGCGGTCGGGCATGACGCTGTCATGCCCGACCCTGAGAGTGGTGGATCAGAGTGTCGGCATGGTGAAGTGGCTGGCTTCACTGCGCAGACCGTCAGGCCAGCGGGTGGTGACGGCTTTCATGCGGGTATAGAAGCGCACGCCATCCGGGCCATGCATGTGAAGCGGGCCAAAGAGAGAGCGCTTCCAGCCGCCAAAGCTGTGGAATGCCATCGGTACAGGAATCGGCACGTTCACGCCGACCATGCCGACCTGAATGCGAGTGGTGTATTGGCGGGCAGCATCACCGTCGCGAGTGAAGATGGCCGTGCCATTGCCATACTCGTGGGCATTGATGAGCGCGATCGCCTCATCGAGTGACTCCTGACGAACCAGACACAGGACCGGTCCGAAGATTTCCTCGGCATAGATGCGCATGTCTGGGCGGACATGATCAAACAGGGTCGCGCCCACGAAATAGCCGTTCTCGTGTCCGGGCACCGTGATGTCACGGCCATCCACGACCAGCTCCGCACCTTGCTCAACACCGCTGTCGATGAACTCGATGACCTTGTCAGCATGTACGCGGGAGATCAGCGGTCCCATGTCATTTTCCTGGCCTTCGACCTCACCCGGCCCCACCCGCAGAGTGGCCATGCGCTCGAGGATCTTGTCGCGCAGTCGCTCTGCGGTCTGCTCGCCGATCGGGACTGCCACCGAGATGGCCATGCAGCGCTCACCGGCACTGCCGTACGCCGCTCCCATCAGGGCGTCTGCCGCCTGATCCAGATCGGCATCCGGCATCACGACCATATGATTCTTCGCCCCCCCCAGGGCCTGAACACGCTTGCCATGTGCCGAGGCAGTGGAATAGATGTATTCGGCGATCGGGGTAGAACCGACAAAGGACACGGCCTCGACGCGCTCATCGGTCAGCAGGACATCGACGGCTTCCTTGTCACCATTGACGACGTTGAACACGCCCGGCGGCAGGCCGGCCTCCGTCAGCAGTTCCGCCATACGCAGCGGGGCAGAGGGATCTTTCTCGGACGGCTTCATGATGAAGGTATTCCCGGTGGCCAGGGCGATGGGGAACATCCACATCGGCACCATGGCCGGGAAATTGAAGGGAGCGATGCCCGCACACACCCCCAGCGGTTGCATCAGAGAGTGGCTGTCCACCCCGGTGCCCACGTTCAGCGAGTGCTCGCCTTTCTGCAGGTGAGGCATGCCGCAGGCGAATTCGACGACTTCCATGCCGCGAGTCACCTCGCCAAGCGCATCCGAATGCACCTTGCCGTGCTCGCGGGAGATCAGCGTGGCGAGTTCGTCGCTGTGCTTTTCCAGCAGCGCCTTGAAACGGAACAGGATGCGTGAGCGCTTGAGCGCCGAGGTATTCGACCAGCCAGGGAAGGCGGCGCTGGCGGCCGCGATGGCACTGCGAGTTTCCTCGGCGCTGGCCAGCGCGACACTGGCGGACTGCTCACCGGTCGCAGGATTGAAGACCGCCGCATTGCGACCACTGTCGCCGGGTTGGATCTGACCGTTGATGAAGTGATGTAACTGTTGCATGAGGCATCCTTTGCGTCTTGTTCAGGAGGAGTGGCGATGTCTGAAAAGGGTGAAATCAGTTGATGAGGCCTGCGTCCCGGGCAAGCCGGGAGAGGTTTTGGTAGCCCAGAGTGGCGTAGGTCAGCGGGTCGGCAACGGAGGGATCCTGCTCGGCCTCCACGACCAGCCAGCGCTCTGTATCCTTGCCGTAGCCTTTGCGTGCCAGTACGGCGAACAGCGCGGCGAAGTCGATCCCGCCATCCCCCGGCACGGTGAACACGCCATCGAGTACGGCATCCAGAAAGGACTTGTCACGGTTGATGGCGTTATCCATGACGGCGAGACGAATGTCCTTGCAGTGCACATGGCTGATGCGGTCCGCGTGGCGCTCGGCGATGGTGACGGGGTCTCCACCGGCATAGGTCAGGTGGCCGGCGTCCAGCAGCAGTCGTACCTGTGTGGTGGAGGCCATCAACCGTTCAATGTCGGCCTGGCTCTCGATGACGGTACCCATATGGTGGTGATAGGCCATCTCCACGCCCTGGTCTGCCATGTGGCGTGCCACGGCATCCAGCCCGGTGGTCAGTCGTTGCCAATCGGCGTCGTTCATGACCGGGCGCCGCGAGACAGGCATGTCCTGGTCACCGTGCACGCAACGACTGACCTCGCAGTACACCATGACTGTCGCGCCGCAGGCTTTCAGTAGCTGAAGGTGGTCATCCAGCGCGGCAATTTCCTCGTCAATGCTGCGTTCCAGCAGGCGGCTGGAATACCAGCCGGAAACGAGAGCCAGATCGTGCGCGCCGAGTGCGCGAGACAGGGCCTGCGCCTCGCGCGGAAACTTGTTGCCCAGCTCGAAACCGACAAAACCTGCCTGGCGGCCTTCGCCGAGACAGACTTCCAGCGGGGTATCCGCGCCGAGGCTTGGCAGGTCGTCGTTGGTCCAGGTCAGCGGGTTGATGCCCAGGCGAATGCTCATGGCGGTATCCTTCTTCGAGATATTGAGATATTGAGATATTGAGATATCGAGAGTGCAGGGAGGCACGGTGGCCTCCGAGAGATGGCGTATCGTCCAGGCCGGCCAACGGATGTCGCAATGGCGGTTGGCCGGCCCTGAAATGCGTCAGCGAGCTTGCTGGCGTTTGTGCGACAGATAGCTCTGATAGGCGTCACGGACCTCAGTACGTTCGCTGACCTCGGGAATGGCGACCTCCCACCAGTGCCCGCCTTCCTGGGTGGAGGGCAATGGGTCCGTGTCCAGCGCGATGACGTAGGTCGTCGATGAGGTTCGAGCACGCTCGAGCGCGGCGTCCAGTTCGCCAATCCCCGTGACCTGTTCGGCCTGACAGCCCAGTGCACGAGCGTGCGCCGCAAAGTCCACCTTGGGGGCGCCTTCCGGAACGGTGCGGCAGTCCTTGAGCAGGTTGTTGAAGCCGGCGCCGCCGGTGGCATGTTGCAGGCGATTGATGCAGCCGTAGCCTCGGTTATCGAGTACGACGACGGTCAATTTGTGGCCGAGCATCACGGAGGTGGCAAGCTCAGAGTTGAGCATCAGGTAACTGCCATCGCCGACCACAACCACGATGTCCCGCTCCGGGCGTGCCATCTTGACGCCCATCCCGCCGGCCAGTTCATAGCCCATGCATGAGAAGCCATATTCCACGTGATAACTGCCGGGGACACTGGCCGCCCATAGCTTGTGAAGCTCACCTGGCAAACCGCCGGCAGCACAGACCACCGTGGTGTCATCTGTCGCTTGACGATTCACGGCCCCGAGCACCTGGGCATCGGTTGGCAGCGAGAGACCCTGATCAGCCATCACGCTCTTGCGGACCGCTTCCCATTCCTGCTTGAGCCCGGATTGGCGTTGCACCCAGCTGTCTGGCGCGCTCCAGTCACCCAGCCCTGCCGTCAAGGCATCAAGCCCCCGCAGGGCATCGCACTGCAGTTGCCGTGCGCCATGCTTGACGGCGTCGAAGCGACCGACATTGAGGTTGATGAGTGTCTGGCCGGCGGCTTCAAAGAGCGTGCGAGAGCCGCTGGTGAAATCTTGAAGTCGTGATCCGATGGCCATGATGACGTCGGCTTCACGTGCCAGCTGGTTGGCGCTGGCCGCGCCGGTGACACCGATTGCGCCCATGTTGCGAGCGTGGTCCCAGGGCAGGGCGCCCTTGCCTGCCTGTGTCTCGACCACTGGAATGCCGTGTTGCTGGGCAAAGGCGGCGAGGGCCTCGCACGCCTCGCTGTAATGCACGCCACCCCCGGCAATCAGCAGTGGCCGCTTGGCTGTGCGCAGTGTGTCCAGGGCTGCCACCAGCTCTTCCTGAGCGACGGGAGCGCGACGGATGTGATGCACCCGACGGGTGAAGAAGTCTTCCGGCCATTCGAAGGCAAGCGTCTGGACATCCTGTGGCAGACACAGGGTGGCAGGGCCACAATCCACGGGGTCCAGCAGCGTGGCCAGCGCCTGAGGCAGGCTGGTCAGCAACTGTTCCGGTCGCGTGATGCGGTCAAAGAAGCGTGACACGGGACGGAAGCAGTCATTGACGCTCAGGCCCGGGTCATTGAAGTGCTCGACCTGTTGGAGCACCGGGTCCGGTGCGCGGCTGGCGAAGGTATCGCCGGGCAGGAACAGCACCGGTAACCGATTGACATGAGCAAGCCCTGCAGACGTCACCATGTTGGTGGCACCAGGCCCGATGGACGAGGTACACGCCATGATGCGACGGCGATTGTTGGCCTTGGCGTAGGCAATGGCCGCATTGGCCATGCCTTGTTCGTTGTGGGCGCGATAGGTGGGAAAATCATCGCCCGCGGCGTGCAAGGCCTCGCCGAGACCCGCCACGTTGCCGTGGCCGAAGATGGCGAAGCAGCCACCGAACAAGGGGACTTCCTGTCCATGTTGTTCGATGTATTGCCGGCTCAGGTAGCGCACCAGTGCCTGGGCGACGGTCAGACGCACGGTACCCGGCGGCGGCGCCGAGTGGAAAACGGGGCTCATTGCAGGACTCCTTCTGCGAGCGGTGTGGCAGGACTGACATCCGCTGCGCCGCAATGGGCATCACGCAGCTGCTGCCAATGGGTGATCAAGTCGAGATAGTTGTCAGCGGCCTGACGTATCAGGGTCGCATCGTCAATGCTGCCTGACAGCCAGGCCTGGCTAGGGGCAGTGAACAAGGTGCGCCCGACGGTGAACCCCTTGCAGATCGGGAAACGCGCTGCCTGCTCGAAACCGCGTTTGACCTCTTCGATCGGCGCATCAAGCCCCAGCAGCACGACACCATGACACCAGGCGTCGCGAGCGCTGATGATTCGGCTGACGCGTTCCCAACCTTGCGTCGTCAGAGCGGGCAGTTTCCACCAGTCCGGGCGAATGCCGAGGTTGTAGAGACGCTCCAGGCTACGTGGAACGGTGGTCTCATCACAGGCGGGTGCGTCTGCCTGACGTGGCGGGATGACCTCGATGAGCAACTCATGCCCCGACATGCAGCAGGCGTCATACAGCTGGCGCAGGCGGGCTTCCTGATCGAGGCGCAGCGTGGCCTCATCGTCCGGGTGATAGAACACGAGGCACTTCACGATGTGGTGGCGCGGCCAGCGTCGCAACTGGCTACCGATGTCATCACCATGCTGGAAGCGCAAAGGCCGCGAGCTGGGGAGCTCGACCGGACGGCCTACCCACCAGTCCAGTGCTGCCGTGTCATTGAGCGCATCCTGTCCCAGGACATCATCACAGAGAATGGCAGGGCGCTGGATACCGGCCTGTTGCGCCGCGCTGCGGGTGGCCTCTACCAGTAGCTGCTTGAGGCGTGGCAGGCGCTCGGGGTCGCCTTCGACATCGCGTGCCATGTCCAGGAATTGACGACGGTGATCGAATGCCAGCCCCAGCACGCTCTCCCAGTGCGCTACCCGACGAGTGGTGACGCGATGCAGGTGGGTCAGATGATCATCAAGGTCCGGGCGTGGCACGGACTCGCGGCGGCTCAGATAATCGAACAGTTCCGCTTCCGTGGGCATGGCAGGTGCACATCCATGGCGAGACACGACCAATGCGCCACACGCGTTGGCGTAATGGCCGCAAGTGTCCCAGCTTTCATCGCGAAGATAGCCACGCAGGAAGCCACTCATGAAGGCATCACCGGCGCCAAGCACGTTCATGACTTCGACCTTGACGCCCTCGACCAGAATGCCGTCTTCCAGATGTCGTGGGATGTCGCCCTCGAAGATGACGCAGCCGCGTGCCCCTATCTTGCACACGAGCACGGCATCGCTGTGACGGCGAACCTCGCGCAGCGCGTCCAGCGTGTCGGTACTGTTGCCCGCGATATGAAACTCTTCTTCCGTGCCGACGATCAGGTCGAAGTCACCCAGCCAACGGGCCATGTGCTGACTGACACTCTCGTCCGCGACGAAGCGCGTCTCGCCATCCCCGATGCTGGTCAGCCCCCAGAGTACGGGGCGATAGTCGATATCCAGCACGCGCTTCACGCCGGCCTCGCGTGCGGCATCCAGTGCCTTGCGGGCGGCACGTTGGGTGCGGGGAGTGGAAAGGTGGGTGCCGGTGATCGCCAGGGCGCGGGCTCGAGCGATGAACGCCGGGTCCACATCATCTTCATCAATGGCCATGTCGGCGCAGTCGTTGCGTACGAAGAGCAGCGGGAACTGGTCCTTGTCCTTGATGCCCAGAAGCACCAGTCCGGTCAGACGTTCGGGGTCACGTTTGAGATGGCTGACATCGCAGCCGACCGAGGCGAGTTCCTCGCGCAGGAATTCGCCCATCTGCTCATTGCCGACGCGACCCAGCATCGAGGAGTTGAGTCCGAGGCGTGCCGTGCCATACGCCATGTTGCCGGAGCTGCCGCCCAGATATTTCTTGAAGCTGGTGGCGTCTTCGAGGCGCGCACCGATCTGTTCGGCATAGAGGTCGACGGCGACGCGGCCGAGGCAGATGACATCCAGGTCAGGTGAGTGAGGTGAGTGGCGCGTCATTGGCATGTCCCTTGATATAGGCCGGTGATGACCGGCATTGACAGTAATCGGTGCACGTCGAGGCGTTGGAGCAGCCTCGACGTCTCTGCTGCAGCGTGACCGGCGCGATGGTGCCGTGTCAGGCCACCGTGGCGGCGTCCATCCGCTGGAATTCCGCCAGTTCCGCATCCAGGCTGGCCATTTCCTCGCCGCCGGCCATCATGTTGAGCACTTCCTCACGCGTGATGTCTTCCTTGCGCCAGCTACCCAGAGAGGTACCGCGCTTGAGCAGGGTGAACGCATCGCCGATGGGATAGGCATGATGAACGTTGTGCGTGATGAAGATGACCCCGAGCCCTCGATTGCGAGCCTGTGCGATATAGCGCAGCACCTTGGACGCCTGCTTGACCCCCAGTGCCGAGGTCGGCTCGTCAAGAATGAGCACCTTGGCACCGAAGTAGACGGCCCGTGCGATCGCCACGCACTGACGCTCACCGCCGGACAGGGTACCCACCGGCTGGGACGGATCGCGGACATCGATCCCGATCTTGGCCATTTCCTCCCGCGCGACACGGTCAGCGAATGCCCAGTCGACACGTTTGAAGAGGCCGACCCCCTTGGTGGGCTCACGTCCCATGAAGAAGTTGCGGGTGATCGACATCAGGGGAATCATCGCCAGATCCTGAAAGACCGTCGCGATGCCGGCATCAAGCGCCTGACCTGGTGTCGTGAAGTTGGCAGGGGTGCCCTCGAGCAGCAGCTCACCGTGGGTCGGGGCATGTACCCCTGACAGGGTCTTGATGAGGGTAGACTTGCCGGCGCCATTGTCGCCCAGCAGGCACATGACTTCGCCTGCGTACACTTTCAGCGAAATGTCGGAGAGAGCGACCACATTGCCGAAGTGCTTGTCGACGGCCTGCATCTCGATCAATGGCGTGCGAGTGTCAGCGGCTTTCGGGGTGTTACCTCTGGCTCGGTCTGCGGCGGTCGTGGTCTGTTCCGGCACCTGTTGCAGGTTGGCATTGGCAGTCATCACTTGGCCTCCAGGGCTTTCTTGCGCACGTAGTTGTTGAACAGCACCGCGATCAGAAGCATGGCGCCGAGAAAGACCTTGAACCAGTCAGTGTTGACCCCGGTGTAGAAGATGCCCATCTGGACCGTGCCGAAGATAAGCGCACCGAAGACGGCCCCTATGGCAGACCCATAGCCGCCGGTAAGCAGAGCGCCGCCGATGACCACGGCAATGATGGCTTCCAGTTCCTTGAGCAGTCCGCGCGTCGTGTCAGCCGACCCCGTATCCATCACCTGCAGGCAGGCAAAGATGGTGGCGGCGACAGCCGTGAAGATGAACAGCACGATCTTGACCTTCATGACCGGGACGCCGACGTTGCGAGCGGCATTCACGTCGCCGCCACACGCGAAGATCCAGTTGCCGAATCGCGTGTAGAGCAGCAGCCAGGTCGCGGCGATGGCCAGCACGATCCACCAGACGATGGAGATCGGTACTCCCGTGACGCTAGGGTTGCCCGCGAAGTTGGTCGCGATCCAGCCCTGCGCCGCCATCCAGCTGAAGAGGCCGGTGAATACCTCGCCGGAGAAGAGCGGGGCCAGCCAATCGTGATCCGCCAGTTCCTGGATGCCCCCGACTTGAGTGCGGCCGGTCGTCCAGCGCGTCAGGCCAATGGCCAGGCCACGAAGAATGAACAGGAATCCCAGGGTCACGATGAAGGAGGGCAGGCCGGTGCGCATCACCAGATAGCCGTTGATCCAGCCGATCAGCACGGCGCTGGCAAAGGCGAAGGTGATGGCCAACCAGAGTGGCCAACCGTATTGCACGGCAGGGATGGCGATCAGGATGCCGGCAAAGCCGATCATGGAGCCAAGGGAAAGATCGAACTCCCCTCCGATCATCAGCAATGACGCCGCGATGGCCAGGATCCCCAGCTGAGCGGAGACCTCCAGAAAGTTGAGTATGCCTGCCAGGCTGAACATCCCGGTCCCTGAGGCCGCGGCAGAGAAGAAGGCAAATACCAGAATAGTGCCGGCAATGGCACCGAATTCGGGGCGTTTCAGTGCGGCTTTCAAGGGGTGAACGCGACGGAGGCGCTCGTCATCCGTCTCTGAAACAGCGCTCATGGCGTGATCGGTCATGATGTTCCCTCCTGGCGCCTCCTCGAGGAAGGCGCCATCTCACGGAAATGAAAGTGTTGCCAGATGGGAGAGCTCAGCGAATGCCTTGCTCTGACAGCTCGATGACCTGACCGGCATTCTCGGCGGTGACAAATCCCGGCCCTGTGGCGACATCGCCAGCCGGCATCAGACCGTGAAGGTGGTACTGATGCATGAAGACCACCGGCAGATAGCCCTGCAGGTACTGTTGCTGATCAATGGCAAAGTTCATTTCCCCGGCCTGGACGGCAGCGAGAATATCGGGAGAGAGATCGAAGGTGCCCAGCTGGAATTTCTGGGTGGCACCGGCTTCCTGCATGGCCTTGAGCATGGGTTCAGAGCTGAGGGGCCCCAGAGCCAGAATCGAGTCGATCTCGCTGTGTTGATTGAGATATGCCACCAGGGAATTCTTGATCTCGGTCGGATCGGTACTGGTCGCCAGCTCGTCTGCACTGCCGTCAAACCCCTCGATAAAGCCTGCACAGCGGGCATCCAGACCCACGTTGCCCTGTTCCTGGTTGATGCACAGGCCGTGCTTGGCACCACTGTCCATCATGCGCTCAGCCGCAGCACGCCCAGCCTCATACTCGCTCTGACCGATATGCAAGCGAGCACCGACGTCCTTGGATTTGTCGCCACCGGAATTGATGGTGATGACGGGAATCTTCTGGTCCACCGCATTCTTGATGCCCTTGCCCAGTGCATCGGCATCGGTCAATGAAATGATCAGGCCATCGGGCTGAGAGGCCACTGCGGCATCCAGCAATTGCGCCATCTTGGCCATGTCAAAGGTGGAGGGAGCGCGATACTCGACCTTGACCCCAAGCGCCTGGGCAGCATCATCCGCACCGCGTTTGACGATGGACCAGAAAGGGTCGGAGTTCTGTCCATGGGTGATCATGACATAGCGCTCGGAGTCCGCTGCCCACACGGCATTGGCGGCTGAGGCTGCCAGCAGAGCCGTGACGATGCCGGCGGTGATGCGACGAAAGCGGGACGTTTCGTGGCGGGGCTTTCCGGTACGGGGATGGGCTGGAACTGGATGAGCGTGTGAATTGGCGTGGTTCATCGATGACTCCTGACGTCTCTGATTATTGTCGTTGTCAGTACGGGCTGCCGGATTGGCGTCTCGGCATCCCGTTTCAGTGCCTCTATGGGCGCAAGCAGGATCATTTCATTGTGTGAGGTGGTGTGCCGTCACGGTGGTGCCTGTCACTCAGCGGGCGCCCTGACACAAGGCAGGAACATGGCGTTCCGTTTTGATCCGCTTATGGAATGTAGATTCCAGAATTGGGGAATGCAACAGGAATATTCGATTTATTTTTGTATTGGAATTTTCATTCCATATGCCTACACTGCCAATCATCGCTCACTCGAGGTACGGCCGCTCCGACGCCGCATTGGCAGGTGAGCCGCGACAGGAGGTCCCATGGCTGAGATAACCCCCTTGCAGACGACTGCACGCCAATTGCAGTCATTTGAATCTCTCGAAGCGCATATCACGCAGCAGTATCCGCATCTGTCGCGCCGTCTTCAGCAAAGCGCGCGCTTTTTGCTGGATCACCCCCAGGAGGTGGCTTTCGGCACGGTGGCGGGGCTTGCCGAGAAGGCTGATGTCACTCCCTCGACGCTTATTCGATTCGCGAACGCGCTGGGGTTTTCGGGCTTTTCAGAGATGCAGAAGCTGTTTCGGGCTCGCCTGGTCGAAGCGGAGCCCAGTTACAGTGAGCGCATCAGGGTCGCTCGCGAGGTGACCGGCGAGAGTCCTGGCGCTCACGAGCTGTTGAGAAGTTTCTCGGCTGCCAATCAGCAGGCACTTGGCGAACTGCCAGGACGTATCGCGCCCAAGGATATCGAGCGAGCTCTCGATCTGCTGGAAGCCGCGGAGGCTGTTCACCTTCTGGGAGCACGGCGAAGTTTCGTCGTCTCAAGCTACCTGGCCTACTCATTGCGGCATATCGCCAAACGCGCCTTCCTGATGGATGGCATGGGGGCGATGTATCGCGAGCAGGCAGAAGCGATCTCCCGCCAGGACTGTCTGCTGGTCACCAGCTTCGCGCCCTACGCAGAAGAGGTGCAGTCTGCCGTCCATGTGGCGCGTGAGCGTGGTACCCCCACGATACTCATCACCGACTCTTCCCTGAGCCCACTGACTCACCATGCAGATGTCGTGTTGGTGGTGAACGAAGCCGAAGTGCAAGGCTTCCGAGGCCTGACGTCCACGCTATGCCTGGCCCAGGCACTGGCCATCGGACTGGGCGTTCGCCAGCAGGGCAGCGAGGAAGTGCAGGGCACCACACCGCACGACATCTCATTGCAGGAAGAGGGCGCTGCCAACCTTCGAGGCTGAAGTACGGCAAAGGCGAGCACTACAGGAGGTAGTGACCGCCGACAATCTCTCTCAATTCGTTCGAGACGCAACAACAACAAACGCCATAGATATGGAGGACGCTTCACATGAAAATCGCTCTGCTGGGCGCCGGTCGCATCGGCCGTGTTCACGCTCGCGCCATCTCTGATCACCCCCTGGCGCAACTGGCATGTGTCAGTGATGCCTTCCCGGAGGCTGCCAATTCACTCGCTGCGGAATATGGTGTGCCGGTGATGACGGCGGAGGACATCTTCGCGTCAGCGGAGATTGATGGCGTTCTGATCGCCTCCTCCACTCCGACTCACTGTGACTTCCTTGAGCGTGCGGCCCGTGCGGGCAAGGCGGTACTTTGCGAGAAGCCGATCGATCTGGATCTTGCGCGAACGCGTCACTGTCTTGGTGTGCTGGCGGAGCACCCCGTGACCTGTGCTCTGGGGTTCAATCGTCGCCATGACCCTCAGTTCTCGGCGCTCAAGCAGGCGCTGGAAGCGGGACGAATCGGCGAACTCGAGATGATCACCATCACCAGCCGTGATCCAGAGCCGCCGCCCGCAGAATATGTGGCAGCTTCGGGAGGACTCTTCCGTGACATGAGCATTCATGATCTGGACATGGCGGTCTGGCTGCTGGGCGAGCCGGTCACGGAGGTGACGGTCAGTGGCAGCTGCCTCGTGGATCCAGCCATCGGTGAAGCGGGAGATCTGGATAGCGCACTCATCAATCTGAAGAGTGCTTCCGGCAAGTTGGTCTCCATCAGCAACTCGCGTCGTGCCTGTTACGGCTATGACCAGCGGATCGAGGTCTTTGGCAGCCAGGGCATGCTGGAGGCGCGCAACGAGACGGATACGCGCCTGCGCTTCACCGGCGTGGAAGGTGTGGTGGAAGAGCGTCCACAGTGGTTCTTCCTCGAGCGTTACGCGCAGGCCTATGTGCGTGAAGTGGGAGATTTCGTCACTGCCTGGCAAGAAGGTCGTGCCCCGCTGGCCGGCGCGCAGGATGGACTCGCCGCGCTTGAACTGGCCGAAGCGGCGTTGATTTCCTATCGCGAAGGGCGCCGGGTACTGCTCAGTGAGATTCGTTGAGCCCACTTCTCCCTGCTGCTGAAAAGGACAAGAACATGACACTTCTCGTGAGACCGCATGCCCCTGGTGAAGATGGAACGCTACTGGAAGTCACTCCGGAATCTGCAGGCTGGACACACGTAGGCTTTCGCGTACATCGCCTGAAACAAGGTGAGCGTTTCGAGCGCCACACCGAGAGTCGCGAACAGTGCCTCGTGCTGCTCTCGGGACGCGCAACCGTGCGTACCGGTGACCAGACGTTCGAGAACATCGGTGAACGCATGAGCGTGTTTGAACACCTGCCGCCGTACTCGGTGTATCTTCCGGACGGGATAGCCTATTCAGTGGAAGCACTGACGGAGCTGGAGATAGCCGTCTGCAGTGCTCCGGGGCATGGCAATCATGCCGCTCGCCTGATTCGCCCCGAGCAGGTGGCCTGTTCGACACGTGGCGAGGGGACCAACACACGTCACGTGCAGGACATTCTTCCCCAGACGGAGCCCGCCGATAGTCTGTTGGTGGTGGAGGTCTATACGCCCCCTGGCAACTGGTCCAGCTACCCTCCGCACAAGCACTGTGCCGACAATCTGCCGGAAGAGTCTTTCCTGGAGGAGACGTACTACCACAAGCTCAATCCGTCACAAGGGTTTGCGTTCCAGCGCGTCTATACCGATGACCGATCCCTGGATGAGACCATGGCGGTGGAAGATGGCTGCTGTGTGATGGTACCGGAGGGGTATCATCCCGCCGCCGCTCCACACGGCTATGAGCTTTATTATCTCAATGTCATGGCTGGCCCCAAGCGGGTCTGGAAATTCAAGAATGACCCCGCGCATGAGTGGATCGTCGACATGAAATGATGCCCGAGCCGCATGATGAGAGCTGCCTCACTGTCGACACTCTCATGAAAACGCCCTGCACAATGTGCAGGGCGTTTTCGTTGTGACGCATCAATCGCAGTCTACTGCGAGGTTGCCGACGATTTGCGTGTGCTCTCCCAGCGTTGGTGGGCCTCCGGGGAGTAACTGCGGGAAGGCGTGTGCTCGAGACCGATCTTAGCGGTACCGATCGACACCAGGCGCAGCAGGGAGGCTGTTGCGACAATCACGATGAACAGCGCCGGGACACCGCCGAGGTTGGAGAGCATCTTGATGCCATCGATCCCGACGAATGCGGTCATGATCCAGGCGACGGCACCGATGGTGCAGCCCCAGATGATCTTCATGAGCAGGCGGTCATTGGTATTTTCATCGCTGTCTCCGGCCATGGCAGCCTGACTGTCGGTGCTACACAGCTGACTGATCGCTTCGGTATTGGAGTCAGCCGCCGTCACGAAGGACAGGAAGGCGATGATCAGGAAGACGATGCCGACCAGGCCGCTCATCGGAAGCTCATCGAACAGGGCATAGATGACGGAACCGGCACCTGAATCATTCAGCAATTGATACAGCGCGCCGCCGCTCTGCATATCGAATTCGATGGTGGAGCTTGCGAAGACACTGACATAGGTAATCGAGAACAGGGCCGGTGCGACCAGGTTGATCAGCATGAACTGACGCACGGTATAGCCACGGGAGATCTTGCCGAGGAACAGGGCGGAAATCGGTGCCCATGCCATCCAGTTGGCCCAGTAGAAGATGCTCCAGCTCTTCGGCCACGGATCACCATCAAAGGCACCGGTGAACAGGCTTTTCTGCATGAAATTGTTGAAATACTCGCCAGCCGCTTCCGTGCCGTAGCCGAGAATGGTCTGGGTCGGGCCACACAGGAAGACAAAGGCCATGAAGACGAAGAAGGCCTTGGCATTGATGGCGGACAGGCGCGCGATGCCTTTCTGCAGACCGCTGGCCGCGGAGGCGGTAAAGCAGACCACGATGGCGAGAGTCACCAGACCCAGCATCATGGTGCCGGTACCGGTGCCCAGGAAGCGATCCAGGCCGCCGGCAAGCGTCATGGCACCGGTTCCCAGCGAAGATGCCATGCCGCAGACCAGCGCAAACAACGCCAATGCATCCAGCGCACGCCCCTTGCGACCGATCAACTTGTCACCGATCAATGGCACGAAAAGCGTCCCCAGAGAGAAGGGTTTTCCCAGGTTGTAATGCATCAGGGCAAACAGCAAGGCGGGGACGGTATAGATGGCATACGGCGTGAATGACCAGTGAAGGAACATGGTCGAGAGTGCGAATCTGGCAGCCTCAGGCGTATTGGCAGCCACATCCAGTGAACCTGGCGGAGTATGCAGATGATAGAGCGGTTCTGCAGTTGACCAGAACATGATGCCAACGGCCAGGGTGGTACACAGCGTGATGGAGAACCAGCGCCATGGCGTCAGAATCCGACTGGCATTTTCTCCGCCTATTCGCGTGCGTCCCAATGGTGAAAGGTATGTCACCAGGCACGTTACCACCATGGCAAGCGCCGTGATCGAGAACAGCCAACCGAACTTGTCGAGCACCCAGTCATTCAGGGTGGTGGTGGTCGCGAGGAATCCTTCAAGATTGATGAGGCTCGCGGCCACCGCAACCATCAGCAGGATGAACGGTGGCCAGAAGACGAGTGGGCGGACGGATGAACCAAACATGCGCATTCCTATAATTTCTTATGAGGATGCGGATGCTAACTCATAAATTTCTGTTTTGTCAGCGTTGAGATTCGCTCATCAACGGCGTATATACGCGCGCGTTCATGTAATGCGCTGGCAGGATTTGCGGAAAGTTCTGTCAAAAATTACTCCAGAGGTGCGCGCGTTCTGACCGCCACGCGGGCCGCAGGGTCTACGCCACCGTGCGGGCCATGACGCTCAAGAGAAAACCACGACACCCCCGTCGCCTCTCGGCCCGGGGGTGTCGTGGTTTTCTCTTGAGGACTGCAGTATCACGCCATCTCGAGTTGGCTCAGCTGGACTGGGAAGATTGCCAACGCTGATGGGCTTCTGCCGAATAACTGCGTGACGGCGTATGCTCGAGACCGATCTTGGCGGTACCGATGGAGACCAGTCGAATCAACGAGGCAGTCGCGCCGATGACGATGAACAGCGCCGGCACGCCGCCGAGATTGGAGAGCATCTTGATGCCGTCGATGCCGACGAAGGAGGTCATGATCCAGGCGACGGCGCCGATGGTCGAGCCCCAGATGATCTTCATCATCAGTCGCCCCTTGCTGCGGTCTTCGCTTTCGTTGCCTGCCAGAGCTTCCTGGCTATCCGAGCTGCAGAGTTGGCTGATGGCGTCGGTATTGGAGTCGGCCGCTGTCACGAAGGACAGGAAGGCGATGACCAGGAAGATTCCCCCCACCAGAGAGCTCATCGGTAGCTCATCGAAGAGTGCGTAGATCACCGAGCCCGCGCCGGAATCCGAGAGGATGCCATACAGGGCGCCGCCAGTTTCCATATCCAGCTTGATCGTGGTGCTGCTGAACACCGCGACATAGATGATCGAGAAGAGCGAGGGCGCCACCATGTTGATCAGCATGAACTGCCGCACGGTATAGCCCCGCGAGATCTTGCCCAGGAACAGGGCGGAAATCGGCGCCCATGCCATCCAGTTGGCCCAGTAGAAGATGGTCCAGCTCTGTGGCCAGGGGTCATTGTCGAAGGCCCCGGTGAACAGATTCTTGCTCATGAAGTTGGTGAAGTACTCGCCAGCCGCTTCCGTGCCGTAGCCGAGGATGGTCAGCGTCGGACCGAAGGCGAACACGAAGATGAGAAAGGCGAAGAAGGCCTTGGCGTTGATGGCGGACAGGCGTGCGATGCCCTTCTGCAGACCACTGGCCGCTGAAGCGGTGAAACACAGCACGATCGCGAGGGTGACGATGCCCAGCATCAGCGGACCCGAGCCAGTGCCGAGGAAACGGTCGATGCCGCCTGCCAGGGTCATGGCCCCTGTGCCGAGGGACGACGCCATGCCACAGACCAGGGCGAAGAGCGCGAGTGCATCGAGCACACGTCCCTTGCGACCGATCAGTCGGTCTCCCAGCAGCGGCACGAACAGGGTGCCGAGCGAGAAGGGCTTGCCGAGGTTGTAATGCATCAGGGCAAAGATCAGCGCAGGGACGGTGTAGATCGCATAGGGCGTGAACGACCAGTGCAGGAACATGGTCGAGAGCGCGAACCGCGCGGCTTCCGGGCTATTGGCGGCAATGTCCAGCGAAGTGGGCGGCGAGTGAAGATGATAAAGCGGCTCTGCGGTCGACCAGAACATGATGCCTACGGCCAACGTGGTGCATAACGTGATGGAGAACCAACGCCATGGGGACAACAGTCGCGTCGCGTTCTCGCCGCCGATACGGGTACGGCCCAGTGGCGAAAGATAGGCGATGAGGCAGGCCACCACCATGCTGAGCGCCGTGATGGAAAACAACCAGCCTAACTTGCTGAGTACCTGGTTGTTGAGATTGGTGGTGACAGCCAGAAAGCTGTCCAGATCGATCAAGCTCGCCAATACGGAGGCGAACAGCAGAATGAAAGGTGGCCAGAAGACCAGTGGACGCACGGATGCTCCGAACATGTGAGTTTCCTCGTTCTTGTTGTCGTGTCTTGCGATGTTGCCGGGGAGGGCGCCAGTCGATCAGGGGCATGCAGTGAACTGCCGTGCAGCGTAGGGCAGTGGTAAGAGAAAAATCTTCTCGGCTGTCGTCAATGGATGCGTGGAGGGCGTATTCGGGATAGTGAAAATTCGTGCATAAGCAGCAAGACCGCATGGGCGGCACCTTCTCGCCTCAGGTCTGAGCCTCGTCTCGCAACAATTCGCGAATCATCTCTGCACAGGTATCGAATATCGGGTGCGTCAGGCTGGGAGAGCGATGAAGTTCGATCTCCGCGGTAGGCAGCGTTGGCAGACCCATGTCCTCACCCAGTTCATACCAGTCTTCAGGCAACGAACGTCGATCTGCCACCGTGATGGCATGGCCCTGATTGACGATGACTCTCAAGCCGCTGGGGCTCTGACTGGTGGAATCGATACGCCAGCCGCGTTCGGCCTGCGTCAGGGCGGACAAGGCCCGTTCGCGATAGATGCATTGCTCAGGGAACAGTGCCAATGGCAGCGGAGCGCAGGGGTCCAGCACGAAGCGTTGATGCGCCGCCCACACCACAGGCTCGCGAGACAGCAACTCCCCCTGGCGTTGTTGGTTGTGACTGACCGCGATGACCAGATCCAGCTGACCGGCATCGAGCTGTTCCAGCAGTTCCGTGGACATCCGGCAGTGGATGTGTGGCCGGATCTGGGGATGACGCTCACTGATCTGTGCCAATAGCTGCGGCAGCCAGGTGGTGGCGTAGTCCTCCGGCAAGCCGAGGCGCAACGTGATCGGTTGATCGTTTTCACCGAGGGCAGCCACGGCTTCACGTTGCAATTGCAGGATGCGGCGTGCGTAGCGAAGAAACGTTCGGCCGGCATCGGTCAATTCCATATGACGACTGGTGCGTATCAGCAGTCGATAGCCAAGTCGTTCCTCGAGAGTGCTGATGCGCAGACTGACGGTGGACTGGGTACGGTGCAGATGGCGTGACGCCTGAGTGAAGCTCCCGCTGTCGGCGACGGTCACGAATGCCAGCAGCAGATCCGTATCCAGCGATGGCAAGGGGCGAGGGGCGTCTGTGCTTGATGTATCGGGTTTTCCGATGGATTTCATTGAAATGACTCGTTTCTCAAATGCATGGATTCTGGCCAGCATAGTGCCTGACCCACGAGCTGTCTTGTCCCCCAGCCCCACGACGTGAGGATACCTCCGTGACTGACCTGACTTCCGCGATGCCCCCGCCATTGGCCGATGCCGAGACCGTCGATCTCTCCGCGCTGATCGATACCGAGCGTTACCCCCTGCATGACCCCCGATCTCCAGCGCTTGAGGCCGCGATCGCCAAGGCGCGTGAAGATCTTGAACGTGAGGGTTGCGCCGTATTGAGAGGATTTCTGCGTCCGGAGCGTCTTGCGCAGATGCAAGCGGAAACGGCTCGTCTCGCCGAGTGCGCGTTCTTCAACACTCGCGAGGTGAATGCCTATTTCACGGCCGATGACGACCGCTTGCCCCACCAGGATCCGCGTCGCCTGTTCATGACCCGCACCAGTGGCTTCGTGACGCGCGACATGATTCCTGTCGATAGCCTGATGCAGCGGCTGTTCGTCTCGCAGGCCATGAAGCAACTGGTGTCGGCCTGTCTTGGGCGCGAGCGGGTGTACGAGTATGCCGACCCCTTTGCCGGGCTCGTGCTCAACGTGCTGCCAGAGGGCACCGAGCAACCCTGGCACTACGACACCAACGAATTCATCGTCACCATGATGACCCAACAGCCCGAGAGCGGTGGTCAGTTCGAGTATTGTCCCGGCATCCGCACCCCCAACGATGAGCATTACGCTGCCGTGGGCGAAGTGATCCGGGGAGAGTCGCGTGAAGCGGTGAAGACCCTGAGTCTCAACCCGGGGGATCTGCAGTTGTTCAAGGGGCGGTTCAGTCTGCACCGCGTCACGCAGGTGTCGGGTGAGGTGCCCCGACTGACGGCGATCTTCGCCTATTCCGAAACGCCGGGAGTGGTGGGGCGACTGGAACGCACGCGCCAGCTGTATGGGCGCGTCTCGGAGCAGCACATTCTGGCGGAAGCCCGATACGTCCAGCGCGCCGACGGTCTGCTCGACTGATCGATGTCCGGTATTCCCGTGACGCCTTCTCAACTTGCATGCGCCTTTCGGGCGCTTGATCGAACACTCCCCACAGGGCATCCCACATGAAAATGGACCTGACGGCGATGGGCATCCTCGCTCCGACCCATGCACTGGAAGACTGCGAACCGACGTCGGAAGAGATTGCGCAGATCCAATGTGACCGACTCGCGCGTGTTCGCCAGGAGCTGGCCCGACGCGATATCATGGCGGCAGTCCTGTTCGACCCGGCACACGTCCGCTATGCCACCGGGTCCCGCAACATGCAGGTGTACAGTTCGCGCAATCCCGCTCGCTACGTATTCGTCCCCGCCGCAGGGCCGGTCGTGTTGTTCGAGTTCTCGGGGTGCGAACACCTGGCCAGCCATCTGCCGACCGTGGACGAGATTCGCCCGGCCAAGGCGATTTCCTATTACTTCAACGAGAAGAATACACAAGCCGTCACCAGAGCCTGGGCGGATGAAATCATCGATCTGGTGCGTCAGTGCGGCGGAGGTGAGCGGATCGCCATCGAGAGCGCGACCGCGGAAGCCGCTTTCATGCTCGAGCAGCGAGGCTATCAGGTGCTGGATGCTCAGGAGCCCCTTGAGCAGGCGCGAGCCTTCAAGGTGCCCAACGAGATAAAGATGATTCGCTCCTCGCTGAGAGCGGTCGAGGAGGGAGTGCGCAAACTGGAGGCCTCCATACGGCCTGGGATCACCGAGAATCACGTCTGGTCCCGACTGCATCAGCACATCATCGAGACAGACGCCGACTTCATCGAGACACGCCTCATGAATTCCGGGCCGCGCACCAATCCCTGGTTCCAGGAATGTTCCGACCGGATCATCCAGGCGGGAGAACTGGTCGCGCTGGATACCGATGTGGTCGGGCGTTACGGGTACTACGCGGATTTCTCGAGAACCTTCCTGTGTGGCGCGGGTGAGGCCAGCGCCGAGCAGAAATCGCTCTATCGCATGGCGTATGACCAGATCCAGACCAACATGGAAAATCTCAAGCCGGGGGTCAGCTTCAAGGAATACGCCGAACGTGCCTGGCGAATCCCTCCCGGCTATCGCGCGCGTCGCTACTTTGCCCTGGCGCATGGTGTCGGGATGAACGGTGAGTATCCCTACATCGTTCATCGCGAGGATATCGAGGACAAGGGCTACGACGGCATCCTCCAACCGGGGATGACACTATGCGTGGAGAGCTATATCGGACATGAGTCCGGCGGCGAAGGCGTCAAGCTCGAAGAGCAGCTGTACATTCGTGACGATGGTCAGGTGGAGCTGTTGTCGGACTATCCCTTCGATGAGCGTCTGCTGAGCCAGGCCGTCTGAGTCAGGCCGGTTGAGTCAGGCCGGCGGAGCCGGACCCAGGTAGCTTGCCGACGCGCATCGGCATTACGCGGCATGGCGGCTTTGGTAACATGAGGTCAATTGTGCGGGTGGCTGTCAGCGACGGTCACCCGCTTTGCCATTGTCTCATGGCGAAAGAGGGCCAGAGGGCGGCCGTGTGCCGTGAACGGGAGAGAGCGTCGAGAACGTCTATCGTTCATGGGGTACCGGTTGCTTCCTGCTCGCCTTTCGCCTTTCGTGAGTGTCGTCTATGCCAACCCCTCTGCCACTGCAGAAACTGCCGCCCTTGAGTTCGCTGAAAGGGTTTGAAGCGGCTGCGCGTCTGCTGAGTCTCCGCGCGGCTGCCGAGGAGCTGAACCTGACGCATCCGGCCATCGCCAACCAGATTCAGCGTCTCGAAGAGAGTCTGGAGGTGAAACTGTTTGCCCGTGAAGGCCGTCATGTGGTGCTGACGGCGGCTGGCGAGCGTTTCTATCCGGTGGTGCGTGAAGCGCTGGCGGGTCTGGTGCAAGGCGCCGAGTCCCTGCGCCAGATGCAGCATGCCCAGCCGCTGACGATTCAGGTCTATGTGACGACCTCGATTCGCTGGTTGGCACCTCGCTTGTCGCATTTCCAGGCCATGCATCCTGAAGTCGAGCTCAAGCTGATGACGTGCAGTCTCGGCTGGGAGTTCGATGAGGCCAATGCCGATGTCGGTATCGTCTTCCGCGATGCGCCGCTGGCGGACCACCTCCACTGGCAGCCGTTGTTCGAGTCACGCCTCTTCCCGGTCTGCAGCCCCCAGCTGCTGGGCGACGATGCACGCCCGGTCCCCGCGGATGCCTTGAAGACGCTGCCGTTGATCGGGGTCTACACCGAGGGCTGGAATTGGGAGAGTTACTTCGAGGCATTGTCGCTAGGCCCTTGTCCTACCCGCAATTGCATCGTGGTCGACACCCTGGCCGTCGCCCTGGAGATGGCGGCGCGGGGGGAGGGCGTGGCATTGGTCAACGGGCCCTTTGCCGACGATGACCTGGCGAACGGTCGACTCATCAACCCGACCGGGCAGGTGACGACAGGGTGCGGTGAATGGGGTGCTGTCTGTCACCGCGAGCTGGAGCGGGATCCGCGCGTCGCGACCCTCCTTGGCTGGCTGGCGTCGCAGAGTCGCAGCGTGCCTACCTGATCCGCCAGAGCGAGAGCGGTTACGTGACAACGCCACCTTCGGGTGGCGTTCTTGTTTCCGACATCTGGTTCTGGGTTCTGGCGCATGAGGCTCTGACGTTTGTGGGCGGATCGCGGATCGCTGTGCGGAGGCGCGGGGTCTAGGCGGGCTCACAAAAATTGTTACCAATCGCCAAATTCTTATGAATTGTTGGCAGGCAGGTCGGCCAGTAGGGTGAGCCTCAAGATGACATGGGCCACACCGGACAGGATTTCCCTCCGTCCCGAGCGGCCCTGTGCAGGACACCGGACAGCCAGCAGGCAGACAGCAGAGAGGACAGCACATGAAAGTCGGATTCATCGGTCTCGGTAACGTGGGTGGCAAGCTGGCAGGTAGCCTGCTGCGCAATGGGCATGACGTCACCGTGCGTGACCTTGACCCGGAAGCCGCCAAGCCTTTCCTCGCGCAGGGTGCCAAGTGGGCGGATTCTTCCAAGGAACTCGCCGAAGCCAACGACATGGTCATCACCTGCCTGCCATCTCCGGCTGCCTGCAGCGCCGTGATGGAAAGCGATGACGGCATCATTGCCGGTCTGTGCGAAGGCAAGATCTGGCTCGAGATGAGTACCACCGATGACGGCGAACTGCGTCGCATCGCCGACAAGGTGCTGGCCACCGGTGCCAAGGCACTGGAAGCCCCGGTCTCTGGCGGCTGCCACCGCGCCGCCACCGGCAACATCTCCATCTTCGTCGGCGGTGACCGCGAATCCTTCGAGCAGGTGCTGCCGGTGCTGACCAACCTGGGTCGCCGTGTCCTGCACACCGGGGAGCTGGGTACCGCCTCGGTGCTCAAGGTGATGACCAACTATCTGGCCACCGCCAACCTGTGCGCCGTCGCCGAAGCCCTGACCGTCTGCAAGAAGGCCGGCATGGACATGAATACCACCTACGAGGCGATCAAGATTTCCTCGGGCAACTCCTTCGTCCACGAGACCGAGTCCCAGGTCATCCTGAACGGTAGCCGCAACATCAGCTTCACCATGGATCTGGTGCTCAAGGATGTCGGCCTGTTCGACACCCTGGCCAGGAACCTGGACGTGCCGCTGGAAATCTCCCCGATGCTGATGGACATCTTCCGCGATGGTCAGGAACGCTTCGGCCCGCGTGAGTGGTCATCCAACATCATCCGTCGTCTCGAGGAAGCCGCCGATGTCCGTGTGCTCGGCACCGGCTTCCCGGCAGAGCTGACCGATGACGAGCCGGAAGAAGTCGGCTACGAGGTCGGCGTTACCGGCCGCAGCTGAGCCGTGAAGACTGCCCCGGGGTGCCGTGAGAATGGCCTCCGGGGCATTTGCGTTTGAGACTCACCCTCAGGGAGAGTGTTATCTCCCACCAGCAACGAGAGGTCTGGCATGCAACATCACGACAACTTCTACATCAATGGCCACTGGCAGGCACCCTGCGGGCGCGAGCGCATGGAGGTCATCAATCCGGCCACCGGCGAGCTGTGCGCCAGTGTGCCGCGCGCCGGTGAGCAGGATGTGGAGGCTGCCATCATGGCAGCACGTCAGGCGCTGCCTGCCTGGTCCACGACATCCGCGCAGGAACGCCACGATATCCTGATGGCGGCAGCGGATGAGATGCAGCGTCGCTTCGCTGAGTTGCGCGACGTTCAGGTGCTCACCATGGGTTGCCCGGTACAACTGGCCGGCGCGCTGCACGTGGAAGGCCCCATCGAGGGAATGCGGTACTACGCCGAACGCGCCTTCCAGATGGAAGAGGACGAGCGCAAGGGCGATGTGACCCTGATGCGCGAGCCCATCGGCGTCTGCTCGCTGATCAATCCGTGGAACTATCCGCTGCATCAGTTGATCGGCAAGCTGGCCCCGGCGCTGGCGGCAGGCTGCACCGTGATCGCCAAGCCGGCGGAGCAGACTCCGCTGCAGGACTTCATCATGGCCGAGATCTTCGAGAAGGTCGGTCTGCCTGCAGGGGTCTTCAATGTGGTGACGGGCGAGGGCAGCGAGATCGGTCCGGTGATGTCCGGCCATCCGCAAGTGGACATGGTGTCCTTCACTGGCTCCACCATTGCCGGTAGCAAGGTCGCCGAGAGTGCCGCGCCCACCGTCAAGCGGGTCTGTCAGGAACTGGGCGGCAAGTCGCCGCTGCTGGTGACCGAAGATGCCGACCTGGCCGCGGCCGTGCGCTTGAACGTCGAGAACATCATGGCCAACACCGGCCAGACCTGCGACGCCTTCACTCGCTTGCTGGTGCCGCGTTCGCGACTGGAAGAGGCGACCCGCCTGGCAGTCGAGATCGCCAATGAGCAGGTGGTGGGTGACCCGAACGACCCGGCGACCACCATGGGGCCGCTGGTCTCCGAGCGTCAGCGCGAACGTGTCCTGCATCTGGTGCAGCGTGCCATCGATGATGGTGTCGAGCTGGCGCTCGGTGGCGTCGAGCCGCCCGAAGGGCTCGAGAAGGGCTGCTATGTGCGTCCGACCATCTTCACCAATGTCAGCAATGAAATGGAGATCGCCCGCGAGGAGATCTTCGGCCCGGTGCTGTGCATCCTGCCCTACGACGATGTTAAGCAGGGGATCGCCATCGCCAATGACAGCGTCTATGGCCTGTCATCTGCGGTCTATGCGCGTGACGCCGAGGCAGCATTGCCCATCGCCCGCTGCATGCAGGCAGGACAATGCTATCTGCAAGGGGCAGAGTTCTCCTTCGATGCCCCCTTCGGTGGTTACAAGCGTTCCGGCAATGGCCGCGAATGGGGTGACGAAGGCCTGGCGGAATATGTCGAGGTCAAGGCACTGCTCGGGGCGCCGGCCATCGCCTGACAGAAGGCGAATGACGCAGCCGTGATGCCACGCAAGATACCCGTGATTCGTGAGGCCAGAGTGGCCCGTGAATCACGGGTATCTTGCATTCGCGCCATCGACCATTCGCGCCATCGACAAAAGGCGCCCTCAAGGTGCTTGTCGGCTGTCGCCGCCGCGTTTCGCTATCAGAGCAACGCCCATCGCGTCTGTCAGATCGCTGGGTGCTGAAAAATACCTATATTGGGTGCTGAAAATACCTATATATAGTGGCAAGACTTTGTGCGGTGCAGCATGGCGGGCTCGCCAGGCAACGTTTTCGGCCTCAGATGATGCGCGAGGACAGCTGGCGCGCCGCCTGGACCAGATGCTTGGAGTAGGCGCGTGCCTGCTGCGGATTCAGCCAGTCCTGGCTGATGACGGCGCTGATGGCGGCGATGGGCTCATTGCGCATGTTCAGTACAGGCGCGGCGATACAGCTCAATTGTCCCTCGGCATCGCCACTGGATACGGCATACCCGAGGCGTTGCGCACGCTCAAGCTCGGCATCCATCTCGTCACGGCGTTCGGCCAGTTCGGGCGTGATACGTGTGGCAGCCTCCAGGTACAGCTGACGCGAGCTCTCGGGGCGCATGGCAAGAATCGCCTTGCCGGCGGCGCAGGCGTGCTGGGTCATGGTCTTGCCGATATAGAGGTTGTAGCTGCCACTGCCGGAGGCATCGACCTTCGAGATCACCACCACCTGGTCCCCGATGGGGATGCACAGGAAGATCGAGCGGTGAATCTCGTTCTTGAGAATCTCCGCGATGGGGTAGAAGACCGGGATCAGGCTCTGCTTGTTGTAGATCGTCGAGGAGATCTGGAAGATGCGCGAGCCGATGCAATAGGACTTCTTGCGACCGGGATCGTGAGCGACCAGCTGATGGTGCAGCAGGGCATTGATCACGCGGTGACCGGTAGCGGGCGAGATGCCGGTGGACTCACAGATTTCCGAGAGCGTCAGCGGGTAGGAGGCTGCCGCAAGCAGATCCAGAATCATGACACTGTGGTCGACGGCAGGGGCTTTGGTCTTCTCGTGATTCATGAACGCGGGGTCACTCCGAAACGCGAATCTCGGTCACAGGCGGTTTCTGACCGAAGGCTGTGACACTGTGACGACGGATGGGCGATGCCTCGGGCTGCATCGCCCATCCGTGGAAAGGGGAACGGCCCATAGGGTACCAGACCCATGGGCCGTTCGTGGGGTTGGCGGCTATCCGCCGGGTCAGTCTGCGTGGTCGGCCAGCACCAGATCCGCGCCTTTTTCCGCCACCATCATCACCGGCGCATTCAGGTTGCCGGAGGTGATGTTGGGGAAGATGGCGGCATCGATGACCCGCAGCCCCGCCACACCATGTACCTTCAGCCGGCTGTCGACCACGGCGTTCGCCTTGTCCGGCCCCATCGCGCAGGAACCGCACAGGTGGTAGATGGAGCCACCCTGGGAGCGGAAGTACGCAAGCATGCTGTCCTCATCGTGGACCGTCTCGGCCGGGGCGACCTCGCACTCGGTGATGGCCTTGAGAGCGGGCGCGCCCATCAGCTTGCGCACCAGGCGACTGCCCTGGATCACCTCATCGATGTCCTTCTGGGTACTGAGGTAGTTGGGGCAGATCGTCGCCGGGTCTGCCGGGTCTGCCGAGGACAGTGAAATGCTGCCACGGCTGGTCGGTCGGCAGGAATTGAAGGCCAGCAGGAAGCCGGAATACGGCTCCGGTGTCAGCTTGGCCTTCGGGTCGTTGGGAATCTGGTAGGACATCGGGTTGAAGTAGAGCTGGATGTTCGGCTCTGACTCCGCCTCGCTGCCCCGGAAGAATCCTCCGGCCTGATTCACGCTCATGCCCAGCGGCCCGCTGCGGTTGATCAGGTACTGCAGTCCCGCCTTGGCCTGGCCCCAGAAGGACGCGAAGTCATCATTCAGTGTGGTGCGATTGGCGCGGTAGTAGTAGCTGGCGCACAGGTGGTCCTGCAGATTCTGACCGACAGCCGGCAGGTCTACCTGTGTCTGGATACCATGCGTGGCCAGCGCCTCACGCCCGCCGATCCCCGAAAGCTGCAGCAGCTTCGGGGAGTCCACCGCGCCAGCGCAGAGAATGACTTCGCGACGCGCCGTCACCTCGATGACTTCGTCATCAAGCCGGTAGGCAACACCCGTGGCACGCTTGCCGCCATCGGGCGTCTCTTCCAGCGTCACGCGCTCCACCCGACAGATATGCTTGAGCGTGAGGTTGTCGCGTGACAGTGCCGGCTTCAGGTAGGCGGTATTGCTGGAATCCCGCTGTCCCTTGCGGATGTTGGCCTCATAGATGCCAGCCCCCTCGAAGTGTTTGCCATTGAAATCATCATTGAGCGTGTACCCCAGCTCGCGGGCCCCTTCCAGCCACGATTGGCAGATCGGGTGCGCGCCATGTTTCAGCGGCGTGATGCCGATCAGGCCCTGGCCGGAGCGATACTCGGTATCGCCTCCCGGGTGGCATTCAAGACGCTTGAAGTAGGGCAGTACCTCGCGATAGGACCAGCCCTCGTTGCCGGCGCGCGCCCAGTCATCGAAGTCCGAGGCCTGGCCCCGGACGTAGATCATCGCATTGATGGAGCCGGAGCCACCCTGCACCTTGCCGCGGGGGGTATAGATCTTGCGGCCCCCCATCGCGGCTTCTTCCTTGCTGTAATACATGTAGTTGTAGGTCGGGTTGTAGTAGGTCTTGGCGAACCCGACCGGCACCTTGATCCAGGGCGAGGTGTCCTTGCCGCCGGCCTCCAGCAGCAACACCTTGTGGCGACCGTTGGCGCTCAGCCGGTTGGCGAGGATGCACCCCGCCGACCCGGCACCGACAATGATGAAATCGTATTGCATCGGCGTTACGCCTCCGGCTTGCGCTTCCAGTCGGTGCTGGACTGTTCCTTCACGTCATAGGGACGCGGGTCCATGCTCAGGTGCAGTGTCCGGCCGGTGTAAGGCGAATTGGCCTTGACCACGTCCATGTCCAGCTCGACCCCCAAGCCTGGCTTGGTGGAGGGGATGATGTAGCCATCACGCCACTCGATCTTCTCCTTGAGCACATCGGCGTGGAAGCCATCCCAGGTGCCGATGCTTTCCTGAATCAGGAAGTTGGGCGTGGCGGTCGCCAGCTGGATGCTGGCCGCGGCGCCGACCGGGCCGTTGTAGAGGTGCGGCGCGATCTGGGCGTAATAGACTTCTGCCAGCGCCGCGATCTTCTTGCCTTCCAGAATGCCGCCGACGCGCCCCAGGTTCATCTGCAGGATGGAGGCCGCGTTGTTCTTGAGCACATCGTGGAATTCGTACTTGGTGGTCAGGCGCTCACCGGTCGCGACCGGAATGGAGGTGTGGTCTGCCACGCGCGCCATGGCTTCGCTCTGTCCCGGTGGTACCGGCTCTTCCAGCCACAGCGGGTCATAGGGCTCGAGATATTTGGCGAGACGAATGGCAGACGCCGGTGTCATCTGGCCGTGGGTGCCGAACAACAGATCACAGCTGTTGCCGACTGCTTCGCGGATGCGGCGGCAGAAGGTGGCGCTCTTGTCCATGCCTTCCAGAGACAGCATCTGACCGGAGTAGGCTGTGTAGGGGCCAGCCGGATCGAACTTCAATGCGGTGAAGCCCTTTTCCTTGTTCTCCAGTGCGCACTCGACGGCCAGCTCGACGTTGTCATAGTCGTAGTTGCCGCGTGCATCCTTGGGGTACAGGTAGGTGTAGGAACGCAGCTTGTCGTGGACCTTGCCACCGATCAGTTCATAGACTGGCAGGCCAGCCGCCTTGCCGACGATGTCCCAGCAGGCCATCTCGAGACCACTCAGCACGCCCATCATGGTGAGATCAGGGCGTTGGGTGAAGCCACTGGAAAAGGCTTCGCGGTACAGACGTTCAATATGATGCGGGTTCTTGCCTTCCAGATAACGCGAGAAGACATCGGCGATCGCCTTGCTCATGACTTCCGGATGGAAGGTGGCGGCATAGACTTCACCGACCCCTTCAATGCCGCAAGCGGTACGTAGCTGGACGAAGATCCAGTACATGCCGCCGACGTGGGGCGGCGGAGTGGCGACGATGTGTGTCTCGCAACTGACAACTTTCATGGTGGCAGGCCTTTCAGTGGTCACTGGCTAGCAGGATGGTGTGGGAGCGCACTGCCTGACATGCCGTCATTCGACGCCAACAGCGCGCTTCCGGAAAGAAATGGGGTAGGGCGTCAGCGCCTCCGAGGAGAGGGCTCCCCGGAGGCGTGACAGGCAAGACGGAATGGCGTGATCAGTAGTTCATCACGACCAGACGGGTCTGGGTGTAGTCGAGCATGCCGTGCTTGCCATCATCACCGCCCAGACCAGAGCGCTTCCAGCCGGCGTGGTAGCCCTGGTAGGGGTCCGCCGGGGTGCGGTTGATGTAGAGCTCGCCGGCTTCGATGTTGTTGGCGACCTTCATGGCAGTGCGATAGTTCTCGGTGAAGACCACGGAGGCCAGGCCGAACTGGTGATCGTTGGCCAGCTCCAGGGCTTCATCGATATCGCGGTAGGTCAGCACTGGCAGCACCGGACCGAAGATCTCTTCCTGCACGATCTCCATGTCCTGACGGCAACCGGTCAGCAGGGTCGGCGGGTAGAAGTGACCCTTGCCCTCGGGGATGTAGCCGCCGATTTCCAGAGTGGCGCCGTCATCGATGGCGCGTTCCACCATCTGATGGATGTTGAGACGCGAATTCTCGTTGATCAGCGGCCCCATCAGGCTGGCATCGTCCAGACGGTTGCCGAACTTGACGCCTTCCATCTGTTGCTTCAGCTGGGCGACGAAATCGTCATAGACGGATTCGTGCACATAGACACGCTCGATGGCGGTGCACAGCTGGCCACAGTTGGTGAGGGTAGAGGCCGCGATCTGTGCCGCTGCCTTGGCCAGATCGGCATCCGGCTCGACGATGGCCGGTGACTTGCCGCCCAGCTCCAACGAGGACTTGGCGATGTTGACCTGGGAATATTCCAGCACCTTGCGACCGGCACCGACGCTGCCGGTCAGGGTGATCATGCCCACCTTGGGATGAGTGCAGACGGCTTCCGCGGTGCCGTGGTCCATTGCCAGGATGTTGACGATGCCTGCCGGAATGCCGGCATCCTGGATCGCCTTGGCGATCTCGAAGGCGGAGGTCGGGGTGTTGTTGCTCGGACGCACGACCACGGCATTGCCGGTGATCAGCGCCGGGGCGATCTTGCGCAGCAGGGTGAACACCGGGTAGTTGAACGGAATCAGGCAGGCCACGACGCCGATGGGCTCACGCTGCAGCAGCAGGCTTTCATTGGGGGTGTCGCTGGGGACGATCTCGCCCTCGATACGACGTGCCCACTCGGCGTGGTAGCGCGTGATGTCGGCGGCGTAGACGGCTTCATTGGTGGCGTCTTCAAGGCTCTTGCCCGACTCATCTGCCAATGCCTGGCCGATGGCATCCTTGCGCGCCATCAGGGCCTCGGCAAGCTTGTGCATGTAGCCGGCACGCTCGGTGCTGGTCTTGGCACGCCAGTCCTTTTGAGCCTTGGCCGCAATGCTCACCGCTTCAAGCGCTTCGTCAGTGGTTGCTGCCTGCACCTGACCTACCAGTGCTTCGGTGGCCGGGTTGTAGACCGAAATCATCTCGCCCTGGGATGAGGCGACGAATTCGTTGTTGATGAAGTTCTTGTCAGTGCGCATGCATCACTCCTCCTGAATTTGGCTTACAGGCTATGAAGCGGTGCCAAGACTGTCAAACTGTTTTTCACATACGGAAGTTAAATTCCTTATATGGAATTTTTGATCGGGACTACCTTGATCGTCATGTCTTCCATGGCTGTCATGCCTGCCTGTGGCGGCGGCCATGCCATCGAGAGATTTCCGCTGGCATCCTGGGGCATGTCCTGTTCAGCGATGTCATCTGCCATGGCAGTGCTTCACGCTACATGCTGCCGGCGAAAAGAGAGTGGGAAAGCCGTTGGTTCTGACACGATGTCATGACGCGCGTGCAGGAATGTCAGGCGAGAATTCCCACATTTGAGTTGCCTCTTTCTGGCCCTTCATGGCGCATCTTTCGCTGGAATTAACGCGCTTTCAGCGTAAGTGTTCACTCTGTTCAGTCATTAACTAAATGAGAGCATTCCTATATGCTGTGCCACCTGATCGAGAGCCAGGGACGGGCCAGTGACCTCAGGCCATCGTCTACGTCAATTGCCAGGGATGCAGAACATGTCGGATTCATGGGGACTCGACGCTTTATTGTCGTCGTTTGATATCTCGCTGAGCCAGAACGAGCGCCTGCTCACGCTTGAGATGAGTGGTGCGGACTTTATCCCGCATCGATTGGTGGGGGAAGAGCGCATGTCGCGTCCCTTTGCCTATACCCTCGACTGCATTTCCCAGAATGGCGATATCGAGCTCAAGACCCTGATGGCGCAGCCGGCGGCGCTCTCGGTGCGTCAGGCCGATGGCAATTACCGCAAGCTCTCGGGGCTGGTCGAGTCGGCCGCACTGCTCGGCGAGGACGGTGGCGTCTTCTATTACCAGCTGACGCTGGTGCCGTGGATGGCGATGCTCAAGCTCGGCCGTGACAGCCGCATCTTCCAGGACCTCACCGCCGTCGAGGTGATCGAGTCGGTATTCTCGAATCACGCCATCGCGCAAGGCGAAGCCCAGGGTGGCTGGCGGCTGGATCTACGTCGCGAGTACCCGGCGCGCAGCTACTGCGTGCAGTATCGCGAGAGCGACTTCCAGTTCGTCAATCGTCTGATGGAGCAGGAAGGGCTGTTCTACTACTTCGAACACGCCTCTGACGACAGCGACTTCAATGGCCACCGCCTCGTCATCACCGACGATGTCGCGACCTGCGCGCCGGTCGAGCCACAAGTCATCCGCTTCCATCGCCAGGACGCCACTGAACTGGAAGACTCCATCACCCAGTGGAGCGGCCGCCGTCAGCAGCAACCGACGCGCGTCAGCCTCGGCACCTTCGATTACAAGCAGCCGGGCCTCGAAAAGCGCTCAGGCCAGGACACGCGCAGCGATCAGGGCAACCTCAGCGAGCAGGAAGTCTACGACTATCCCGGCGAGTACTATTTCGACGATCACTCGCGCGGTGAGCGTCTGACCGTCAATCGCCTTGAAGCTCACGAATCGCGCGCCAAGCGCTTCTACGGCGCCGGGGGTACCCGCCAGTTGAAGGTCGGCCGCTGGTTCGAGCTCAGCCAGCACGCCCGCCATGAAGACGGCGACTCAAGTGAGCGCGAATTCCTCGTGCTGGGCCTGACCGTCTGTGCCGAGAATGCACTGCCGGTCTCCGCGCACCTCAAGGCGCTGCCGGGCAGCCTGCAGGCGCGCATGGCCGAGGCGCGCCAGGCGCATGGCCTCAATGAAAGTGCCCACGAAGACTATGCCGATGTCGGCACTGGTCAATATCTGATCGACTTCGAATCCCAGCGCCTCAGTCAGCCGTATCGTCCGTCGCTCGATCATCCGCGGCCCAACCTCGGCGGCCCGCAGACCGCGATCGTCGTCGGGCCCGCGAATGAAGAGATCCACACCGACTCGCTCAACCGCGTGCGCGTGCAGTTCCACTGGGATCGCAGCGAGAAGGGCGCCGCTGACGCCAGCTGCTGGCTGCGTGTCGCGCAACCCAACGCCGGTGCCGGCTGGGGCAGTGTGTTCGTGCCGCGTATCGGTCAGGAAGTCATCGTCGATTTCCTCGAAGGCGATGCGGATCGGCCGTTGATCACCGGGCGGGTCTACAACGGCGACCAGACGCCGCAATGGCACTCCAACGGCCTGCTCTCGGGCCTCAAGAGCAAGACCTACCGCGGCAACAAGTACAACGAGCTGGTGTTCGATGACGCCACCGATCAGGAGCGTGTGCGCCTGAACTCGGAGCACGAGAAATCCCAGCTCAATCTCGGCTATCTGATCCACCAGCAGGGCAACACACGCGGCAGCTTCCGCGGTACTGGCTTCGAGCTGCGCTCGGACGCCTACGGCGCCATCCGCGCCAACAGCGGGCTTATGCTCAGTAGCTGGGGGCAGATCGCGGCCAGTGGCGAGCAGCTGGATCTCTCTCCTGCACAACAGCAACTCGCCAGCGCCTATCAGCTAGCCAATACGCTCAGCGACAGCGCCACCAGCCACAACGCCGAGGCGCTCGCGGCGCGCACGCAGATCAAGCAGGCCAGCGACGATACCCAAGGCACTTATGGCGCCGATGACAGCGGTAGCCGCTTCGACGGTAGCTCAGCCCAGAGCGCCACCAATGGCGGGCGAGGGCAGGCAGCGCGCCTGAATGCGCCCTGGCTGCATCTCACATCCCCCGCCGGCATCGCCACCAGTACGCCGGAATCGACGCACTTGGCACAGGGCCGCTCGCTCAGCGTCACCAGTGGCGAAGACATCAACCTGGCCACCGGGCGCAGTCTGGTAGGCGCCGTGGTCGAGAAGTTCTCGCTGTTCGTGCAGCGCTCCGGCATCAAGCTGTTTGCCGGCAAGGGCAAGGTCGAAGTTCAGGCGCAAAGCGATGCGATGGACCTGACGGCGGAAAAGGACGTCACCATCACCTCCACCGAGAACGACATCGATATCAATGCCGCCAAGGAGATTCTGCTCACCTGTGGTGGTGCCTATGTCCGCCTCAAGGACGGCAATATCGAACTGCACGCGCCGGGCAAGATAGATGTCAAAGGTGCGCAGCACAGCTTCGGTGGGCCGACGAGTCTGAATGCCGCGATGACGGAATTGCCGGAAGGCGAAGACTTGCTGTGTCCGAGTAAAGGACAAAGCGCTGCCGCCAATGGCGACGGTGTGGTGGAGTCCTGATATGGCCATGCTGGATGAGGCGGAATTCCTGCAGGTGGCAAGACAAGCGGCTACCGAGTCACGCCTATATCGCGTGGTAGATCCGAGCAATACGCCGCAGCGCGCATTGAGTGCGAAGGACCAGAAATCCGTGGGCCTGGTACGCAACGGATTCTATGCCCAGACGCCATCGCAGAAACTCTATCTACAACCGGTGCCGCCAGAAACGCACCTGGGCAAAGAGCTGGAGAAGGAGAGGCAGCAACGCTCTGCAAGCCTCAGCACTCCGGTCGCGTTCGGTGGCTGGGTCATCACAGCCCAGCCGCTCTCCAGCGTGGTGTCATATTTCCAGCGCCAACTTGAGCAGACGACCCCGGAAGGCAAGAAGGCGCTGCTGCGCTTTCATGACCCCAGGGTATTGGAGCGCCTCGAGGCGATTCTTGACCGCGAGCAGCTATCGGCATTGCTGGGGCCTGTCGATCAGTGGATCTACCTGGATAACGCCCACGCGCTGCAGAGCATCGCACCACACAGTGAGCAGCGTCACCTCGGGAGATTGAACCTGACATTGCGGCAGTGGTCTGCCATTAGACGGATAGGGATGCTGAATCATTGCCTGGAGCTCTATCGCACGCTGCCGAAAGAGAGCAAGGCCGGTTATGTGGATGCCGCAACTGCCGATGCGTTATTGGTCGCCGCAAAGGAGTGTGGTCTGGAAGAGCGACAGGATATCTCGGTCTTCGTGCTCCATGGGATGGTCACATATCCGAAGTTCTATCAGCATCCGATCATGCGCCAGTTACTGAGCGCCAGAGCGATACCTGATTGCAGCACTCACAGCTATATCAGCTTGACCAGCAAGCTTGAGAGCGCCGATTGGGACAAGATCATGGAAAGCAGGGAAAAGGTATAACCTCATGTCAGGTCAAATAGTAAATCAGCATGTCGCTATGAGTGTCGTGAATGGCGAATGTCGTTTCTGCAAGCGTACTGGCTTTCCGATCCTGCCTGTTCGATATGCTGTCTGCCAACGTAATGATGCCAATCAGCAAATCCCTGAATTGTCAGAAGATAGGGTGAAGGCTTTTACTGACATAAAGCTGGATCAGACACTTGAAAACGGTAAGCGCACCACGCGCGTGGTTCCCTCTGAGGTCAAGGAAGAGATAGCTCATAGCACCTCCAGTCAGGTCAATAAATATATCCTTCGCCAATTGCGCAGCGGCTATCTTTACTTGTTCGATAAAGACAACCCCGATGGCATGTATTGGTCCGCATTTGCGATTACCGCCGATGGAAAATATTACCAGTTCCCCGTCAAGCAGCCCCCATCTCTGGACAAGATGGCGATGCCGTGTACGCTCGAGTCAGGCAATAGAGATGGCGAGAGTGATGAAGAAAAAGTCACACGCGTCAAGAATGAATCGTTACAAGCCTCTCTGGTCACTATCACGACTCCTGACAAGAGCGGTGATGTGTATTATGCCTATACGGAACATGCATGGCCTGAAGGGTTTCTGGATGAGGTGAAATCCAGAATTCTCAGCGGTGATCCCTGGTGTGACAAGTATCTGCAGAAATTCAATGTTCCTGACTGGAAAGCAGGGGTAGCACAAGATCATGCTTTCAGCTTGGAAGAGCTGGATCAGGTCGCTGAATATAGTCCCGGTGCAGCAGGGCTGGATGAGCAATTCTGGTCCAGTGGACCAAAGCGTGATCTCTATAGCCCAGAAGAAATGAAGCAGACGATGAGCGAGCGTCTCAGATATGCCTCGACGGACTACGAGGGCAGAGGCTTGATCCTCGCGGTCAATGACGAAATAGGTATTATCCAAGAGCTCAACGCTTATCGTCACCAGGCGCTTGCTGCAATTGATGAATATTTTGATCCTGAGAAAGGAAATGAAGAGCGTCGTAGGATGAAGTTGTGTAGCAATGCTATTAAGGAATTCAAGGATAGTTTTGCTACATCATATAAACTTGTGGATGAAAATCGTCCTAAGGTGACTGGTCCTGCTTCTGTAGCCAAACAAATAGATTATGACATACTGAAGTCTAGGCAGGAGAGCACCCATGAGAACTTTAACGAGCAGATTGATAGAATATATGACTCTAAAGCGCTGATAGAGTTTGATAGAAAGTATAAAGATCATACTCGGAAATGTGATTTTTTGATGCGTGTGCATGATGATGATTATGCGCAGTGGTTGTACAAATATTCACAATCCTTAGTTCCCGGGTGTTTTTTCAATAACTTGGAGATTGGAGGGTTATACACAGATATAGTCTCACGGCTAATCAAGGGTGGGATATTGTCACCTGCCAGTGCATCCTGTTGGAAAGAGCTAACGGAAGATGTACTGAAAGATGATTCGTTTGTTATATCTGTCCTTTTCATGTTCGATAAGGATTTGATCGCTGATGCCTCGTTGGATACTTCGCAGCTGAGTGACGGTACCTACTTGGATGAAAGTAAGCTCCTGAAATGGCTTGCAGTCTTCGATGCTATCTTTGAAAGTTGTTCATATCAGACAAAAAATAAAGAAGAATTATACGAGACGATTATCAATTCTCAAGTTTTAAATATCCAATCTATTGGGTATTCGTTTGTCTATTTTCTGCAGCACTCTGTTAACGTTAATCTCTTTAATTCGAATGCTAATCAAACAGTAGAAGAAAAAGCACTTGATAAATTCATGAAGTTAGTGCAAATGTCATGTATGGCAGGAGGAAATGCCTCTTCGAAAGAAGTTTCATTTATTCTTCTTGAGCGTAAGACGGTGACACTATCAAACTATGAAGAATGGTTGCATGATTATCAGGATAAGATTATAAATAGTTCGAAAAAGAAAGCTGAGAATTTTAAATCAGAACCAGCTAGCAATGGTGGAAAGTCTAATATTCCTCTTCTGAGATGTATGTCTGGTACAAGTAAGTGTATAGAAGTAGTAATTCCAACCCATACGCTTAAACAGAAAGATAATATCAATCAGGCCTATAGCCTATCTAATGATACAGGAAATTATATTGAATATGCAGGGGCTGCGGCCACTGTATTAGAAGGCATAACAGAAGAAAAAATAACCTCTAGTAGCTATGGCAAAATTATACCTGCTGTACTCGCTATGGCCGGAGTAGCATTATCTGTCAGTAAGAATAAGGTGGAAGGTGAAGAAATAAAGTTTCACGCGATAGTATCAAACATAGCCTCAATAGGTGCTGCATCAATAAAGTTGGCAGAAGGTGTTTCGGCCCATATTCCTGCTAATTCTTGGGCCAGCTTCTCATTGAGTACACGATGGACTGTACTTGGGAATTTTTTAGGGCGTGTTTCTGGTTTGATTGCTCTTTATGATATAGTCGATAAATTTGATCAAGCCAACTCCGATAAACATAATGGCAGAGCTATTAGCGAAGAAAATAATAATATGATGGCTTCAGTAACCGCAAGCGCTACAGCTGTCGGTTTAATTGCAGGCTATCTTATCGCTGGAGTTATGGCAAGTTTGCTCGTAGGGGCTGTAATAGCGTTCGCGGTAATTGCCATCGGTATTAATTGGTATAAGACCTATGTCCCTGGTGCTGTTGAGACTTGGATTAGTAGAAGCTTCATCGGGTATGATACCGGCGGTATTCAGAAGTATGAGAACGCAAGTTCTGAGCTAAACGGATTGAATATGGTGTTTAGTGGTATTGAAATCGAGTTCTACATAAAAGATATATCATCAGACATAGATGAAGATGTGAGAGATCAACTAGCCGTTACATTGGGTGGCGAGTTATCGGTTTATTATATTGTTGAGTTTGTGATCAAAACTCCTGATATGAACGATTCTACCCTGAGTATTCAATACATTTCTTTAGATAAAGCTAAAACTTATGCAAGTATAAATCTTGAGTACACTGAGGATGCGATCGAGGAAGTAAAAGGTCATAACAATAGAGTCTTAACTCCAAATAGTAGATCATCTACAGATAATGGTATAAAGGTAGATGTTTCTAATAGTAACAATCGATATGTGATTGGCTCTAAATCTATATATAGTCAGTTAGATGCTCAAGATCTAGCTCTTAGAGTAGTGTTATCACAGGGTGAATCCCAGCTAGAAGATACAATCTATATTAAAAGAGAGGAGCTCTAAGCGATGCTTAAAGTGGCTGTGTCAATTTTTATATTATTGGCTGGTATTAATTGTGCTAAAGCCGATATTCTTTATCAAGATAATTTGTCTGACAGCTTTGGACAAGAATATTCATCTTATAATTACTATCAGCTCATCGATAAAGGTTCAAAGAGAACCCCTAGAGAAGAGTATTTTCTAGCATTTGCGTACTTGATAAACGAAAATAATGTGCTTAAAGAAACTAATGTATGTAAAGCTTTTCATGGTTTCGAAAGCGCATCAAAAAGTGGAATTGTTGATGCGACCTTTAATGTTGCAATAATGTATTATAATGGACAGTGTGTTGAGCGTAACTTAGATAAAACACGTAGTTTCCTAACTCGTGCAGCAGAACAACAGTATGTTCAAGCCCAAGCGCTACTTGGGCGTGCTTATTGGGGAGAGGATGTTGAAGATCTTTATGAAACTGACAATGCAGCGGCCAGAAAATGGCTTGAAAAAGCAGCGAATAATGGCGATGCTCCTTCAGCTATAGGGCTTTCCTATTTATATGAACATGCTTTGGGAGGGAGTGAAAATCCGGAGTTAGCTTTCAAATGGAGACTCAAAGCTTCTAGTTTACCCTATGGTGAATTTGCTATGGGTTATTTTCTCCCTTTGGCACGCTACTATGAAAATGGTTACGGTACTGAAGTCGACTTGATTCAAGCCTATAAGTATTATGATTTAAGCGGTAGTGTCGGAGGCGCAGGACTTTCTCGAGTCTCTAAAAAAATGACCAGTGAGCAGATAGCTGATGCCAGGCAACAATCTAGACACTGGCAAGAAGAAAATCGTCGTTTCAATCCCGGCTATAATGGCCTTCAGCGTCAATCTGACGGTAGCTACCGCTAGTGGACTAATTCCATTTTAGTGTTGTACATAAAGCCCGAGTTTATCTAGGCCTCGGGCTTTTATAGATGCTATATTTTAAGATCATTGGTGATATTGTGACAAAGTTCATACAATATTATCTTGAAAACATATAATTCAACTTATTTTGCGCAGGTTATAGTGAAACTATTCATTTCTATTGTGCTTTTGACGCTATTGTTAGGATGTTCAAACGATATAGAAAATAAAAGTTCAACAGCCGAAAAAATGATCCATGAGCCTTTTGTGGTTCAAATTGATAATACAGGGCCTTCTTTTTTTAAAAACGATAAATTGAGAGATATTGAATACGTAAGAAAGGAATACCTTAGCGGAAATATGGTTAAGGGTTATTTTTATGCGTTACTTTTGCTTCAAAGCAAAAATGACATAGATGAGAAAAAAAAGGGCCTAAAAGTACTTAGAGACGTGTGGGAAAATGGGTTGGTAGATGCGGGGTTTAATTTATTTAACATATACTATCAAGGTGAGTTAGTGGATGAGAACAAGCAAAAAGCTTTATCTTACCTGATTAAGTCAGCTGAGTTAGGGTATTTTGCATCTCAAAGGAAATTAGGCTTGTTATATTCGGGAGATGATACGTATATAGATGATCTATTGACTAAAGATTCAGAAAAAGCTTTTGCATGGTTCGTTAGAGCTGCAAAAAATAATGATAAGTTATCAGCGGTCAATGTTGCTTATATGTTATATAACGGAGTGGGTGTAAAGAAGAGTGATAAAAAAGCCTTTGAATGGCTCCTTAAGGCTACTAAGATGCCAGCAGGTAGTAATACTAGTGTCTATATGGCCATAGGTAGATATTATGAAAAAGGAATCGGTACTAATATTGATCTAGTGCAAGCATATAAGTATTATGACCAATTGCAGCCTGCTAAAGATAAAGATAAAATTAGAATCATGAAAAGCATGACTAATGAAGAAATAGCTAAAGCAAAGCGACTATCTTTAGAGCTGCAGGAAGAAACTAATACTTACGTTATGCCTAGGTAGTAAATTATTGTTTTAAAGTAAGGGGGCATATCGAATGTGCCCTTCTACTGAGTTACTTGTGATGAATTAAAATTTAATTACTAATACTCTTCAATACTTGAAAGGGTTAGTTTTTGGAACCTAGGTGTAATGTTTTAGCTAACTTGTAGAGTATTGAGCTTATTTTATGCTCAGAACTCAATATTACGGATTATTCTACTATCAGGTTTATTGATAATTTAATTTTAAGTCCCAATATATTTTATAGGAGTGACAGTTTTATGAGGCTAGTGATTTGATTGTCAAACATATTTTCTTTTCTATTTGTATTATTTTGTTTAGCGTGAATCCCGCTAGCGCAAAGGTTTACTATCAGACTAATAATGTGAAAGCTTTTAGTGAAGAGTATGCATCCTATAACTATAGCGACCTGATTGAAAAAGGGGAGGCAAGGGCAGCTAGAGAAGAATATTTCTTATCTTATGCATATCTTAGAAATAAAAATAATGTCTTTGATGATATAGATTATTGCAAGGCGATGGATGGGTTTAAAATTGCTTCAAAAAATGATGTTGCAGATGCCTCTTATGTTGTGGCTATTATGTACTACAATGGATTGTGTGTTGATCGAAATTTAGAGAAAGCTAGAAAGTTTCTAATACTATCAGGAAGTCGTGGTTATGTGCAGGCTCAAGCATTACTAGGTCGAGCATATTGGGGAGAGAATGCCAGAGACCTTTTTGCGAAGGATACTGTAAAAGCCAGGCATTGGCTGGAGAAAGCCGCTAATAATGGTGACGCTCCTTCTGCTATAGGACTTTCCTATTTGTATGAGCATGGCTTAGGCGGAGATGAATATCCAGAGTTAGCTTTCAAATGGAGACGAAAGGCAAGTAGTCTTCCATATGGTGAATTTGCAATGGCATACTTTCAGCCTTTGGCTCGTTATTATGAAAATGGTTACGGTACTGAAGCCGACTTGGTACAAGCCTATAAGTATTATGATTTAAGCGGTAGTGTCGGTGGCGCAGGACGTTTACGAGTCTCTAAAAAAATGACTAATGAGCAGATAGTTGAAGCCAGGCAACAATCTAAACACTGGCAAGAAGAAAATCGTCGCTTCAATCCCGGCTACAACGGGCTTGAGCATCAATCCGACGGTAGCTACCGCTAGTAGACTCTCTTGACTCCAGTGTTGTGCAGGCAGCCCGAGCCCTTCCAGGTCTCGGGCTTTTCGTGCTGGGGCTTTCAATGCTTGCTGATGATCGTGAGTCAGTTCCGACCAAAGGGAGGGGGGGATGAGTTTGTAGCAAAGCAAGGCGATCAGGATGGCCTATGACTCGCTAGCGCATGGGCGAGAGAGGCTGGTTGCGGTTCTGCTAGCGCTGGTCGCCATGAATGAGCGTGAAGAGGCTGCATGGGTGCGCAATGGTCGCCTGCATGACTGAGAGGTCAGGAAGTGCGGCAAGCGAAAAAAGAAGACATCGCTGGTCAATAATGAGGGTTTTCATCAACATGATGACCCTGTCATTTTACTCAGTGAAGGGATCGTTTATAATATTAGTTTAAGCTGATTGAAAGTGTCAGAAGAAATGGCGTCGCGTAATGGGCAACTGTCTTGTCATATTTGTGTTACCCAATCTCGGTATTTTTGTAACACTTTTGTTCCAGTATGGTATAGGGCAGCATGTCATTGTTCTGATGGTGTTTTCCCCACCTGCGTGCCAGGTGGTGGTAAGTCGGGAGTGGCGGGGCAGTATTGAGTCCTTACTATCGCTACAGGGTAGGTACGGCAGGCCTCACCGTCATATGATTGCGACACCATGGAAGATGGCGCCGTTAGCTCTACGGCGTGGCAAACATGGTGTTAATCGTTATTTAAACGATACTTGTGTTGCTTTTCTTGCTGGAATCTCTACCTGCAATATGTTTCCATATTCGCGTCTGCGCTAGAACAAATATACAGATTTACCTTCTATGTATCGTCAACGCTTTTCCTTCTGTATGCCCGCCGCAAGATGTCACCTATTTACGGTATCGAGCACGTCAATCAGAGGGGAGTGGTGGCAAGACGTTGTCTTGATTTATCTGACAGGGAAGCAGATTGATGTCAAGAAATGGCGGCATGTCCTTACCAGGCGGTGAAACCTTGAAGACTCCTTTTATTGCCATTGTCGGGTCATTGATGGTGGGGCTCCTGCTGCTGAGCGGTTGCAGCTCTACACCGGACACAGGCCCTGCCGACTACACGCCCCCGCCCATCGAGCGTTTCGTCGGCACGCTTCCCTGCCAGGACTGCCGCCTCATCCGTGCGGATCTGACCCTGCACCGTGATCCCGAAAGTGGCGAGCCCACGGCGTTCTTCCTGCAGGAAGCGCATGTAGATGCCGTGGGTGGAGACTTCGTGACCACGCAGTGGGGCGACTTCGAGGCCGAGACATCCGACAGCACCACCTATCTGCATCTCGAGCGGGATACGCCCTTGAACCTGAAGATGCAGGAGGGCGGCGATACCCTGGAGTTGATGGGGCAGAAGGGCGCTGACAGCGATTACGAGTTCACCCGTGCCGAGCCGCTTGGCTGAGGTTCACCACGCGTTGCGCAGGACCTGCGCACGGAGAGTATCTGACATGGATTCGTCTTTTGACATTGAAGCCTTCATTCGACAGCGCAAGCAGACGCGTGTGGTCAGTGACCTGTTGTATGAGAACGCCTCGGATTATCTGACGACCCTGGGGGCCTTGATTCGCCCGCAGATGATCTTTGGCGAATACCTGCAAGGGGCACCGCGCGGTAGCGGCCGTGAGGCCCAGCATGCCTTCAAGGAATTCACCGCTCTCTATGACTCCACGGCCAATGCCGAGCCTTTCCGCTTGCTGCAGGAGCTGGATGTGCCGCTGGAGCTTCTGAGCACGGCCCCGCGTCTCTATCCGCATGAATATGATGTACGTCTCGAGTCCACTGGCAAGGTGATTCGCGTCACCAGCCCGACCCGCTGGGTGGTGGGTTTCGATGGCTTCTCGCTGCAACGCTTCCGTCACATCATCAAGGACCCCAATCGCAGCACCGCCGAGCTGCTGCGCTACGTGGTGCACTATCTGATGCTGTTCTATTGCGTCAATCGTGCCCCGGGCCTCGGGCGACTGTTGCTGGGGCTGCGCTTCCCGGTCAGTTTCGAGAAGCTCGGCGAGTTCGGCAGCATGCCGTTCTGCGTGGTGGGGTCTCCCATCACCTCGCACCTGCCGGAGCAGGACACCATCCTGCGCAGCACCGAAATCGCCGGCAATGACACCTTTGAAGAACTGATCGATGTCGCGGACATCGAGTCAATGGATGACGCCGTCAAGCAGCGGCTGCTCAGGGCGATCGCCGCTGTCTGAGTGGCGTGTCAGCGGCGATGTTCCGGCTGATTCAGCGGGACCCCATTTTTGCTTCGCGCAACCACTTTACAACTGCACATAAGGAAATGCCCCATGGCGGAGAGGGATAGCACACAACACAAGCTGGGACGCATTCGCGCACCCCGTGTCCAGATCACCTATGACGTCGAGATCGGTGACAGCCAGGAGCAGAAGGAACTGCCGTTTGTGGTCGGTGCCGTCGGTGATTACACCGGCAACCCGCTCAGCCCGCCGCCCAAGCTCAAGGACCGCAAGTTCGTCGCCATCGACCGCGACAACTTCAATGGCGTCCTCAAGGGCTTGAAGCCGCGCCTTGCCTATCGCGTCGACAACACGCTGAGCAAGGATGGTACCCAGCTGCCGGTCGAGCTGAATTTCAACTCGCTGGAAGACTTCGAGCCGCAGAATGTCGTCAAGCAGGTCGAGCCGCTGCGCAAGCTTCTGGACGTGCGCAACAAGCTCGCCGATCTGCGCAACAAGATGGGCGGCAACGACAAGCTGGAAGAGCTGCTGATGGACGTGCTCCAGAACAGCGAGAAGCTCAAGACGCTGGGCGACGAGTTCGGTCGCGAGCAAGCCGTGCGCAAAGACGACAACTGATTGCGGAGTCAGACCATGAGTGACAATCGTAGTGAATCAGCAGTGGCACCGCAGGCACAGGATACCGTCTTCGCGCCGCAGTCTTCCTTGCTCGACAGCATCATCTCCGAGAGCCGCGTGGCGCGCTCCGAGACCGAGCGCACCCGTGCGCGCGACCTGATCGAAGAGCTGGTCGCCCAGGTGCTGGATGGCGAAGTCATGCCCAGTAAGGACCTCATCGCCGTGCTGGATGCGCGTATCGCCGAGATCGACGCGATGCTCTCCGAGCAGATGAACGAAGTCATGCACGCCAGTGAGTTCCAGAAGCTGGAATCCTCCTGGCGCGGTCTGCGCTATCTGGTCGATCAGACCGAGACCGGCAGCAACATGAAGATCCAGATGCTCAACGCCACCAAGAAGGAATTGGTGCGTGACCTGAAATCGGCGCCGGAATTCGATCAGAGCGCGCTGTTCAAGAAGGTCTACGAAGAAGAGTACGGTACCTTCGGTGGCGCGCCGTTCGGCATGCTGGTCGGCGATTACGAATTCTCGCGCAGTCCGGAAGACATCTATCTGCTGGAGCAGATCTCCCACGTGGCCGCCTCGGCGCACGCACCCTTCATCTCCGCGGCGTCTCCGGAGCTGTTCGGCTGGGACTCCTTCACCGAGATGAGCGGTCCGCGTGATCTGTCCAAGATCTTCGACACCGTCGAATACGCCAAGTGGAAGTCGTTCCGCAACTCCGAAGATGCGCGCTATGTCGGTCTGACGCTGCCGCACGTGCTGGGCCGTCTGCCGTATGGCCCGGACACCACGCCGGTCGAGGAATTCAACTTCGTCGAGAACGTCGATGGCCGTGAGCACAACAAGTATCTGTGGATGAACGCGGCTTACGCCATGGGCTCGCGCGTGACTGACGCCTTCGCCAACTATGGCTGGTGTGTCGCCATTCGCGGTGTCGAGGGCGGTGGCCTGGTCGAGAACCTGCCGACCCACACCTTCCAGACCGACGATGGTGAAGTGGCACTGAAGTGCCCGACCGAGATCGCCGTGACCGACCGTCGCGAGAAGGAGCTGGCAGACCTGGGCTTCATCCCGCTGGTGCACTGCAAGGGCACGGACTACGCCGCCTTCTTCGGCACTCAGTCCGCCCAGAAGCAGAAGACGTACAACACCGACGTGGCCAACGCCAACGCGCGGCTGTCCTCGCAGATGCAGTACATCTTCGCCACCTCACGCATCGCGCATTACATGAAGGCGATCATGCGTGACAAGGTCGGCAGTTTCGCCTCGCGCACCAGTGTCGAGCGCTACCTGAACGACTGGCTGTCCCAGTACGTGCTGCTGGACGACAACGCCAGCCAGGAAGCCAAGGCGCAGTTCCCGCTGCGTGAAGCACGTGTCGAAGTCGCGGAAGTCCCGGGCAAGCCGGGTGTCTTCAAGGCCGTGACCTTCCTGCGGCCGCACTACCAGCTGGATGAACTGACCGCCTCGCTGCGCCTGGTCGCAGAGCTGCCGCAGTCCACTCGTAGCTGATGACGTCTCGTCACTGAAGACCCCTCGCTCTTTTCCCTGCGTGTCCTGCACGCCCGCATCGTCAGACTGGCCAACGCCGGCCTGACGGTGCGGCTTATCGCCATGAAGGAGGCGACATGCGCACGAATGGCACCCGCCGCCTCATTCCCACCTTGTGGGATCGGTTGCAGGACGATGCTCCGCATCAGGGAGAAGCCGCCGAGGAGCAACGCTTCGTCAGTCTCGACGAGTACAAGCGCACCATCGTGCGTGACCTCGAGATTCTGGTGAACACGCGCAGCGAATTGCTGGGAGGGCGCTTGAATGACTTTCCCGGGTTGCGCGGCACGGTGCTGGGCTTCGGTCTGCCGGACTTTCTCGGCCGAGGCCTGCACAGCAGTGAAGACCGCCGCTTGATCCAGCGTCAGCTGGAGTACGCCATCGAAAGCAATGACCGTCGCTTTCGCAACGTGCAGGTCAAGCTGCTGGACCAGGATGGTCAGGATCGACTCCTGCGCTTTCGCGTCGAGACGCTCCTCGTCCTCAAGGATGCAACGCGGCAAGTGGCCTTCGATGCCGTGCTGCATGCCGACACTCAGCAATACAAAGTGCAGAACCTTTCCTGATGCTTGATGAACTGCTGCCTTATTACGAACAAGAGATCTCGCACCTGCGCTTTCTGGGCCGGGAGTTCGCACGAGAGTACCCCAAGATTGCCGCACGACTGCAATTGGAAGGCGACCACTGCGAAGACCCGCACACCGAGCGTCTGGTCGAGTCCTTCGCGTTCCTGTCGGCACGGGTTCACAAGAAGCTGGATGATGATCTGCCGGAAATCGTCGAGGCCTTCCTCGATGTGCTCTACCCCCATTACCTGCGACCGACGCCTTCGCTGTCGATCGCACAGCTCGACCCCGGCGAGCAGACCTCGCTGACCGGGCGCTATCAGGTCGCGCGGCACACCGAGATGTTCTCGCGTCCGGTGGAAGGCGTAGCCTGCCGTTTCCGTACCTGCTATCCGGTGGATGTGTGGCCGCTGCGCGTGGAAAGCGCCGGCTTCTCGCTGCTGGAACGCTCGGCCTTCAATGGTCGCGACAAGGACAGCGTCGCGCGACTGGATCTGGCCTTCGAGGCCTTGAACGACCAGTCGGTGGGCAGCTTCGGGATCGACCGCCTGCGCCTGTTCCTGGACGGCGAGGGTGCCTTGATGCACCCGATGTACGAACTGCTGTTCAACAATCTGACCCGCCTGAGCGTCAGCTTCGATGAGGGCGGCCAGCGCCGAGAAGTCGCGCTGCCGACGGATTCGCTCACGCCGGTCGGGTTCGCGCCCGAGGAAGGATTGATCGATTACCCCGAGCGCTCCTTCCTCGGCTATCGCCTGCTGCACGAGTATTTCACCTTCCCCGACAAGTTCATGTTCTTCGATGTCGAAGGGCTGACACGTCTGCTGGCACGCGCCAGCGGCACGCGTTTCGAGCTGCACTTCCACTTCGCGGACTATGCGCTGGACGAGCGTCTGTCGCGGCTGTCCCAGAGTCTGGGGCGCAATCATTTCCGCCTCGGCTGCACGCCGGTGATCAACCTGTTCGAGCGTCAGGCCGAGCCGATCCTGCTCACCCATACCCAGGCGGAATATCCGGTGGTGGCCGATGTGCGCAATCCGCACGGCGCCGAGGTGATCTCGATCGACCGCGTCACGCGCGTACAGAAGACCGCCGAACGCGATCACGTGCGCTATTGCCCGCCGTTCTTCGAGCCGCAGGGCAGTGCGCCGTCACGCGAGACCAGCTACTGGCTGTCGCGGCGGGTGCCGTCCGCCCGTGAGCGGGATGCCGGCACCGAGCTGCTGCTGCGCCTGGCGGATCGTGAGCTCAATGCCATCGACGCCACCAGTGACGTGCTTAGCCTCAAGCTGACCTGCAGCAATCGTGACCTGCCGCAGCGACTGAGCTTCGGCCATCCGCGCGGTGACTTCACGCTGCCGCGCGAGCAGGTGGTCAAGGCTATTCGCTGCCTGCGCAAGCCCACGCCCTCGGCGCGGCCGCCGATGGGCAAGGGCGTCATCTGGCGCCTGATCTCGCATCTCTCGCTCAACCATCTGTCATTGGTGGAGCGTGGCCGCGATGTGCTGCTGGAAATGCTCTCGCTCTACAACTATCGCGATCTCGAGGCCACGCGTCGCCAGATCAACGGCATCGCCAGCATCCAGAGCGCACCGGCGATGACACGTATCGGGCATCCACGCCCGGCCTTCGTGCGCGGAACCGGCATCACGCTGGAGCTGGATGAACAGGAGTTCATCGGCAGCGGCATCTTCGTGTTCGGCATGGTGCTGGATCACTTCTTCGGGCAGTACTGCTCGCTCAACAGTTTCACCCGGCTGACATTGCGCAGCCGCCAGCGCGAAAAGGACGTCGTGACATGGCCCGCCAGAACCGGCACTCAGCCCCTGGTCTGATCGACCAGGCGCGCGCTGAGCCTTACCGGTTCAGCTTCTTCCAGCTGGTGCGATTGCTCCGGTTGCACTATAGCCGTGCCGGACGCCTCGAACCCGAGCTGCGCCCCCACGAGGACCCGCTGCGCTTTCGCAGCCAGCTGTCGCTGAACTTCCCGGCCAGCGAAGTGAGTGATCTCGTGTTCGAGAGCGAGACATCGCGCTCGCCGACCGACCAGCCGCTGACCCAGGTGCAGGTCACCTTCATGGGGCTGGTGGGCCCGTCCGGTGTCCTGCCGCGTCCGTACACCGAGACGTTGATCGACCGCCACGTGCAGCTGCGCGATGACGGGGCTCATGCCTTCTTCGATCTGTTCTCGCACCGCATGACGGCGCTGTTCTATCAGGCGTGGCAGAAGTATCGCTTCCACATCGAGTATGAGCGTCGCGGCGAGACGGACTTCGAGCGCCAGCTGCTCGCGCTCAGCGGTGTCTCCGGGCGCTCCGCGCAGCTGCTGTTCGCGGGGGACGATGCCCTTGTCGACGAGAATCGCGACAACGCGGCACCCAGCCGGGGGCTCGGCAATCAGGACGGCCGAGAACTGCCGCGCGAGCTGTTCTCCTTCTTCGCCGGGCTGCTCGGTCAGCGGCCCCGCAATCAGCAGAACCTGACCACCTTGCTGGGCAGCTTCTTCGGCGTGCCGTGTGAGGTGAAGCCCTTTCAGGGGCGTTGGCTCGAGATCAGCGAGCCGGAGCTGACGCGCCTGGGGCAGGCCAATGCCCGGCTGGGACAGAGCGCCGTGGCCGGCAAGCGCGCCTGGGATTACCAGTCCTGCGTGCGCATCGCGGTCGGCCCCTTGCGCCTGGCGGACTTCCGCCGCTTTCTGCCCGGCGGTGAGGACCACCTGCGCATGACGGAACTGATCCGTTTCTATGTCGGGCCGGAGCTCGATTTCGAGCTGGAACTGCAGCTCGAGCCCAGTGAAGTGCCGCCGGCCCGCCTGGGAGATGCCGGTGGCATCTCGCTGGGCCGCCTCGGCTGGCTGGGCCAGACACCCCGCAGTACCACAGGCAATGTGCTGCTACGAATCCCCTTCGATGGAGTGACCCCGTGAGTCTCAAGACGCTATTCGCCAAGCTCAATGATGTCAGCCGCGGTGCCATGGAAGAGGCCGCTGGCCTGTGCCTGGCCAAGCGCCAGTATGAAGTCGATGTCGAGCATCTGCTGATCAAGCTGCTGGACGGTGACGACAACGACCTGCTGCGCATCGTGCGTCACTACTCGCTGGGGCTGGATCAACTCGCCGATCAGCTGGACCGCTCGCTGGAGCGTCTGAAGACGGGCAGCACCGCGACGCCGGCACTCTCACCGCATATCACGCGGCTGATCGAGAAGGCCTGGTTGATCGCCTCCATCGACCACGAAGTCGCGCATATCCGCAGCGGGCACCTGCTGCTGGCCCTGCTGGAAGACCCGGAACTGGCCCAGCGCGCAGGCCTGGGAGCTTCCGCGCTGGAGCGTTCGTTCGAGCCACGTCACGACACTCCGCTGGCGCGTATCGATGCCGCAGACCTGCGCCTGCATTTCACCAGCCTCTTGGCCGCAAGTCCCGAGGCCGAGCGCTCGCAGCCGACGCCATCCGCCGCGAGCAGCGGCGAGCAGACGGCAGGCGAGGGCGGTGGCGCTGCACGCCCGGGCAGTCACAAGACCCCGGCGCTGGATCAATACACCATCGACCTGACCGCCAGTGCGCGCGCCGGCAACATCGACCCGATTCTGGGGCGCGATGACGAAGTGCGCCAGATGATCGACATCCTGACGCGTCGTCGTCAGAACAACCCGATCCTCACCGGTGAGGCGGGGGTCGGCAAGACCGCCGTGGTCGAAGGGCTGGCACAGAAGATCGTCGCCGGGGAAGTGCCTGCGCCGCTGGCACGTGTCGAGCTGCGCACCCTGGATCTCGGCCTGCTGCAGGCCGGCGCCAGCGTGAAGGGCGAATTCGAGCAGCGCCTCAAGGACGTGATCGAGGAAGTGAAGCGCAGCCTGCACCCGATCATTCTGTTCATCGATGAAGCCCACACCCTGATCGGCAGTGGCGGTCAGGCGGGCCAGAACGATGCCGCCAACCTGCTCAAGCCCGCGCTGGCGCGTGGCGAGCTGCGCACCATCGCCGCCACCACCTGGGCCGAGTACAAGAAGTACTTCGAGAAGGACGCTGCCCTGGCGCGTCGCTTCCAGGTGATCAAGGTCGAGGAGCCGGCCGAGCCGCAGGCCATCGACATGCTGCGCGGGCTGGCGACGCGCATGCGCGATCACCACAAGGTCGAGATTCTCGATGACGCCATCGTGCAGGCGGTGCGTCTCTCCAGCCGCTATATCACCGGCCGTCAGCTGCCGGACAAGGCGGTCAGCGTGCTGGATACCGCCTGTGCGCGTGTTGCGCTGGGCCAGCAGACCACGCCGGCACCGCTGGAAGATGCCCGTCAGCGCCTGCGCGATCTCGAGGCCGAACGTGCGGCACTGGCTCGCGAGCACGAGCGCGGCGATGACCGCCATGCCCCGCGTCTGGACGAGATCGACAGTGAAGTGCTGGCGATCACCGCGCAGGTGACGGCGCTGGAAGCCGACTGGACACGTCAGCGTGAGGCCGTCGAGGCGGTGCTCAAGGCTGATGCCGCCCTGAACGCGGCCAACGAATCCGATGATGCCACCGGGCGTGACGCTGCCTTGGCCGAGCTGCGTGCCGCGCGTGAGGTATTGGAAGCCGCCGGTGGCGAGGCGCCGCTGGTGCACGCCTGTGTCGATGGCAACGCCATCGGCGAGGTCGTCGCCGCCTGGACCGGCATCCCGCTGGGCAAGATGCAGCGTGACGAGATCGACACCGTGCGTCGTCTGCCGGCACTGTTGGGCGAGCGCGTGCTCGGGCAGGACCACGCCCTGGAAGAGATCGGCCAGCGCATCAGCCTGTCGCGCGCCAGGCTCGAAGACCCCGACAAGCCGATCGGTGTCTTCATGCTGCTCGGCCCGAGTGGTGTCGGCAAGACCGAAACCGCGCTGGCCCTCGCCGACAGCCTGTACGGCGGTGAGCGCAATCTCATCACCATCAACATGTCCGAGTACCAGGAAGCCCACACCGTCTCCTCGCTGAAAGGCTCGCCGCCCGGCTATGTCGGCTATGGCGAAGGCGGCGTGCTGACCGAGGCCGTGCGTCGCAAGCCGTACAGCGTGGTGCTGCTCGATGAGGTCGAGAAGGCGCATCCGGACGTGCTGGAAGTCTTCTTCCAGGTGTTCGACAAGGGCGTGATGGAGGATGGCGAAGGGCGCGAGATCGACTTCCGCAACTGCGTCATCCTGCTGACCTCCAACGTCGGCACCGACGAGATCATGAACCGCTGCCTGGGCGTGGCGCCGCCGCCGGCACCGGAAGCGCTGGTCGAGGAGCTGCGCGACACCCTCAATGGCGTCTTCAAGCCGGCCTTCCTCGGCCGCCTCAAGGTCGTGCCGTACTACCCGGTCCACAGCGACATCCTGGCGCGCATCGTCGACCTCAAGCTGTCGCGTCTGGCGGAACGCTTCACGCGCAACCACGGCGCCCACCTGAGCTTCGCCCCGTCGCTGGCGACGCATATCGCCGAGCGCTGCACCCAGACCGACAGCGGTGCGCGCAGCATCGATCACCTGCTGAGTGGCTCGCTGATGCCGCCGCTGGTGGAGTGGGTGCTGGAACGCATGGCCGATCAGCAGCCGGTGGGCGATGTCAGCATCGCGCTGGATGACGCCGGCCAGTTCACCTACGAGATGCAGTGAGGAAGCCCACATGTCATTCCGGGGATATCACGTGAAGGCTGAGCGGCGCACCACGTCTCTGCGTCCGCGCCATTGGCTGCCCGTCATGTTGTGCGCCAGCCTGCTGCTCGGCGGCTGCGGGGTCGGCAGCCGTCTTGGCCAGCAGATGGATGGCACGGTGGGGGACATCCTGTTCCGTCAGGACGAGACGGTCGCCTTCACCCTCGATGCCGATGACTCGCTCAATCCGGATGTCGATGAGGCGTCACTGTCGGTGGTGGTGCGCATCTACCAACTGGATGCGAGTGAGGCCTTCACCAGCGCCTCGCCCGATGGCCTCTGGGATCACGCCGACAAGGTACTGGGCGACTCCCTGCTGGATACCCGCGAAGTGGTGATGGTGCCGGGCGGGCATGTCGTCGATGAGGCGCCGCTGAAGCCGGGCGCGCGGTACGTGGCGGTCGCGGCCTATTTCCGCCAGACCCCGGACGCGCGCTGGCGCGTGCTGTTCGATGCCGATGCGATGCGCAAGGACGGCCTGTTCACCTCACCGGACGGCGTCGAACTGACGCTGGCCGATCACTACATCACGGTGGCGCCCGACAGCGAAGACCTGCTGGCGACGACGACACCGCCATGAGGCGTGAGCCATTCCGCCTGACGGGCGGCACGTCACTGGCGACACCGGACGGACTTTATAAAGGATGGATTCGTGAGCAAGCATAATCGCGTGAGGTGGTCCGAGGGCATGTTCCTGCTGCCCCAGCACTTCCAGTATCAGGACGAGTATCACCAGTGGCAGCTCGGCGAGGCCAGCACGCGCAGCGGGCCCTTTGCCTTTGGCGTACAGCAGCTTGAGATCGATGAAAGCGCGCTGGCCCAGGGCCGCCTGCAACTGAGTCGCCTCAAACTGGTCTTCCCGGATGGCACGCTGTTCGATGCCCCCCAGCACGATAGCCTGCCGCGGGCGCGTGACCTGGGAGAGCTGGCCGGCCACAGCGAGATCAAGGTGCATGCTGCGCTGAGCCTGGTACAACCCTACGCCGGCAATGTGCAGGAAGATGAGCAGCAGCGCGGTGCCCGTCGTCGCTTCCGTCAGCGCTTCGATTCCCTGCCGGACCTGCTGGACGGCGATGGCGAGAACGAGCTGAGCCTGCTGGAACTCAATGTGCGTCTGTTGCTGGAAGGCGATGACCTGGAGGGCAGCACGCATTGTCCGCTGGCCGTGCTGACGCGCAATGCCGCCGGTGGCTTCTCGGTCTCGCCGCGCTTCGTGCCGCCTGCGCTTCACCTCTCGAGCAGCGAGACGCTGATGGCCATGGGCCAGCGCCTGGCCGGCATGCTGCAGGCCAAGCACGAGACGCTGTCCGGACGTCGCCGCGAGCGCGCCGATCAGGTCGCGGAATTCGGCTCAAGCGACGTGGCGCTGTTCTGGCTGCTGCATACGGTCAACCGTGCCTACCCGGCGCTGGCGCATCTGCTGCAACACCCGCAGCAGCATCCTGAGAAGCTCTACACCTTCCTGTCGGATCTGGTCGCCAGCCTGATGACCTTCTCGATGGATTACCGCCTGAGTGACCTGCCGCCGTACCGCCATGAAGACCCGGTCCAGTCATTGACGACGCTGGAAACCATGGCGCGCGAGCTGCTGGACACCGTGGTGCCCAACCAGTACATCCCCATCGCGCTGGAACAGACCAAGCCGTCCTACTACATCGCTCACCTGCACGATGCGCGTCTGGTGGATGCCGACTTCTACATCAGCGTGCATGCCGACATGCCCGGCGCCAAGTTGCTGGAGCTGGTGCCGCGTGCCTTCAAGGTCGGCTCGCCGGATGACATCGAGGTGGTGGTCAACAGCGCCATGCCCGGCGGCTCGCTGGTACACGCCTCGCGTCTGCCCACCGCGATTCCCTCGCGCCTCGATAACCACTATTTCGCGCTGGAACCCCAGGGCCGCATGTATGAACGCATGATGGCCGCGCAGGCCATCGCCTTCTACGTGCCCGGCGGTTTCCACAACCTCAAGATTGAATTGATGGCGGTGCTGAAATGACCCAGACCACGGCAACCCAGCCGAGCGACACGGCGGCACATCATCCTTCCCGGGCGCCTTCCCAAGGAAGTGGCGGCGCGGGTAGATCCGGCGCATCGGTCCCGGCGGACACGCGTCTGCGCACGCTGTCCCAGGATTTCTTCTCGCTGATCCTGATGATTCGTCGCGGCAGTGAAGCGCGCAACGTCGATGAGTTCCTGACCCGGGTCGCCGACTACTTCCGCGAGCTGGAAGCCCAGGCACTGGCGGTCGGTTACAGCATGGATCAGGTGCGTGACGCCCAGTACGCGCTGTGCGCCTTCCTCGATGAAAGCGTGCTGGGGGCCGGTGCCAGCAACATTCGCCAGCATCTGGAGCTGCATCCGCTGCAGTACACCTACTTCGGCGTGCATCTGGCGGGTGAGGGCTTCTTCGAGCGTCTCGAGGCACTGCGCACCGACGTCAAGGCCAACCTGGATGTGCTGGAGGTCTATCACCTGTGTCTGGCGCTGGGCTTCGAGGGCAAGTTCCGCCTCGAACACCGTGATCAGCTGCGCTACGTGGCCAGCACGCTGGGCCAGGACATCGCGCGCTACCGTCAGACATCCGACGTGCTGGCACCGGGCTGGCAATTGCCGGACCAGGTCGGTCAGCTGCTGCGTTATGAAATTCCGGTCTGGGTCTATCTGCTGGTGATCGCGCTGTGCTGCGGGGCGGTCTATCTGGTGCTCGACAACCTGCTGGATACTCAGGTCACGGCGCTCATCGAGCGACTGTCGTCCCTGTTCGCAACGACATGAGGCGTGACGGAATGAAACGGGTGCTGGGGTTCCTCAAGAGTTTCTGGTTGGCGTCGTCACTGCTGTGGCTGGCCGGTGTCGTGCTGTGCGTCTGGTGGGTGCCACGTCTGGGTGGCTCGCTGGAGCGCCTGGCCATCGCCGTGGCGCTGCTGACCGCGGTGTGGCTGCTGGCCATCGTGCTGCGCAAGTATCGCAAGGTGCGCGCCGAGCGGGATCTGGAAGACCTCGTCCAGCTGGAAGTGGACCGCGAAGCCGCGGATGCTGCCACCGAAGCCGGCGATTACGAAGTGCTGCGTGAGCGTCTCAAGTCGGCGCTGCGCATGCTGCGTGCCCAGCGTGGTCTGCACAAGGGTGGCAGTGCCTCGCTCAGCGATCTGCCCTGGTATCTGGTGCTGGGTCTGTCGTCCTCCGGCAAGACCTCGCTGCTGACGCGCTCCGGCCTGAGCTCCAGCGTGGCGGGGCTAGGCGGGGATTCCGGCACCCAGTACTGCGACTGGTACTTCGGCAACGACGCCCTGATGATCGACACCGCCGGGCGTTATGTGGCCGAAGAGCAGCCGGCGCGTGCCTTCGCCGACTTCCTGCGTCTGCTGGCACGCCGTCGGCGGAGTGCGCCCATCAATGGCCTGGTGGTGGTGGTGGATCTGCCGGCACTGCTGCATGCGCCGCGTGACGAGAATCATGCGCTGGCACGCCAGCTGATCGAGCGCATCAATGACTTCCGTGATGCGCTGGATGCCTCGCCGCCGGTCTATCTGATGTTCACCAAGGCGGATCAGCTGCCGGGCTTCACCGCCGCGTTCAATACGCTGGACAGCGATGCCCGCCATGCGCCGTGGGGCATGACGTTCTCGGTGGCCGAGGCGCGTCGCGAGGGTGTCGTGGCAGCCTTCTCCCGGCATTTCCCCAAGATGGTGGCGGGGCTGCGTGGTCATGTGGAAGCCGCCCTGCGTGAGCGTGGCCAGCAGGCGGACAGCGAGCTTTTGCACTTCCCGGAATACATCGCCGAGATGGAAGGCCTGCTGGCCGACTTCCTGGAGCCCTTCGATCTGCGTCGCAACAGTGCCCGCGGGCCGCTGACGCGTGGCGTCTATTTCACCAGTGCGCTGCAGGACGGCAGTGCGATGCCGGCGATTCTCGATGAGCAGGTCCGTCAGGGCTTTGCGCTCAAGGAACCGGCGGGCACCCAGGCGGCGACGCCAGCCTCAGCGACGGCGACGGTCAGTGATCGCCCCTATTTCGTCGGCGGTGTCTTCCGTGACGTGATGATTCCGGACCGCAACCTGGTGCGTCACTACGCGCGCGATGGTCAGCGGCGTTCCCTGAACCCGCTGTTGATCGGCGTGGGCGGGGTGGCAGGTGCGGTGACGCTGGGCCTGCTCGGCAACGCCTATTACCAGAGTCGCACCAGTCTCGAGGCCGTCGATGCGCAGCTGACATCGCTTGATGGCGCCGTGACCCCCAGCGTGCAGCTCGACCTGCTCCACGCTGAGCTGTCGCGTGTGCGTCAGGCCCGCGAAGAGGGCGGTCTGCCCTGGTATCAGCACATGGGACTGGATGGCGGAGAGCGTCTGAGCGCGACGCTTGAAGCACAGTACTTCGCGACCCTCAAGCAGCAGATTCTGGCACCGCTGGCGGAAGATCTCGACGCTCGCCTGCGGGCGGTCGGGCGTCTGGCGGTCTCGCTGGGCATCGTCTCCGAGTCCGCTTCGCGGCGCACCCGTGGCGAGGACGTAGGTGAGGGCGCTGGATCCGGGGGCGATGCCTCGCGGACATTGGTCGCCGATGGCAAGTCACTGCTGACCTCGAGCGGCGAGCGCCTGCGTCAGCGTCTCACCGAGCGCCCGACGCTGGGCAGCGTGCCGCGCTCACCGGGCGAACTGGCCAGTCAGCTCAAGGGCGAGGCGGATTACCGCCTGCGCGGCGGCGTCAATGACGCCTACTGGAGCACCCGACAGCAGGGGCGTGAAGCGCTGCGTGACAAGGCCGAGAATTTCCGTGGCTCGTCCGCGGAACTGGGCGGCGATGGCACCGTGGCGGGTGAGGGGGGCAGCCCGGACGGCGGCATGCCGGGCGGTCCGGCCTTCTCCAGTGAAGTGCTCAACCAGCTGACGCCGGAGCAGGTCGCCGGGCTGATCGATGCCTACGATGCGCTCAAGCTCTATCTGATCCTGAGCGAGCCTGCGGAACATCCGGACGTCGCCTTCGTGCGCGAAGCCCTGCCGCGCGCCTGGCATCAGCTGGCGGACAGTCACCGCCGTGTGCCGGGGGGAGATCAACGCATCGCCGACAATGTCGCGCTCTACAGCGAATATCTGGCGCAGGGCAAGGCTCCTGCTCTGGTGCGGGATGAGGATCGCGTCGCGCGTTCCCGCCGTGACCTCAAGGCCTTCCTGCTCGACAACTCGCCGGCGGAGCGGGAATACCTGCGTCTGCGTCTGGCGGCCGAAGCCCGTTTCCCGTCGATGACGCTCTCGGTGATGCTGCCCGAAGAGGGCGCACGTGGCTTGCTGTACGCCGGCGAATCCGTGCCGGCCTTCTTCACGCGTCGCGTGTGGGAAGAGTTCGTGCGTCCCGAGTTGCTCAAGACGCTGAGTTCTGACCTGCCGGTGGAGCATGACTGGGTGCTGGAAGACGAGAACCCGGATGCCGAGCAGGGCAAGACCGAATTCGCCGAGGCGATTCTGGCGCATTACAAGCGTGACTATGCCGAGGCCTGGGAGCGCTTCCTGGCCGATGTCGGCGTGCGTCGCTTCGAAGGTCTGGCGCTCTCGCGTCAGCGTCTGGCGCGCTTCAGCGACTATCAGCGCTCACCGCTCAAGACACTGCTGGCCGTGGTGGATGACAACACCCGCTGGGACAGCCGCGATGCCGAGGCCCGCAAGACGCCCCAGCCACGCGAAGCCGAGGGTGACGCACCGGCCCCGGCGGCCGAGTCGGCGGGCCTGTGGGATCAGGCGCTGGCGTGGGTCGAGGAGGATGGCAGTCAGCTGGCACAGCGTACCGGCGCATTGCAGGGCCTGCCGCACGTGCACGACGGGAAGCTGGCGGACCACTTCGCGCCGGTCGCCAGCCTGTTTGCCCAGGATGAGGGGCAGGATGGCGATGCCTCGGTCATGAACCGCTACCAGCTGCGCCTGCGTCAGCTCAAGGTACGTCTCGACGGACTGGAGCGTGGCGATGTCGGCAAGCGTACCAAGCAGCTGCTGGCGGAGATGATCGGCGGCAAGCCCAATGAGATCTCGGCGGCGCGTGATTATGTGGCCGCCAATGTCGATACCTCGCAGGAGCCGCTGGTGCAGTCACTGCAACGTCTGTTCCTTGCGCCCATCGATTACTCCGTGGCCAGTCTGCAGGGACCGGTGGCCTCACAGCTGGCCGCCGCCTGGGGTGAGCAGGTCGTCTCACCCTGGCATCGCATGGTCAGTGGCCGCTATCCGGTCAGCGATTCCGCCAACGAGACCTCGGTGCGTGACCTGCGTCAGTTCATCGACCCCGATAGCGGTCTGCTGACCCGCTTCGACAATGAAGAAGTCGGCAACCTGGAAGAGGGTGAGCAGGACGGTACGCCGCTGGTGGACCCCAAGATCACCGCCACCATCACCAAGGGCACGGCAGTGGGCCGGGTGCTGGAGAGTCTGGCGGATGTGGAGAACGGCTTCGAGATCATGATCCGGCCTTCCTCCCGGCTGATCTCGATCGAGCTGACGCTGGACGGTCAGCAGCAGACCTATCGCAATGGTCGTCAGCACTGGCAGCGCTTCGTCTGGCCGGGTGATCCGGAAGTCTCCGGCGCCCGACTGGAGGTGGTGACACGTGACGGCCGCCGCATCACCGTCTTCAACTTCCCCAATCGCTGGAGCCTGTTGAAGCTGATCGAGTCCGCGGACGTGACAGACCTGGATACCGCCCGTCAGCGCTTCACCTGGTACACCCCGGTGGGCCCGGTGAGCTTCGAGGCGCGCAACTTCGGTGGCGTGAAACTGACGGACCTGAAGCAGGTGCGCAACCTGTCCATGCCCTCGGTCGCCGGGAGATGACCGCATGATCGGCTTCTTCGGCAAGCTGCCCGGCAGCGCTGACTTCATCGCCCATCACGCGGGCCACAAGGACATCCGGGAACTGGATGGCTGGTGGCAGCGGGCGCTGAATCGCATGGCCGAGCGCGACGAAGACTGGCAGGCACGTTTCGATGCCTTGCCGCTGTGCTTCTTTCACTACCGCGCCAGCGGTGGGGCCTGGTTGATGGGCGCCATGTCGCCCTCGCAGGACGCCTCCGGGCGACGCTACCCGCTGCTGGTCTTCCAGCGGCTGGCCGTCTCGCCGGTGGTGGAGGGCAGTGTCGGGGTGCATACCCTCGGCGAGACCTTCGCCGGGCAGGTGCGGGAGTTGCTGCGCGATGTGATGCATTGCGCAGACCCCCTGAAGGCACAGGAGCGTCTGCTCACGGGAATCGAGGCGCTACGCCCGCTGGATGATTCCGATCTCAAGCTGCATCGGCGTCTGTTCGCGCGCTTTCTGGAAGACGTGCGCTATGGGGACCTCACGCGGGCGCTGGCCAGTGGCTTCCCCGACGTGAGCGCCCAGCGACTGACGCAGGACATGCAGGCATCGCGCCGGCAGCTGGCGACAGGGGGCGCGCGTGATGACACCCGGGGGCAGGCGGCATTGCCACTGCCACCGGAGCGCGCGCTGAAGCGTCCCGCGGCGGACCTGTGGCTGCACTGGCTGGAGCATGACAATGGCGCGCCGGGGCAGATCAGCGTGATCGTCGATGACTTCATGCGCCCGACATTGATGCGCTTCACGCGTGACGATCATGACGCACTGCGCATTCTGGCGGGCTCCGCCTTCGAGGTGCTCGGGCCCTGGCGCCTGCTTGGCAGCGGGGAGCCTCACGCTGGCCCGCTGGAGGCGTCTCACGCCTCGACACTGGGCATGGGAGCCTACATCGCCGCTCTGTCAGATGACCGGAAAGATGACCCGGGGCCGCAGGGGACAAGGGCGGGCAGTGACGACACGGTATTCGGCGACATACCCAAGGATGAATCGGCACCGACATGAACAAGTTCAAGCTTCACGTTCTCAAGTACTACCTCCTCAAGTACCGCCCGTATTGGCTGGGCGTGCTGTTCTTCCTTGGCATCTTCGTGGTCTGGGGCGCCGGTGTCGGACTCGGCTTCTCGTCACTGGACAGTCTGCTGGTCGGCATTCTGGCGTTTCTGGTGGCCTCAGCCCTGTATCTGCTGCTGCTCTATCGCGGGGTGGGAGAGCGCAAGGATGTCGAGTCGCTGTTGATCCAGAACGCCGATGACGCCGTGCTCAGCGCCGCACCCCAGGACCGCGAGGAAGTCAGCCTGCTGCGCGAGCGCCTGCTGGCCGCGCTGGATCGCATGCGCAAGAGTGCCAGCGAGAAACGCGGTGGCTGGTTCACTCGTCAGGGTGATCTGCTCTATACGCTGCCCTGGTATCTGGTGATCGGTCAGCCGGCCGTGGGCAAGAGCACGCTGGTGTCGCGCTCCGGACTCGATTTCCCCTTCGCGGAGCGGGAAAGCGCACGTGTCGCGGGCATCGGCGGCACCCGTCACTGTGACTGGTTCTTCAGCAGTGAGGCCGTGCTGCTGGATACCGCGGGGCGTTATGTCAGCTCCGAGGAGGAAGTCGGCAAGTGGCGTGCCTTCCTCGACATGCTGCGTCGCTATCGTCCGCGTCAGCCGCTCAACGGGTTGATCGTCGCGGTCAGCATCGATGAGGTGCTCCAGAACCGCCATGACGTCGAGGCCCTGGCCCATCAGCTGCGCGAGCGTATCCAGGAAAGCTACGAGCGTCTGGGCGCCGCGCTGCCCATCTATCTGGTGTTCACCAAGAGTGACCACATCCCGGGCTTCCGCGAGTTCCATGCCCAGCTGGCACCGGCGCAGCGCGATGAAGTGCTGGGCATGAGCTTCCCGCACCAGGGCTATGCCGAGGCGGATTGGCGTACTCGTTTCAGTGAGGCGATGACTCGCCTGGTGGCACGTTGTGCGGGCACCGGTGAGCGCTGTCTGGTGGAGGGCGACATCGTGCGCACCCGCGAGGCCCCGGCGGCGGTGGAATTCCCGCGTGAGCTTGAAGCGCTGGCACCGCATCTGACCGATTTCGTCACCGAGCTGCTCAAGGTCAATCCCTATCAGGCAGCGCCGCTGCTGCGCGGGTTCTACTTCACCAGTGCGCTCTCCGAGGGGCAGGCCAGCACGGCAGCCCATGGGCGTAACGTGGCGTCACGCTTTGCCGTCACCGAGCGTCATGCGCCGGGCCATCAGGATGGCAAGCCGCTGTTCGTCTCGGGGCTGTTCTCGCGGGTATTGCTGCCGGATCAGCATCTGGTCGGCCTGTATGGCGGCGCCAACCTGCAGCGTCGGCGTCAGCTGCGCTGGGTGTGGCTGGCGCTGGCACTTGCCGGAGCGATGTGTCTGGCCTGGGCGGTGTCCTTCACCGCCAACACCCACGAGCTCGGGGCGCTGGATCAGGCCCTGGATGCCGCCTACGAGGAAGATGCCGGCGAGCCCGATGCCTATGCCCAGTGGGCGACGCTGGATGCCCTGCGTGACAGCGCGGCCCGCTACGATGCTCGCCATCACGAGCATGGCGTGCCCTGGTCGCTCGGTTTCGGGCTCTATGAAGGCGAGACGCTGGAACCCGCGCTGCGCGATGTCTATTTCGGCGCGCTGCGTCAGATGATGCTGGTGCCGATCGCCAGCAACCTCAACCAGTCGCTGTTCATGCTGCCGACCATCAGCGTGCATGACCGCGAGGACGGGCCGCGCGAGACGGATATCCATGTCCCGGGAGTCGAGGACCACGCTCAGCCGCGTGACAACTCGGCCCAGGCGCTGGCGGACTTCGGCAACAACACCCTGAAGACCTACCTGTCCCTGTCGCGCACGCCGCGCGAGGACATCGAGGCGGACTGGTTGCGCAGCGAGATGCCGGTCTACTGGTACCCGGCCATCACCCAGGGAGAGGATGTGCCGCGCGATAGCCGTGATCTGGAATATGCCAGCCGTCAGGTCAACTTCTATGCCGAGCAGGTGGTGCGCCCGGACGTGCCGCGTCTGGAAGACAACACCTTCCTGGTGTCATCCAGTCGCAACTACATCGATGGTCTGCTGGACCGCTCCCTGAGCACCGTCGAGACCATCACGCTGGAATCCGACACCCTGTTCGCCTTCGGGCGTGCGGATTACTCGGGCCTGCAGGGCGAGGGGCAGCGTCAGCTGAATGCCATCGCCGAGCGGCTTTCCAACACGCCGAATCTGGGCCGCATCACCATCACCGGCCACGCCGACCCGATCGGCTCGGCCGTGGTCAATCGCCAGCTCTCGCTGCAACGTGCCGAGACCGTGCGCACCTATCTGGTGGGCAAGGGGCTGCCGGGTGAGCTGATCGGTGCGGAAGGGGCCGGCAGCGATCGTCCGCTGGTCAAGTGCGATGGCCAGATGTCACGAGCGGAGAGAATCGCCTGTCTGGCCCCCAATCGTCGTGTCGAGATTGAAGTGCGTGCACTGAACTGATCAGTCCAGACCTGACCTGAACAGAACACAACAGAACTGACGGGCAGCGCCCAACCGGTTTCATTTTGCCGACTCACGGAGGAGTCGAGCTCTTGGATGACAGGCCTGAAGGCAGGCCCGGCGCAAGAGAGCGGAGAAGCATGGACATACGCAGTGGGGGTGCCTGGATGGCATCTCCTGGCGGTAGCGTGTCCGAACACGCGTTGCAGGTGGCAGCCAGGGAGGGCTGCTACCCGTGATGCCCACCCATCACATGACGGAAATGGAGTTTTACCATGGCTTTTGACGCCTACCTCAAGATCGACGGCATCCCGGGCGAGAGTCTGGATACCAACCACAAGGACTGGATCGAGCTGCTGAGCTTCGAATTCGGCGCCAGCCAGGCGACTTCCGCGACTGCCAGCTCCGCCGGTGGTGCGTCTGCCGAGCGCGTCAACCTGAGTGAGTTCGCGATCAAGAAGTTCATCGACAAGGCTTCTCCGAAGCTGTTCGAAGCGTGCTGCCGCGGCCAGCACATCAAGGAAATCACCCTGCAGGTTCACCGTGCCGGTGGCGAGCAGGTGCGTTACATGGAAGTGAAGCTTGAGGAAGTCATCGTGTCTTCCGTGGACCTGGAAGGCATGGCGTCCTTCTCCCAGGCCGGCGGTGGCGGTGCGACCGATTCCGTGCACGATGCGCGTCACGATCTGCCGTCTGAAGAGATCAAGCTGAACTTCGCGCGTATCAAGGTCACCTACACCCAGCAGAAGCGCAGCGATGGCCAGGGTGGCGGCAACATCACCGGTGGTTGGGACCGCACGCGCAACCGCGTCTACTCCTGAGTATCGGCTCATGGCGCGGCGGCGTGAGCCGTCGTCCATGAACAGGAGGGTGGCATCCCGGGGCTTGGCCAGCGTGCTGGCGTGAGCTCGTTTTCAGGGGATATCACGTCCGGGTAGAAGACATGCTGGGGGAGCGAAAGGCTCTTCCGGCATGTCTGTTTTCCCCTTGTGCATCCCCGTTTGCTTCGATGAGCGCCTGCGAAATCATTGTGCTGTCAGTTCTATGCCAACAGCTCTTTGCCAACAGCTCTGCGCCAACAGGCTCATTGCCGACAACACTGCGCCACAGTGATTTCGCAGGCGTTGCCTCGCAACGCGATCAACACGTGATTCAGGAGAGACAAGATGGCCGACGAATGGGACCGCGACGAACTGCTCGCGCCAATCGGCGCTCATGGGACAGGAGAGGACCTGGGCTTTTCGCTGCTCTTTGACGAGATCAAGGAAGCGCGTCGCGCAGACCCGGCCTACCTCAGTCAGGGCGAATGGCAGGCCGATCTCAAGAAGTCCGACTGGAATGCCGTCATCTCGTTGACTGCCGACGGTCTGGCCGAGCAGAGCAAGGACCTGTCGCTGGCGGGCTGGCTTTGCGAAGGCCTGGCGCACCGGGATCATTTCATGGGTCTGGCCTGGGGGCTGGAGCTGATGACGGCGCTGTGTGAGCAGTACTGGGAGACGCTTTACCCGACGCTCGAGGAAGGTGATGAAGAGCGTGTCGCCCGTCTGACCTGGCTGGATGACACCCTCGCCGGCATGATCGGCACCTTGCCGCTGGTGGAAGGGCAGCTCTACGGGCTCGACCGCTATGAGGAGTCGCGTCAGGTCGAGAACCTGGCGCGTACCGACGTGGATGCCATGGAAAGCGCGCTGGCGGATGGCAAGATCAACGCCGATATCTTCCAGCGCTCCGTGGTGCTGACCGAGACGGCGACCTTTCGCGAGCGTCATCAGCAGATCGTCAAGTGCCAGCAGGCGCTGGCCGGTCTGGTGGCGCAGCTCAATGCCCAACTGGGGGTGAGCGCGCCGACCTTCAGCCAGTTGCAGCGTGGTCTGGCGGATTGCACCCAGTTGATCGAGCGACTGCTGGGCGAGCGCGGGGTCAGTCTGGACGATGAGGCCCAGGCATCTGCCGAGAGCGATGCAGAAGTGACGGATGCCGCAAGTGGTGATGCCTCCACCGGGGATGCGAGTGTCACGCCGTCCGCTCAGGCGGGCATGGCACCGGCGGCACTGCGCACCACGCCGCAGACCCGCGAGGAAGCCTTCGACATGCTCAATGGCGTCGCCCAGTACTTCAAGGGCAGCGAGCCGCACAGCCCGGTGCCGTATCTGGTCGAACGCGCCGTGCGCTGGGGTCGCATGCCGCTGGAGGAATGGCTGCGTGATGTCATCCGCGAGGAACATGTCGTGGATGGCATCCGTGAAACCCTGGGCACTCAGCGGCGTGATGATCACTGATGATGTTCAAGAGCTCGATCTATGACCGCCTGCAGCAGGTGCGCCCGGCAGAGCCCGAGGCGCCGGTCGTCAAGGTGCGCAGCGACTACCGCACCGACACCCTGTGTCTGCTGGATGGCGTGGCGCTGACCTCGGCAGGGGCGGTGGCCAAGGGGCAGCTGCCGTCATCGGCGGCGGCCGAGATCTCCGCGACCCTGCGTGGCCCGGATGGCTATGGCCTGCTGGTACACGAAATCGCGCTGGGGCAGGCGGGCGCATCGCCTGCCTCCGGCGAGCAGGTGGCACGTCTCGATCGCCGCCATCAACGGCTCGAGACCTTGATCCAGGCCCTGATCATCGACGCGCTGCTGATGCTGGAAGCGCTGCCGGAGGGCGCGCCCTTCGATATCGTGCTGAGTGCGCCGATCCGTCATGCCAGCCTGGTGGAGGGGTTCATCGCACGCCTGCGCGAGACGGTGGCGGCCACGCCTTTCGCCGACGCGCTGGGCAGCGTCACGCATCGCGCGGCGGCCGAGCAGGACCTGCATGAACTGCTGGCCGCCGAAGCGTCGGGTGGCATGCCGCATGTCATCTGGCTCAGTGTCGACTCGCTGTTGTTCGACAGCAGCGTCTCGGAACTGTCGCGGCGCGGACAGCTGGCGTATGCCTCTCGCCCGAGCGGTCTGTTTCCCGGTGAGGCTGTCGCGGCGCTGCTCTTCGAGCGCCTCGCGCCTGACTCACCGGCTCCCTTGCAGGGCTGGCAGGTGCCGCTGGCGGCAACGCTGACCCATGCGGCGCGGGGTAGCCGCGAGCTGCGCCGCTCGCCGGCACCGCTGATGCAGCTGATCGAGCGCCAGTGGCCCGTGCAGGCGGAAAATGACGAGCATGCCTCTACCCGCGAGCCGTTCGAGCCCATGCGTGTGGTGATGGATAGCCTCGGGCTGCCTGGCCGCGCGGTGGAAGCCGGCACCAGCCTGATGAACCGCTGGCCGGGACTGGACATGATCGAGGATGGCACCACGCTCGACAGCTTCTGCGGCTGGCCGGGCGATGCCTGGCTGGCATTGGCGCTGGTGCTGGCGATCGCGGAACTGGAAGACAACGACAGCGCCCTGGTCGTGTCGCTGCGAGACGATACTCAGACTCAGGTACTGGCACTCATGCCCTGTGCCGGTTAGCGCTGACGGCGCTGCATTTGCCCTGTGCTGACTGTGCTCGTCCTGTGTTGACTGTGCTCGTCCTATGTTGAACATCGCTGCGTCTTGAGACGCATGACCCGAACTGAACAAGCCGGTGCACTCGCTTGCCGAGCGAACAAGCGCGCGCACCGTGAGGATGTTAAGGATGGCAGAGAATTCCTGGCTGGATAGCCTGCTGGAGTCGTTCGAGATTTCACTGGATCAGAACGAGCGCCTGCTCATGCTTGAGATGAGCGGCGCGGACTTCATCCCGCATCGCCTGGTGGGGGAAGAGCGCATGTCGCGTCCCTTCGCCTATACCCTCGACTGCATCTCCCAGAACGGTGATATCGAACTCAAGACCCTGATGGCCCAGCCGGCGGCGCTCTCGGTGCGTCAGGCCGACGGCAGTTACCGCAAGCTCTCGGGGCTGGTCGAGTCCGCCGCACTGCTCGGTGAGGATGGCGGCGTCTTCTATTACCAGCTGACGCTGGTGCCGTGGATGGCGATGCTCAAGCTCGGGCGCGACAGCCGCATCTTCCAGGACCTCACTGCGGTTGAGGTGATCGAGTCGGTGTTCTCGAAGCACGCCATCGCGCAAGGCGAAGCCCAGGGTGGCTGGCGGCTGGACCTGCGCCGCGAATATCCGGCGCGCAGCTACTGCGTGCAGTATCGCGAGAGCGACTTCCAGTTCGTCAATCGCCTGATGGAGCAGGAAGGGCTGTTCTACTACTTCGAACATGCCACTGACGATAGCGACTTCAATGGCCACCGCCTCGTCATCACCGACGATGTCGCGACCTGCGCACCGGTCGAGCCACAAGTCATCCGCTTCCATCGCCAGGACGCCACTGAACTGGAAGACTCCATCACCCAGTGGAGCGGCCGCCGTCAGCAGCAACCGACCCGCGTCAGCCTCGGCACCTTCGATTACAAGCAGCCGGGCCTGGAAAAACGTTCCGGCCAGGACACGCGTAGCGATCAGGGCAACCTCAGCGAGCAGGAAGTCTACGACTACCCCGGCGAGTACTACTTTGATGATCACTCGCGCGGCGAACGTCTGACCGTCAATCGCCTCGAGGCGCATGAATCCCGCGCCAAGCGCTTCTACGGCGCCGGCGGGACCCGCCAGTTGAAGGTCGGCCGCTGGTTCGAACTCAGCCAGCACGCCCGCCATGAAGACGGCGATTCCAGTGAGCGCGAATTTCTGGTGCTGGGCCTGACCGTTTGTGCCGAGAATGCTCTGCCGGTGTCGGCACACCTCAAGGCGCTACCGGGTAGCCTGCAGGCGCGCATGGCCGAGGCACGCAAGGCGCATGGCCTCAATGAAAGCGCCCACGAAGACTACGCCGATGTCGGCACCGGCCAGTATCTGATCGACTTTGAGAGCCAGCGCCTCAGTCAGCCGTACCGACCGCCTCTCGATCATCCGCGCCCCAATCTGGGTGGCCCGCAGACGGCGATTGTCGTCGGCCCCGAGAACGAAGAGATCCACACCGACTCGCTCAACCGCGTGCGCGTGCAGTTCCACTGGGACCGCAGCGAGAAGGGTGCCGCTGACGCCAGCTGCTGGCTGCGTGTCGCGCAACCCAACGCCGGTGCCGGCTGGGGTAGCGTGTTCGTGCCGCGTATCGGTCAGGAGGTCATCGTCGACTTCCTCGAAGGCGACGTGGATCGACCGCTGATCACCGGGCGGGTCTACAACGGCGACCAGACGCCACAATGGCACTCCAACGGCCTGCTCTCCGGCCTCAAGAGCAAGACCTACCGCGGCAACAAGTACAACGAGCTGGTGTTCGATGACGCCACCGATCAGGAGCGTGTGCGCCTGAACTCGGAACACGAGAAATCCCAGCTCAACCTCGGCTACTTGATCCACCAGCAGGGCAATACGCGCGGCAGCTTCCGCGGCACCGGCTTCGAGCTGCGTTCGGATGCCTATGGGGCCATCCGCGCGCACCAGGGCCTGCTGCTGACTAGCTGGGGACAGATCGCCGCCAGTGGCGAGCAGCTCGATCTCACGCCCGCTCAGCAACAATTGGCCAGCGCCTATCAGCTCTCCAATACGCTCAGCGAGAGTGCCACCAGCCACAACGCAGAAGCGCTAGAGTCGCGCATCAACCTCAAGCAGGCCAGTGACGATGCCCAGGGGCGTTACGGTGCGGCAGATAGCGGCACCAACTTCGATGGCAGCTCTGCCGCAAGCGCCAGCGCGGGCGGGCGTGGTGAAGCCGCACGTCTCGATGCCCCCTGGCTGCATGTCAGCTCACCGGCAGGCATCGCGCTGAGTACGCCGGAATCCACCCATCTGGCGCAGGGCAAGTCACTCAGCATCACCAGCGGCGAAGACATCAATCTGGCCACCGGCCGCAGCCTCATTGCCTCGCTCTCCGAAAAGTTCTCGCTATTCGTGCAGCGCGCCGGCATCAAGCTATTCGCCGCCAAGGGCAAGGTGGAAGTGCAGGCGCAGAGTGACGCCATGGAACTCACGTCCGAGAAGGACATGACCATCACCTCCACCGAAGGCACCGTCACCATCCAGGCCAAGAACGAGATTCTGCTCACCAGTGGTGGCGGCTATATCCGCCTGAGCGGCGGCAATATCGAAGTGCACGGGCCGGGCAAGGTCGATGTCAAAGGCGCACAGCACAGTTTTGGGGGGCCTGCGAGTCTGGAGGGCACCATGCCTGAGTTACCCGAAGGTGGCTGCGAGACACAGATGATAGGGGCCGATGACGATAACGCCGGCGCTGTCGAGTTATGAGGAAGTTGTCATGACGCAAGTGATGAGAGACGGCACTCTCGCCGAACCTGCGACCGAGACGGTCAGCGAGCCGTTGGCAGATTTGCTGACCCGGCAGCGATTCGCCTTGCTCAATCCGCTGACGGTGGAAGAGGTGGACTGGAGCGATCTGCCATCTCAGCCATTGGAGAATCCCGCTGCCAAGATACGCTCGCATCTGATGCCGCGCCTGGTTCGGCTCCATGAACTCAACAAGGAACAACGCCTCGCGCTGATAGCGCGCATCGAGCGTTATCAAAAGCGGGGTAGTGCGTTCTTCTGTGCGCTTCTCGAGACCCAAGCCTCGGCTGAACGTGTGGCGAGGCATCTTCAAGAACACCTCGTCCAACGACGCAAGGGTGACTCACGGCGCTGGTGGCTGCGCTTCTACGATCCACTCGTGTTTCGCCACCTGTGCTGGCAATGGCAAGACGAGCACCTGGATCGCCTGCTAGGGCCAATTTCTGCATGGTGCTGGCAGGGCGAGGGCGGTCAATGGCAGCGACGGCGCTATCAAGCAGAGACGCCTCCACGGTTCTGTTATCTGTTCCTGGAGCCGCAGCACTGGGCAAAGATTGACCGCATCACCCTGTTGAATGCCTGCCTGATGAATCTGCAAGTCTTCGCGCCACAGCAACCTCAGACGCCCAGATTGTGGCGCTGGGTCGATGAGCTGATCGTCCGCGCCAGAAACATTCCGCTGGCCAGCGATAGAGACTGCCAGCGCTACGTAGAACAGGCTGTTTGCCACCATCCCGATATTCACGCCCATCCAGAACTGCGCGCCCGTCTTGAGCGCATTCGTGAGCAAGGCGGCAGCTATATCACAGCCTGCAAAGATCTCGACGCTGCCGTGCTGGAACGCCTGGCAGCCGACATGAATTCCCGCATTACCCGCAAGGAGGCCCCATGAGCGCCGACGACACGACATCCATCGCCAATTGTTCATTCTGCCGTGGAGAAGGCCTGCCCATTTTGCCAGTGCGCTACGCCATCGCACGCACTGACAGCAAGATCCCTGCGCCACGCGCACCAGTCGTCAATGGCCCCTTTGGTGAAGGAGTAACAGATGTCGCGACGTTGCCCGATGGGCAGGACTACACGCTACGCTTGATGCGTGCTGGCTTCCTTTACGTCTACAACGAAGCGGCGGGGACATGGTCGGGTTATGTGGTCACAGAGAAGGGATATCTCTATGCCTATGTCAAAGAGATAGAGCATTCATTGCTGGTGGCAATGGATCCTGAAAATCCAACACAAGGTGTCAGCAATAAGCTCAAGTCCCCTTCCAATGAAGTAGAGTTTTCTTGTGCTACGGATAACTCAGCACATCAATACCCAGGGCGCTGTATCACCATACCGGATGCTGCCAACGCCGATAATATCTATCTTGCTTTTTCTGATACTGCCTGGACAAATCGGGTCTGGCACGAACATGCAACAAATGCGGAGATAGAAGGAACATCGACTCATCGACGTGATCAGATGCGCCAACTCTCTCTTTCTGAATGGCGTGGCGGACAAGCCAGTCATGCTTCATCAATTAGTACAGTATCCCAATATGTTGCTGAAGCATCGATTGAGGAGCTGACAAATAAACAAGTGAAAGACTCCATTGATGAGACTGGTCTCGAATTTAGCTTGGATCCAGTCAATGGGATAGCTGGTGATGTCGATAATTTGGTGAGCTGGGCCGATAGTAAATCTGTAGATGACGTCCCTGCTGTGATGATTGCTTTAGATGATCCTGTTGGAATCACCTCAGATGTCGCAATGTTGATGAACAAGTTATTGGATGAATTTAATGAACAGCCTGATATAAAGTGGCCTCTCTCAACATCCATACAAATTGATTCAATTGAAAGAGCCGTAAAGGGTGCTGCAAGGAGTGCATATTTAGACTCTACAGTTGAAGCAGCGGTGACAAGTGTAAAAAAAACTAGAGCTATAGAATATATAGGTGAGCAATATTCAGAAAGCAATGTTGATATTGGTTTTGATGAGTATCTTGAGCAAAGAGTAATTGATACTTACCTAGGGGACTCTGCTGAATACAACTCAGATAGCGTTTGGAAAAGTTATAGTGATCGCATGGCGGATGATAAAGACGGAAATACCAAGAAAGAAGTTTGGGAGAGAGACATATTAAGCAGGAAGACAAAAGAGTTAGAGAGTAAGCTGATACAGCCTCTTTCTATGGTGCATTTAGCTTGGATAAATTCAAGGAGTCTACTATTATGCATAGATTCTAATCATGATAATAAAGATATTTATTCAGGGATATCTTTTGGATTGATTATATTAAGGTGCGTTTCAGATACGCAAAAATACTCTAATATTAGCCAGCAATATGTCGATTGGTTGCAGTCAGAAAAAATATCGCACAGTAATCTCTTGCTAAGATCTTTGGTTTTAGATCAGTCTGAATTGAAAGATATAATTCAGTCTGGAATTGAAAAAACGACAATATCAGGTGAGGATGCTGTCAATTTACCTTGGGCCGGTGTACTTGATGGAACATCAGCTATTTTAGATAAAATAACAGATGCTCGCGAGGTAAGCTCAAAGTTGATTGGTATAATATCTTCTTCATGCGTGCATAGTTTATCAGAAAAGAATATAAATAAATTTAAGAGGCCTATCTTTCTTCTCCTTGGTGCAATCTCTAAAAAAGCAATCGTTAATGTTAAAGTCTCTGCTAGTAACAAGCGCGAGTTGTACAAGGTGTTACGGAGAAGTATGATTTCAGCAAATCCAGATATAGAAAAAATACCGGCTAAACAGTTTTATAGAGAAATGGATTTGTTGACACGTAGAGAGGGACGTGGTGCGAAACATGTAGGAAATGGCAGGTGGGATTACCATATAACTTACGAGCACTACGCCTTAGTAAATATGGATATTCATTCAGGGAGTTCTTTAAAAAGTATCTCTCAAAATATGATAGACAGTAATGGCGTTGATTATATGGCTTCTGAGCGTAAGAACGGCGCTTTTTCGGATTATATAAAAAGCCACGACGTAGGCTTAAGTGCTGTTTCTTTGATTATAGGTTCATTGTCTTTAGGTACTCAACTGAGGGCATTGTCTGAAACGCAGCCTGGAGAGAAAAAAATATTACTATATACTAAGTTGGCAGCTATTGGCTTCGGTATAATTGGTGCTATGGCTGATGTTGTTAAGGCTGTGTTTACAAAAAGATCTATTTCTTTAAACAAATTCTCTACTTTTAAAGAAACAAGACTATACCGATACTCAGAAATGTTAGGTAGAGCACTTGGCATTATTTCTGGTGTATTGTTTGCGGCACTTGATTTTAAGTCTGCATATAAAGCGTATACAAAAGACAAATATATGTTGAGTTTAGCTTACTTCTCGTCTGCCGTGTTGGGTCTAGGCTCTATTTACCTACTTAGCTTAGGTGGTTCATTTCTTTGGTTGAGTTTACTTGCTGCGGCCATTGTGATTGGCATTAATTGGGCAATTGGTAAGTTCTTCGATGATGACGTACAGAGTTGGATCAGCCGATCTTATTTTGGAGATTCAGATGAGCCATATTTAAGCCTCGAAATTCAAAGCAAAGAACTAAAAAAAATATAGGGGGGGTTTATGGATATCAAAGGATTAAGTGAATCTAAGTATTTGAGAATGCCTAGTGATAGAAAGATGAATGCGTACGAGTTAAGTAATATTTTATCTAAGTCTAGCAAAGGACATGATACCCCAAGTGATCTTCTTTCTGTAGTTGAAGTTAACAATACTTACATGGAGTTAGTAGATAGATGGTATGCGCATAAAGGTCATACTTTGCTATATGCTATATGTTTACTTGGTGCTTTAATGTTTGGACTTTTGCTCTTTCTATTTGCTACTATTTCTAAAAACCAAGTTGAAGCTTGGTTTTTCTATTCTGCCATGGTTGTCATCACCACTCCGTTTTTGTACATGGGTATAAAGGGTTTTTTATTAGAGGGGTTTCAAAAAACATATTACCCTATAAGGTTAGATAGAATTAAGAAAGAAATTTATGTTGTTCTTCCCAAGGGAGGTTTTTTAAAAGCTGACTGGGATGATCTGGTCATACATGTCGCTAAGAATAAGATATCAATGATATCTGGTTTTTTTTATGAAATTCGTGGCTATATATTAGATAAAGAAAGTGGGGAAATAAAGCATTGTGTAACTTTAGGTTATCCACCGTGGGGTGGTTATGAAGAAGCCTTAGCTTTATGGGAATTCATTCGCATGTATATGGAGGATGGTGATGGATATAAGAAATGCTCAAAGATTATAAAAGTATGCATGCCTATAAAGCATAAAAAAGAAAGCGTTAAATTTAGTATTATAAGAGGCATGTCATTACTAGCTCCAAACTATGTATTGCAATTACTATCTTCTCCGATCATGGTATTGTTTATCTGGTGTAGAATATTATCAGTTAAAACTAGCCAGCTTCCAGTTTGGCCCGAATGGATTAATATGCAACATAAAAATGTTGCATACGACGAATATAGTAAACAATCCAAAGACAATGCAGATAATAATTTTTGGGAAGAAACGTGGCCAACGATTTGTTTTGTTGTCGGTAGTTTAGTGTCGCTCGCTTTAGTTTTATGGGCTGGATATAAATATTGGATAATGTATCAATAATTGTATTCTGTTTGACAATATTAATTTTCAGTAAAGCATAGGTATCATCAATGTTCAGTTCCGGCGATGGCGTTATCGTGCTCGGTGATAGCACGACACATGGCGGCAAGGTGGTGTCTGCCCAGTCCAACTATCTGCTGGAGGGCAAGCCGGTGGCAGTGGTGGGGGACATGGTGACGTGCCCCAAGGATGGCCACAGCACCTGCAGCATTATCGAGGGGCATCCCACCATCAGCTTGAATGGGAAGCCGGTAGCGTTTCACGGCTGCCATACGGCATGTGGGGCGGCCTTGATCTCTGCGGCGAGTGGCAAGCACGGCCTGGGGTGAGGGCGTGAGCTGGTCGATGAATTATCTGTGTTCGATGATCCCGTAGCCCTGGCTGCGGGATTTTTCGTTCTGGATCTGCACAAGTACCGTGGTTTCATGTTTCAAGCGGCGCATTGCAGAGGAGGGGCTGCATTCACGTTCAAGGTTTCATTGAAAGTCTTTCTCCGCGCCGCGGGTTTTTCAGCCAGGCAGCGAAAGATAGTGTCAGTCACTTCCCGAGACAGGCCTGCTGCCACGTGACGCAACAGCTCTTGCCGTTGGGCCGATGATAACCATTGACTATAAGGGGCATCTCCCATGCTCACCTTGATCGTGAAATTTGACGTCAAGCCCGAACAACTCGATACCTTCAAGCAGGCCTTGGCTGACAACAAGCTGGGCTCAGCGGCTGAACCGGGGATGCTGGAAATGCGTTTCTTCGCGGCCAAGGATTCTCCCACCACCATCTTCGCCTACGAGCGCTGGGCAAGTGCTGAGGCGCATCAGGCACATGTGAATCAGCCCTACGCGCGAGCCCTGCTGAAACTGGCTGACACGGCGTTGGCATCGCCATTCGAGGTGATGCCCTTGAACGATACTGACCCGGCGCCATTGCATGAGGCGAACCCCAGGCACGTGCAGCCGGGAGATGAGGTATTCAGTATCTTCTTCATCTTCAAGATCAAGGAAGAATATCGCGCTCGGTTGCTGCAGCAATTCACCACGCATGTGGCGAAGACGCGCAGTGAGGAGCCGGGCAATCTCGTGTTTGATCTGTATACCCTCGACGGGCAGGACGACACGCTGGTGATATACGAGCATTGGCGCACGGAGTCAGACCTGTGGGACATTCACTTCCATCAGCCCTATGCCATCGAGACAGGCAAGCTGTTGGAGCAGGCCATGGTTGGGGACATGAAGCAGTACCTGAACATCGTCAGCGAGTTCTGAGCTGACTGGCAGGACCTGCGCTCTCTACATCTCCATCTTGAAGACAAGGCGCAGCCATCTCAGGCTGCGCCTTGTCTGTTTCAGTAGTTTCCAGTCGACATGAGCGTCAGCGTGCCATCCAGCCGCCATCGACCGTCAGGACGGTGCCATGCACATAGTCCGAGGCGGATGATGCGAGGAACACTACCGGGCCCTTGAAGTCGTCTGGTGATCCCCAGCGCCCGGCGGGGATGCGCGCGAGGATGTCGCGGGAGCGCTGTGCATCCTGTCGCAGGGCTTCGGTATTGTCGGTAGCGATATAGCCCGGTGCGATGGCGTTGACGCTGACGCCATGAGCGGCCCACTCATTGGCGAAAGCCTTGGTGAGCTGAGCGATGCCGCCTTTGCTGGCCGCGTAGCCCGGCACGGTGATGCCGCCCTGGAAGGAGAGCAGTGAGGCGGTGAAGATGATCTTGCCGCTGCCGCGCGTGACCATCTGTTTGCCGATCTCGCGGGTCAGGATGAACGGGGCGGAGAGGTTGGTATCAATGACGCGATCCCATTGCGCGTCCGTGTGCTCGGTGGACGGTGCGCGCTCGATGGTGCCGGCGTTATTGATCAGGATATCCACCCGAGTCGAACTCAACTGCACAGCCAGTTGCTGGATGGCGCTGCGGTCGGAAACGTCGCATGCGATGCCCTGGAAGGTGCGCCCGAGGGCGCGGATGCGTTCACCTACATCACCACCGTCGGCGGTCATGCTGGCACTGATGGCAATGATATCGGCGCCGGCCTCGGCGAGGGCGATCGCCATGGCGGCCCCGATACCGCGACTGGCACCGGTCACCACGGCGGTCTGATGACTGAGGTCGAAGGGTTTGACGTCATGCATGTCGCGGCTCCCATATCAGTAAAGTCTCACGCAAGCCTACTGCAGAAAGAGGGCGACCACGAATGCCCGCGGGGGAGCGCTTGCTAGGCGAGCCAGAAAGCCGTGAGGCCAAGCTATGCCCGATCAGTGCGAACCTTGCGAATGTGATAGCGTCTTGGCAAATCCAACTCCTCGGCGGCCCGATGCCCCCAGTACGCCACAGCTGAAGGCTGGTAACGCACTCTGGCTGGTGACCTTGCCTGATGATGGCTCGCGCTGGTGTCTTCCGCGATCACCTGTCCACTGCCTGGGGACGAGCTGTGCTGACGGCATTCCGTCAGAAAGCGCCTCATCCTTGCCGTCACGTGGGAGCCAGTCTCTGCGAGCTGATGGCGTTTTTCTCGTACAAGGAAGAAGACATGCGTAATCATAATCGCCGCCTGGCTTGCCGCTCACGTCACAGTGTTCAGGCGATTACCCATGCCTGGGGAATCCTGAACGCAATGCGTGTCTCATGAGTTCATTGGCTTTGGGACTCATCCTGATCTCGGTCTGTTTGCATGCCGGCTGGAACCTGCTGGGCAAGGGCCGAGCGCCGTCGCTGGCCTTCTTCATGCTGGCCATGGCCAGTGGTGCGCTGATCTTTGCGCCGTTGCTGGGGCTGGGGCCGTCGTTTGCCGTGCTGCCCGCTGAATTCTGGGGTTGGCTGGTGGCCACGGGGCTGTGTCAGGCGCTCTACATGGGCGGGCTCGCCTGGGCGTATGCGCGCGGCGAGGTCAGTGTGCTATATCCCATCGCGCGTGCCTTGCCCGTAGTGCTGGTGCCGCTGGTCTCCTTGAGCCTGCTGGATAGCCAGGCGCTGACAGTGTCGGATTTCACCGGCATGGGGCTGATCGTGCTCGGTGCGCTCATGTTGCCCTTGAGCAGTCCGCAGAGCTTGCGAGCGAGAACCTATCTGACCCCCGCGCTGGGGTTCGCGTTGCTGGCAGCGCTGGGGACCACCGGCTATTCGCTGATCGACAAGCAGGCGCTCGACATCATGCTGAGTGTCGGATATTCGCCGACGTCTGCAGGCGCTGTCTTTCTGGTGTTACAGGCCATGATGACGGTCGCCTGGGGCGCACCTATGGTGATGCTGTTGCCGACTGAGCGTCGTCGCCTGCCGATGCTGTGGCGGGGCGAGCGGGGCAGCATGTTGCTGACCGGCGTGATGGTGATGGCGACCTATGGGCTGGTATTGATCGCCATGACGCTGACGGAAGAGGTCAGCCTTGTGGTCGCCATGCGTCAGTTGTCGATCCCGCTTGGGGTGGTGCTCGGCGTGGTCTGGTTGCGCGAGCGTGCGGCCATGGTCAAGTGGGTCGGCATCGGCGTCATGCTGGCAGGGTTGTGGACCGTCGCGCTGGTGTGAGGAAAGGCGTGGCATGAGGCACAAAAAAAGCGAGACAGGCGGTGGCCTGTCTCGCTTTTTGTCTTTCTGCTGACGCCTGTGGGGGATGACAGTCTCGTCATCCCCCACAGGCCAGTTCACTTCGCGTGAAGCTTACTTGGCGTCTGCCACCAGCATTTCCAGCGTGGCGCGGGCACCGTTGTCGTGCAGGCTCTTCAGGGCCTTGAGGTAGGCATCGCGGAAGCGCGGCTGATCGACCAGATCACCGAACAGTTCACGGTTGTCCAGGAAGGCGGTCGGCTCTTCGCGCTGACGGCTGGCGCGTTCCATCAGCTCGTCCTTCAGCGGGTCGACCACGTCGATGGTCTCGCCGTGCTCGTCGACGCCTTCGGCATAACGTGCCCAGCTGGCCACGACAGCCGCGGTACGACGCAGTTCACCGTCGGTCTTGAGCTGTGCGTGGGCCACCGGGATCAGGAACTTCGGAATGCGGTCGGAGGTCTCGGCGCACAGGCGCGCGAGGGTGTCTTTCACTTCCGGGTTGGCGAAACGCTCGATCAGCGTCTGGCAGTGGGCATCGAGATCGATACCCGGCAGCTGGGCCAGCGTCGGGCGAGCTTCCTCGTTCATGTAGCCGAGCAGGAAGTCGACGATCAGCGGGTCGTTGCAGGCTTCGTGGGCGTAGCGATAGCCGGCCAGATAGCCGAAGTAGCACAGTGCCTGGTGGCCGGCGTTGAGCAGGCGCAGCTTCATCAGCTCATAGGGTTCGACGTCTTCCACCGGCTGCACGCCGGCATCTTCAAAGGCCGGGCGGCCATTGGCGAAGTGGTCTTCCAGCACCCACTGGGTGAAAGGCTCGCAGACCACCGGCCAGGCGTCTTCCACGCCGAAGCGTGAGGACAGCTCTTCGATGTCATCCGGGGTGGTCACCGGCGTGATGCGGTCGACCATGGAGTTGGGGAAGGGCACTTCGGCTTCGATCCAGGCGGCCAGTTCGGCATCGCGTGCACGCGCGTAGGCGGTGAACATCTTGTGGGCGACGTTGCCGTTGCCTTCGATGTTGTCACAGGACATCACGGTGAACGGGGCAACGCCGCGCTCGCGACGACGTGCCAGGGCTTCGGTGATCAGGCCGAAGCTGGTCTTGGCCTCACCCGGGTTGGCCAGGTCGTGCTGGACGTCGGCGTTCTCGAGATTGAATTCGCCGCTGACCGGGTGGAAGTTGTAGCCACCTTCGGTGACGGTCAGCGAGACGATGCGGATCGCCGGGTCGGCCATCAGCTCGATCACGGCATCCGGGGAGTCCGGGGCAAAGCGATAATCGATGATGGAGCCCACCACGCGCGGCTCGTAGTTGCCGTCCGGGTGCTTGAGCACGACGGTGTAGAGGTGGTCCTGAGAGGACAGGGCTTCCTGCATGCGGCGATCGCCCGGCATCACGCCGACACCGACGATGCCCCAGTCCAGTGCCTTGCCCTGGTTCATCAGCTCGTCGAGATACATGGCCTGGTGTGCACGATGGAAGCCGCCCACGCCGAAGTGGACGATGCCGGCGCTGACCGCAGCACGATCATAGTTCGGGGTGGCAACCTTGGCGTCCAGCTGAGTCAGACTGGCATTGGAGAGACGAGTCATGGGGGGAGGTCTCCTGCCGCATATCGCGGTCGGGTCAAGATGGGTAAAGAAAGGGTAGGTCGTAACGGCCAGCGGCGAAGGTTGCCCTCATGAGTCAGGCTACCTTCGCCGCGGACCAGGCAGGGGACTTGCGTGTCCCCTGCCGACTCAGCCAGCGGTGGCCGCTTGCTTCGGGGACTGCTTGTTAAACAGCGCCTTGCTGCGCTGCAGTTCCCAGTACGCGAAGATGAAGTAGATGATCGTCGACCAGATGGTCACGTCATAGAACAGCTCGCGGTTCGCTTCGTAGCTTGCCAGGTCCGGGCTGCCGAACAGCACGCGCAGCGCCAGCACCAGGGGAATGACGAGACCGATCACCATCCAGATGGCTCGGATGACCTTGGTCAGACCTGATGTGTCCTTGACCGGGGCATGATTGGTCGTGTCGGCCTGCTTGGCGTGGAAGGCATCGACTCGCTCCTGGAAGTGCTTTTCGGTGGCTTCAGCTTCCGGATAGGACTCAGCGGCGCCGGCGGACTTGGCCATCAGGGTGTAGAGAATGATGGAGACGAACCAGGTCGGCAGGAACAGATAATAGAACGGGATCACGTCGACCATCTCGAGACCGAAGCCGAAGATCAGAGACAGCGCCCAGGTCGCCAGCGCCGGCGTGTTGTGCTTCACCCCCTTGTAGCGCGCCCAGTAACGGCTGAAGCCGAGTTTCGGGAACAGGTGATGCTCAGCGAAGATGATCCCGCCGACCGGCACCAGTACCAGACCGGCGTAGGTCAGCAGCGGCAGCATGCTGCGATAGACGAACGGGAAGCAGCTGAGTACCGCAACGCAGATACCCACGGCCAGCGTCGCCTTGTTGCGCGACAGGTTCGGCATGGCCGACTGTGCGGCAAGGCCCGCGCGATACAGGTTGGCGTTGGCGGTGGTCCAGCCTGCGACGACCACGATCACGAAGCCGGCGGCGCCAAGGGCGTGCAGTGCCACTTCACCCGGCTCCAGCACATCGATGCTGATACCCGCGACGGCAGCGGTAGCGGCGCCCATCAGACCGGCGGAGATCCAGGCGACGTAGTGACCGAACATCATGCCGGTGCTGGTCGCAAGGCCGGAGCGCATGCGCTTGGCATAACGCAGCAGCGCCATGTCGATCAGACCGAAGTGGGAGAAGGTGTTGGCCGCCCAGGAGAAACCGATGACTTCCCAGATACCGATGCCTGCCTCGCCCTGGGAATTGATCCCGGTGAAGACGGTACTGCCAGCGACATCAATGAAACTCGAGAAACTGTCCAGGCTGGTGTTGCCGGTGACGGACTCGGCCAGTTCCGGCAGCAGCACCAGGCCGCCGACGGTGAACATCAGCATCAGCCAGGGAGCGCAGATGCTGGCAAATTCCGTCAGGGCATTGAAGCCATAGACGGCAACCAGTACTACGATGGCGGCAACGGCCAGCGCCAGCAGGATGAACTCGAAGCTGGTGGGGTAGGCCTGGGTCTGGGCGGGTATGTCGAACAACAGCCTGACCGCCGTGGCGGAGACGGTGATCATGGCCGCCGAGATGGCGGTGAATATGATCACGTTGGCCCAGTTGTACAGCCGAGACATCGAATCCCCGGCGATGCGGTGGAGATAGGTGAAGAGGCTGAGGCGAGTCTCGATGGCGATCGGTGTGGTGATCAACCAGAAACTGAGTACCGCCAGACCATTACCGATCAGCAGGCCCAGCAGGATATCCCAGATACCGGCACCGAGTGCCACGAAGGTGGCACCGATGACGAACTCGGTCGCGGCAACGTGCTCGGCGGCATAGAGACCGGCAAAGTGCGGCCACCGGTGCAGTTTGTGACGTGGTACCGGCAGTAGCTCGTCGTCCATATGGGCGATCTGCCGATCCAAATCTGGCGCAGTACTGGCCATGATTGGCTCCTGTTTTTTTACGGCTTGTCTTGCTGCTCCTACCCGAGGTGTCACGCAGCCGCCTTGGCGTTCCTATCGGCGATGACAGGGGTAGATCGTCTTTTATCGATCAAATGACTCAGGTGTGGTGCAAATGATCGATGAATGGTCATCAAAACGCAAAGCCCGCGTGCTTGAACTTTGGGCTATGTCCCCGGGTGATCTCGGAGATTCTGGTCTCGAAGGGGCTGAAGGCCTCATGAAACGTGGGGTTACGGGGAAATGTCGGTGTTCAATGACACGATTCAGCAAAGTGGATTTTTCCGTTCTCACGCTCTGTCCGGCGATGGAAACCTGGTGTCCTGGCGAAACCTGCCTATAGAGAAGGTGATGAGAGACCGGGTCGAGCAGGGTTTGGGTGAACCAATGTGGTGCATGACTCGCTATCGATTCCCTGGCAGGTACTCGGGCACTGAGGAGGCAATGGGGGAGGCAATGGAGGAGCGAGCGAAGTGCGCAAGACAGGCATGGCGGTACCGTGACCGCTCACCGAGAGAGATGGTGCAAGGCAGTAGGGTGTTGGGTAGAAGCGACATCAACTTCGGCGCCAGGCGACGGAATATGCACGAAATAACGACAAAGATCGCGAAAATTGAGACATCTTGCGGCCTCCTCGGGATGTCGATAAGGTTATGCAACACTGTTTCCTAATCAGGAAATGCCCTTATTGACACCCGGCGCCGACAGGGCGGCGGGGCATTGCGAGGAGGCCAGCCATGCGAACACGCACACTGACCATTCTGATGATGATCGTTTCCCTGATGGGCGCTCCCCTGGCGCAGGCCGGGCCGCATGATCGTGGTCATGGCCATGGACATGGACATGGTCATCACGACAAGCACCATCACAAGAAGCACTACAAGAAACATCACAAGCATCAAGAACGCCGCCACGAGGCGCGCCGTGATCATCATTGGCGTCGTGGCGACCACCTGCCGCGTCACTATTATTCCGATCAGCGTTATTGGGTAAAGGACTGGCATCACCGTCACCTGTCCAAGCCGCCGCGCGGACATCGCTGGTTGAACATTGATGGGCGCTATGTCCTGGCGGCCGTTGCCGGGGGCGCGATCACTGCGATCATCCTCAATCGCTGATCACTCGGATCGTTGTTCTCGGCTGCTCAAGCCAGCTTCAAGAAAAGGGCCTCTCATGAGGCCCTTTTTGCATGCGCCGTTTGCCGGCAGTGGCTTCAGGCGTAGGCGCTGCATACCCAGGTCATGGTCGCCGGGGTGTCGCCGTTGTAGGTGATGGCGTGTCCGAGGGTGCTGTCGAAGGCCAGGCTATCGCCGACCTTGAGATGGATGGGGTCGTAAAGCTCGGTCCAGACGGTCACCTCGCCGCTGGTCACGATGATCTGTTCCTGGCCGGAGTGTTTCTGCAGGCCGCCGAATTCCTCGAGACTGCGATTGAGCACCGTGGTCTCCAATACCATGTACTCCTTGGACGCCACATTGTTGCAAAGCGGCCGATACCGGTAGTTGGGCGTCTCGATGACGTCTCCCTCCTGCGCTCGCGTCAGGGCGAGCCACCCCCGAAATGACGTGTCTTCCGTGTGATAGAACAGCTCGCTGACATCCACCTTCAGGCCCTTGGCGAGATTCACGATCGCCTCGAAGGTCGGTGAGATACGTCCATTCTCGATTCTCGACACGCTGGCCGCCGAGATTCCTGACGCGCTGGCCACGGCCGCGATGGTCAGTCCCTTCTCCTTGCGTAGCGCCTTGAGGTTGTCACCAATGGCGCCTGCCTTGCGTTCTCTGTGCTTCAGAGCGATCGGCGTTTCCTGGTGAGATGTCATGTCAGCGTGCTCCATCGTGATCGTCTGCAATTGTCGGGTCCCTGAGCGTTGTCAGTGCGCAGCGCCTGTCGACTGAAAAGCGCTTGCCACCGCGTGCCGAGTCATGGGGAAGCGGCGTGCTCGTAGGTCTTGATAGGGTTCATTTAGAGCTTCCTCGTGCAAAATGTCGAGCCAATATTCACATTTGACGCAATGTTGCGTATATGCAACTCTGGTTCCTGAAGTGAAATTGCTGGTGGTGGATCTGCTCGCCTTCGTGGACGTCATGTCGCGCCCGGTGGAGGTCTTCCTGCGAGAGAATGTGTGATCGCGGGCATCGTGAGATGGGGGATGCCCGTACTGCGGTGCAAGACGCTCAGAGACGGAATCACCTTCGACTGGAACAATACGAGGAAAACAAGAATGCATAGCCTCACGAAAAATGTGCTCGGCATGGGCATCGCAGCCGGTCTGCTGGTCACCGCGACCACCCAGGCCGCCGATATCGAGTGGAAGATGGCAACTCCCTGGGGGGGCGGCCCCTGGCTTGAGCGAGATGCCAAGACGTTTGCCGATTATGCCAATGAGCTGACCAATGGTGACGTGAGCATTCAGGTGTTCCCGGGCGGTACGCTGGGTGGCGCGCTGCGCGTGACCAATACCGTGAAGTCCGGTGTCGCGCAGGTCAGCCACAACTACATCAACTATGACTACGGGACGGACCCGACGGCGGCGCTGTTGGCTGGGCACTCCAGTGGCCTGACGCCGGAAGAGTTCATGTTGTGGATGTACGAGGGTGGCGGTGTCGAGCTCTATGAAGCGTTCCGTCGTGAAGTCTTCGGCGTCGTGGCCTTCCCGTGCTCCACCCTGGGCACCGAGATATTCCTGCACTCAAGCAAGAAGGTACAGACGCTGGAAGACTTCCAGGGACTGAGACTGAGAACATCCGGTGCCTGGGCGGAAATCGCCTCGCGCCTGGGGGCCTCTACCGTGGTGATGGCGGGCAGTGACATCTACACGGCGCTGGATCGTGGCGTCATCGATGCCGCGGAGTGGGGCAGCCCGGAGCTCAACAAGCCGACCGGCTTCCAGGACGTGGCGCAGTACGTCATCCTGCCCGGCGTCCACCAGTCCGGTGGCATCCTCGAGTGCGAAGTGAATGTCGATGCCTGGGATGGCCTGAGCGAAGCCCAGCAGAGTCAGTTGCGTCTTGCCGGCAAGTTGAGCGTGTTCGAATCCTGGCTCGACAGCTCCTATGCCGACCTCAAGGCCTTCAAGGAGCTGGAAGAGGGACCCAACGAAATCGTGCAGCTGGATCAATCCTTCATCGATGCCATCTACGAAGAGACACGTGCCTGGGAAGATGAGAAGGCGGGTGAGAACGAGTGGTTCGCGCGCGTGCTCGAGTCACAACGTGCCTTCAAGGACAGCATGACCACCTGGCAGGATTACCGTCTGCCGATCGGGGAAATGGGGCGCTGAACCCCGCAGGAACTGACGTTTCCGGCACAGGCAAGGCCCTTGCCTGTGCTTCCCCCTGACTGTCATTCGGTAGGTTGTCATGAAAATAGTCGATGCCATTGAGCGTCAAACCCGTTGGGCGGGGTATCTGGGGGCTGTCCTGATACTGCCGCTGGTGCTTGCGCTGGTCTATGAGGTCTTCAGTCGCTATGTGCTGGGAAGGCCCACCCTGTGGGCGTTCGAGGTCAGCTACATGGTGATGGGCGCCATCTTCATGTTTGGCATGGCGAATGCACTTCGCGTGGGCCAGCACGTCAGTGTGGATGTGTTGAGTCAGAATTTTTCGCCACGTCTGAAAGCCGGGGTGCATCTGGCCTGTTATGGCGTATTGCTCCCCGTACTGGGCTGGCTGGTCTGGGAGCTTTCGTTCTATGCGATCGAGGCCTTCTCCAGCAATGAGCGCTCTGGTCGCTCGGCCTGGAATCCGGTGATCTGGCCAGTCTTCGGGGTGTGGTGGCTGGGCTTTGTCTATCTGACGCTGCAGGTGATCGCGGAGATGTTCAAACTCTGGAGCACGTTGCTGGGCCATGATCATGGCGCGGAGGTGTCCTCATGAGCGATTTCCTTGCCCTGATCATGTTCCCGGCCCTCATCGCGCTGATCGTGCTCGGCTTCCCGATCGCCTTCTCGATGATCGTCGTCGCGACGGTCTTCGGCGTCGCTCAGTTCGGTGATGCCGCTGCCTATCAGTTGTTGACCAAGATCGAAGACACGGCGTCCAACTCCATTCTGGCGGCCGTGCCATTGTTCATCTTCATGGGCGCGATGCTCGAGAATTCCGGCATCGCCGAGCGGCTGTTCGGTGCCATCCATCTGTGGACGCGCCGGTTGCCGGGTGGGCTGGGGGTCGGTGCGGTCATCATGGGGACCATCTTCGCGGCTGCCAGCGGCGTCGTCGGGGCGACCGAGGCAGTGATCGGCATGCTGGCAGTGCCGGTCATGCTCAAGCATCAGTATGACAAGTCACTCATCTCCGGCACCATCTGCGCCAGTGGCTCATTGGGCACGGCGATTCCGCCTTCCATTACCGTGGTCATTCTCGGGCCTGTCGCGGGTGTCTCCGTCGGTTCACTGTTCAGTGGTCTGCTGATTCCGGGGCTTCTGATGGCGCTGTTGTTCCTCGTCTATATCGTCGTGGTCTGTGCGCTGAAGCCTGCGCTTGCGCCGCGACTCAAGGAAGATGAGCAACATCCGGGCTGGGGCAAGCTGCTCACCATCACCCTGAGTGCATTGCTGCCGACCATGAGTCTGATCATGGTGGTGTTGGGCACGATTCTGATGGGCATCGCCACGCCGACGGAAGCGGCAGCCTGTGGTGCACTAGGCTCTGTCTTGCTGGCGCTGGGCTATCGCAACCTCACGCTGTCCATCCTGTGGAATGCCGCGATACGCACGCTCAACATCACCGCCATGATTCTGCTGATCGTGCTGGGTGGCAACATGTTCGCCGGTGTCTTCTTCGCCTCCGGTGGCATGGCGACCGTTCAGTCGCTGCTGCTGGATACCGGCATGAGCCCATGGTTCATTCTCGGTGCCATCCTGCTGATCGCCTTCCTGGCCGGTTTCGTGCTCGACATGATCTCGGTGGTGCTGATCGTCATCCCCGTGGCCATGCCGGTCATCGGTCTGCTCGGGTTTGATGAGATCTGGTTCTGCGTGGCCTTCCTCATCGTGATGCAGACGAGCTATCTGACCCCGCCGCTTGCCCCCTCCATCTTCTATCTACGCGCCATCACGCCTGCCGAAGTGACGCTCAAGCACATGTACAAGGGGGTCGTGCCTTTCATCGTCCTGCAGCTGGTGGTACTGGCGTTGATTCTCACATTCCCGGGGCTTGCGCTGTGGTTGCCTGATGCCATCAGCGGGCCGTCCTGGAAATGATGGTCGCCTTATCGAAAAGGAACGCGTTCGCATGAGTGATGCAAAGCACGAAGATACTGAAATGGACATCAATCTCGATCGAGAGGCGCTCACCTCGCTATGCCACAAGGTGCTGACACGCCATGGCTTCAGCGAATCGAATGTCGAGGCCATGAGTGATGCGCTGGTCGCGGCCGAGATGGATGGCTGTCGCTCCCATGGGCTCTATCGCCTGATGGGGTTCGTGGCCACGCTGAACAATGGAGGAGTGGTGCCGGACGCCGTGCCGGTGGTCGAGGATACGGCGCCCTCCGTCGTCAAGGTGGATGCCAAGGGTGGTTTCTCATCGCTGGCCTTCCAGCAGGGCGTGCCTGAGTTGCTCAGCAAGGCGAGAGCCAATGGGATTGCCATTCTGGCCATCAACCATTGCGTGCATGGCACGGCATTGTGGGTCGAGATCGAGCGGCTGACGCGGGAAGGGCTGGTAGCCATCGCCTGCAACCCGACCCAGTCGTACATGGCGCCGCATGGAGGCAGCCAGCCCCTGCTGGGCACCAACCCCATTGCCTTCGGCTGGCCGCGCGGGGATGGCAATCCCTACGTGTTCGACTTCGCGACCAGTGCCATCGCACGTGGCGATATCGAGCTGCATCGTCGTCAGGGGGACGAGATTCCGCTGGGCTGGGGGGTTGATCGAGACGGTACGCCGTCCCGTGACCCGGCCGAGGTGCTGGATCATGGCGCGATGCTGCCGTTCGGTGAGCACAAGGGCTCTGCGCTGGCGATCATGATCGAGCTGATCGCAGGGCCGCTGATCGGTGACATGCTCAGTATCGAATCCAGCGAGCATGATCAAGGCAAGGGCAGCCTGCCGTATCATGGGGAGATGATCATCGCGATGGACCCGGCGCGTCTCACGGGGGGTAGCCCCCAGCAGCACATGCTGCGCTCTGAACGGCTGTTCGACCTGGTCAAGCAGCAGGGCGCGCGTCTTTCCTCCGAGCGTCGCTATCAGGCTCGCCAGAAGCATCTGGAGGAGGGCGTCACACTCTCCCGGGCGCTGTATGACGACATTCTCGAGCTTGCCTCCTGAGAATTTGCCTGCGCCGAGCAGCCGAGTCATCGCTGACAGGCACGCGGCAGGACGTCATGAGGGCATGAGGTCATGACTGCCGCAAGAAGAACGGCCGCCCCTGGGCGGCCGTTCTTCTATATAAGGTGTCCATCGTCGTCGCTGTCATCCTCAGTGCTCACCGATACTGGGGGCCTATCCAGTTCTGCCTGATTATGTGCACCACCGGATGTGGGCGTTTTTCCGCAAAGGTGCCGTTGCTGCTAGCGTAAGCCGTGTTGAGGGTCGTTGATGCCATCTTGATGGCCATTGAAGGGGAAAGGGACATGACGCTTGAAACGACATCGCGGTTTCGGGGTTGCCTGTTGGGTGGTGCGGTGGGAGATGCGCTGGGGGCGGCAGTGGAGTTCCTGTCGCACGAGGAGATCCAGGCGCGCTTCGGAAGTGAAGGAATACGCGATTACGCACCGGCCTATGGCGGGCTGGGGCGGATTACCGATGATACGCAGATGACACTGTTTACCGCCGAGGGTCTGTTGCGTAGCCACGTACGCGGCTGTCTGAGAGGCATCACGACGCAAGGTAGCCTGGTCAACAGTGCCTATGAACGTTGGCTGTACACCCAAGGGGAACGCACGCAAAAGGCAACGGAACAGGAATGGCTGGACAGTGGCTGGTTGATCAAGCAGCCGGCACTGCATTCGCGCCGCGCCCCGGGCATGACGTGTCTGTCCGCGCTCAAGCAGGTGTGCACCTACAGTGACACCGCGCAGAACGACAGCAAGGGCTGTGGGGGTGTGATGCGCGTGGCACCCGTCGGCTTGTTCGCGCATGTGATGGGAGCCTCCCATGAGATGTGCTTCGCGCTCGGGGAAGAGGTCTGCGCGCTGACCCATGGCCACGTGACCGGTCAGCTGACGGGCGGGGTGCTGGCGGTGATGACCCAATGCCTGGTGGCGGGTGACTCGATGACACAGGCACTTGCGCACGCCATGCGCATTCTCGAGCGCAAATCAGGTTGCGAAGAGACCATGCAGGCCCTGAAGCAAGCCTGCGAGCTTGCCGAGTCCGACACTGCGCCGCAGGTGGCTGTCGTGATGCTGGGATTGGGCTGGATCGCGGAAGAGGCCCTGGCGATGTCCGTGTATTGCGCACTCACCGCGCGGGATTTCCGCTCCGCGATCCAGATCGCGGTCAATCATGATGGGGATTCGGATTCCACGGGGGCCATCACGGGCAACCTGCTCGGGGCACAATGGGGAGAAGAGGCGATACCTGCTGATTGGCTGGAGCCGCTTGAACTGCGAGAGGTCATCGGCGAGGTCGCCAAGGACCTGCACGATTGCGCTCGCTGGGAGCTCTATACCGACGGGGGTGGCAAGGACGAGCGGTGGGTCTGGGAGAAATACCCGGGCTATTGAGATACGCGCAACGCTAGCTGACTGAACGCGGGGCAATCCTTGGATTGCCCCGCGTTTTCGTGTCTGACGATGCCTTTTTGCCGGCTGTCACGAAACGTCGGTAGCGCAAAGGTGAGGGCATGCCTCAAGTGGGCGATCCGAGGACAGCATCAGAGGGTTTCGTAAGCGATTGATAACGCTGAGGTTATTACCAAAGTCGTAGACTGCTGCCTGACCAGACGTTCAATACAGGCTTTTATTGGTTCGCCAGTGGAATCAATGCTGTTCCAGTGGGGGGATATGTGCCGATGCGGGATTCGTCCACAATGCGCTCACTCCACATTGCACGAAACGGCAGTCTGGATCTGGTCGACGGCAGGCATCTGTCAAGACGCCTGCGACTTTTTTGAAGATGGCATGCATCCAACCCGTTTGCTCAAGCGTAATACTCATCAAGCACAACGGTGAGGGTTTCAGCAGGGTAAGAGGACAAGTTGCTGATGAATGCCTTTCTGATGATTGCGACCAAAGTTTAAACGTCATACGGCAGTGTCCTGGACAGTGCCAAGCATCTGATCCGCTCTCGATCATGGGATGTCCGCACCTTCAAGATTGTACAGAAGTGATGCAGAAGAGGATTGAAGGTTGTACATCTTGAGGTTCACCAACACTCCTCAGGAGCAGGGCAATGCCCAGGCAATGCAATCTGGTTCTTTGATGGAAACAGTGAGCTGCCAGCAGCACGGCTAGTGTGATAGCGCAATAATCATTAGTCTGTTAACAAGCTAGACGGATGCAGCCAAGACTGCATACGACATCACAAGGGCAATATTGCCCAGGACATAGAAAGGAAAACCCAATGAAAACTCTGAATCTCAAGACTCTGATCGCCGCCGCCGCTCTCGCCACCGTCAGCACCGCCACCTTCGCGGCGGATGACAGCCCGGCCGCCCAGCGTGTCCAGCAGTCCGTCAGCCAGGACGTCGTCGTCGGCACCGCCCAGCAGGCCCCGACGGCTCAGGCCACCTTCGCGGAGACCGGCAAGAGCGTCGCGGCAGGTCGTGTCGAGACCGCCCTGACCCAGTCCTCCATTGAAGGGCAAGGCAGCGCTACCGCCAGTCGTGAACAGGCCTTCGACAATGACGCTGGCAAGAGCGTCGCCGCGACCCGCGTTCAGCACGCCCTGAGCGACAGCAACGTCTGATTGACCATCATCCCTGACCTGCATTTCCAGGACTGATCATCACTTCATCTTCATCGAGGAAATCATCATGAACACCATCAAGACCCTGATCGCCGCCGCCGCTCTCGCCACCGTCAGCACCGCCACCTTCGCGGCGGATGACAGCCCGGCCGCCCAGCGTGTCCAGCAGTCCGTCAGCCAGGACGTCGTCGTCGGCACCGCCCAGCAGGCCCCGACGGCTCAGGC